>DATKMK010000072.1:0-61487 GCA_035541895.1 Binatia bacterium | reverse complement strand
CTGGCGGTGGGCATGGTGCTCGGGCTGCAAGGCTACAACACGCTGGTGCGCTTCGGCGCGGAAAACTCACTGGGCGCGGTGGTGGGCTTGAGCTTGATCCGTGAATTGGGACCGGTGCTGACGGCCTTGCTGGCAACCGGGCGCGCCGGTTCGGCCACCGCTGCCGAGATCGGCACGATGGTCGCGACCGAGCAGCTCGACGGACTACGGATGATGTCGATCAACCCGATTCACTTGGTGGTGATGCCCAAGACCTTGGCGATGATCGCGGTGATGCCGCTGTTGTCGGCGCTCTTCATTGTGTTCGGCTTGGCAGGCGGGTATTTCGTCGGGGTCGTGCTCATGGGCGTGGACGGAGGCACCTACGTGTCGAGTTTGCAGAACGCGGTGGACTACTATGACGACGTTGCCGGCAGCCTGCTGAAAGCGCTGGTGTTCGGCGTGCTCGTCGGCCTGATCGCCACCTATCGCGGGTACACGTGCGCGCCGACCTCGGCGGGGGTGAGCAGCGCAACCACCTCGACGGTCGTGGTGGCGTCGGTGTCCGTGCTGATCTTCGACTACTTCATCACCGCGTTGTGGGGAGTGTGATGAGCCGATCCCCGGTTCGAGATTTCATCGTCGGTCTCTTCGTCCTCGCCGGCCTCGGCGCGATTGCCTATTTGTCGATGAACGTAGGCGGCTTCACGCTGCGGCACAGCGGCGGCCTCACGCTGTACGCGGCCTTCGATCAAACCGGCGGGCTCAAGGCGCGCGCGCCGGTGGTGATCTCGGGCGTAAGGGTCGGGCAAGTCGAATCGATCGAATTGGACAAGAATTTCCGCGCCCGCGCCCGCTTGGAGTTGGATGGGTCGTTGAAACTGCCGATCGATAGCTCGGCCTCGATCGTCACCGCGGGGTTGCTCGGCGACCGCTACATCTCGTTGCAACTCGGGGGCGACGACAAGCTCCTGCAATCGGGCGACGACATCACCATTACCGAGTCCGCGGTGATTCTCGAACGGCTGATCGGCAAGTTGATCCACAGCACCGACGTGGAGAAGAAGGAGTAAGCGTGGGGACGGAGAAGCGGTGGCTGCCGATCGCGTCGCTCGCGATCGTGGCGATCCTGTCGCGCAGCGCGAGCGCGGTGGACCGCAGCGGAAATCACGATCCGATCGAGCCGGTCAACCGCGCCATCTTTTGGTTCAACGACCAGGTCGACATCTACGTGCTTGAGCCGGTGGCGAAAGGTTACGACAAGATCACGTCGGATCGGGTCAAACGCTGCGTCTCCAACTTTTTCCAGAACCTGCGCTTCCCGATCAGCGCCGTCAACGACTTGCTGCAAGGCAAGTTGGTTGCGACCGGATCGGACTTCGGCCGCTTTGCCGTCAATACCACCGTCGGCCTGGCTGGTCTGTTCGACCCCGCGACCGACTGGGGTATGGAATTTCACGACGAGGATCTCGGACAAACGTTCGGCTACTGGGGGCTGCCGGCGGGACCGTATCTGGTGTTGCCGCTCTGGGGACCGTCGAACATCCGCGATGCGGTGGGGCTCGCCGGCGATTCCGCGGCAGCGGTCTATCCGTGGTTCGTTCCGGTGTACTATTCGATCGGCGCGCAGGGCGTGAAGACGATTAACGGCCGCGCGCTGCTCTTGCGCGAGGTGAAGCAGCTCAAGGAAGCGTCGGTCGACTACTACAGCGCCGTGCGAAACGCCTACAATCAACGGCGCGAGACGCTGATCCAGGATCGTGCCAGGATGTCGCAGCAAGAACAGGAAGACCTGTATACCGTCGACACCAACGGAGGAGAATGAACCGTGAGCCGCGCACTAGATGATCGTCAGGGTTCGTCGCGTCGTCGCTTCCGACCGGCGATCGCACTGATCGCCGCCACGACGTTGATCGCCGGCGTCCTGCGCGCCGTCGAGACTCCGTCAGTGACCGTGCAGCGGCTGATTGATTCAGTCACCGCTGTGCTCGACGACAAATCGCTCAGTGCCGATCAGAAGCGGCACAAGATCGAGGATTTTGCCTACACCCACTTCAACTTCGAGACGGTCTCCAAGCTGGTGCTCGCACGCAACTGGAAGGACCTGACATCGCAGCAGCAGAAGGATTTCATCGAAGAGTTCAAGCGGCACCTCTCGGTGACCTACGGCAAGAACATCGAGAACTACAACAACGAACGCGCGGTGGTCACGGGCGATCGCGAAGAAACGCGCGGCGACTGGACGGTGAAGAGCAAGATCGTGCGGCCGAACGCCGCCGACGTCCTCGTCGACTACCGCCTCCGCAAAGACCCCGACGGCGAATGGCGGATCATCGATGTCATCATCGAAGGCGTCAGCCTGGTCGCCAACTTCCGCTCGCAGTTCCAAGAGATCATCAGCAACGGCGGGCCGGCCAAATTGATCGAGGTTCTCCACGAGAAGAACCTCAAGGGTGAACCGTTCAAGACCGAACGCAGTTGACGTCTCGCGTATCGCCGGCAGCATATCGCGAATTGTCGGAGTAAGAACGGTCACACGCCCCGATCGGGCAGGAAAAACTCTGCGATAGATCAGGCGCGGTTGCGACCGCCTGCTTCCTCCTATGGTCGACGACGCCGTAGCTAAGAGCGATTGTCGACCCCGGAGGAGGATCGCCGATGCGGTCACAGACGTTCGCGGTCGCGGGCATCGCTTTCGGCATGGTGCTCATGTTCGGATGTGGCGGAGAGGAGAGCGCCACCACCGACCAGCAACTGCACCGAATGATGGCGGCGGCGGGGGTCGCACCGATCGACCCGGGTCCAATGCCGACAGCCGCCAAGATAGCGTTGGGCCAAGCGCTCATGTTCGACAAGATCCTGAGCGGCAACCGCGACATCTCGTGCGCGACCTGCCATCATCCGTGGATGCACACCGGCGATAACCTCTCGGTCTCGATCGGCACCGGCGGTCAGGGATTGGGGCCGATGCGCCAGCGAGGCAACGGGCGGCCGTTCATTCCGCGCAACGCACCCGACGTGTTCAATCGCGGCGTGCCGGAGTGGCGCACCATGTTCTGGGATCTGCGGGTCTCGGGAACTGCGCCAGGTGGGTTCGTCACCCCGGCCGGCGATCAACTGCCGGTAGGACTCGACAACGTGCTGGCGGCGCAAGCGATGTTTCCGGTCACGTCGCAAGACGAAATGCGCGGCAAGCCCGGGGATCACGACGTGTTCGATCAACCCAACGAGATCGCGCTGCTCGATGCCACGGACTTCACCGGAATCTGGAGCGCGCTGATGCAGCGACTGCTCGCGCTCCCCGAATACGTGACGCTGTTCACCGCGGCGTATCCGGATGTGCCCACCGCGGCGCTCGGATTTCAGCACGCGGCCAACGCCATCGCTGCGTTCGAAATCGGCGCTTTTACGTATCTCGATACGCCATGGGATCGCTACGTCGCCGGCGATATGTCCGCGCTCTCGAACGAGGCGAAGCGCGGTGCGATGTTGTTCTTCGGCGAAGCCGGCTGCGCGACCTGCCACAGCGGGGCGCTGTTCACCGATCAAAAGGCGCACGATATCGGCGTGCCGCAAGTTGGACCGGGAAAGGGCACGAGTGCACCGCAAGATTTCGGACGGCAGCTCATCTCGGGCAACAACGCCGATCTCTATACGTTCCGTACCCCGTCGCTGCGCAACGTGACGCTCACCGGCCCGTGGATGCACGACGGCGCGTTCACGACCCTGCGAGCTGCGGTCGTACACGTCCTCGACCCCAGCGCCTCGCTGCGCCACTACGATGTCCGTCAGCTCACGCCGGACCTGCAGAGTACATTTCAAGGCAGCGAGACGGTCATCAACGCCATCCTGGCGAACTTGGACACCGACGTCGCGACACCCCGACAGCTCTCGAACAGCGAGATCGATGCACTGCTGAGTTTCCTTGAGTCGCTGGCGGATCCGGCCGCCGCCGATCTGAGCGGCACCTTGCCCAGTGCGGTGCCCAGCGGCTTGCCGGTCTTCGACTAGTCGAAAGATATCCGCGAGGGGCGCCCGCTACGGGCGCACCTCGTAGTACGCGTTCACCGGGTTGTCGAAGTCGTGGCGCGTGAAGCGGGTGAATCCGACGGCCGCCGTCATCTCACGCGCCAGCGACTCGGTGAAGCCGAGCGTGCCGAGACCGGCCCCGCCGGGCTCGGAGAGCGCCGACGACATGCAACTCATGACCGACATCCCGTACATCATCGCCACCATCGGGTTGCGATCGAGATTCTGCTCGAACGTCGGCTTGGCATTGATGTCGGCGATCAGCCACGTGCCGTCGGGCTTGATCGCTTGCCGGATCGCGCGGATCGCGGCCTCGGGATGTGCCATGTCGTGGAGGCAATCGAAGGTCGTGATGAAGTCGAAGCTGGCATCCGCCGGCAGTGCAGCGACGCTGGCGTCGTGAAAGGTCACGTTCGTCACCGCCGCCGCGCGTTTGTTCTCGTCGGCGCGCGCGAGCGCGTGCTTGGAAATGTCGTAGCCATGGAAGGTCGATCGCGGGTACGCCTTGGCCATTTCGAGCAAGGCGATCCCGGCACCACACCCAACGTCGGCGACTTTGGCGCCGCGTTCAAGCCTCGCAACGACACCGTCGAGGCGCGGCAAGGCCACCGGCACGAGAAACGCGCGGAACCACGGGGCGAGGAAACGCTCGATGCCGACGGCGCCTTCAGGTCCGAACGCGTCGTACGGCAGACCCACGCCGGTCTGAAACGATTGGGGCAACTTCTCCAGCACGGCGAACTGCTGCGGGAGCGAATGAAAGCCGCCCGCCGCAAACGCCGGACTGTTCTCCTCGGCCAGGACGAAGGTCGCCTCCAATGATAGCTCGAAGCGTCCATCGCCCTTGTAGTCGAGCAACTTCGCCCCGGCTTGACTGCGCAACCACTCGCGGACCCAGCGCTCATTGAGGCCGGTCTTGCGCGCGAGCTCCTCGCTGGTCATCGGTTCCGCCCCCTGCAGCGCCCGGTAGAGCCCGAGGCGGTCGCCGAGGTAAATCATCCCCGATATCACCGCCCCCTCGAGGAAGCCGAATACATGTTCGACGAATTCCTTGATCTTGTCGAAATCAAGCGCTCGCGACTCCGATGCCATACCTACACTCCTTCCGATTCCAGCCCTTCACGAGTCACCAACACCACTCACTACCTCACCGATGAATCACTAGCCGCCAAACCGGCGGCGCATGTTCGACGGGATCGACGGCGTATCCTTCGGCCTCGGCTGCCCGCGGAATATCGCGCGCGCCCTTCTCGTCATCGAGCAGCAGCTCCAGCGCCTCGCCGGCAGTCAAAGTTTCGAGCCGCACCTTAGCCTTCGCCCAGCTCAGCGGACATCGGACGCCGCGCAGATCGAGACGACGAGGTTCCGTCATACGCGGGCGACTGTTGCCGCCGATTCTCCATTGCTATAGTCGCCGAGTCGCATGTCGCTCCTCACTGCCCTTCGCGCCGCGCTCCTGCCGGCGGGGCTCAATCTGGTTGCCGCGTTGCCGGTGGATCGCTACGACCGCGACGTACCCGAAGCGTACCGGCTGCGCAAGCGTTCTCCCGCGGCGCGGTCGATCGTCGTCATCGGCAATGGCGGCGGCGAATTTTGGCGAGGGTTCCAGCGCTTCTGCAGCGAACATCCGGGATTCTTCGATCGCAGCGACCCGCTCGACGAGTACACCGCACGGATCGTCGAACGGCTGGTCGCGCCGCTGATGGCCGGCGGGCACCTGACCGGGCGGATCGTCTATCCGTTCCAGTTCGAAGCCGAGCCGGTATCGTTCGTCCACCTCGGCATGCTCGCAGGTATGGGCTCGCGCAGCGTGCTCGGGGTGTTGGTACACCCGGAATACGGCCCGTGGATCGCGTTGCGGGCCGCGATCGTGCTCGACGATGAGATCGAGCCGACCGCCGTCATCCCGTTCGATCCCTGCGGAACATGCGCCGACAAGGCGTGCAGTGCCGCGTGCCCGGCATCGGCCGTCGGGGATCACGGCTGGGATATTCCGGGTTGCACGGCGCATCGGGTTGAAAGGGAAGCGGACTGCACCGATCGTTGTCATGCCCGCTGGCACTGCGTCTACGGCCAGGCGCACCGGTACCCGAGCGATGCGCTGGCGTATCACCAGCGGCGCGCGCTCGCCGTTATGCGGATGCATCATGGCTCCTGAGCCGGAGAAATACGCGCTGCGGCGCGAGCTGGTGCCGCCGAGAGAGGCGACGTTCCGCATCGACTACGCCCGTGCGTTGAACGCCGCGCAGTACGATGCCGCCACCTCGCTCGCCGGACCGCTGCTGGTCGTCGCCGGTGCCGGAACCGGGAAGACCCGCGCGCTGGTCTATCGCGTCGCGCGCCTGGTCGAATCCGGCGTCGATCCCGCCGGCATCCTGCTGCTGACGTTCACCCGCCGAGCCGCCGCCGAGATGCTGCGCCGCGCCAGCCAGCTACTCGACGGCCGCTGCGAGCGCGTCGCCGGCGGGACGTTTCATTCGTTCGCCAACACCGTGCTCCGTCGCCACGGCGCGGCGCTCGGCATCGCACCGACGTTCACCATCCTCGATCGCGGCGACTCGGAGGACGTGATCAACTTGCTGCGCGCGCGGTTGGGGCTCGACAAGAAGGAGAAGCGCTTTCCACGCAAGCAGGTGATCGGCGAGATGTTCAGCATGGCGGTGAACAAGTCGCGCGCGCTCGCCGAGCTGATCGACAGCGAATACCCGCACCTGCTCGAGTGCGCGGCGGACCTGCTCGAACTGCAGGCGCACTACACCGCGTACAAGCACGAGCGGCAGTTGCTCGACTACGACGACTTACTCGTCAAGCTCCGCGATCTGTTGGTCGATCGTGAATCGGTGCGACAGCGCCTCTCACAGCAGTACCGTTTCGTCATGGTCGACGAGTATCAGGACACCAACGCGCTGCAGGCGGAGATCGTGCACCTGCTCGCCGCCGCGCACGACAACGTCATGGTCGTCGGCGACGAAGCGCAGAGCATCTACTCGTTCCGTGGGGCCAATTTTCGCAACATCATGGACTTCGTCACCTGGTTCCCGACAGCGCGCGTGATCAAGCTCGAAGAGAACTACCGCAGTACGCAGCCGATTCTGAACGTCACCAATGCGATCATCAGCCGCGCCCGCGAGAGCTTCGGAAAAGCGTTGTTCACGCCGAAAACCGGCGGCGACGCGCCGCTGCTGGTGATGGCCGAGACCGAGCAGTTCCAATCGCGGTTCGTTTGCCAGCGCATCCTCGAGTTGCGCGAGGAAGGCGTGCCGCTACCCGAGATCGCGGTCCTCTTCCGTTCGAGCTTTCATTCGTTCGATCTCGAAATCGAGCTCACGCGCGCAGGGATTCCGTTCGTCAAACGCGGCGGCTTCAAGTTCATCGAAACCGCGCACATCAAGGACGTGCTGGCCCATCTGCGCGTCGTCGCCAACCCACGCGACGCGGTCTCGTGGCATCGCGTGCTACTGCTGCTCGAAGGCGTCGGCCCGCGCACCAGCGAGGAGGTCATCAGTTGCATCTTCGCCGGCGCCGATCCCGCCGCCCAGCTCGAAACGTTTCCGAGGCGCAGCTTCCACGTCGAGCTGCAGGCGCTCGCCGGGCTGTTGCGTCGGATCGCCGACGATGCGCACACACCGGCCGAGCGGCTCTCCGAGGTGTGCAAGTACTACGAGCCGATCCTCAAACGCGTGCATCGCGAGGATTACCCCAAGCGCCTCAAGGATCTCGAACACTTCGCGGCGATCGCGATGCGCTATCGCAGCCTGCAATCGCTGCTCACCGACATGGCGCTGGAACCGCCGACCGACAGCGTCGGCGACGTGCTCGCGAGCGCAGACGACAACGAAGGCTTGCTCACGCTGTCGACCGTTCACTCCGCCAAGGGGCTCGAATGGCACACCGTCTTCATCATCTGGGCCGTCGATGGGCGTTTCCCATCGTTCTACAATCTGAACAACGACGACGAGATGGAAGAAGAGCGGCGGCTCATGTACGTCGCCGCCACGCGCGCCAAACACCATCTGTACATCGCCTATCCGATCAATATCTACGACCGCGGTCTGGGCATGGTGCTGGGGAAGCCGTCGCGCTTCGTCGACGATCTTTCGCCCGAGCTGCTCCGCAAAGTCACCCTCGTCGAAGACGCCGCCGTGACGGGCTGATCGCCGGTCGCAAAGCTTGGGAAGTTTGTCTGCGCGGCGCGGGTGCCTCCGCGAGGATTGTTGGTTATCGTCGCGCGGTGTCGGGAGGAATGTGATGCAACGCAAACGCGTGGGAATTCTGATCTTCGACGACGTTGAAGTGCTCGACTTCTGCGGGCCGTTCGAAGTCTTTTCGGTGACGCGCCTCGACGAAGCACGGCGGCGCGAGGACCCATCGCCGTTCGAAGTCTGTCTGATCGCCGAGTCGACGCGGACGGTGGTCGCCAGCGGCGGCTTGAAGGTGCAACCGGACTTCAGCATCGACACCGCGCCGCCGCTCGACGTCCTGGTGGTCCCTGGCGGCTGGGGCACACGCCGCGAGATCAAGAACGAGACGCTGCTCGGGTGGATCAAAGTGCGCGGTAGCCAAGTCAAAACGCTGGCATCGGTCTGCACCGGCGCCATGCTGCTGGGCCACGCGGGTTTGCTCGACGGTCGTCACGCCACCACGCACTGGCGCTCGCTCGATTGGAT
Source organism: Binatia bacterium (assembly GCA_035541895.1). Taxonomy (GTDB): domain Bacteria; phylum Desulfobacterota; class Binatia; order HRBIN30; family JACQVA1; genus DATKMK01. Next base: position 52,812 of record DATKMK010000072.1, on the reverse strand, counting down.
GCGCGAATCGTTCCCGCGCGTGACGGTCGACGAGCAGCAGCACGTCGTCACCGACGGCAACGTCGTTACCTCCGCCGGAATTTCTGCGGGCATCGATATGGCCTTGCGCGTGGTCACCCGATACTTCGGCGAACCCATCGGCCTCGCCACCGCACGGCAGATGGAGTATCCGTACCCCGACGACAACCGGCGGCGGGTGTAGGCAACGGTCACGTAACCGTGACGTTCGTCGTGAATGTCTCCCACGCCGGAACGACCGTCGTCTCACCGACGATCTCGAATTGGCCATTGAGGCGGATATCGTCGGACGAGCTGCCGATCATCACGGCGATAGCTCCGGGTTCAACGACGTAGCGCATCGCGCGATCGTAGAACGCGAGCTGGTTGACGGCGAGATCGAAGTGCAGCGTCTTCTCCTCTCCTGGGAGAAGCGTGATCCGCTTGAACCCTTTCAACTCCTTCACCGGTCGCGTCACGCTCGCGACCGTATCGTGAAGGTAGAGCTGCACCACTTCATCGCCGGCGCGCTCGCCAATGTTTTTCACCTGGGCTGCGATCTGTACCAGGCCGCCGGCAGTCACCTGCGGCGGATCAACCGAAAGATTCGTGAACTCGAAGGTCGTAAAACTCAGGCCGTGACCGAACGGGAACAGCGGTCGGCTGCTCAGGCCGACGTAGTCACCCTTCCAGTTCGAGCGACCGCCGGAGGGCTTGTGGTTGTAGTAGACGGGCACTTGTCCGACCGAACGCGGGAACGAGATCGGCAGTTTGCCCCCCGGATTGACGTCGCCGAACAAAACGTCGGCAATCGCGTTGCCGCCTTCTTCGCCCGGCACCCAGGCTTCGAGCAGCGCCGGTACGTGCTCGGCGATCCACGGTAACGCCAATGGGCGCCCGTTGATGAGCACCACAACCACCGGCGTCCCGGTGGCGACGACGGCCTCGACCAGTTGTTGCTGTACGCCTGCGAGGCCGAGATCGGCGCGATCGATCGACTCGCCGCTGGTGCAGCCGTCGACCAAGCCCGAGCGTTCTCCCACCAAGACGATCGCGACATCGGACTGCTGCGCGGCTGCGACGGCGGCGGAGAATCCGGCGGTCGACGTGCCGACAATGTCGCACCCGGTCGCGTGTCGAATGGTCGTCTGCGGCGAGACCTTGGCCTTGATGCCCTCCAGTACGCTCACCATGGGGACGAAATGCTGCGCGAGGTTCACGCCGCCTTCCGGTCGCGGCGAACGATCGCCTTCTCTGACCTCACCGAACATCATTTCGAGATGCGTTGGATAGTGGTAGTCGCCCTGCAACAGCCGAATGCTGTCGGCGCTCGGCCCGATTACCGCGATTGACCGAAGGGTCTTCGCGAGCGGCAGCACCGCGCCATCGTTCTTCAGCAACACGATCGACTGTTGGGCGATTCGGCGGGCGAGCGTCCGCTGTTGGTCAGTATCGAACACCGCTGCGGCACCGTCGGCGTCGACGTACGGATGCTCAAACAAACCGAGTTGGAACTTCATCCGCAACACCCGCGCCACGCACGCGTCGATCAACGCCGGATCGACGCGGCCGGCCTCGACGGCGCGCCGTAGCGGGTCGCCGTAGCACTGCAGCGCCGGCAACTCGACGTCGATTCCGGCTTCGAGCGCATACCGAGCGGCGTCGTCTTCGCCGTCGCCGATGCGATGGTAGTTGAACAACGTCGGCAGCGTGAAGTAGTCCGACACCACGGCACCATCGAAGCCGATCTCTCCGCGCAGCAGATCCACGAGCAGCTCCTTCGACGATCCCAATGGGATGCCGTCGATGTCATTGTAGGCGTTCATGATCGACGCGAGTTCGGCCTCCTTGATCGCGGCGGCAAACGGCCGCACGTACACCTCGCGCAACTCCCGCGGTGGAATGTGCGCGGGCGCCCAGTTCATCCCGCCTTCGGACGCGCCGTAGCCGACGAAATGCTTCCCGGTCGCGACGATTCCCGCGGACAGATCGGGTCCCTGCAAACCGCGGACGTACGCGATACCCAGTTGCGCAATCAGGTAGGGATCTTCGCCGAAGGTCTCTTCGGTTCGCCCCCAGCGGGGATCGCGCGCGACATCGAGCACCGGCGCGAGCGAGTGGTGCGCACCGACGGCGCGCATCTGCACGCGAATCACATTGGTCATCGCCTCGATCAACGCGGGCTCCCAGGTAGCCGCCAAGCCGATGGCTTGCGGGAAGCAGGTCGCGCCGCGAGCGGTGTAGCCGGCGCAGCTCTCCTCGTGGATGATCGCGGGAATGCCGAGGCGCGTGTGCTCGATCAGGAATCGCTGAATCGCGTTGACGGCTTTTGCGCTGGCGCTCGGACCGAGTACGGTCGCGCCGCCGATTCGTGTGATGTGTCCGGTGCCGTTGGCGAGTCGCTCAAGCGCCTTGCGTTCGGAGAACACGCCGTCATCGATCACGCTGGTCGACCACACGCCGCCGAGCTGGGCGAGCTTCTCGTCCAGGTTCATGCGAGCCAAGAGGTCGCTCACGCGAGCATCGATCGGCTGGTGCGGATCTCGATCCAAGACATTTTGGGCCACGGCGAGTCTCCTCTTAGCGATGTGGGATTCAGTCTGGCTGCAGTGCCGTCATCAGAAGCGCGATGTCGTCGAGGCGCTCCAACGATGCGATGGCGGCTTGCACCGCGTCGATCTTTGCGGACGGCAGCACACCGGCGGCGCTGCGGCGGAACTTGTCGATGACCTCGTCGGCCGTCAGCGGCCGTTCGGCACTGCCGCGATTGATCGGTTCGGCGTGCGCGAGTACACGCCCGTCACGCAGTCGCACGCGCACGCGGCCGCCGAAGCGGCGCGGAAAATCGGCGGCGGGATCGCTCTCGTACGACACGCGTGCGGCCAGATCGAGAATCGCGGGGTCGCGGATGGCCGCGTCGGAGTAGTCGTCGACGTCAACGTGGCCGCGCACAATCTGACACGCCACGGCGTAGGGCAAGCTGAACTTCGCATCGTAGTCGGTCTGCGGATGGCGCTTGGTCGCCAGCGGTTCACAGACGATCGGCACCTGGCGATCCGACAGAACGCACGCGACGTGCTCAACTTCGGCCGCCGCCCACGAGTGGCCCTTCTGCAAGGCGGCAAGAGCGTCGATGAAGGCATGATTGTAGTGACAACACGGATACGGTTTTAGCGCGGTGCGCACCAACTCCCAACGCTCTCCGAGTTGAGCGGTGACCGCGGCCAGGTCCCACCCGCTGTCCCCGAGATGCGTGTGATACAAACCGAAGCGACCGTCCAACACCGCGCGCGGGCCGGTGAACCCGTGGCGCGCGAGTGCTGCCGCGACGATGCCGCCGTGCGCGGCCCAGCCCCCGTGCAGGCGCTTCACCCACGTACCGTCGGTGAGAAACGCGAACAGACCCGCCGCTTGGCTGCCGCAGACGCCGAGGGCGTGGGTATACGCATCAGCGCTGAGACCCGCGAGCTTGCCGGCCGCAGTCGCGGCGCCGAAAGTGTTGCAGATACCTGTCGGGTGAAAGCCGCGATCATGGAAGGCGCCGTGCGCCGCCAAGCCGATACGAATCGATGTCTCCTCACCAGCCGCGATGGCGGCGATCACGCTTCGCCCGTCGGCGCGGCACTGCTCGCCGACCGCGAGCGCCGCCGGCACCACACCCGCGCTGACGTGGACAACCGACTCTTGGTGCGTGTTGTCGAAATCCAACCCATGCGCCAGCGTGCCGTTGACCAGCGCGGCCCATGGCGCCGGCAGCCGTTCCGGCCGACCGATCACGCCGCATTGACCTTCGCCGCCGCACCACTCGGTCACGCCGGCGATCGCGGCGTGCGTAAAGTCTTGTCGCGCTGCGGCCAACGCAACGCCAACCGTGTCGAGCACGTGCAACTTGACCGACTCGACGACGGCGGTTGGCAGCGCAGCAAAGTCGAGCCTCGCGGCAAAGCCTGCGAGCGTCTCGCTGGCGGTGGCGGCGTCCGGCAGGGGTTGGCTGGTAACCATCGCGCGGTGTCTTGACAGCTTTCGCGAGTTCCTACTATGCGCTGATCGGACGACGCAAGAAGACGGAGGCCCGCATGACCGAACCGCGCCGCGAATTTCGCAATGTCATTCGCTCCGATCACATCGACGCACCGCTGCCCGTCGATGCGTACCTCGCGGAGCTCGACACGTTCATCGATCAGCACAACCCGTATCGGCAGAATAAGGTAATCGCCGCGATCGGCAACGGCACCGCATCGCTCGACATCGTCAAGCGCTACGCCAAGGAACTCTACTATCTCGGCCTATGGATGACGCCGGAATTTGCGTTACTCATTGCCAACGCTCCGGATGTTTACGCGTTTACGCTCGAAGACTCCGAGCACTTCGGACACTGGGCACAGAATTTCGCCGACGAAACCGGCTATCTGCGCGACCCCAATCACGTGCTGATGAAGGTCGAGATGTGTCGCCAGCTCGGGATCGCCGACGACGAGCTACGGGCCTATGTCCCGATGCCGGAGACCGTCGGTTCGGTCTACACGCTGCTGTACTACTGCCGCCGTTCGTACGAAGAGGGCCTCGCGGCGTTCGGCTACGCGCGCGAGCGGGTCGCCGGCATGAGCGGCTACGCGCCGACGATCTACAACGGGCTGGCGAAGCACTACGGCATCAAGGCCAAGAACATGGAAGTCCACGCCTACGCCGAGCCCGAGCACGGCGACCGCGCGCTCGAATTGATGCAGCGCGCCTGCATCACCACCGACATCCAACGCCGCTGCCGCCAAGCCGTACAGCACACGATTCTCACCAATGAATGGCGCGCCCGCGCCATGAGCCGATGGCTGGAGGGGTGAGTCGTGAGTGGTGAGCAATGAGTTGGCGGATTTCGACCGTGTCGATTCAATTCGCAACCGGCGTCGGAGTTGCGCGCGGCTGAGGATGGCGATGTGGCTTGGCCGTGGGCCGACGTCTACGGCCGTTCGGTTTGCGGGATTTCATCATTTTTTTTCCGGCGGCACGATTCGATTTCGTCGCAATCGGGCGAGGTGACGGCGCCGCCGTTGGAGATCGGGCGGGCGACACGGCCTCGATGTCCTGCGCATCAGGCGCGGTAGTCGCCACCGGCGACGGGGCGGGCTGGACCAGACGAAGATAGATCACCGCGCCATCGAATGCGTCGGCCGACGTCTGCATCAGACCGGCATTGATGGTGGCCGACGCGACCAAGCCGTCCGCGGTCACGAAGCCCACGTGGTACGGGACTTCTGCAGCGAGAAACACGGCGAGGTCGCCGGCCGCGGGCGTCTCCACCGGGGCGAAGACGCTGGAACCGCGCAGTTGAGACACCGACTGAAAAGGGATTGCCCAGCCCGCGTCGGTCAGCATCCGCCAGACGAACGCCGAGTCGCTGAGATACTCCGATGACGGCCGCAACGATGCCCGCAGCGCGGCCTCCTCAAGATGCGTCGCGAACACGTGCGGAACCGGCGGCGGCCCGGCCATCCGCGGCTGCCCATCGTTGTCGACCTCGACGCGCAGCCGCACACTTTCGATTTGCGGCGCGTCGTTCACCTCGCCCTGGTCGCCCGCATCGATCTGATGGATCACGGTGTAGTCGACGCCGATCTCGACGTGGTCGTCGAAGAACCGCGGCGAATTGATCTGATAGCCGCTGATGATGCGCACGTGATCCCACGCCGGCTCCAAGGTCCAGCTCACCAGCGGCGCCACCGTCGCCCACCGGCGCGGGTGCAACCGACTGCCGGTGCCGTCGACTTGGCAAAAGCGGCGGACGATGGTGAGCGCCGACGGAGTCGTCTGCCCGAATGACGAGGGCGGTCGGACCAATGCGGCCAACAGCGTCACGACGACGAGGCCGGCGAGGGCTCGCATGTGCTATCGATGCGTCGGCGCGCGGCGCAGATCAAGCCCGGCGCGATCGTGTGCGAATCGTCAGCGATCGGCCGACGCGTCGCTCCAGGCCGCAAAGTGTGGGCGCAAGCGCTCGTAGGTTGCAGCCAGGTGCTCCGGGATCACTCGCACTTCGCCAATCATCGGCATGAAGTTGGTGTCGCCGACCCACCGCGGCACCAAGTGCCAGTGCAAGTGATCGGCGACGCCGGCGCCCGCGGCCTGTCCGAGATTGACCCCGATGTTCATGCCCTGCGGAGTGAACACGGTCTGCAGCACGCGCGCTGCGACGCGCACGGCGTCCATCAGCGCGGCGTATTGTTCTGTGCTCAACTGCTGCAAGTCGCCGAGGTGGTCGCGGGGCGCGACCATGACGTGGCCGCTGCTGTAGGGAAAGCGATTGAGCATGACCAGCACGTGGGGCGTGGCCGCCAACACCAACGCGTCGGCCCAGTCACTCGGCGCCGCGGGCGCGGCGCAGAAAAAACAGGTGGTGTCTTTGGGGCCGGCGACGTACGTCATCCGCCATGGCGCCCACAGCACGGGCATCGGGTCGCTCAACCCGTCGCCGATTCGGGGCTGGGGATTTGGCCGTCGACGCGCAGCTTCAGTTCCTTGCCGACCTTGAAGAAGGGCACGCGCTTGGCCGCGACTTTGACGATGTCGCCGGTCTTAGGGTTGCGCCCCTGCCGCGCTTGGCGGGGCTTGACGACGAAACTGCCGAATCCTCGGATCTCGATGCGATCCCCGCGGCGCAGAGTATCGCTCATGCTCTCGAACACCGCGTTCACCATCACTTCGGCGTCGCGGCGCGAGAACTGCGGAAACTGCCTCACGACCTCTTCGATGAGATCGCGCTTCGTCATGGCCGTCGATCAGCTCCGGTCCTTGCCGGCGTTGGGCTCCTCGCGATCCAAGCGCAACTCCTCGTTCAAGATGTCCTCGAACGAGAAGCGGGCGCCTTCGCGTTCCCGCTTCATGTACGACTCGACCTCTTCGCGTTCTTCGCTCCGGCGCAGCGCCTTGATGCTCAATCCGATCTTGCGCTCGCGCGTGTCGATCTGCGTGATCTCGGCCTCGACTTCCTGCCCCGGTTGGAACAGCGCCTGCGGCTTTTCGACGCGCTCGGTGCTGAGCTGCGAAATGTGAATCAACCCTTCGATTCCCTCCTCCAGCTCGACGAACACACCGAAGTCGGTGACGCTGGTGACTTTGCCCTTCACACGGCTCCCGACGGGGTGCGTCTTCGTCATCACCTGCCAGGGGTCCTGGGTGACCTGCTTGACGCCGAGCGATACCCGCTCGTTGTCGACATCGATGCCGAGCACCACCGCCTCGATGTCGTCGCCCTTCTTGTACAGCTCCGACGGATGCTTGATCTTCTTGGTCCAGTGCAGATCGGAAACGTGTACTAGCCCGTCGATGCCATCGGCCACGCCGACGAACACGCCGAAGTCGGTGACGTTCTTCACCTTCCCTTGAATGTGACTGCCGATCGGATGATTGATGCGCATCAACTCCCACGGATTCGGCTCCGCCTGCTTCAAGCCGAGCGAAATGCGGTTATTGGCCGTGTCGACGTCCAGCACGACGACCTCGACCTCCTGACCCACTTCGACCACCTTGGACGGATGCGTCACACGCTTCGACCACGACATTTCCGAGACGTGCACCAACCCTTCGATGCCAGGTTCGAGTTCGACAAACGCGCCGTAGTCGGCGAGGCTGACGATCTTGCCGCGGATCCGCGCACCGATGGGGAACCGCTCGGCGACGGTGGTCCACGGATCGGGGAGGATCTGTTTCATGCCCAGCGACACACGGCCGCGATCGGGATCGTACTTGAGGACGACGACCTTGACCTTCTCGCCCACTTGCACCACATCCGCGGGCCGGTTGACGCGTCCCCAGGACATATCGGTTACGTGCAGCAGGCCGTCGATGCCGCCGAGATCGACGAAGGCGCCGTAGTCGGTGATGTTCTTGACCACGCCTTCGAGCACCACCCCCGGCTCCAAGACCTTCAGGGTTTCTTCCTTCAGTGATTCGCGTTCGCGCTCAAGCACGGCGCGGCGCGACACCACCACGTTGCCGCGCGCCCGGTTGAACTTGAGCACCGCGAAGCGGCCGCGTTGGCCGATGTAGCGATCGAGATTGCGCGACGGCCGCAGATCCGCATGCGATCCCGGCAGGAACGCCGGCACGCCCACGTCGACCTTCAGCCCACCTTTGACCTTGCCGACCACCGTACCTTCCACCGCTCCGTTGCTTTCGAACGCCTCCTCGATGTCGCGCCACACCTTGAACTGCTCGGCCTTGGCACGCGACAAGACGATGCCGCCTTGCTCACTCTCCGACGCGTCGAAGTAGACATCGATGTCGTCGCCTTCTTTGACCAAGACGGTGCCATCGCGATCCTGAAACTCGCGGATCGGAATATGTCCCTCCGACTTGTACCCGATGTCGACGGTGACGGCGTCGCGCGAAACCGTCACGACCCGGCCGCGAACGACGCCGCCCGGCCGCACGGCACGCAGGCTCTGTTCGAATAGGCGGCCAAAATCCTCTTGGCCGCCGCCCGCGGCCGCCTTGCTTGGCTGATCCATGTGAAATCTACCCCCTGAAGCGGATGTGGTGCCGGAATCCTTATCCCCGTCGGCCATGAGTTTCAAGCCCTTTCAATGGTTTGCGCCAGGGCAACAAGTTCCGTCACGATCGCATCGACGGAGCAATCGGTGCTGTCGATGACATGGGCGTCGGGCGCGGCGCGCAGCGGTGAGTGTGCCCGCGAGCGATCGCGCGCATCGCGCTCGGCGATGTCGCGCTCCATCGCGACCAGATCGACGCCTTCACCGCGCGCCTGCAGCTCCACGGCGCGCCGGCGCGCGCGCTCCGCGGGCGAGGCATCGAGGAACACCTTGAGCGGCGCGTCGGGAAACACCACGGTGCCGATGTCGCGTCCCTCCATCACCACCCCGCCGCCCGCACCGAGTCGTCGCTGCGCCGCCACCAACCGTTCGCGCACGACGGGTACCGTCGAGACCTTCGACGCCAACTGTCCCGCCGGGCCGCTGCGAATCAGATCCGAGACATCGCGCCCATTGGCGCGGGTGACGGCGCCGTCCGCACCCGACTCAAATGTGATGTCGACTTGGTCGCACAGCTCGGCGAGTTGGTCGGCGGCATCGAGTTCGATGCCGCGCTCGGCCGCGAGCACGCCGATCACGCGATACATCGCACCGGTATCCACGTAGCGGTAGCCCAGCCGCGCCGCCAGGGTGCGGCTCACCGTACTCTTCCCCGCCCCCGCAGGTCCGTCGATCGCAATGACGATCTGCTTCATCGGCGCAACGACTCCAATCGCGCAAAATAGTCGGGAAACGTCTTCGTTACACAGCTCGGCTCGGCGATGCGAATACCCGCAACCCGCAAGCCGACCAGCGCAAAGCTCATGGCGACGCGGTGATCGTCGTAGGTCTGCACCGTTCCCGGCGTGATCGCCGACGGGTGAATCTCCAGCCCGTCGCCCAATTCACGAACGCGCACGCCGAGCCGTTGCAACTCGGTGGCGGCCGCGTGCAAACGATCGCTCTCTTGCAATCGAATGTGTGCGACGTTGCGAATGCGCACCGGAGCGCGCGCGAACGGCGCGATCGCTGCGAGCGTCAGCGCGGTATCCGACATCTCGTTCATGTCCACATCGACGCCGTCGAGTTCGGCTGGACCGCGGACTTCGATGAAGTGGCCGGTGCACGTCACCGTGGCGCCCATCGCGGCGAGCACCTCGACGAAGCGCGCATCGCCTTGCACCGAACGGCGACCGATGCCGTCGACGCGTACGCGTCCGCCGGTGAGGGCGGCGGCGGCGAAGAAATAGTGCGCCCCCAGCGCATCGGGCTCAACGCGATACGTGCGCCCGCGGTACCGCTGGCCGTTTGCCACGACGAAGCGGGCGTCACCGTCGCGTTCACACGCGACGCCGAAGTCGCGCATCACCGCCAGCGTCATGTCGACAAAGGGCCGAGCGATGAGCATACCCTGAACGCCGATGGTCACGCTGCGTTCCGCGTACGGCGCCGCCATCAACAGCGCCGAGAGAAATTGACTGCTCTTGTCGCCGGCGACCGTGGCCGCACCCCCGCGCAGCCCGTTCGCGTCGATCATCACCGGCGGGCAGCCCGTGTTCGCTTCGCTCCGCGCGTGACCGCCGAGCTGCGCGAGCGCGTCGAGGAGATCTTGAATCGGACGCTGACGCATCCGTGCAGTCCCGTCGATGCGGTAGTGTCCCCGGCCGGTGCACAGTGCCGCCGTCAGAAAACGCATCGCGGTGCCGGCGGCATGAACGTCCAGTTCCGCTTCGGTCACCGGCCAGTGCCCACCGCACCCTTCGACGTCGAAGCGCATCGCGGCGGGATCTTCGGCAACCTGCACGCCGAGTGCTCGCCAGGCGCGCGCCATGACGTCCGTGTCGTCACTGAATCCCGCCCCTTCGAGCATCGAAGGCCCCGCGGCCAACGCGGCAACCAGCAACGCGCGGTTGGTGATGCTGCGCGAGCCCGGCACGGTTACCACGGCATCGGGCGCCCGCTCGAGCGGACGGATGTCGATCACATCAGTCACGCCGATCGCCCCCAGGTGCACCGCGCCTCATGGCCGTGAGCGAGGAGACGCTCCAACTCGGATTCGTCGCCGCGGCGGATGACTTCGCGCAGCCGCTGCAATTCGCTGCTGAACCCGGCCAAGGCTTCGTCGATCGCCGCCGAGTTTGACAAGAGAATGTCACGCCACATCTCGACCGAACTCGACGCCACCCGCGTCGCGTCGCGCAAGCTCCCGCCACTGTAGCGCGGCAACTCCGAACCAGCCGCCGTGATTGCGTTGACCAGCGCGAAGGCAACCACATGCGGCAGATGGCTCACCGCCGCCAGCACCGCATCGTGTCGCTCTGGGCTCATGCGCTCGACCCGCATCCCGACGGCTTCCCACAGTGCTTGAATGCGATCGGCGGCGTGCGCATCGGTCAGTGCGCTCGGCGTCACAATGCAGAGTTGATTGGCGAACAGGTTCGGATCGGCCGCTGCCGGGCCCTGTTCTTCGGTGCCGGCGATCGGATGCGCGCCGACGAACGATCGGCCGCGAGTGACGAGCGAGTCGAGCTCGCGGACGATTTCGCCTTTCACACTGCCGGCATCGGTGATGATCGCGCCCGGCGCCAATGCCGGCAGGCATTGCCGCCCGAGCGAGACGATGGCGCGGACCGGCACGGCGAGCACGAGCAGATCGGCGCCGCGCGCGGCCTCGAGCGGGTCGCTGCTGCCGCGATCAATGATCCCGCGTTGCCGGGCCTCTGCGAGGGTTTCGCTGCGTCGCGCGCACCCGATCACCTCGCCGAAGATGCCGGCCCGGCGCGCCGCCAGCGCGAGCGAGCCGCCGATGAGTCCGACGCCGGCGATGGCGACGCGTTCAAAACGGGGCGCCACTCGCGCCTCCTTCACGCAACACTTTTGCCAGCGCACTCACGAAGCGGCGATTTTCTTCCGGCACGCCGACGGTGACGCGCACATGCTCGGGCAATCCGTAGAAGCCCATCGGCCGCACGATCACCCCTTCACGCAGCAAACGCTCGTAGATGCGCATGCCGTTGCCGACGTTGATGAGCAGGAAGTTGGCCCAGCTCGGCACGTACGCGACCCCCAAGCGTTCGCACTCGGCGCGCAGATATCCGAGCCCTTCGCGATTGGTGCGCCGCGTGGCGTCGACGTGTTCAGTGTCCTCGATCGCCGCCAATGCTCCGACTTGCGCGAGCGTACCGACGTTGAAGGGCTGGCGCACGCGATTGATCAACTCGATCAACTCGGGCCGCCCGATGCCGTAGCCGATGCGCAGCGCCGCCAGCCCGTAGATCTTGGAGAACGTCCGCAGCACGACGAGCAAGTGGTCGGAGGCGAGATCGGCGAGCGAGTCGGGGTACTCGGCGTCTTCGACGAACTCGGCGTAAGCTTCGTCGAGGACGATGATCACCCGCTCCGGCAGCGCGGCGAGAAACTCGCGCCACTGCGAGCGGAAGAAGATGGTGCCGGTCGGATTGTTGGGATTGGCCAGGAACACCAAGCGGGTGGCCGGCGTGATGGCCTCCGCCATTGCTTCGAGGTCGTGCGTAAAGTTGCGCAGCGGCACGATCGTGCTGCGCCCGCCGGCGGCTTGCACGATCATGCGGTAGATGACGAACGCTTGATCGGCCATCACCGCGTGCTCGCCGCGCGCGAGGAAGGTGCGCACGATCAGCTCGATGATCTCGTTCGAGCCGTTGCCGAAGATGAGCGACTCCGGCACCACTCCGAGCTTCTGCGCCAACGCCCGCTTGAGGTAGAAGCAGTTGCCGTCTGGGTAGCGGTGAATCTGCGGCAGCGCCTTCATCACCGCCGCCAGCGCTTTCGGGGACGGCCCGAGTGGGTTCTCGTTCGAGGCGAGCTTGATCGAGTTGTAGATCCCGTACTCACGTTCGAGTTCTTCGATGGGCATGCCCGGCGGGTAGGCCGCCAAGCTGCGAATCCAATCGGGCACCAACTGGGTCAGATCCATCCCACTATCCCTCGCACCCGTTCACGCCGGCTGATGCGCGGCGGCGTACGATCCGAGCACGCGGCAACTCAGCGAATGCTGCTCCAACGCCCGCAGGGCGCGCGCGACCTTGCGGTCCTTTGCATGCCCCTCGAAGTCGAGAAAGAAGAAATACTCCCACGGGCGGCCGGTCAGCGGCCGCGATTCGATGCTGGTGAGATTCACTTTGTGATCGGCAAACGGCTTCAGCAACTTGAACAGCACGCCCGGCTCGTGCCGCACCGAGAACAGCACGGTGGTTTTGTCGTCGCCGGTGTGGGCGCCGATGCCGTCGTTACCGATCACCAGAAAACGCGTGAAGTTCTTCGCTTGGTCCTGGATGTGCGCGGCGATGACCTTCAGTCCGTAGTGCTCGGCGGCCAAGCGACCGGCGATCGCCGCGGAGCGCGGATCACCGGCGGCGTCGGCGGCGGCCTTGGCGTTGCTCGACACTTCATCGAGCGGTACGCCGGCAAAGTGCTCGGCCAACCATTGGCGGCACTGCGCCAGCGATTGGGCGTGCGACACGATGCGGCGGACGCGGTCGGCACGACCGTCACGCGACATCAGATAGTGATCGATGCGCAGCAGCACCTCGGCCTTGATGGTCAGCGGTGACGAAACGAACCGATCGAGCGTCTGCGCCACCACGCCCTGGGTCGAATTCTCCACCGGCACGACGCCGTAGTCGGCGCGACGGTGCTCGACCTCATCGAACACGCCTGGAATCGAATCCACGGGAGTGAAGGCGGCGCGCGTACCGAACTGTTCGAGGGCGGCGAGATGCGTAAAGGTCGCCTCGGGTCCGAAATAGGCGATGCGCAGCGGCTGCTCGAGCGTCAGACAACTGGAGATGATTTCGCGGAAGATCGAGCGCACGCCCTCATCGGTCAACGGCCCGCGATTGAGTCGCTTCAGCCGCTGATAGATGTACTTCTCGCGACCGGGTGCGTAGAAAACCTGGCGTCCGCTCGCACGCTTGCGCTCGCCGATCTCCCAAACGAGTTGCGCGCGTTGATTGAGCAACCCGAGCACCTGTTCGTCGACGCGATCGATGCGGACACGGAGCGCGTCGATACCGACGTGTGGCGGGAGCTTACTCTGTGTGGGTTTCGTGCGCCGCAAGGCGAACCCCCGCGGGCATGGTTTGGGCGGAAAGACGCGCCCGTAGCGCTCGCCTCCGCACTGGATTCACACGAAGCCCGCTCATGGATTTTGTGGAAGTGAGCAGTTGCTAGCGCAGCGCCCGCGGGATTGCAACTCGCGGCCGATCCTCGGCGCGATTGCCAACTCTGTGCAGGGGCAGTTCGGTTTTGCACGCGCCGGTCACGACCGCGTGCAACGGATTCCACTCGGCCTCTCGAAACCCGTTGGCGTAGGGGTTGCTCAGGATCATCCCGGCTCCGACGATCCGGGAGGGAAAAACCATGAGTCCACGCATTCTATTGGTCGACGATGATCCGGACATCCTCACCATTCTCGGCATCCGGCTGACACGGGCGGGCTTTGAGGTGGCGGTCGCGATGGATGGGCGAGAGGGACTCGCGGCGCTACGTCATAGCCGACCCCGCGCCGTCGTGCTCGATCTCCTGATGCCGAATCTGGACGGTTTCGAGTTCCTCGCGACCGTCCGGAACTGGCCGGCAACACCGCCGGTGTTCGTCGTCACCCAGGCGGACGATGGGATGGTTCGCCAGCGAGTTCGGAGTCTCGGCGCCGCGCAACTTGTAAGTAAAGGTGACGCGCTCGGGCGCGAGTTCGCCGAGTCGCTCGCGCAACGTCTGGGCGACGCCGAGGAGTCCGGTCTGCCGCCGTCGGCTTCGCTCGCCGTCGGCCTGCACCCTCGTCCACTTCCGATCGACTCGCTGCCGTCGACTCAACCGACCGCTTTGAGTTTGACGACGTTGTCGGCGTGAACTAGGTCTCGGCCGCGCGCGACGCGCGCGAGCACGACGTAGCCGGCTGCCGAGACCAGCAGCATCATCGACGAGAGCGCCCACGCCGCGGCGATGCTCACCTCGCGCGCGACCAGCCCGAGACACAGCAAACCCGTCCCACCGCCCAGCATGAACGCCATCGAACGCACCGACAACACGGTGGCGCGCTGCTCGGAGCCGACGTGCTCGTTCATCCACGCTTGCACCAGCGGCTCGCCGACGCCGAAGCCCAACTCAAACAGCAACAATCCGGCCAGCGCCGGATAGAAAGCGGTCGCGAGCGCGGCGAGACCGATGGCCGCACTGCGCCACGCGGTGACGGCGACCAGCATCCGTTCGCGGGCGAAACGGCCCAGCAGTCGCGGCACCGCCGCGCTGCCGGTGACCGCCGCCACGTTGACCAGCGCCCAAATCCAACCCATCAGCCACAAGCCTTCGCCGCTCAAAGCCTTCATGCGCGGCTGCCACGTCTGGTGTACGGGCATCATCCCGAACGAAGCGGTCAGCGTGATCAGGCTCAGCCACAGCAGCACCGGTTGGCGGCGCACCGCCCGCAAACCCGCGCGCGCGGTCGCGATGAGCGAGCGCGGCGCAGCCGCCGTCCGCGACGCGACGGCGGTTTCGCTCATCAGCGCAATCGCGGTGGCCGCCGCCGCGCAAAAGAAACCGGCGCCGATCAACCACGGCCAGGCGATGTTGGCGGCGGCGACATAGCCGCCGACGATTCCCGCTCCGATCATCGCGCTGCGCGAGATCATCTGTGCACGCGCGAAGAAGCGATCGGCCGTCTGGTGGTGCCCTTCAGCGCGCATGCTGTCGATTGCCCACGCGTCGAGTGCACCGTTCGCGAGCGTCGTCCCCACCGCGTCGACCAGTTCGGCGGTGATGCAATCGCGGAAGCTGTGGGCGTAGTAGTACATGACGAAGGCCAGGGCGCGCACGACGCAACTCAACAGGAACGACCGCTTGCGGCCGAACAAGTCGGCGAGCGCGCCGGTCGGCACTTCGAACAGGAACGAGACGATCAGGTATGTCGCCAGCACGACGTTGATCTGGAACAGATCGAGTCCGCGGCTGAGCAGGAACAGCGCGTACATCGGCGCGGTGAACGACCACCCGAGGCAGTACAGCGTGTAGACGCCGTAGTATGTTTTCTCGGCCCGAGTCATGAAGCAGCGTCCTTCGTAACCCGGCGTGGCGCTCAAACACAATCGTGCGGGCTCCACGGTCGTTGAACGACACGCGAGGAGGCCGCTCCTCAGTGAGGCGGGAAGATGTCTTCGTGGCGCTTGCCGGCGAGGGTCTGCTGCAACTGCGTGAGCGCCTCGTCGGTGGTGGCCGCGAGCGCCATCAGACTGTGATCGGCGTGCGTGATCGCGATCTCGCACGGCACCGCCGTCACGAATCCGTTGGGCAAGCTCGCCGCCATCACGAAGAACGCCTTGCCGTCGGGCGCGCGGAATTGGAACCACTCGACCTTCTGCACGATGAACGGAGTGTCGCTCATATCGTCACCTCGATGGCGGGATCATGCCTGCCGGCGCAACCACGCGCGCGCGCCGGCCGCCGCGCGCCGGCGGAATTCCTCGTTGAGATCGAAACGCTCCAGCGCTTGCCTGAGCGCACGGGCAGCGGTCGGCACCGGATGGGCGCGGAAGAAGGCGGCGACGTCGCGCTTGTACTCACGCGTCTGCAACTGTGCGGTCGCGTCGATGACGCGCGCGGCCATCATCGGCGGCAACCGCTTCGAGACCTCGGCCCACCGCTCCTTGATGAAGCGCCACGTCGCCTCGCGCGCCGCGCGATTGCCGAGCAGACGCATCAGGAGGATGCCGACGTCTTGGGTCGACACTTCTTCGGTCAACGTCAGACCCAAGGTGCGGTCGACCAGTTGCGGGGCGCGAAAATCGGCCAGGCCGAGTTGAAAGCGGCGACGCTCCTGCGGCGTCTGCGCGCCCCGCACCATGGCCAAAAATTGATCGTAGCGGGCCGGGTCGCCCGCGTGCGCCGCCATCACGACCAGTGGATCGGCCAGATTGGGTTCGAGCGAGCGGCGATCGGCCAGATAGCGCGGCAAGCGTTGATCGACCTCGCGCACGACCGCGGGCGCCTCCGCGATTTCGCCGATGAGTCGCAAGACCGACGCGCGGCGCAAGCGCGTATCATCGGCTTCGCCGGTAGCCGCTTCCCAGCCGAGTTGTCGCCACGCCTCGCCGTAGGTCGAAGTGAGCCAGCGCTGGAAGAGCGCGCGCGAGTTGATGGCATCGACCAACTGCTCGTCGACGAAGCGCAGCGAACCGGCGAGCGAATCCAGCACGTCGAAATCGGTTTCGATGCCGAAGCCCCCGGCGAGGTCGAGGAAACTCTCGATGGTGGCGTGGCCGGCGCGGACCGCATGCCAGTGATGCTCGACCATACCCAACCGCTCGACCGGTGTCAGCGCGCCGAACATGACTCGGCGCAACGTCGCGAGCGTGGCCTCATCGTGCAGCGGCCGATAGAAGCCCCCTTCCGCGGCGTTTGCGTAGCACCACGACACGCGGCGAGTCGGGCCGATCACCAATTCGTCGCGCGCCTTGGTCATCAAATGTCGCAGCGTGCGACGCGCGCCGTCCGACTTCACCACCACGGGCACCGGCCAGCGTTGTCCAGTCGGCTTTGCCTTCGGACTAGCGAAGAAGCGGGTTTGCCGGAGCGTCAGCACCGCTCGGCGGTTGCGGTCGACGCGCGTCGCGCGCACGAGCGGAAAGCCCGGCTGCTCGATCCAGCTCCGCGCGACCGGGGCCACTTTTTTGCCCGAGGCCTGCTCCAGCGCACGCCACAAATCGCCGGCTTCGGCGTTGCCCTCGCGATGGCGTCGGAT
This sequence comes from Binatia bacterium, assembly GCA_035541895.1. Lineage (GTDB taxonomy): Bacteria > Desulfobacterota > Binatia > HRBIN30 > JACQVA1 > DATKMK01. The sequence goes on along the minus strand of DATKMK010000072.1, from coordinate 35,520 downwards.
GTATTTGCGAACGCCGGCACGAAACGCCGTCGGACCGAGATAGTGCTCAATCATGCGTACCACCGACGCACCCTTCTCGTACGTGATGGCGTCGAAGTTCTCGGTCGCCTGCGCGGGGTTCTTGACGTCGGCGTAGATCGGATGGGTGTTGGTGAGCGCGTCGAGACTGAGGGCGGCGGCGCGATGATGCGCGAAGTTGTTCCACATGCGCCATTCGGGTTTCCAGTCGTCGACCACTCGAAACGCCATCCAGGTGGCGAACGCCTCGTTGAGCCAGAGATCGTTCCACCACGCCATCGTGACCAGATCGCCGTACCACATGTGCGCCAGCTCGTGGGTGACGACTTCGGCGACGCGCTTCTTCTCCGCCAACGTGATCGTCGCGGGGTCGACGAGCAGCAGCGTCTCGCGGAAGGTCACGGCGCCCGCGTTCTCCATCGCGCCGGCCTCGAAGTCGGGCACGGCGATCAAATCCAGCTTGTCGTAGGGATACGGCAGTCCAAAGTACTGTTCGAGCCGCGTGAGCGCGGCGACGGCCGCCTCCAAGGCGAACTCGGTGAGATGCCCCTTGCCCGGCACGTGCCAGACGCGAATCGGCGTGCGACCGACGAAGCGCTCCGCCGACGCTTCGAGCTCGCCGACGGCGAGCGCGCAGAGATACGTCGAAAGCTTGGGCGTGGTGGTGAAGTGAACCGTCCGGCGCCCATCACCGTGGTCGTCGACATGATCGATCGGATTGTTCGAGACGACCGCGTTCGCGACCGCAGTGGTCACCGAGAACGTGAATCGGGCTTTGAAGCTCGGCTCATCGAAACAGGGGAAGAAGCGGCGGGCGTCGGCGGCTTCGAGCTGGGTGAACGCGTAGCGTCGTCCACCGCTGGTCGCAGCGTACAAGCCGCGCAGGTGCTGCTGCAACGCCCCAGAGAACTGCAGCCGGAGACTTGCCGAACCGGCCGCAATCCGCGCGGGCAATTTCACTTCGACGCTTTCGCGTTTCGGACGCATCACGGGCGTGGCACCGTGCTCGGTCGAGTCGTGCACGATGACAGCACGCTCAATCGTCATGTCGGCGGCGTGCAATTCGATGACGTCGCGCGGTCGACCGAGATCGAGCGCAATGGTCACCTCGCCGCGGTATGTTCCGGCATTCAGATCCGGCGCGATGTGCACGGCGTAGTGCGTCGGCCGCACGTCTTCGGCAAGGCGAAATTCCCCGTCCGGCACCGGACGCGTCCGCCTCGCCCTCACCGGACGCACAGGAGTGCGCTTCGTCTGCTTACCCTTCACGCGACTCTCCTCATCCCACTCACGATTCTCTACTCACGACTCACCCATTCACGACTCACCACTTCACGCTTCCGCGTAACGGAACACGCGCTGACCGATCAGGAACGATACGCCGCCGTACGCCAGCAGGAACAGCAACTCGGGCGCCACCTCGATCAGGCCGCGCTCGCGCAGCATGACGTCCTGCAGCGCCAGCATCGACCACGTGGTCATCGCGCCTTGCGCAACGGTTTGCATCCACTTCGGCTGTTCGAAGAACGGCCACCAGCACCCGCCGATCGATGCCAATACGAACATCGCCGACAAGCCGACCGGAATGATCTGCTCGCGGGTGCGGGCGATCGCGGCGACGATGACGCTGAAGCCCGCCATCGAGAACACCACGGCAAACACGGTCGCGACGAATGCCAGCGCAGAGTGCCCGAGCGAGAGGCGGTAGACGACGTGTCCGAACCCAAGCAGCAGCGTGAGCTGGGCCGCGCCCACCAGAACGCGCGCGAGCAACTTCCCGCCCAGCACCGCCCACGGCGGGACCGGCGCGATCGCGATGCGGCCGCTGGTGCCCCAGGCTTCTTCGTCGCGCAAGCCGAACGACACACTGAACAACAGGCTCAACAGCACGAACGTCACGCTGAAACCCGGGACGTTCTGTTCGAGCGAGGAGAACTTGAGCCGCTGGCCGGTCAACGCCCGCTCCTTGAGGTCGAGCAGATCTTCGTGAAACGGATCGCCGAGCGACGCCGCCTCGCGGTCGGCGAGCAGCATCACGGTCTTGATTGCGCTCAGCTCGACGCCTTGCGAAGGATCGGTCAACAACTCGATCGTCGACGGCTTGTTGGTCAAGTAGCGCTTGCTCATGCCGGCGGGCAGCATCATGGCGGCCGCCGCCTTGCGCTCCCGCACGAACGACTCCGCGGTCGTGCGATCGACAATCTGAACGTCGAGGTGCTCGCGGAACACCTTGATCAGCGCGTTGGCGACCGGCCCTTCGTCGTCGTTGATGATCGGCAGCACGATGTTGCTGCTGCCGCCGCCCTGGGTCTCCGCGACCACGAGAATCACGATGATCGGCACGATCACCAGCGACACCAGCGCCGAGCGGTCGCGGGCGATCAGCCGCAGGTCTTTGCGTACCACCCACAACAACTTGATGAAGCTTCTCACAGCGCGTCGTCCTTGCCGCCGTACTTCTTGCGCATGCCGTCGAGCAACGCCTCCGCGCTGCCTTTGCTGAGTTGGCGGTCGAGCTGCTGCCGGAAATTGTTCGTGAGGCTCAGGTCCTCGACTTGAATGTCGGTTGCCAGCCAATGCGATCCCGACGGCCGCATCCGGTAGGTCACGGCGAACTCGTCCTTCGGCGTCAGGATCTTGGTATCGACCCGGGCAAAGCCGTCGCCAGGCGCCTCGCCGACGTACACGAAGTCCGGCTTCTCGAAGAACAGCAGCTTTTGCAGATAGGTGCGCTGGAACAGCGTTCGAAACAGCCGGAGAAACTCCTTCTGCTGCGCGGCACTGAACTGCTTCCAGTGCTCGTCCAATGCGTCCCGACCCATCTGATCGGTGTCGAGAAAGTCGCTGAGCACGGCTTCGAGTTCGGCGAGTTTCTGGTTGTGCGGGTGGTCGGTGTTGACGATGGCGCGCGCACGATCGAGAACATCGCGGGTGTAATCCAGTGCCGTCGCGCCCTGCCCGGCCCGCGCGCCGCACAACGACGCGGCCAGCACCGCGACAGCAATCCCGCAGCGCGACATTGATGTCAGTCTCGCAGTTCCTTGCCGGTGAGCCGCAGGAAGAGCGTTTGCAGACTCAATGGATTGATTTGCACGCGCACGCCGTCGGCGTAGCGACTCAGCAATGCACTGACCGCCGGCAGCGCGTACGCGGCGCCTTGAGTAAAGATGCGGGTCGTGGCCCCGGTGCGTTCGATGCTGCAGACACCGGGCGCTGCATTCAGCGGGGTGACATCGACAATCGGGGGCAGCCCGTGCAACTCGATGACTTCCTCGCAGCCGGCCTCGGCCAGCAATTGGCCCAGTCGGCCCATCGCAATGATCCGGCCCTCGTCGACGATGGCGATGCGATCGCACAGTTGCTCGGCCTCTTCCATGTAATGCGTGGTGTAGAGAATCGCCGTGCCTTCATCGCGCAGCCGACGGACGATCTCGAAGATATGCTCGCGCGAGTGCGGATCCACGCCGACGGTCGGTTCGTCGAGCAGCAGCAAACGCGGCCGATGGATCAGACTGACCGCGAGATTGAGCCGGCGCTTCATGCCGCCGGAGAACGTTCCGGCGCGATCATCGGCCCGCGCGTCGAGCTCCACCAATTCGAGCAACTCGCGCACGCGTGCGGTCAGCTCGCGCTGGCGCACGCCGAACATGCGGCCGAAGAACCGCAGGTTCTCCGCGGCGGTCAGATTCGGGTACAAGGCGATGTCCTGCGGGGCGACGCCGAGCAAGCGGCGAACCGTATCGACGTCGCGGCCGATCGGACGGCCGAAGACATCGGCTTCGCCGCCGGTGCAGCGTAACAGCGTCGCGATGATCGAGATCGTGGTGGTCTTGCCGGCCCCGTTGGGGCCGAGCAGGCCGAACACTTCACCTTCCCTCACCTCGAACGACACGCCGCGCACCGCCTCGACGCTGCCGTACGACTTGCGCAAACCGTTGACCCGCAGCGCCAAGCCCGCCGAGAGGCTGCGCTCCGGCACAGACTGTAGTATCGGTCTCGGCCGCTCGGTGGGGTGCGGCGCTACGGTCACAGTTGCCATATGGCCTGTCAGATCCCCCGGTGACTGCTCCGGTAGAGCTAGCACAAAACCAGATTTGGTCCGACGGGGGAAGGCCTGGGGTGAACTTTAACTGGGCGCGGACATGCGCCAAGCTGCGGCGCTGCCGTTGAGCGTAGGAGGAATGGTCATGAAACGAATGATGACAGCGGTGGGCGTGATGTTCGCCGTGCTCGTGTCGGCGAGCGTGTGCGTTGCGGCCGATGGCGAACCAAAACGATGGACGCTGGCCGAGTGCATCCAGGCCGCGCTCACGAACAGTCCCGATCTGGCCGCAGCGGCCGCCGACATCGCGGCGGCTCAAGCCCGTCTCGCCGAAGCGGATGCCGGCCGGTATGGCGACCTCGGCTACACGCAGTACTTCGGTCTCGTCAACGAGGCCAAGGGGACAGTGCTTCACTCCACCACGAGCAAGAACGATCTCTTCACCGGCCTCGGTCCGTTCACCCGCCTCGATCTGCACCTCGCTATCCCGTTGGTGACGTTCGGGAAGCTGCAGGCGGCGCTTGAGGCCGCGCAGCGCGCGCTCGAAGGCGAGCGCGCCCATGCGCAAGAGCGCCGCGATGCGATCGTCGTCATGACCAAACAACTCTACTACGGCGTGCTGCTGGCGCGGCAGCTCCGGGATGTGCTGGGCGACATGCAGGACGCGCTCAACAAAGCGGTCACCACCACCGAACAACGGCTCGCACAGAAGTCGCGTTCCGTCACCGAACTCGACCTGCTCAAGCTGAAGGTCGGGCGCGCGCGCTTCGCCAAGGGCAGTGCGGAGGTCGGCGCCTCGGCTCAATTGGCGCACAGCGCGTTGGCGCGTGCGGTCGGGGTCCGCGGCGATGCCTCGTTCGACATCGCCGATCGCAAACTCCAGCCCGTCAATGCCACGTTGAAGTCGCTCGATGAGTACCTGACGGGCGCGTTCAGCCAACGGCCGGAATGGATGCGGCTCGAAGCCGGTTTGGCGGCCCAACAGGCCAAGGTTGCGATCGAGGAAGCCGACTACTATCCGAAGATCTTCTTCGCCACCGGCGTGCAATACGCCGTGGCCGGCAATCGCACTGAGCAAGACAATCCGTTCGTGTACGACGACTTCAACTACGTGCGTCCGGTCGGCGTGCTGGGCATGAATTGGGATCTGAACTTCTTCAGCACGCGCGCCAAGGTCGATCAGGCGCGCGCCGACCTCGATCGCCTACGCGCGCAGCGGCGCGCGGCCGAAACCGGTCTGCCGCTCGAAGTCGAAAAAGCCTACGTCGAAGTCACCCGCGCACGCGACACGATGACCGCTGCGGACGACGGGCGCAAAGCCGGACGCGGGCTCTTGGTGTTGACGGTGAGTAACTTCGATCTCGCGCTCGGCACCGCGCAAGACCTCTTCGACGGCCTCGGCTCGTACACCGAAAGCAGCAGCGACTATCTGCGCGCGGTGCACGACTATAACGTGGCGATCGCGGACCTCAGTCGCTTGGTGGGCGAAGTGACGGATCTGAAGTACTGACGCGGCCGGGCGCCGCGCGCGGCTCGCTACTTCCCGAAGCGGCGCTTGCGTTGATCGAAGGACCGCAGCGCGCGCAAGAAATCGATGCGCCGAAAAGCCGGCCAGTGGGTGTCGCAGAAGTAGAATTCGGAGTAGACGCTCTGCCACAACAGAAAGCCGCCGATGCGCACCTCGCCGCTGGTGCGAATGATCAGGTCGGGATCCGGTAGGCCCGACGTGTAGAGGTATGAATCGATCGCCGTCGGTTTGAGCGTCTCCGCGACATCGGTAAGCGCGCGGCCGGCCTTCGCTTCGTCGTGCAGATAGCGACGAAAGGCGTCGGTGATTTCCTCGCGTCCGCCGTAGGCGATCGCAACGTTGAGGACAAAGTCCTCGTAATGCTCGGTCGCCTTCTGCGCCGCGTCGATGGCTTCCTGCAGGCTCGCGGGCAGACGCTCGATGCTGCCGATGTACCGCACCTTTACGTGATAGCGGTGGATCTCCTCGTGGCTGACGATCTCGCGGAACTTCGACTCGAAGAGTTCGAGCAGCTTGTCCAGTTCAGCCTGGTCGCGACCGAAGTTGTCGAGTGAGAGCGCCCACACCGTCATCACGCGGATGTCAAAGTCGCGGCACCACTTCAGGACATCGTAGAGATGCTGCGCCCCGTGTTCGTGCCCTTGGCTGACGTCGGTGAAGCCGTACTGGCGGGCGAAGCGGCGATTGCCGTCCATGATGACGCCGATGTGGCGGGGCTTACGCCAGGCCGCGGCCAACTGCGCCATCCGGTATTCGTAGACCGCGTAGAATGGCCGCTTCACTGCGTCCTTGAAGACGGTCCAGGCCGCGCCCGGCAGCGCCCAGAGTGCCGGCAGCGCCCGCGCCGGGCGCGCCACCGGGCGAGTGACGTCAACTGCCATGAGTCCCCCTCAAGTTACGCATCGATCGAGTCTAGCACGCCGACCGTATCGCACTCCAACACGTTGCCAGCGCTCAGCGGAACGCCGGAATGACGTGCTGGCCGAACAGCTCGATCGATCGCATCACCTTATCGGGTGGGATGTTGTACGGCTGCATGAGGCACAACAACTGATCGCAACCGGCGTCGCGGTAGCGTTTGACCCGCTCGATGCAGCGCTCGGGCGTGCCGACGATCACCGCGCCCATCGCGTCGAGCGTGTCGTAGTCGAGGAACGAGGTATCGAGGTCGCGCAACATCTTCGAGTATTGATAGGTGCCGAACTCGCGTTGCTTCTCCTCCTGCCACGTCGCCAGCTCGCCGATGAGTTGCACGCTTCGGCGCAGATACCACACCACCGACTCGGCGGCGTTCTGGCGCGCCTCGTCGTCGGTGTCGGCGCAGTGCACCATGGTAAAGGTCGCGGCGCGCGAGTTTACGAACCTGCCCACCGGCTGGGCATGCGCCAAGCCCTTGCGATACAGCTCGATCCGTCCCGCCAATTCTTCGGGCGGCACGCCGATGGTGAACGACAAGAGGCCGAGACCGTTGTGTCCGCACAATTCGTGGCTCTCGGGGCTGGTCGATGCCATCCACAGCGGCGGATGCGGTTTCTGGATCGGCTTCGGGTGCACGCGGCGTGGCGGTACCTTGAAATGTTTGCCGTCGAAGGAAAACTCGTCGGTGGTCCAGGCGCCGACGACCAGCCGCAATGCTTCTTCCCACATCGAGCGGGTGTGATCCGGATCGATGCCGAAGCCTTCGAGCTCCTGGCGCGTGGCGGAACGCCCCGTGCCGAACTCCAAGCGGCCGTCGCAGATGATGTCGAGCGCGCCCGCCATCTCGGCGACGCGAATCGGATGGTTGTACGGGAACGGCAGCAGTCGCACGCCGTGGCCGATCTTGATCCGTTTGGTCTTCGCGGCCACCGCGCCGTAGAGCACCTCCGGCGACGAGCAGTGCGAGAACTCGCTGAGGAAGTGGTGCTCGACCGTCCAGAAGTGGGAGAAACCCAACTCATCGCCGCGCACCGCTTGCTTGATCACGTGGTGATAGGCGTCGTACTCGCTGCGCTCATGCCACGGCGCGGCGACCGGGATCTCGTAGAACAGACCGAACTCTAGTCCCATCATCTTCTCCTGTGCGTCGCTTCCTCTCCTCGGGAGCGGAGATGGCGAGGGAAGCTCGGCGGTGCGTTCAAACTAACGTTTGTTCTTTCACGCAAAAAAATGCAAGATTCGCGACCAATCAGTGGGGGAGATCGTCATGCCGCTCGATCTACAAGCTCGCGCTCTGCTCGATCAAATCACCGCCATGGGCGGACCGCCACTCAACGAATTGCCGGTTGCCGACGCCCGCCAAGCGTTCACCGCACTGGCAGCAATGCAGGGCGCGCCCGAGCCCGTCGCGAAGGTCGAAGATCGCCAGGTTCCGGGGCCGAGCGGCAGTATTCCCGTGCGGATCTACACACCGAACGGTCGCTCACCGCTGCCGGTGCTGGTTTACTTTCACGGCGGCGGCTGGGTAATCGGCAACATCGAGGGCTATGAGGTTTTGTGTCGCTCGCTGGCCAAGGCCGTCGAGTGCATCGTCGTCTCGGTCGACTATCGACTGGCCCCGGAACACAAGTTCCCAGCCGCCGCCGAAGACGCCTACGCGGCAACAAGGTGGGCGGCGACCACTGCGGCCGCCATTGGTGGCGATCCGGCTCGGGTCGCCATCGGCGGCGATAGCGCCGGCGGCAATCTGACTGCGGTGGTCGCGCTGATGGCGCGTGATCGCGGCGGCCCGCCGCTCGTTCATCAGTTGCTGGTGTATCCGGTCACCGATGCCGGCTGCGACACGGTTTCGTATCGTGACAACGCCGACGGATATCTCCTCACCAAAGCCGCGATGCACTGGTTCTGGGGGCACTATCTGTCCGACGGCGCCGAGGGCGCGAACCCGTACGCCTCGCCGCTGCGCGCGCAGAGCCACGCCGGTCTGCCACCGGCGTTGGTCATCACCGCAGAGTTCGATCCGCTGCGCGACGAAGGCGAAGCGTACGCCGCCCGGCTGCGCGCGGCCGGTGTGCCGGTGACCGCCACGCGCTACGATGGGATGATTCACGGCTTCTTCGGCATGGCGGCGATGCTGGAGCAGGGGAAGCGCGCGGTGGAACAGGCCGCCGGCGGCTTGCGCGCTGCGTTCGGGGTCAAGTAGTCAGATCCGCCGTCAAGGAGAATCGCAATGAGCCTGCGAGTGGTCGATGCCGACGCCCACATCATCGAGGGCCGAGAACTGATGGCGGAACTCATGCAGCGCTTCCCTGACAAGATCCGCTTCGCCGAGTCGATGGATGACGGCTCGGCGCTGGTGATCGAAGGCCGCCGTTACCCGCAAGCAACCGGGCCGGGCGCCGGCTGCCGTGCCGAAGAAGGCATGTGTCTCGACCGCGGCGCCAACCCGTTCACGCCCGAGGGCGTGCTGAAAGACGCGGACCTCGAGGGCATCGAGCAGATGATCTTCTTTCCGAGCGCAACGCTGGGCTTGCCGGCCTATACCGATCAGCGGTTCGCCGCCGAGGTCGCGCACCGCTACAACCAATGGCTCGCGAGCTACTGCGCGCACAGCCCGAAGCGCTTCTTCGGCGTCGCCATCGTACCGATCGAGAACGTCAGCGAGTCGATCGCGATCATGCGCGACGCCAAGCGGCAGGGACACGTCGCCACGATGATCCCGGCGGTGCTCAAGGAGCGCAATCTGGATCATCCGGATCTGGATCCCTTCTACAGCGCCGCCGAAGACCTCGACATGGCGCTCGGCATCCACGGCGCGCCCGGCATTCATCTCCCGAACCTCGGCTCGCATCGCTTCGACAACTATCTACAGGTCCACTGCCTCAGCTTTCCGTTCGACATGATGGTCGCGTCGACCGCGCTGGTGCTCGGCGGCGTGTTGGAGCGGCACCCGAAGCTGCGCGTGGCGCTGCTCGAATCCGGCGTCGGCTGGGTGCCGTACTTTGTCGAGCGCATGCACGAGCATCTTGAAAAGCGCGGCCGGTTGACGCCACAGTGCAAGCACAAGCCCGAAGAATACATCGCCCGCGGACAGCTCTACGTCAGTTGCGAGCCGGAAGAGGCGACGTTGCCGACGGTGGTCGACCTGCTGGGGCCGGACTTCGTGATGTACGCCAGCGACTATCCGCACTGGGACGGCGACTTCCCCAACTCCACCAAACCAATGCGCGAGCGCACCGACATCACCCCCGAGGTGAAGGCGCGCATTATGGGTGGGAACGCTGCGCGCTTGTACCGCTTGCCGGCGTGACGCGATCGCCAACCCCATCCAACGGAAGGTTGCGCTCGCGGCAATAGGTCGCGATGTGAGTCAAGAAGCGTTCGCCGAGATCGGCCAACTTCCGTTCACCGACGCCGCGGATGGTGCGCAGCGCCGCCGGCGATGCCGGTCGCACCCGAGCCATGTCGCGCAGCGTCGCGTCGTTGAAGATCAGGTACGGCGGCACGCCGCGCTCATTGGCAACGCTGCGGCGCAACGCCCGCAGACTCTCGAAGAGTCCCTCGTCGATGCCGTCCGTTGAGCCGACTTCGAGGCGTGCTTGCCGCGACGGCGCGGCCTTCGGCTGCACCAGGCGCACGGGCTGTTCGCCGCGCATCACCCGCCACGACGCGTCGGTGAGTTGCAAGATCGGCCGCTCGTCATCGGTCCGCGCCAACACGCCGGCATCGATGAGTTGATAGATCATGCTGGTCAGCGCCTTGCGGCCCGTCCCTTTGAGCAAACCGTAGGTGCTGAGCTGCTCGTGGCGCCACTGGCGTACTCGTTCGGTGTTGGCGCCGAGCAAGACGTCGACGATGTGCATCGCCCCGAAGCGCTCGTCGGTCCGCGCCACGCACGACAGAATCTTCTGCGCCGTCACGGTCGCATCGGCGAGCCCTTCGACCTCGTCGAGGCAGACATCGCACGCGCCGCAATTCGCTCGCGGGTATGTTTGGCCAAAATATTCCGACAACCCGCGGTGACGACACTGCAGGCTCGCCGCGAAGCGGCGCATCTCGTTCAGCAGCGCGAACGCCGCCGCGGCGACGTTGTCCGCGGCGCCGGCCTCCGCGGTACTCTTGCGAATCAGGGATTCCCACCGCATGACGTCGGCGGCCGAGTACAGCAGGACGCACTCCGCCGCGAGTCCGTCGCGTCCGGCACGCCCGGTTTCCTGCTGGTAGTGCTCGATCGATTTGGGCATGGCGGCATGGATCACGCTGCGCACGTCGCTACGATCGATCCCCATCCCGAAGGCCACGGTGGCGGCGACCACGTCGATCTGCTCGCGCGCGAACGCGTCCTGCGTGCGACGACGCTCGTCGGCCTCCAAGCCGGCATGATACGACGCGGCGCGCAGGCCGCGAGCCCGCAGTGCCTCGGCCATCTCCTCGGTATCGCGCCGACTGAGGCAGTAGACGATCGCCGCCTGTCCGGCATGTCGCCGTAAGATTTCGAAGACCTGCGTGCGTCTATCAACGCGTGGCACGACGCGGTAGACCAAGTTCGGTCGATCGAACGTGCCGACGAGAATTGCCGGGTCGCGCAAGCGAAGTTGTGCAGCGATGTCGGCGCGCACGCGCTCGGTCGCCGTCGCCGTGTATGCGTGCACGCTCGCGCGTGGAAAACGCTCCTTCAGACACGCCAGTTCGCGATACTCCGGCCGAAAGTCGTGGCCCCACTGACTGATGCAGTGGGCTTCGTCGATGGCGAATGCCTGAACCTTGAGACGCTCAATTACTTGCAGAAAGCGTGGCGTCAGCAAGCGTTCGGGGGCAACGAAGACCAATCGAAATTCCCCGGCGATGATCTTCGCTTCGATCTCGCGCTGCGCGTCGGCGGGCGTGCCGCTGTGCAACGCCGCGGCGGGATACCCGTTGGCGCGCAAGCCGTCGACCTGGTCTTTCATCAAGGCGATCAACGGCGAGACCACGACGTCGGTGCGATTCGTCACCGCCGGCGGCACTTGGTAGCACAGCGATTTGCCCCCGCCGGTGGGCATGACCACCAACGAATCACAATGATCGAGCCCAGCGCGAATCGCCTCCGCCTGCAACGGCCGCAGGGTGTCGTAGCCCCAGTAGCGGCGGACCGTGGCGAGAATCGGCGCAAGCGCTGGCTCGGGTTTCGTATTCATGTGGACCAGAAGCGCCGCTGCCTTATCAAAGGACTGTGGTCGAGAGAACCGATCTCGCACGAAGGTCTTAAGGCGCTACCATCGGCACGCGACAATCTGCTACATCACTCGCGCATGAACGTACGACTTGGTGACGCTCCGACCGGCCCGTGCGCCGGCATGACGGTGCTCGAATTCTCTACCGTCTTCTCCGGGCCGATGTGTGCGATGATTCTCGGCGATCTCGGCGCCGATGTCATCAAGATCGAAGCGTTGCGCGGCGATAGCACGCGGATGATGGGACCGCCGTTCAAAGGCGGACTGAGTGCGACGTTCACGCACTTCAATCGCAACAAGCGCAGCATCGCCATCGACCTCAAGCAGCCACAAGGGCAAGCGATTGCGCAGCACCTGGCGCAGACCGCCGACGTGCTGGTGCAGAATTTCCGCCCCGGCGTCGCCGAGCGACTCGGGATCGACTACCCGACGCTGAGCGCCCACAATTCGAAGCTGGTGTACTTGGCGATCAGCGGCTTCGGCCCCGACGGACCGTACGTCGCACAGCCGGCGTACGACACGGTCATTCAGGGCCTCACGGGCTTCATGCCGGCGCAAGGGGCGACGCGCGGGCCCGAGTTGGTGAAAAGCATGATCGCCGACAAGTCGACCGCGCTCACCGCCGCCTACGGCGTGCTCGCCGCGCTGCTGGCGCGCGAGCGCAACGGCGGGCGCGGACAGCTCGTCGACCTCGCCATGCTCGACGCCTTCGCGGCATTCATCTTACCCGAATCAATCTTGCGCGACACGTTTCTGCCCACCGACGAGTGGAAAAATCTGCCCAGCCTCACCGACATCCACCGCACGTGGGAAACCGCCGACGGCCACGTGGTGATGATGCTGATCGAGGACCCGCAGTTTCACGCCATGTGCCGCGTGCTCGAGCGCGAGGATCTCATCGGCGATGAACGCTACGCCAATCTGATTCTGCGCATCGTCAACGGCAAGGAGTTGCTCCCGCAGATGGAAGCCGCGCTCCGCAAACTGCCAACTGCGGAAGTCGTCGCGCGGGCACGCAAGTACGGAGCGCCGCTGGCGCCGGCGAACTCGGTCGAGCAGTTTCTCGCCGATCCGCAAGTGACTGCGAACCGCACGGTCTTCGAGGCCGAGCACGCCGAGGCCGGCCAGATCCGCTATCTGCGCAACCCGGTACGGTTCAAGGACACGCCGCCATCGCTGCGCCGCCATCCACCACGTCTCGGCGAGCACACCGACGAAATCCTCCGCCACCTGGGCTACCGCGACGCCGACATCGCGGGCCTGCGCACTAGTGCAGTGATTGGGTGAATCTCCCATCTTCCACCTACCACTTACCAATCACCGCTCACCCGTCACCACTCACCGTTTCACCACCTCCGTTGACATCCCGCACACCGCGCTGGTATCGAGCGACTAACGCTCGTTAACCTGCCAGGAGTCCTGTACGTGGATTCGAACACCGCGCCGCTGCCAAACGCCGCCCCGTCGCCGACCATGGGCGCGGCGCTGCGCGCTCGCGCGATGGACAGCGGCGATCGGGTGTTTCTGCGCTTCGAAGACGCGAGTTGGAGCTACGCCCAAACCCTGCGAGAAGCCTGTCGCTACGCCAATGTGTTTCTCAGCCATCGCGATTCGACCCGCCCGTTTCACGTCGGCGTGTTGATGGACAATCTTCCCGAGTTCGTCTTCACCCAGTCCGGCTGCGCGCTCGCCGGGGCGGCTCTGGTGGGACTCAATCCGACTCGTACCGGCGAGTTCCTCGCGCGCGATATCGCGTACGCCGATTGTCAAGTCGTCGTCGTCGAGCCGCGCTACGGCGAGCAATTGCGAGTGGCGCTGCAGAGCGATCCGACGTTGCGGGTGACGGTGTTCGTTGCCGGACGAAACAACGTCGACACGTGGCGCGAGCTGGCCAGCTCGCTTGCGACAGCATCCGATGCCGACCCCAACGTCGCGGTCGAGCCGACCGACCTATTGATGATCATCTTCACTTCCGGCACCACCAAAGCACCGAAGGGCGTGCTCAACAGTCACGGACGCCTGATGATGCTCGGCTGGGGCGCATCGGTGCACATGTGTCACTTCACTCCCGATGACACCGTCTATTCGGCAATGCCGCTGTATCACGCCAACGCGCAGATCCTTGCGCTGATTCCCGCCCTCTCGGCCGCCGGCGGCATCGCGCTGGCTCGTCGCTTCAGCAAAAGCAGCTTTCTCGCCGACATCCGTCGCTACCATGCGACGTTGTTCAATTACGTCGGGACGCCGTTCGCCTACATCATGGACACCCCGAGTCGCCCAGACGATGCCGACAATCCGTTGCGCTTGGCGTATGGCAACGAGGCGCCGCGCCAATACATCGAGGCGTTCGCCACGCGCTTCGGGTGCGAAGTCATCGACGGCTACGGCGCCAGTGAAGTCGGCGTCGGCTTTTCGCGTCAACCTGGTGACCCGGCACGCAGCCTCGGACGTGCCGAAGGGGTCAAGATTCTGAACGAAGACGGTGACGAGTGTCCGGCGGCGCGCTTCGACGACGGCGGACATCTGCTCAACGCCGACGAAGCCGTCGGCGAGATCGTCAACACCGGCGGCGTGTTCATGTTCGAAGGCTATTACAAGGACGCGGAGTCGACCCAGCAGCGCACGCGCAACGGCTGGTTCCATACCGGCGATCTCGGCTATCGCGACGCCGACGGCTTCATCTACTTCGCCGGTCGCGACGCCGAGTGGCTGCGTGTCGGCGGCGAGAATTTTCTGGCACGTCCGATCGAGGAAAGCTTGAGCCGCTATCGCGACGTGATGCTGGCGAGCGTCTACGGCGTGCCCGACCCCGAAGCCGGCGATCAAGTGATGGCGACGCTCGCACTGCAGAGTGGCACGACATTCGACCCGATTGCCTTCACGCGATTCGTTGATGGCGCGGCGAACTTGCCGCCGCGCTGGCGCCCGACCTTCGTGCGGGTGGCGCGCGAGGTCGCCGTCACGGCGACGAACAAGGTGCTCAAGCGGGTGTTGAAGCGCGAGGGGTTTCGTGTCGATCGCATTGAAGATCCGGTCTACTGGCGGCCCCGCGGTGCAACCGAGTTTCGTCGTTTCACTGGCGAAGATCTGATCGCATTGCGCGCCCGGTTCGAGCAGGCGGGCTACCTCGATCGCCTAGAAAGTTGAGCCGGTGATGAAACGGTCGTTGGTTGCGGGGCTGCGCCCGCTTCGACCAGGCGAACTCCAGTCAGGTCAGATGAGTCTCTTGCTCCCAACGTCTCCGAACTTCCTGCTCCATCAATCGCAACGTCGCGGCGACGCCGGCGGCCTCGTGTTCCGTGATCGCCGTATCACATTCGGCGAGGTGCACGATGCGACGCACTCGCTTGCAACGTGGCTCGCCAAGCGCGGCCTGGGCGCGGGCGATCACATCGGCCTGATGGCGGCCAATGAACCGGCGCTGGTCGCCGCGATGTTCGCGGTGTGGGGTATCGGCGCGGTTGTGGTGCCGATCTCCGTGCGATCGACCGTCGAAGAAATCGCGCGGCTGCTGGCGCACTCCCGCGCTCGCGCGCTGCTGTGTGATGCGCCGCGCGCCGACGTGGCGAGAGGCGCGGCCGCGGCGGTCGGCCTACCCGCGTACACTTGTGACGTCGACTTCCCACTCCGCCCGCGCCTGCTCCGGCGAGCAGCAACGTCACGGCCGCCCCGAACGCCGCGCGCACCGAGGCCCGAGGATCTCGCGGTACTCGCCTACACCTCGGGGACCACCGGCGCGCCGAAGGGCGTGATGGTGACGCACGCGAATCTGCTGTGGTCGACATTCGCGTGCGCGACCGCACGCGGCGATGCCGCGAAGGGTATCGGCGCGTGCCTGAGTCCGCTGACGCACACGCCGGTGTTCGTGTCGCACCTGCTCTGCCGGGTCCTGCACGGTGCCACCGCGGTTTTGATCGAGAAATTCGACACCGCCGCGGTGCTGGAGGCGACCGAACGATTCGGCATCACCGATCTGCCGCTGATCGCCGGCATGGTGTTCGACATCGTCGCCCTGAACGAGATTCCCGAACACGTGCGGCGATCGGTTGAGAAAGTCAGCGTCGGCGGCGCCGCCACTCCGATGGAGGCGAAGCGCGCGTTGGGGCGAATCTTCGCCGGCGCGGAAGTCATCGAAGCGTACGGCCAGAGCGAATCGACCAACGGCGTTGCGATGGCGCGCGGCACCAGCGTGTTCGATCGGCCGGGCACGGTCGGGGTGATGAATCCGTACGTGCAGGTAGCGGTGCGGCGCGCCGATGGGTCGCTCGCGGAAACCAGCGAAGAAGGGGAGCTGGTGATCGGCGGGCCGACCGTGATGCGAGGCTATTTCCGCGATCCGCAGGCGACGGCGGCAGCCATTCGCGACGGCTGGCTCCATACCGGCGATCTCGGCCGGCGAGACGCTGACGGATACTTCTTCATCACCGGCCGGGTAAAGGATCTCATCATCACCGGCGGCGAAAACGTTTCGCCCGTTGAAGTCGAAGACGTGTTGCGCGCGCACCCGGACGTTGCGGATGTCGCCGTGATCGGCACGCCGCATCCGAAATGGGGCGAGCAAGTCACGGCGATCGTGGTGACGCGTGACGGCGCAGCCCTCGATCGCGAGACGTTGACAGCCTTCGCCGGGACGCGCCTCTCGACCTTCAAGAAGCCGCGCCGGATCGAGTTCGTCGCGGCACTTCCGCGCAACGCGGCCAACAAGGTACAAACGAACCTACTGAAGCAACAGTTCAGCTGAGGACACGCAATGGAAAACAAGGGACCGCTGAAAGGCATTCGCGTCATCGATGTCAGCCATCAGGCCGCCGGGCCGTGGTGCACCACGCTGCTCGGCGACATGGGCGCCGACGTGTGGAAAATCGAGAAACCCGATCGCGGCGACAGTATCCGCTACGCGCGCGGCGCCGATCCGAAGGTCGGCAGCTACAACTTTTGGGGACTCAATCGCAACAAGCGCTCGGTCGGCGTTGACATCAAACATCCCGACGGCGCGGCGCTGGTGCGCGAGATGGCCGCCGGCGCGGACGTGCTGGTGGAAAACTTCCGCCCCGGCGTGATGGATCGGCTCGGGCTCGGTTACGACGCCCTCAAGCCGCTCAACTCGCGGCTGATCTACGCCTCGATCACCGCATTCGGCAGCACTGGTCCGATGGCACAAGATCCGGGCATGGATCTCATTCTGCAAGCCACCGGCGGCATGATGGGGCTGACCGGATTCCCCGGCGGCCCGCCGGCGAAGGCGGCCGGCCCGATCGCCGACATCTCGTCCGGCTCGTACGCCGCGTTCGCGATCGCGCTGGCCTTGCTTCACCGCACCCAAACCGGCGTCGGCCAACGCATCGACCTCACCATGCTCGACGCGGCGATTTCGTTGCTCGCCGACATCTCCACCGCCTATCTCAACACCGGCCACGAGTATCAGAAGTTCGGCAACGGCCACCCCGATCTCGTGCCGTATCAAGCGTTCCAGGCCAACGACGGCTACTTCATCGTCGCGTGTTTGACCAACGCGTTTTGCAAGCGGCTGATGGAAGGACTCGGACGCTCGGACGTGCTGAAGAGTCCCAAGTTCACGACCAACAACGACCGGTGCGAGAACCGCGCCGAGTTCATCGCCATCCTGCAGGAAATCTTTCTCACCAACACGTGCGCGCATTGGCTCACGCTCTGCCACGACTTCGACGTGCCGGCGTGTCGCGTGAACAGCCTGAAGGACCTGTTCGAGATGGAGCAGCTCAAGGCGATCGGCTCGGTGGCTGATTGGACGCATCCGAAGCACGGGCCGTTCAAAACCATGAACGTGCTGTTTCGCATGAGCGAGTCGCCAGGTTCGCTGCGGATTCCGCCGCCCGGGCTCGCCGAGCACACCGACGACGTGCTGCGAGAACTCGGGAAGTCGGCTGAGGAAATTGCGCGGCTGCGCGGAGTCGGAGCGTGCGGGTGATCGCGTCGACAGGGCCGTCGATGATTTGGTCGACCAGTGGAGTCGGATACCCCGCGCGGAGAAGATGGAAGTCGGCAGACCGAAGACCGGGGATTTTCGGACCAACGTGCTGCGCTCGGAGCACAGAGCCCAGAGGCCGTCGCCTGCACTCAGCCGCCCACTATTGGTGGCGCAGCCTGGTGCCGCTGGTAGCCGACGGTAGCGCGAGGCCGACTCAAGCGGCAGCGCCCCATAGCATAGCGCAGCGGGCGCGAAAGAGAGCACGAGAGAAGACCGCGCCGTCGGTTTTCTCTCGTAGGCTTTGCCGCGTCACATGCTTAATCAAGGGATCCCACTAGTGGAAACGCTGGGTGCATTCCTGGATTCGGTCGCCGCGCGCAACCCGAACGCCGAAGCAATCGCCTACGCGCCGCGCAACCAGGTCGCGGCACGACTCACGTGGGCCGAACTGCGCACGGCGAGTCGCGAGGCCGCAAAAAAACTGGTCGCGCTCGGGGTAACCAAAGGGATGCGCGTCGGCTTTCTCTGCTCGAATCGCATCGAATGGTTGCCGATCGCCTTCGGCGCGCTGCGCATCGGCGCGATCCTGGTACCGTTCTCGACATTGTGGAAGCGCGACGAGATCGCCTACGGTCTCGCCCATGGCGATGTTGCGACGTTGGTGATGCTGCCCGGCTTTCTCAAGCACGACTACCTCGCCAGCGTGAACGACATCGTTCCAGAGCTACGCCGATCTCAGCCGGGGACGCTCCGGTCCGTCAACGCGCCAGCACTCCGTCGCGTCGCGCTGCTCGATGGTCAGGCTCCCGGCACTGAACGGTGGAGTGATCTCGCGCCGGCAGTCGACGATGGGTTTCTCGACGCACTGGAGGAGACCGTGACGCCGGCCGATTGGGCGACGATCTTCTTCACGTCGGGCACCACCGCGCAGGCGAAAGCCGTGCTGCACTGCCATGCGGCACTGACGATCTCCGCGCGGCGTCTGGCGCCGTGTTTCGGCATCACTCCCGACGACGCGTGGTGGGGGCACATGCCGTTGTTCTGGAGCGGCGGCTTCATCCTCGGTGCGCTCGCCACCATGGCCGGTGGCGGGCGGATCGTCTTGCAGGAGACCATCGACCCCGGCGGCGCACTCGAACTTCTCGAACACGAGCGCTGCACCATCATGGCGGGCTGGCACCAAGCCGGGCCGTTGCTGGAGCATCCCGACTTCGCGAAGCACGTGCTGCATTTGAAGAAGGGCACCAATCATCAGCTCGCGACGCAGTTGCTCGGCCGCGATCACCGAGCAATCGGTGTCTACGGCATGTCGGAGACCGCCACCTGCGTGACCGCCGCACGCTGGGATGATCCCGAAGAGATTCGCACCGGCACGTTCGGGCGCCCGCTCGACGACATGGAGGTCAAGATCATCGATGCCGAGACCCGTCAGCCGGTCGCGCCCGGCGACGCCGGCGAGATTCACGTCAAGGGCCCGACGTTGATGGAGGGCTATTACAAGGTGCCGCCGTCAACGACCTTCGACGCCGACGGCTTCTTCAAGACCGGCGACCTCGGTTACTTCGACGCGCAGGGATATCTGCACTTCGCGACGCGGTTGAAGGACGTGGTCAAGACCGCCGGCGTCAACGTCGCCGCCGTTGAAGTCGAGGAAGCGCTCACCCGCCATCCGGGCGTGAAAGCTGCGCACGTCGTCGGCGTGTCGCACCCGACACGCGGCGAGAACATCGCCGCGTTCGTTGTTCTGCACGCCGGGACGGACGCGACCGAGGAGATGCTGCGCGAGTTCTGCAAGAGTTCGCTCGCCAGCTACAAGGTGCCGCGCCACGTATTCTTCATCAATGAAATCGAGGTGCCGCGCACCGGCTCCGGCAAGATCGAGAAACCGACCCTGCGACGCGAGGCCGAGCGACGAGTCCGCCGCGAGTGATCACCGAGCCCGCAAGCGGGAATCGGCCGACGTGTCCGCGATCCGCAGTGCGCGCTGCGCCAGGGCCGGGGTGGAACGCACCATCCCGTCGAATCCCTCGCCGTAGGTCTTGCCTTGCAGGTAGCGGGCGTAGATGCCCTCGCTGATGATGGCGAGCTTATAGAGCGCCAGCACCTGATAGAAGTCGACGGCCTCGACGTCGCGACCGCTGCGTTGCGCGTACTCGGCGATGATCTCGGCGCGCGTGAAGAAGCCGGGCTTGGCGGTGAACCGTGCCATCGTGCTGATGCCGTCGTCATGGGCCGCATCGCCGGCTTCGTACCAATAGATCAGCGTGTAGCCGAGATCGGCGAGCGGGTCGCCGAGCGTCGCCATTTCCCAATCGAAGATCGCCACCACCCGTCCCGGATCGCGCGGATCGAGCGCCATGTTGCCGAGACGATAGTCGCCGTGAACGATTGTCGGGGCCGGGGATTTGGGCAGCGCGGCGCCGAGACGCCGGATCAATTCATCGATCTCCGGCAGTTCGGACGTCTTCGAACGTTCCCACTGTTGCGACCAACGGCGCACCTGCCGTTCGAGATAGCCGTCGGGCCGACCGAAACTTTCCAAGCCGACGGCGCGATAGTCGACGGCATGCAGGCGCACCAGCGTCTCGACCAGCGCGAGGCTGATGCGCCGCCGATCGGCTTCGGCGGCCGCGTACTCGACGGGAATTTCGCTGGCGAGCACGACACCGGGGCAATAGTTCATGACGTAAAAGGGCATCTCGTTTACCGACGGATCCTCGCACAGCGCCACCGGCCGTGGTGCCGGCACATCGGTGTGCGCAAGCGCCGATAGCACGGTGTATTCGCGCGCCATGTCGTGTGCGGTCGGCAACACGTGCCCCAAGGGCGGGCGGCGCAGCACCCACTCACCACCAGCGCCGCGGACGAGATACGTCAGGTTTGAGCGGCCGCCGCTGATCAGCGAGAAGGTCAACGCGCAGTCGCCGCCCGGGACGCGCTCGCAGAAAAACCGCGAGACGTTGTCGTAGTGAATACCTGCGACGTCAGCCATAAGCGCACTCTTCCACGAGCCGGTTGAGACGGGCAAGCGGCGATGGGTTCGCCCACTGCAACCGACTTCATCCGGGCGTTCCAGTCTGAGTTCACATGGGCTTCCGCATCGCGGCCGGTTCTCTCAGCCATACCAACGCGCCGCCATCGGCGCCGCTGTGATCGGGTTGGCGTTCGAAATGAGTCACGAGCGCCGTGCCCTCGCCGGCCAACCAGTGCGGGATGACTTCACGCAGCACGCCGCGGCCGCCGGGACTGCCGCAGCCCTTGCCGTAAACGATTCGGACCTGACGTTCCCCGCGCTCGCGTGCGGCCACCAGAAAGTCTTCAGTCGCCGCCACCGCCGCGCGGATGCCGAGCCCGTGCAGGTCGAGCGTGGGAACGATGCCGAGCGCGGCACGGATCGCGGCCCGAATCCGGGCGAGGAGTGCCACGAAGCGTCACCGAGCCAGCGTCTCGACGTGATACTGCGCCACGTCGCGACGGTTCTCCATCGTGAGTGTGAACGTTACGGTCGCTCCCGGCGGGACAATCTCGGTGGTCGGTGTCGCCTCGGCGCTCAGCACCACTGCGTCGTCCTGATTGTACGCGTCAACGCGCACCCGCAGCGTCTTCGTCGTGCCGGTTCCGCGATTGCGCAACGTTCCGGTGAGCGTCACCATTTTCTTATCCGCCGTTGGAGTTTCTTGAAGGTCGACGATTTCGAGCTGGGGTTGCTCGATCGGCTGCACGGCTTCTTCGCGCAGCACCGGCGGCCGGGTCGGCGCAGCGATGGGCGAAGGCGGCTGGTGCCGGCAGGCAGCGGCGAGCGCCGCGATGGCTGGTAGACCGGATCGATACCCACGCGAGATCGGCCGCCGAGTGGCTTGCGCGCGCATGTGGGTATTGATAGCAGGCTCGACGATGGTCGTCAGTAGTGAGAGCTGCAGGGCCGCGCCAACCGCACGTTGGGACGCGCTCGCCGAGTCCGTGCTGGCCGGCAACACACTCGAACGCACCGCCGCAATGGCGATCCTGACGTGCCCTGAGGGTGAACTTCCGGCGCTGCTGCGCGCGACGCGGCGCGTCCGCGAGCATCACCACGGGCGTCGCGTCAAGCTGTGCGTGCTGCGCAACGCCCGCAGCGGATTGTGTCCGGAAGATTGCCACTACTGTTCGCAGTCGGCAATTTCCGACGCGGCGATTCCGCGATACCGCCTGGATTCAGTACCAGAGCTGGTCACGCACGCGCGCCGCGCCGTCGCCGCCGGCGCCCGGCGGTACTGCATGGTGACCAGCGGGCGCGGCCCGAGTCAGACCGATATCGATCGCTTCACCGCGGCGGCGCGAGCGATCAAGGCTGAATTCCCCGCGCTCGAACTGTGTGTGTCGCTCGGCATCATGAGCGAAGCGCAGGCGCACGATCTCAAGGCGGCAGGCATCGGCTGGGTGAACCACAACCTCAACACCAGCGAGCGGTTCCATCCCGAGATTTGCGCGACCCACACCTATGCG
The DNA here is from genome assembly GCA_035541895.1 of Binatia bacterium. Taxonomy (GTDB): domain Bacteria; phylum Desulfobacterota; class Binatia; order HRBIN30; family JACQVA1; genus DATKMK01. The sequence goes on along the minus strand of DATKMK010000072.1, from coordinate 13,369 downwards.
GATCGCGTGCGCACCGTGCGCAACGTGCAGCAGGCGGGTCTGTCAACCTGCAGCGGCGGCATAGTCGGCCTCGGCGAGCAGGACGAAGACGTCATCGATCTCGCGTTCGCGTTGCGGGATCTGCGGGTGGACTCGTTGCCGCTGAACTTCTTGATCCCGATCGACGGGACGCCGCTGGCGGATACGCGCGAATTGGATCCGGCGCGCTGCCTGAAGGCGTTGTGTTTGTTCCGGTTGACGAATCCGTGCGCGGAGATTCGAGTCGCCGGCGGACGCGAGTTGAATCTCGGGTGGTTCCAATCGCTGGCTCTGCTGGCGGCTAATTCGATCTTCGTCGACGGCTACCTGACCACACCGGGTCAAGACACGGCGGCGGCGCACGAAATGATCGCCGCGATGGGGTTCGTGGTGGAGGCGGCGCCTGACGCGGCGACGACCGACTGAGCGATCGACCGACTCGAACTCGCTCCGCATTCGTCGCGCCACGCGGCGCGACGCCCCGCAGATTCTGCGCATGATCCACGGGCTCGCGGAGTACGAACACCTGTCGCAGGAGGTCGAAGCGACGGTGGTTCGGCTGCGCCGACACGGCTTCGGGCCGCGGCGATATTTCGAAACGCTGCTCTGCTACCGCGGCGGCACATTGATCGGCTTCGCGCTCTACTTCTTCACCTATTCCACGTTTCTGGCGCGTCCCAGTTTGTACCTGGAGGACTTGTTCGTTCGATCCGAGGAACGCGGCAACGGCGCCGGCCGCGCACTGCTGGCGGCGCTGGCGCGCATCGCGATCCAGAAGCAATGCGGTCGGCTGGAATGGGCGGTGCTCGATTGGAACACCCCGGCGATTCGATTCTACACGTCGCTCGGAGCGGAGTTGCGCAAGGAGTGGATTCTGACCCGGCTGACCGGCGTCCCGCTGCAGCGCCTCGCCGCTGAGCGAACGCCTACGACGCAGCGATCTCGGCGAGCGTCGCGGCGTACGTCTGGAAGTCCTGGGCGCTGAACAGCACGAAGTGAACGAGCGACACGTCGCGTTGCCCGCGGAGGAAGTCCCGCACGGTTCGCAGCGCGATTCGCGCGGCGGCGGCGATCGGGTAGCCGTATGCGCCGGTGCTGATCGACGGAAACGCGACTGAGCGAATGCCGTTCTCGCTCGCGACTTCCAGGCTACGCCGATACGCGCTGGCGAGAAGTTCGGGCTCGCCGTGTCGGCCGTCGCGATACACCGGTCCGACGGTGTGGATGACGTAGCGAGCCGCTAATCGGCCGCCCGTCGTGAGCTTCGCATCCCCGGTCGCGCACCCGCCGAGCGCGCGGCATTCCGCGAGGATCGCCGGTCCGCCGGCTCGATGAATGGCGCCGTCGACGCCGCCGCCGCCGAGCAACGTGGTGTTCGCCGCGTTGACGATCGCATCGGTCGTTTGCTGCGTGATGTCGCCGCGCAACAGCATGATCCGAGCGGAGCCGATGGGCAATTCCGTCATGGCGCCGGCTGGATTCAACCACCGCGGCGAGCGCGCGGCAAGGGGCGCGTGGAGCGGGGCGACTACGAGACTGCGGCGCGCGCGGCGCGCAAGCCGGGACTGTTGCGTGGCATGGAGTGGGGCCCGGCCGTCGGCAAGTGGACCCGGAAGGTCGCGCCGCGACCGGGCGCGCTTCGGACATCGACTTCGCCGCCGAGCAACGAAACCAGTCGCTTGACGATGTACAGTCCGAGCCCGACGCCGCCGGCGGCCGGATCGCGATCCGACGATTGGCGGAACATGTCGAAGATGATGTTGAGGTCCTGCGCCGCCATGCCGCGCCCCGAGTCCTGTACCACGAAATGCACGCGCTCGTGGTTTGCGTCGGTCGTGACGGTCACATTGACCTGGCCGGAATCGGTGAATTTCAGCGCGTTGTGCACAAGGTTGCGGACGATCACTTGCAACTTGGCCGCGTCGCTGCGGATGCTGGGCACGGCCGGATCGACGCGCCAGTGCAGCGCGACGTGGGGCTTGCGCCACGCCGGCGGGATCGCGGCGAAGAGCTGCGTCATCACATCTTGGACGCAGACCTCGCGAGCGTCGACCGTCATCAGCCCCCGCTCGAGTCGTCCGACGTCGAGGGTCGCTTGGATGAGATCCAGGAGCTGCAGCGCCTGCTCGTGCACGCGTTTGAGCGTATCAAGGTGTTCCTCCGAAAGTTCTCCGAACATCCCGTCGCGCTGCATCTCGGTGTAGCCGATGATGACGTTCAACGGGGTGCGCAGCTCGTGCGACATGGTCGCGGTGAATTCTTCCCGCAAGTTGCTCGCGGTACGCAAATCGTTGACGAGATTGGCGCTTTCGAGGGCGGCCGCCGCTTGCAAGGCGATCCCGCTGAGAATGCGGCATGCCTTGGCCGGTGCGGGCCCGGCGGCACGGCGAGCGATCAGCACCACCCCGAGCAAACGATCGCCGCGTTGCAAACGGGCGGCGAGGATTGCGCTGGCCTTCCAACGGCGCAGCAAAGCATCCAAGACCGGATCGCGCAGCGCGGATCGGGGGACGTCGGCCATGCCTTCGTCCAGCACACCTTGGAGCGCCGTCACATTGCGGAGGGGAATTTCGAGTTGCTGCAGCTCGGTGTTTCCGCCGCCGCCGGCCACCGCCGCGATGCGAAACAGTTCACGCTCGCCATCCCACAACAACACGGTGGCAGCGATGCTCTGCGTCGCAGTCCACGCGTTGCGGGCCACCCGTCCAGCGACTTCGCCGGCTTCCAACGACATCGACAGATCCCGCGTGGCGGCAAACAACGCCTCCGCAACCTCACTCGCCTCGGCTTGCGCCGCATTGGCAGCCGCGAGCCGATCGGCGATCTCCGTGAGATGGTCGATTTCGCCTTTTGCGCTCCGCTCGCGGGTTCGGCGCAGAACCGTCGCAGCCGTCGCGGTGACGGTCGTCAAGGTCAACCCGAACAGACTGAGCCCATCCGGGTAGGAGCCGCCGGCCAGCCACCACCCGGCAGCAGCAACCGCAACGAGAGTTGCGGACGCCCAGACCGGTGAGGCCGCTGCAAACAGAGGAAGGACGAGCAGGCCCGCACCCAGGGTCACCACCGATGCGTCGGCGGGGAGATCGGCTCGGCCGGCCGCATAGGCGACGGCGAAGGTCCCGAGTCCGATCGCGGCAGCAGCAATGCCCGTGACCCAGCCGCCGATCAGCGCCGATGCCGTGCGGATTGCTTTGTCGGCGATCGGTTCGTTGATAGCGGCCAGCGACAGCGCCGAGCGCGAGTTACGCCCTCGGGCATCCACCGGTTGTCCCGGGCGTTGAGCCATCGCTCCGTTCGAGATCACGCGCCGGCGAATCAGCGAAGCGTATGCCACTAACCGCGAACCTGAATCTGTCCGTCCGTCGCGAGTGCCGGGCACCGTTTGTTGACGCAGCGACGTGCGAATGCCGCTGATTTGTCTGAGCTGCACGGACAGGTATTCGATGCGACGATTTGCTCATCCCGATCGTGCACCATGGTGCGGCGTCCGGGGTCGTGCTAACGCTGCGCCGCGAGTCCGTCATGAATCGCAAGCCTCGCGAGGTGGTCAAACGACGGAGTGCGCTTGTGCGTCGAGGCGTTCGGCGCGGGCACACCGTTGCTGTTTGCGCACAGTCTGGGTTCCTGCCGCCATCAAAGCCCCGGTCGCGGCGCTGCGGATGCCCGTCGGCGTCGTCGGCTGGGGCGGCGATCCGAGTCGACCCATCTCGTTGGCGCGTCGCATCGCTTCGGCGGCCCGCTACGGTCGCCTCGAAACCGTGGGCTCGCTCGGCGAATTGACGCGCGATCCGCACGTGTATGCGCGTCTGATCCAAAAACTCTTGACGGTCGAGTGAATCCCGTCAGCCGGCGCGGCTGCGCTACGCACTCGGCCGGCGCGGCACCAGGACGCGCCGCCGCAGTGACAGCACCTTTTCGTCGCGCTGATTCCAGGCGCGAGTTTCGACGTACAACACCCCGCGATCCGCCCGCGAGCGCGATTCGGTCTTCTCCAGGATCTCGGTCTCGGCGTAGATCGTATCGCCGTGGTAGGTCGGACCGAGGTGCTTCACGCTTTCGTACTCAAGGTTGGCGAGCGCGTTCTGGCTGACGTCGCGCACGCTCATGCCCACGGTGATCGCGAACACCAGAATCCCGTTCACCAAGCACTTACCGTGCTGCGTGGTCGCCGCGTAGTGATCATCGAAGTGGATCGGGTTGGTATTCATCGTCATCAGCGTGAACCAGGTGTCGTCGAAGTCGCGAATGGTGCGGCCGGGCCAATGTTTGATCACCTGACCCACCGTGAAGTCGTCGAAGTACGGACCGGGCAGCATGGACGAATCCTCCGGCGCTGCTCTTACAAAGAAGCGCGCACCGGCTCAAGGTCGGGGCCGGCGGGTTGCCAGCAGCGCGCCGCCGTGCCACAGAAGACGTCATGGACGCACCGCAAACGGCCAACCGGTACCAAGCGCCGATGGACGTGGTGTGGCAGTTCGATTACGCGATCGACATCGAGAAGCTGCGCGATCTCTACGTGAAGGCGAAGCGCCTGCAGTGGGACGCGGATCAGTTGGTCGACTGGGATCGCGAGATCGATCCGTCGCAGCCGTTGATCGACGACGGCCGCTCGGCCGTGATGCAGCTTCCGTTCATGCAGCAGCTCGACGCGCGGCGCAAAGCCGCGTTCAACGCGCACAACACGGCGTACGTGCTGTCACAGTTCCTCCACGGCGAGCAGGGCGCGCTCATGGTCGCGGCGGAACAGGTGCACGCGGTGCCGGACTACGAAGCCAAATTGTACGCGGCCACGCAAACCATGGACGAGGCGCGCCACGTCGAGGTGTTCGATCGCTACGTGCGCAAGCTGGCGCTGATCTACCCGATCTCGCCGATGCTCAAGACCGTGATCGATCTCACGCTTCAGGCGGATCACTGGGTCAAGGTGTGTCTCGGCATGCAGATGATCATCGAGGGACTGGCCCTCGGCGCGTTTCACAACATGCGGCGATCCACCCGCGATCCGCTGTTGCGGCAGATCGTCGAGAACGTGTTGCGAGACGAGGCCCGCCACGTCGCCTTCGGGCACGTCTACGTCGCGGACGCGATTCGCGACATGCACGCGGACGATCGCGAAGACGTCGCGCAGTTCACCTTCGAAGCCATGCGCTACATGGTCGAAGCCAACGGCGGCGGCCGCCGACGCGGGCAGATGACCATGCCGGACCCCAGCTACGTCAAGGTGCTCGAAAACAGCGACATCGACCCGGCCGATTTCGTGCGGGGCATCATCGATGCCCGCGCCCAGGGCATCCGCCCCGAACGCGCGGTCGGCGCCATTCACGCGTTCAAAGACCTGATGATGCCGGCACTGGTGCGCGTCGGCGCCATTACCGAACGCACCCGTGCGCTCTATGCCGACGCCCAGATCAAGGTGTACGACGACACGCGGGTGCTGGAGGAGCTGGAGGATCGTGAGTGAGCGGCGAGTCGTGAACGGTGAGTAGCCGGAGTGTGGGCTACCGCGATTGACAACTCACCACTCGCGACTCACCATTCACCACCCTCACCAATTCCGCGACAACAGCTCGGGGGTATCGGGCGCTTTCTCGACCACCACGATCCCGTCGGAAGAAACCACGTAGCGCGCACGGTCGCGATCGAGGTCTTCGCCGATGCGATCATCGGGCGCGACGACAACGTTCTTGTCGATGATGGCGCGCCGCACACGCGCGCCGGATGAGATCACGACGTTGTCCATCAACACCGAGTCGCGCACTTCGGCGCCGGCATCGACCACGACGTTGCGACCGAGGATCGAGTCCTTGACGTAGCCGCCGCTCAGTACACAACCGCTCGCCAGAACCGACTGTAAAGCGACCCCGCGCCGGGTCTCTTCATCGAAGACGAATTTGGCCGGCGCATCGTTGAAGCGAGCGGTCATGATCGGCCACTGCCAGTTGTACAAGTTGAGTTGCGGTACGACGCTCTTGAGGTCCATGTTCGCTTCGTAGAACGCTTCGATGGTCCCAACGTCGCGCCAGTAAGCTTGCTCGCCCTCGCGTAGCCCCGGGATGCGATTGCGGCGAAAGTCGTACGCAAATACCGCGTGGCTCGAGGTGATCTCGGGCAGGATGTCCTTGCCGAAGTCGAAGTGAGAGGTGCCCGAACTGTTGTCGCCCAGCACTTCTCTCAACAACGACGCGTTGAAGATGTAGTTGCCCATCGAGGCGTAGGCTTCGGCCGGGCGGCCGGGGATGGCGGGCGGGTTGGCCGGCTTCTCGACGAAGCCGGTGACACGGGATTGATCGTCGACCGCCACCACGCCGAATTGCGTGGCGCTCGCGCGCGGCACCGGCAGGCACGAGACGGTCGCCGCGGCGTCGGTGCGGAGGTGGAATTCGATCATCTGACGGACGTTCATCTTGTAGATGTGATCGGCGCTGAAGATCGCCACTGCGTCGGCGCCGTGATCGCGGACGAGGTTGAGGTTCTGAAAGATCGCGTCGGCCGTACCGCGATACCACGAATCGCCAAGCTGCATCTGCGCCGGCACAGCACGGATGAAGCCCTCGCGCCCGCCGACACGCCACGTCCACCCGCGTTCGAGATGCTCGACCAACGATTGAGCCTTGTACTGGGTCAGCACGTAGATCGATCGGATCTCCGAGTTGATCAGGTTGCTGAGAACGAAGTCGATGATGCGATAGCGACCGCCGAACGGGACGGCCGGCTTCGAACGATCCTTGGTCAGCGGGTAGAGGCGTTCGCCCTTCCCGCCGGCCATGACGAAAGACAGTATGCGTGGTCGCGCCATCGGGCCGAAGTGTACGGAATCTCGGTCGCCGGCTCAATCAGTCGTGCCACACGCGAGGCGACGCGGCGGCGCCGCTACTCCCCGGCCGCACGCTTCCGCACGAGGGTGAGGCCGTCGGAAACCGAAAGCATCACGGTTTGAACGCGTGCGTCGCGCGCGAGAAAGTCGTTCAGCGCGCGGATCGCCTTGGTGTCGTCGCTGTCGGCGTTGGGATCGACCACCTGCCCCTGCCACAATACGTTGTCGAACAGGATCAAGCCGTTCGGGCGCAGGCGCTTGAGGATCTCCTCATAGTAGGCGCGATAGCCGCTCTTGTCGGCGTCGATGAACGCGAAGTCCACGGTCTCGCCCGCGGGCAGCGCGCGCAGCGTCTCGATGGCGGGCGCGATGCGCAGCTCGATGCGATCGCTGAGGCCGGCCCGCTCGAAATATTTTCGGGCGACCTTCGGCCATTCCTCGCTGATGTCGCAGCACAGCAGCTTGCCGCCGGGCGCGAGCCCACGCGCGATGCACACCGCGCTGTAACCGGTGAAGGTTCCCACTTCGATCGCGGAGCGCGCGCCGATCGCGCGCACGAGCATCGTCATGAACGCACCTTGCTCGGGCGCGATCTCCATCATGCTGATCGGCCCCAGTTTCGCGGTTTCTTCCGACAGCTCGTGCAGGATCGCGTCGCGCGGCGTGCCGTGTTCGACGAGATACCGATACAAGTCCGGCGTCATGCCGGTGTACTTCGCGTCCATGTGGTGCCTCCTCTGAGTTGGTGCGCGCCATCATACCGAAGCCCGATCGAGACGCCAGCCGCCGACTGCCGGCTGCTTGACCGGAATGGGATTTTCTCCGACTATCCAATCCGCCTTCACCCCATGGGCAATGCACCGAGGAAATTGCGTCGTGAACGAAGCGGCCGGCGAACGGTGCGAGATTCCTCTCACCAAGCGAACTGCACGAGGCCGCCCACGAGTCCCGAGGAGCAGATTCCGCAATAGCGTGTGCCCTGCGGGATTTGCCCGGCGCGGTCGGTTGATGCTAGCCAGCGCCCTCGTGAGAAGCGTGCGACTGCTGCTCATCATCGCCATGACGTTGACCGCCGTGCGCGCGTTGGCAACCGAGACGGCGCCGCTCGTCGCGACAACGGGGTGCCTGTTCGACACCCACAATCCGCTGTGTCTCACGCACGACTGGAACGACGATGGCGTCGTCTCCGCCGCCGACCTTCACGGCTACCTGCAGTTCGTGCCCGTGGGCAGCGATGAGGTGCGGGTGACGCCGGGGACCGGATTCGTCACGCTCCGCTCGCAGGCCGCCACGGCGCGGCTCGACACCACGAACGCCGGCCTCGTGCTCGCCGGTGCCGACGGCAATGGGCTCACCAGCGTTGCCGCTCCCTCATTCAAACAAGACGCCGGCGCCGTCGATCTCGCCAATCTTCGCGATGTGCAGCCAACCACCCGTGGCATCACGCTGCGCGCCGACGCGGGAGCGGCTGCAGTCGACTGGTCGATCGAACTCCCCACGGCTCGCTCCTTGCGCTCGCGCCTGCGGCTGCAGGACGGTCACCAAGCCACCCGTGTGGTCACTCAGCTTGCGGCATCCGCGGGCGAGCGATTCTACGGACTGACCGAACGCATCGTCGACGGGCGCGGGCCGAGCGAGATCGCACCGCTCGCGGTCGGCTCGCTCGACCGCCGCGGCGAGATCGTCACCATGATGGTCACGCCGACGATGGGCCTTTACGCGCCACTGTTTCACAGTTCGCGCGGCTACGGTGTGTTCGTCGAGGACACCATGACCGGCGTCTATGATCTCGCAAAGTCCGATCCGGATCAGGTTCGCGTCGATTTCGAGTTCAATCAGCGCACGGCCGAGCACAGCGTAAGGTACTTCGTCGGCGATCACGGCGCGATTCAGGACGAGTACACCGCGGTCACCGGCCGGCCGTTCGCTCCGCCGCGCTGGGCGTTCAAGCATCTGCGCTGGCGCGACGAGCATCGCAAAGGCAGCACCGCGATCCTCGACGGCGTCGAGATGAACGCGGATCTCGTTAACGATCTCAGCATGTACGACAGCTTGGCCATCCCGGTCGGCAACTATGAATTCGATCGGCCGTGGACAAGCGGCCCCTTGCCGCCGCCCATATTCCCACCCAGCCAGTACGCCGGCTTTGCCAGCTTCGCGTTCGACCCGACTCGCTTTCCGCATACCGACGAGATGCTGGCGGCGCTGCGCACGCGGGGGTATCACATCATCGTGTTTGCCGCGCCGTGGGCACTGGGCGACAACGCCACCGATGCGCAACCGTCGTATTACGCGCCGCGCAGCGGCTTACTCATCGACTTCACCAATCCCGCCGCGGTCGGATGGTGGACCACGAAAGTGCAGACGCTGATCGACCTCGGCATCTCCGGGATCAAACTCGACCGCAGCGAGTTCGATCCCACGGAGTTGCCCGATGCCGTGCCCAACCAGCCGACCGACATCTTCGGCGACGGCCGCACCGGCCGCGAGATGATGAACGGGTACACCGTCGACTACGCGCGCGTGCATCACGACGCCTTCGCAGACCGCGTGCCCGGCGACTTCTTCCACTATCTGCGCGCCGGCTATGCCGGCAGTCAGCAGTACGGCGTGTTCTGGGGCGGCGACTCACCCGGTCGCGATGGGTTCGGACTGGGCGCGCCGACCGACCGCGGATTGCGCGCGGCGATTCTGCAGCTCGCGCGCGTCGCGTTCATGGGCTTTTCGTTGTGGGGTACCGACACCGGCGGGTACTATCAATTCGGCCAGCGCGATGTATTCGCGCGCTGGCTGGAGTTCAGCGCGCTCTGCCCATTCATGGAAATCGGCGGCGGCAATCAGGGCGGTGGCCAACACGCGCCGTGGGATATGCCGACGTCGCCCGCGTACGACAGTGAGATGATCGACATCTATCGGCGCTACGTCACCCTGCACCACGAATTGGTGCCGCTATTCTTCAGCCTTGCGCTCGACGCGCATGCGAGCGGTCGACCGTTGGCTCGACCATTGGTCTTCGATTTCCCCGACGACCCCAACGTCGCCGATCTCTGGGATGAGTTCCTCCTCGGTCACGATGTGTTGTTCGCGCCCCTCTGGCACGACGGCGATCGCAGTCGATCGGTCTATCTACCGACGGGCGAGTGGACGGACTACTGGCAGCCGACTCGGCATCTGCTCGGGCCGCTGACGGTCGCCGCCGATGCGCCGCGCGATCGCATCCCGATCTACGTCCGCACCGGCGGGATCATTCCGCTCGACGTCGCCAGCAGCGTCGCCGGCAACGGCAGCCAGCTGCTGTCACAGGGTCGGCTCACCCTCGACGGCTATGCGGCGGCGGTTCCGCCGAGCTGGCCGCAGCGGTCGACCGTGACGCTGCACGAAGAATCCGGCGACAGCACGTTCACGTTGAGCGACTCGGCCTGCGACGGCGCACCATGTATCGTCTTGGGCCTGACACCCAGCACGCGCGGCTACATCGCGCGACTGCGAGTCAACTCGGCACAGCAGGTCACGCTGGACGCAATGCCATTGGCGGCCGTCGATTCGTTCGCGGCGTTGGAATCGGCCGACCGGGGTTGGTTCTTCGACCCCGCCAACGAGCGGGTCTGGATCAAGTTCGATACGAACGGTGCTGCCAGCAACGTCGTCGTGCGATAGACTTCGTTCATGCGCTTGCCCTTCATGACAACCTTCCGCGTCCCGGCTGACATCGAATCGGTGGCGTCGGTTTCGAAGCGCGAAGTGAACCCGCGCGACCTCGGCGTGCAACCGGCGGCGGTCGCGCGCATCTGGGACGCCGTCGAGCAGCTCTACCGCGGCGGTATCCATCCGGCGATTCAGTTGTGCGTGCGCTATCGCGGGCAGGTGGTGATCGACCGGGCGATCGGCCACGCCGCGGGCAACGGACCGCACGACCCGCCGGATGCCAAGAAGGTGGTGGTGACGCCCGAGACTCCGTTCAACATTTTCTCGGCCTCGAAGGCGGTCACCGCAATGTTGGTGCACCTCCTGGATCAGCGCAACTTGATTCGGCTCGATGATCCGGTGTGCGAATACATCCCCGAGTTCGTCACCCACCACAAGCAGTGGATCACGATCCGCCACGTGCTCAGTCACCGCGCCGGCATTCCCAACATTCCGCCCGAAGCGATGGATCTCGACCTTTTGTCCGACCAGGACCGCATCGTGCGTTTGCTCTGCGAGGCGGAAACTGTGTCGCGCCCCGGCCGACAGCTCGCGTACCACGCGATCACCGGCGGCTTCGTGTTGTCCGAGGTCATCCGTCGCGTCACTGGCAAGAGTATTCGAACCCTTCTCGACGCCGAGATACGGCAACCGCTGAAACTGCGCTGGTTGAGTTACGGCGTGCGCAAGGCCGATGTGCACCGCGTCGCGCTGAACTATCACACCGGTCCGCCGCTGGTACCGCTACTGTCGACGATTCTCAATCGCGCCCTCGGCGTTCCCTTCGATTCGATCGCGGATTTGGGCAACGATCCGCGCTTCCTCACCGGCGTCGTCCCGTCCGGCAACATCGTCGCCACCGCCAACGAGCTGAGCGCGTTCTATCAACTCTTGCTCAACGGCGGTGAGTTGAACGGGGCGCGGATCTTCGAGCCGCGCACCATCCGCCGCGCCACCACCGAGCAGTCGTATCTCGAGATGGACTTCACCCTCGGCATTCCGTTCCGCTACGGGATGGGCTTCATGCTCGGCGGGCAGTGGTTCAGCCCGTACGGACCCGACACGCAATACGCGTTCGGACACCTCGGTTTCACCAACATCGTGTCGTGGGCCGATCCCGAGCGCGATGTCGCCGCGGCGCTGATGAGCAGCGGCAAGCCGCTGGTCTATCCCGAGCTGTACTATGCCTGGGATATGCTGCGACAGGTCGGGCGCGCGTTTCCCAAACACAAACGTGCGCGCCTACGGCGCGCAGCGTAGCCGATCAAGTGCTCGGACGATACGCGATAGGCGATCAGCGATATGCGCGCGGTGCGCTGAGCGCACCGCGTCACTGGTCGGTGCGGAACACGATCTCGTGGATCTCCAGCACGCTGGGGCCCGCGAACATCTCGGCGGGCGGGCGATTGCTGTGGGCGATGCGGAACGATTCGCTCTTGGTCCAATTCCAGAACGCTTGCTCACTCTCCCAATAGGTCTGAACGAGATAGTAGCCCTGCTCCTTCGATTCTTCCCATTGTCCGGTTGCGTGACTGAAGCGCCGCTGCACCGGACGCATCACCAGATTTTTGATGAAGCCGGGCGACTGATCGATGAGATGCGCGCGATGGCGAAAACGATTCTCGAAATCCTCTTCATGGCCGGGTCCGACCGGAATACGATTGGTAACGACGAACACGTGGGTTCCTCCTTGGTGCGGCAATTGGTCCGCGCAGCCTAGCGCGCAGCCAGCGATGACGCGAGAGGGACCGAGCTGAGGACACCCATCACCTTGGGCGTACCGCAGGTGAAGTAGAAGGACCTAACCCCTGGCCCCCTTCCCGACGCGGGAAGGGGGGAATCCGGATACCCCTCTCCGTGTCGGAGAGGGGCGGGGGAGAGGTTCCGAGTTTGACATCGCCGCGATCTCACCGTTAGGGTCCCGCGCTGTTCCATGGCCAAGCCGGAACAAGAAGCGCGCGAACGCATTGATGGCTTGCTCGCCGATGCGGGTTGGTCCGTGCAAGATGCGGCTGGAGTCAACCTCGCCGCGGGTCGCGGCATCGCGGTGCGTGAGTTCCCGCTCGTGCGTGGCCACGGCTTCGCCGACTATCTTCTGTACGTCGACGGCAAAGCCGCCGGCGTGATCGAGGCGAAGAAGGAAGGCGTCACGCTAACCGGCGTCGAGCTGCAAGCGACGAAGTACAGCGAAGGCGTTCCCGCAACGGTGCCGGCGCACTTCCGGCCGCTGCCGTTCTTGTATCAGAGCACCGGAGTCGAGACGCGCTTCACCAACGAATTTGATCCCGACCCGCGCAGCCGGCGAGTGTTCAGCTTTCATCGACCCGAGACGCTCGCCGCCTGGCTGGCGATTGCCGCGGCCGACGAGTCGGCAACTGATCTCGCCGCCGAGCCCCGTTTTGCGCGCAAGCCGCCAACGCTGCGGACGCGGTTGCAGCGCCTGCCGCCGTTGATCACGACCGGCCTCTGGCCGGCGCAGATTCGCGCGGTGACCAACCTCGAACACTCACTCGCCGACGATCGACCGCGTGCCCTCATCCAAATGGCGACGGGCAGCGGCAAGACCTTCACCGCGATCAGTTCGATCTATCGGCTGATCAAGTTCGCCGATGCGCGGCGGGTGTTGTTCCTCGTCGATCGCGCCAACCTCGGTCGCCAGGCGCTGAAGGAGTTTCAGTCGTACGCCACGCCCGACGACGGCCGGAAGTTCACCGAGCTGTACAATGTGCAGTTGCTCACCTCGAACAAGCTCGACCCAGTTGCCCGCGTGGTCATCACCACCATCCAGCGCTTGTACGCGATGCTGCAAGGCAAGGAGCTCGATCCCGAGCTGGAGGAATCGTCGCAGTTCGA
>DATKMK010000071.1:0-42250 GCA_035541895.1 Binatia bacterium | reverse complement strand
AATACGCCTCCTCTCGACCCGTTCCATTGTGCATCTTCGCCTCTCGATCCGGTCGGTTACGATCGCGCAACCCCATAACACTCCCCGTGCAAACCCTGCAAGATTTTCGCAGCCTATTGCCGCCCGCCGATTCAGGAGGCTCGCAGCCTATCACGCAGCGCTCGCCGGCCATGAAAGCGCGCCTACTAGCCGATCGGCCGGGCTCAGCACCCCGTAACCGCCGCGGTTGAGCATCCTTCGACACGGTCAGGACAGGTGTGCGTGTACACCATCGTGGTCCGGACGCGGCGTGGTCGAGCAATTCCTGGACGGTACGGATGTCCTAGCCGTCGCGCAGCAGGTCTGTGACGAACGAATGACGGAACGTGCCCTCATTGACAACGCTTGCAGATCCGTGAACACACAAGCGCTGCGTGACGTCCTTCAGTGGAGAGTGATCTATGCCAGACCGCGCTTCCAACCTCGATGAAATCCTGCGCCTCGATCGCGCGCATGTGATTCATCCGATCACCGAGTTCCGCAAGCAGGAGCGGCACGGGTCGAAGATCTTCGTTGGCGGCCGGGGGATCGAGCTGCAACTCGCCGACGGCCGCACAGTGATCGACGGCTTCTCCGGCCTCTTCAACATCAGCGTCGGCCACGGGCGCATGGAGATTGCCGACGCGGTCAACGCGCAAATGCGGCAGCTCGCCTACTATCCGAGCTTCTGGGATTTCGGCAACGAGCCGGCGACGCGACTGGCCGAGAAGGTCGTTGGCCTGCTTCCGAGCGATCGCCGGCTCACGCACGTGCTGTTTCACAGCGGCGGCAGCGAGGCCAACGAGGCGAACTTCAAGTTCGCCCGCCTCTATCACGGTGTTCGCGGCAAGTATCAAAAGGTGAAAATCCTCTCGCGCCGGTGGGCGTTCCACGGCGCGACGCGCGGTGCTGGCACGGCGACCGGCATTCTCGCGTACCACGCGATGATCGAGCAGGATGCCTCACACGCCTACTTCGCGCCGCCGTATTGCTACCGCTGCGAGTTCGGCCAGACCTATCCGAGCTGTGGGCTGGCGTGCGCGCACGACCTCGAAGCCGAGATCATCAAGGAAGGCCCCGACACCGTCGCTGCAGTGATCCTCGAACCGGTGATGGGTACCGGCGGAATTCTCGTGCCGCCACCCGACTACTTCGAGCCGATTCAGGCGATCTGCAAACGCCATGACGTCTTGCTGATCCTGGACGAAGTCGTCACCGGCTTCGGTCGCACCGGTAAGTGGTTCGGCATGGAGCAGTGGAACATCAAGCCCGATCTGGTTTCGTTCGCGAAGGGGATTTCGTCGGGCTACCTGCCGCTGTCGGCCTCGGTGGTGGCCGATCACGTCTACGAGACCATTCGGGACGAAATGCCCGACGGCATCCCGCTGATGTTCGGCTTGACCTACAACAATCATCCGACCTGTTGCGCGGCCGGACTGGCCAACATCGGCATCATCGAGCGCGAGGGACTCGTCGAGAACGCGCGCGTGGTCGGGGCCTACTTGCTCGAACGACTGCGCGAGGCGTTCGGCGCATCACCTATCGTCGGCGAGATCCGCGGCTGCGGCATGTTGGCCGCGGTCGAGATCGTGCGCGATCAAAAGACCAAAGAACCGTTCCCCAACGTCGAAGATCCGCACCACATCGTGGCGATGGCGTTTCAGCGCGGGTTGATCGCGCGCGCGTTGTTCCAATGCGTCGCGCTTGCTCCGCCGTTGATCTCGACGAAAGCCGACATCGATCGCATGGTGAGTATCCTTCAGGCCGTCTGGCCCGAGGCCGAGAAGGACATTCTGTCGTCGTAGTCCGGTGCCGCGTCAGACCAACCACTGCGGCACCGGCAGATTCTTTGAGCGCAAGAACTCCGGATTGAACAGCTTGCTTTGATAGCGCGTGCCGTCGTCGCACAGCATGGTGACGATGGTGTGGCCGGGGCCGAGTTGTTTGGCGACCTGGATGGCCCCTGCGACGTTGATCCCGCTCGATCCGCCGACCGAGAGTCCTTCGTGCTGCAGCAGATCGAAGATGATCGGCAACGCCTTATCGTCGCTGATCTGCACCGCGTCGTCGATCGGCGCGCCTTCGAGATTGCCGGTCACGCGCCCCTGACCGATGCCTTCGGTGATCGAGGTACCCTCGGCCTTCAGCTCGCCGTGCCGGTAGTAGTGATACAGCGCGGAGCCCATCGGATCGGCGAGCACGATGCGCACGCGCGGGTTGCGTTCCTTCAATGCCATCGCGACGCCAGCGAGCGTGCCGCCGCTACCGACCGAGGCGACGAACGCATCGATCCGGCCATCGGTCTGACGCCAGATCTCGGGGCCGGTGGTTTCAGAGTGCGCGCGTCGATTGGCGAGGTTGTCGAATTGGTTGGCCCACACCGCACCGTTGGGTTCGACGCGCGCCAATTCTGCGGCGAGGCGGCCCGACGCGCGCACGTAGTTGCCGGGATCCTTGTACGGCACCGCCGGCGCGAGTCGCAGCTCGGCGCCGCACAGCCGCAGCATGTCCTTCTTCTCTTGGCTCTGGGTCTCGGGCATGACGATCACGGTGCGATATCCGAGCGCGTTGCCGACGAGGGCCAGGCCGATGCCCGTGTTGCCCGCCGTGCCCTCGACGATCACGCCACCCGGCCGCAGCGCGCCACGCGCCTCCGCGTCGCGCACGATGTACAGCGCGGCGCGGTCCTTCACCGAACCGCCGGGATTGAGGAATTCACACTTTCCCAAGATTTCACAGCCGGTCTGTTCGGACGCGTGCCGCAATCGAACTAGCGGCGTGTTGCCGATCAGATCGACAAATCCGTTCCGGGTCTCCATGGATGCGGAACTGGCTACCAAGAACGACATCGCATCGCTAGTCGCGAGCGCCCGCGAGGTCCTTGATGTAGCGATACACGCGGCGGTCGCGGCGGTAGCCGGCTCGCTCCCAGAAGGCGCGTCCGAGGCGATTTTCGATGAGGACGATCCCGCCGATACGCTTGGCACCCCTTGCGCGCAGTCGTTTCTCCACCCGGGCCACCAGCGCGCGAGCGATGCCGAGACGGCGATACGCTGGATCGACGGCGAGGCGAGCCATGCTGGCGCGCCACCCGTCCCAGCCGCCCATGACTGAGCCAATCAAGCGAGAGTCGTCCCACGCCAACAAGAGCAAGTCGCGATCGCGACGCAGCCGCGCGCGCAGCGAGGATGGTGCATCGGTCACACTCTCGGGTGCGCCCGCCCGGTTCCAGAATTGCAGCACGGCGGTCACGTCGCACGGCCGGCAGCGACGGATCCGGATTCGCTTCATCGTCGATTGGGCACGCGCCATTGCCTCGCCTCCACGCTGCTCGTTGCGGACACGCCCGCTTATACAGAGTGCCGAGCGGGCTTTGGAAGCGGCTGAAATCGGTCACGTTGCTCGCCTCGCTCGAGGGCGCCGTGCTAAGCGATCGCGAGTGGCGAAGACGGTTCCGATCTTGCTCGATACCGACGTCGGCACCGACGTCGATGATGCGATTGCGATCGCCTTGCTCCTCGCGGCGCCAGAATTAGATCTGCGCGCGGTGACCACCGTGTCGGGCGACGTCCGTTTGCGCGCGCGGATTGCGAAGAAACTGCTCTCGCTCGGCGGACGGGCCGAGGTGGCGGTTGCGGCTGGGGTACGCGAACCGATTCTGCGCCGGCGCAACTTTCTGTGGCTCGGTCACGAAGGGCAGGGGATCGTGAGCCCCAACGAGCCGCTCACACTCGCGACCAGCCATGGAGTGGATCTGTTCATCAAGACCGTGTTGCGCGAACGCCCGCAGGTTGTCACCATCGGCCCGCTGTCGAACCTCGCGGTCGCGATCATGAAGGAGCCGGCGCTGATCGCCGCGATCCCTCACCTCACCGTCATGGGCGGTTCGATCGGGCGCGCCGCGGACGTCCCGGCGGCCGAATACAACCTCGGGTCCGATGCGGAGGCCTCCGAGCTGGTGCTGAGCGCCGGAATTCCGACGACGCTGGTGCCGCTCGACGTAACGTTCAAAACCTTCTTTCTCCAACAGGATCTGGCGCGTCTGCGCACATCGCCTTCACTGCTCGTCCAGACACTGTGCAACGCGATCGAGATCTGGGCACCGATCCACGCGCAATTCTTTGGCGCCACGCGCACGTTCGATCCGTCGACGGTCGCGTTTCTCCACGACCCGTTGACACTCGCGGTTGTGTTCGATCCCTCGTTGGTGACGACCGAGCGGCTGCACCTGCAGCCGACCCTCGTCGACGGAACCTTTCGCTTGGTCGCGCAAGCCGATGCGCCGGAATTCGAGGTCGCCACGGCTGTCGACGCACCGCGCTTCGTCGAATTCCTTCTGCAGCGATTGCTCAGCCTGGCCTGACCTGCGGGAGTGGAACGCGTCGGTAGCAATACCCCCGTCGGCGCCGTATCATACTTCTTATGAAAGAAGGCGGACCGGCGAATCACGGATTGGCACCCACGCTCTTGTTGTCGATGCCGCAGCTCAACGACCCGAACTTCAAGCGAACGGTCGTGTTGTTGTGTGAGCACACACGCGACGGCGCGTTCGGGTTGGTGTTGAATCGGCCGACGGGCACGCCGGCAGCCGACATCGTTCAACTCGATCCCCCCGTGCAGTCCGACAACGGCTTGCAACTGTGGGTCGGCGGTCCGGTCGAGCCGCAGCGCGGGTGGATCTTGGTCGGCGAAGAGCCGTCGGGCGTTGAAGCCATTTGCGTGAAGGACGGTTTATACCTTTCGGCGTCACCGGTGCTTTTGCGGCGACTGATGGAGGGGCCGCCGCCGCCGCGCAGTCGGTTCCTGATCGGCTACGCCGGGTGGGGACCGGGACAACTCGACGGCGAGTTACTCCAGTCCGCGTGGCTCACCGCGGACGTCGATCTCGACCTGGTGTTCGATACTGAGTCCGGGGCGATGTGGGAGGCATCGATTCGCCGTCTCGGCGTCGATCCCAACGCGCTGCAGATGAGTCCGGGAGTTCATTGAGGAAGTGATGGGTGACGAGGGACGGTGATGAGTCTAAACAGTCTTCGGCGCATCCCTTGTCACTGGCCGCTCATCACCGCCTTCTCAACACTTGACCCGCGCGGGCGGCGCGATCGAATTTTCCGTCACGCACAACCACGTGGCCGTTGAGCACGACCGTCTCGATGCCAGACGGCGATCGGTTGGGTGCGCGTCGTGTCGTGGTGTCGCCGACCGTCTCCGGATCGAACACGACGAGATCGGCGGCTAAGCCTGTGGCGATGCGGCCACGATCGCGCAGACCCATGCGATCGGCGGAGAAGCCGGTCATGCGGCGAACGGCATTTGCCAAAGTGATGAGCTTCAACTCGCGCACGTAGCGTCCGAGTACGCGCGGGAAGGTGCCGTACGACGCCGGGTTGTCGAAGCCGTTCCCGGTCAGAATCGTGTCGGTCTCGACGCACGTGCGAGAGTGTTGCAGAACCTTTCGCAGACTGGTCTCTTCGTCGTCGCGACCGCTGTAGTTCCAGTTGATGATGCGCGCTTGGCTGCCGAGTTCGCCGACCAGATCGAGATAGGTTTCCGTCGGGTCGTTGCCTCGATCGCGGGCGATCTCGGCGATCGTCATGCCTTCGTAATGCGCGACCCGGCGATCCGGCACCCACATGATTTGCGTGTCCTCCCAGCGCATCCCGAGATGCGGCAGCACCCAGTTGAGCGTGCCGGCGGCGCGTTGGCGCTGCTCGGGGTTGGTGACGGCGTCGCGCAAGTTCGGCAGCGTCCAAGGCGGCATGAAGACCACCAGCGTGGTGTTGCCGCCGACGTAGGGGAACGCATCCCATGCGATGTCGACGCCTTCTTCGACCAGCCGATCCAAGTGTTCGAGCACGAGATCGGTGGTCGGCCAGGTCGTGTCGCCGACGAAGATGAGATGCGAGTGCTGCACGGGAATGCCGTGAGCGCGGAACACGGCGGCGGTCTCGTCGACCGCGCGCAGGTTCGACGGCTGCTGCGTCGGATCGTCGAGACTGCCGAGCGCGATGTAGCTGCGGGCGTGCGAGGTGTACACGCCGCGCCGCTCCTTTAGTGGCGCCGTGGTGCCGACCAACTCGTCGGTGTCGGCGAACACTCCCGGCGCGTAGCCGAGCCCGGTCGATAGACCGAGGGCGCCTTCGTCGAGCGCGGCGCGCGCGAGGTCGGCCATCGCGCCGATCTCCTCGGCGTTGGCCGGTCCCGGCTTGATGCCGTTGACCGCGGCGCGAATGGTGCCATGGCCGACCAGTTGCGCGAGATTGAGCGCGAGACCTTGCTGCTCCAACGCCGCGAGAAACTCGCCCATGCTCGACCACCGATAGTCGAGGTCGTGGTCGTGCAGCATGCGGCCGACGAGCGGCAGCAGCTTCCGGTTTCCGGCTACGTACGGCGCCGGCGAGCAGCCGCAGTTGCCGCCGACGATCGTCGTGATGCCTTGTTCGAGCAACGGCGCCAGCACCGCACCGTGATCGGCGTGCGGGATCACCCAGTCGCTGTGCGAGTGCATGTCGATGAAGCCGGGGGCGATCGCCTTGCCGGCGCAGTCGATCGCCCACGCCGCGGCCGCGTCGCCGAGATCGCCGACGGCCGCGATGCGGTCCCCGAGCACGCCAATTGAACCGGACACGGGCGGCGCACCAGTGCCGTCGAAGATGGTTGCATCGTGGAGAATGAGATCGAAGGTCATGCTGTAGTCTACCCTATCGCGGCTTGCGCTCCAGCCGGTGAAAGTATTCCCACAACACCTTGTTCATCACCGCGTCGGGCACGCGGTCGGGGCGGCTGAAGTCGTAGCGACGCGATAGCTCGTCGCCCGAGGTACCGACTGGATTGATGCTGATCGGAATGTTCTGCGGTAGAGCGCTGTAGGGCGTGAAATCGGGCGTGTCGGTGAAAACGTCGCGCATGACGATCGCCATCTGATCGAACAAACTCATCGGTGGCAGGTCGAGGATCAGCTCCATGGTCCGATGCATACTCGCCATGTCGTAGCGCGTGTGATTGACGGCATGGCGGCGGACGTACGGGCCGATGACGAGCGCGACGGTGCGGTGCGAGTCGACGTGATCACCGCCGGATTGCGGATCGTCTTCGAGCACGAAGATCATCGACTGCTTCCAGACCTCGGTGGCGTGCGAGATGGTTTCGATCAGTTTGCCGAGCGCGTAGTCGTTGTCGGCCATGTACGCCTCGGGCGCCGGAAAGCCGGCGGTGCGGCCGTTGGTGTGGTCGTTGGGCAGCGCGATGTAGTTGAACTGCGGCACGCTGTTGGTGGCGACTTGCTGATCGAATTCGGCCTTCCACACCTCATAGCGGGACGCATCGGTGATGTGCAGGTCGAAGATGGCGAAGTCGAAATTGGTGTTCTCCATCCAGTAGTCGACTGGATGCCCGTCGTTGTCGGTGCGCAGGAACTCGCCGTAGTTGCGGAAGCTGACCCCGTGGTTGTGGCAGTTGTCGAACCAGAAACCATTTTCCGGCGTTGCGATGGGATACATCGTGCCGCGGATCGATGGACCCGTGTTGCGCGAGAGATGGCTGCCGATGTCATTGGGGCGGACTTCGAAACTGGCCGCCACCCAGGTCCGCTCTTCGTAGTCGGTGTCGATGGCGCCCATGGTCCACGCGTGCCCGGGCTCGCTTTTTTCGCTGTTGGCGAAGAAGCGATCGAGCAGCACGAACTCTTCGGCCAAGGCGTGCGTGTTCGGCGAGATGTCGCGCGCCGTGTACAAAACCGTCTTGTCGGGGTTCAGGACTTGGAACGTCAGGCTCGGATCGCCGTTGCCTTGCGGCAGATCGCCGAGCACTTGATCGTAGGTCTTATTCTCACGCACGACGAAAAAGACATGCTGGATGGGGCTCGGGTCGTCGCCGCTGCAGGGAATCGGGAAGCACGAGCCGGCGGCGACCGGATAGTCACTCGGGCGCACCTTGGTGTTCCAGCCGTTGTTGGCGATGACGTGGCGCGTGTAGGCGTGCAACAGTGCGGCGCTCGGCACCGGAACGATCTCCAAGGTACCGGGCACACCATAGGTGCCGCCGAGTTGGAGGTTGAACGCAAGATCGACGGGTTGAATGGTGCGTGTGCGCGGGTAGGTGCGCGAGCCCTTCATGGTGGTGACGTACAGCGTGCGACTGTCCGGGCTGACGACGAGCGCGCTCGGGTAGAAGCCGGTCGGGATGTAGCCGCGCACCGTCTCGGTGCCCGCATCGATCACCCCCACCGCGTTTTCCCACGACAGCGTAACGTAGACGCTGGCGCCATCGGGGCTGATGGCGACCGCCGAGGGGCTGCTGCCGAAATTGGCGCCCGGGAACGGCTGGAGGGAGATCGTCCGCGCGCGCGTGGGATCCAGCACGTCGAACACGGTCACGCTGTCACTGTTCGCGTTGGCGACGAACACCTTGCTCCCATCGGGCGTCACTGCGAGCGCGTTGGGATTGGCACCGGTGGGCACCGATTGGCGCACCACGTTCATGTCGGTGTCGACGATCGACACCGTCCTGTCGCCGCGATTGCTGACGTACGCTTCGTGACGTGTGGGGTGCACGGCCACCCCCCACGGAGATCGGCCGACCGGAATCGTCGCGAGTATGCTGCGGCTGGCCGGATCGACCACCGCCAGCGTATGGGTCAGATTTTGGACCACGTACAATCGGCTGGCGTCGGGGGTGGACGCCATGCCGATCGGAAAACCGGGGACGGCAATCTTTGCACCCAACGTGAACTTGCCGTTGTCGTTGAGCTTGAACGTTCGCAAAAGCGTCGACGCGGTGCTGTCGGTGGAACCCCCGCTCGACACGAACCCGGACCGACCATCGGCCCCGAGTGCGAGTCCTTGAAAGATGGTGTTGGTACCAGTGAGGACTTGCTGGTTCTGAGCGACCAGCGTGTTGAGGTTGACGCTGCTCAACGACTGCACGAGAAACCCGGTGTCGGTGACCACCAGCCATTTCCCATCGGGGCTCATCACCATCGCCGACGGAAACAACCCGAGATTGATTTGGCGGCCGGCGGGGCTGACACGTTGACTGCTCGGCATCACGCCGTGCAGCGCGGCCTCAGCCGCACTCGACGTGAACGCGAACGTCGCGGCGATCACCGCCGCGATAGGCTTGCACCCCATGCCTCTCTCTCCCTCCGCTTGGGTCGGCCGCCTGACGGGCGACCGCTGCGTGCCGAGCGGTTGCTCCTTCTATAGCACGCGGAGAAATTGAGGAACTACTCTGCGGCGAAATCTCAGATTTCGGCGGTGCCCACCAACGTGTGCGCGGTCGCAGAAGTGACTCGAACGGGAATGGTGTCGCCGGGGGCGCTGCCCGCCCACGGAAACACCGCCGTCTTGAATTGCGGCGTCTTACCCGCCAGCCAACCCTCGCCCCGCCGCGCGGGCCCTTCGATCAGGACGGGGAACGTCGCGCCAACCGACCGGTCGTTGATCTCGGCGGCGATGTGCTCTTCGATCGCGATGACGGCTTGCAACCGGCGCGATTTTTCGCCGTCGCTCACGCTTTCGTCCCAATTGAACGCCTTGGTGTGCTCGCGCCGGGAGTACTTGAACATGAATGCGGTGTCGTAGCGCACCGCGCGCATCAGCGCGCACGTCGCTTCGAAGTCCGCGTCGCTCTCACCGGGAAAGCCGACGATGATGTCGGTGCTGAGCGCCAAGCCGGGCTTGGCCAGCCGGAGTCGTTCGGCGAGGCGGAGATACTGGTCGCGGGTGTAGCCGCGTTCCATGCGCGCGAGCACCGCATCGGAACCGGACTGCACCGGCAGATGCAACTGAGGGCAGACCTTGTCGCACTCGGCCAGCGCGGCGATGACCGCATCGGTCATGTCGGAGGGATGCGGGGAGGTGAAGCGAATGCGCTCGACGCCGTCGATGGCGTTGGTGCGCCGCAGGAGCTGCGCAAAATCCGCGTCGCCGTCGCGGTACGCGTTCACCGTCTGACCGAGGAAGACGATCTCGCGATAGCCGCCGTCGACTGCTGTGCGGACTTGGTCGAGCACGGCATCGATCGGCAGGCTGCGCTCGCGACCGCGCACGTACGGAACGACGCAGAAGGTGCAGAACTTGTCGCAGCCGCGCATGATCGAGATCCACGCACGCACGCCTGCACCGCGTTGCGGCACGATGTTGGAGTAGGTCTCTTCGCGTCCGAGGCGGACGTCGATGAACGCGTCGCCCTGTGCCAACAGTTCGGGTAGGCGACGGTACGAATCCGGGCCGACGACGAAATCGACGAACGGCGCGCGCGCCGGCAGTTTGTCTTTCAGATGTTGGGCCATGCAGCCGGCCAGCCCGAGCTGCACGTCGGGTCGCTTGGTCTTGTGGTGCTGCAGCTCACCGAGCCGACCCATCACCCGCTCTTCCGCGTGTTCGCGGATCGCGCAGGTGTTGAGCAGGATCACGTCGGCGCTGGCCGGATCGTCGGTGCGCGAATAGCCGCTGCGACCGAGGTGACCGAGCAGCAGCTCGGTGTCCGCCAGGTTCATCTGGCAGCCGTAGGTTTCGACGTACACGGCACGCATGTTGAAGCTATTCGACGGACGCCCTATATATCGGCGCTACGACGCGAAGACAATTCCGATGCCGCGCCCGCCCGACTCCTACGATCAACTCGAAGCGTCGCTCCTGTTCTGCCCGAAGTGCCGGCAAGCGATGCCGGTGCGCAAGCGGTTGCTGCTGGTGCTACTCGGCGGCGACAAATACGAGTATGTCTGCCAACGCTGCGGGTCGACCTGCGGCGACAAGATCGAGCCGCCTCCTGCCCCGCCCGCCGTGCGTCGCTGGTGATCGCGTTGGCGATTGACTGCTCGCCAATCACCACTCGATCGGATCCGGGAATCTCCGCTTGATCAGCGCTTCGTACTCCGGCAGGCGCGCTTCGAGCGCGACGTGGGGGTTCTTGGTGTAGAGGTCGTGCACGGCGAAGCTCTTCATGTAGCTCTCGCGGCGGCGCCGATCCTCGGCGTTGAAGAGGTGCAGGTAGTCGCCCGCGATGGATTGAAAACTGTGGTAGCGAATCGCCCAGGCAAAGTCCGCCGGCAGGTGATCCTTCATGATTTGGTACATGTACTCGTCGTGCCCGTAGCTGAAGACGACTGCATCGAGGCCGCAGCCCTCCTCGTAGATCCCATTTCTCGTCTGATAGTCGGGATTGGTCCAGTCGGGGTTCTGCTTCAAAAAGTCGTGACGAATGATGTTGGGGGAGTAGGCACAGCCGACGGGGAAGATATCGCCGACGACGAATTCCTGGGCTTCGCCGTGTTGAATCAAAATCTTACCGAGGTCGTGTACCAAGCCGGTGACGATCCAGTCTTCACCTAAGCCGGCGTCGGCGAGCGAGTTGGCGGTCTGGAGAGCGTGGCCGAGCTGGCTCATCCCTTCGAGATCGGCGTCGGACTCGTCGTTGATGTCGCGCAGCGCCATCAATCGATCCCATACGGTGGCCTTGCCCAAACGGCGCGCCGCATACTTGTCCCGCAACTCGCGTACTTTTGCCATCG
This sequence comes from Binatia bacterium, assembly GCA_035541895.1. GTDB lineage: Bacteria > Desulfobacterota > Binatia > HRBIN30 > JACQVA1 > DATKMK01. Next base: position 30,720 of record DATKMK010000071.1, on the reverse strand, counting down.
TTTGATCACGATGGTTGCGCAGATAGAGTGCGTCGAGATCGCTATGAAACGCCTCGTTGACGAGGCGGTTCGTGTGTAACGTGTCCATTGAGCACCCGCCTCAGGATCTTACAATGAGTTGCCAACCCGCGTCGAACACCGGCTGATTCGCCTGCCGGCACTTCGATTGGGGTGAGACTACAGTGGTTCGTGCGCCGACGCGTTGGGTTCCGCAAGCGGCGGGCGCTCCCACGCTGGAGTCCGCGCCGGTGGGGTGACGAGAAACATTTCGCCGCCGAGCTTCACGCGGAAGGTGTGGCCGCTCCACTGGATCGTGTTGCCGAAGAAGCTCGCCATGCAAACGATGGAGATGAAGAGGTCCTTCAACGGCACGAGTGGCAACTGCGCCCAGGTGTTGTCGGTTGCGAGGTAGCGGAAACAGAATTGCCCCGCGCACCAGATGCGTAGCCCGATTACCGCGGATGCCAGCGCGAGACTGCTCGGGCTGAATCCGTAGTAGATCGCGGACAACACCGACCACAGCGTTGCATGCGTCAGGAGGCTCCCAAGGTATCCACCCGGCCGAACCGTGCGATAGGTACGTGCCCAGCGGATCTGGTGTTGCACCAAACGGCGCCACGATCCGACGTCCAGGACCGTCTCAACCACCACGTCGGAAAGCACCAGCGCCAGGCCGCGCGCCGCCACCCGATGGCCGAGGTAGTAGTCGTCCGCGAGGTAGTTGCGAATGGAGAGGAAGCCGCCGATGGCATCAAGCGTCTCGCGTCGCAGGGCGATAGTCGCACCGAAGGCGTAACTCGGCTTCTCGACCTTGCGCGCCGCCATCACCATCGCGGCGAAGTCGGTGTTGATGAAAAGCGACTCGATGACGGTCGGCCCACCTGGTTTGCGCACCGCCTTGTAGAGGCAGCTCACCATCCCGACGGCAGGGTCGCGCAGCGGCGCGACGACGCGGCGCAAATAATCCGGCTGGACGCGAATGTCGCTGTCGGCAATGACGATCACGTCGTTCCGAGCCGAGGCGTACATGTTGTGCAGATTGCTGACCTTGTAGTTGGTCCCGTGCACGCGTCCATCGATCACCAAGTCAATTCGTACGGCGGGAAAATCTCTCCGCAGCTGCCCCACCGCGTGCGTCGCAGGGTCGCCCGCATCGGCAACGCCGAAGATGATTTGCACGTCGGCCGGATATTCCTGCCGGCAGAAGGTCGCCAGGTTTTCGCACAGGTCCGGGTCGAGCCCCTTGAGGGGCTTGAGAATCGTGACCGTCGGTAGCGATTGATCACTGCTCGCTTGCTGTCCTCGAGCCCGAAAGAATTCACGCGCCGAATACAGCACCATCAGGTAGTACCAAATGGAAGCAAGTACCCCGACGCCGAGGACGGCTTGAACGATCGAGATGTGCAGAATTGGGATCATGTGTGTGTTTAACCAGCCGGTTAGCCCCCAGGCCGAAAAAAAGCCCCGCGACGCTACCGTCGCTTGGCTTCATTGACGCCCCCCTCCACGCCGCTTGTGTCGTACCGCGCGATCCCCGAGGAGTCAACATTTCGGGGTCAATTTACCTCAATGCGACAGGACAAGGACTCACCGCAGAGGCGCTGAGACACGGAGGAGAAGGTCCTCCAGGGTTCATGAACTGTCCCGAGAACATTCGTCCGAGATTGAGTTTGGTTTGATATCGGTCAGCTTCCAAATCCCTTGTCTTCTCTGTGTCTCCGCGTCTCTGTGGTGAGGCGTTTTCACAGCAAGGTTAACCTGGGGCGACAATGTGCTGCGCGGTACGCAACGCGAGCGCGATGAGTGTGAGCGTGGGGTTGTACCCGGAGCTGGTGACGAACACACCACCGTCGGCGCAGTAGAGATTATCGAGATCGTGGAACTTCCCAAAGCGATCGCACACCGAGGCGGCGGGGTCGTTGCCGATCCGCAGCCCGCCCATCACGTGCCGCGATTCAGGCGGTGTCGCCGGATCGTAGGGTTCGAAGAACCCGAACTGAGCCCCGGCCGCTTCCAAGATGTCGAGCATCTTCGGTTGATAAAAGGTCTTCGCGTCGAGTTCGAAGCGATGATTGCTGTACGTCAGACGCGGGGCCGGTAACCCGAACACGTCCTTCACCGTCGGATCGAGGTCGATGCGATTCGTCGGCTGCGGTGCGTCCTCGGCTTGCATCGTCATGACGGCGATGTGCGCGGTGAAGGGCCCGTCGATCAGCAACTGTTTGAGCGACAACCCGACCAGCTTGGCGAAGGCCAACGCATCGGGACGCAAAAACGCCTTGGTCGATCGCATCGGTTCGGACGAGGTGCCGAACTCGATGATGCCGCCGAGGTAGGGGAAATCGCTGCGCAGAGCGGTGCCGCCTTCGGTCACGCCGCGAAAGTCCGACATGCCGTTACTGACCGAATTGCCGCGCTCACCGTGCAGCCGTTGTTTGAAGATGCCCACCGCGGTGGTCTGAAAGTGGAACATCATGTGGCGCCCGAGTTGATCGCTCGAATTCCCCAAACCGGCGCCCGACAGATCGGAGAGCAGGCACAACCGAACGCTTTCGATCGCGCTGGCTGCGAGGATGAAGCGATCCGCGCTCACCGACTGAATGGCGCCGTCGGGGTCAACGTACTCGACTGCGGTGACGTGAGTGTCGCTGCTGCGAATCAAGCGCCGCGCGTGACAGTTGAAGCGCACCTGGCAATTCCCGGTGAGCAACGCCTTGCGCAACGTCGTCACCGCCGCCGATCCCTTCGAGTTATTCGGGCAGCCGAAGCCGCTGCAAAAGCCGCAGTTGACGCAGGCCGGACGGCCGTCATAGGGGCGCGAGTTGGTCGCGCCGGGGTAGCGGATCGGATGGTAGCCCTTCAGCCGTGCGCCATTGGCGAGTATGCGACCGACGTACATTTCATGCGTCGGCGGCAACGGGTATGACACACTCCGAGGCGACGCGAACGGATCGGCCCCGTCGCCGCTGGCGATCCCGCTGACGCCCGATAACTGTTCGGCCTGAACGTAGAACGGTTCCAGCTCATCGTAGGTGAGCGGCCAATCCGCAAAGCTGGTCCCAGTGAAGGAACGCCCCGCCGCTTGCAGCGCCGACGCCATCCGGAAATCGATGTCGTTGAAGCGCGGGTACTTCATATCGGCGTGCACGGTGGTGCCGCCGACGGTGCGCGCCAACAGATTCACGTCTGGATTCGCCTGCGCCACGTCGGAAGCCTGCTGGCGGAAAGTGCGCGGCTCGACGATCGGGTTCTGCATCACCATGTCGCGGAGGCCGAACTTCAACTCGTCGTTGCTGAACCGCGGGAACGGCAGGCCGGTCGGATCGTCGAGGCCGGGAAAGTAGTTGTCGCCGGCTTCGATCAGCACCACCTTCAGACCCGCACCCGCGAGGACATGCGCTGCGGCCGACCCACCCGCGCCGCTGCCGATGATCGCCACGTCGAACGGGCCGTCGAGCGAGGCGTTGCCCAGTAAGTTGGGAACCGACGATGGCACGATCAGCTCGTCACGCCGAAACAAAAGGGATTCGGGAACTTCTTGTTCGGCTTGGTGGTGTCGGCAGACGACACTTGGGTCAGGAAGGCGGTCATCACCGCGCTGAATCCGCCGCAGGTTTCGTCGGGGTTGGGACCGGAGTTCGGCTTGTCGGCGCGCTCGATGTATTGCTGCGTCGCCTCGTCGAATCCCAGCGTGTAGCCGAGCGGCTGACTGTCGCCGTCGAAGCCGATCAGTTGCCAGCCGATACGATCGCGATTGCCGCCGTAGATCGGATCGGACAGCAGCCCCTCGATGGTGTGACCGGTCAGCAAGTTGGTGAAGTCGCTCGCCTGCAGCATGATCTGGTCTTGCTGCGCGCCGGTGAGTTGAACAAACGACTTGCCGTAGCGCGACTGACTGAGCTGATCGAGTTTGGCGGTGCCGTCCCGGTACTGTTGGCGGAGATTGACATCCGGCAGACTCGTCGCCAGCGGGTTGTCGGCGACTTCCGGCACACTCGCCGCCCCGTCGAGGTGAACCGTCCACGCCAGTCGCTGGATGCGCGAGAGCGGGATCGCATTGTGGAAACTCGGTGCGGGAAACGCATCGGTTGGGCGCGCGCCGGCGAAATCTCCGAACGGTTGGCGGCCGCTGAACGGACCGCCTGCAAAGATCGGCCGGGCGACGAACAGCGCCTGCTCCGCGCTCTGCAAGTCGGCGGCGTCGACGGTTCCGTCGCCGTTGACATCTGCACCGGCACAGCCGGCGTCGGCCGATGTTCCTTGGCGCACGGCGATCGCCGTCAGGTCCGCCGCGTTGTGCTGCCCATCGCAATTCGCATCGATCGCCGGCAAGTTGCTCAGCAGCCCTTGGATGTAGTCAGCGACTCCGGCTTCATGCGCCCCCGGCCGCGTGTCGGTCGGGATGATTCGCGCGCTGGCCGCGTCGATGATCGCCAATTCCGCGGCGGACAAGAACGGCTGCAGCGGTCCCGCGGCAGCGTGACCGAGTTGCCCGAGTATGCGCCGCGTCGGCCACGCAGCCACGACGGCGGTTGCCGCGCCCAGTTGGAGCACCTGCCGGCGAGTCAACGCGACATCCGTCGAGGTGCGCAACATGCCGTGGCTTCTAGGTCGCGGCCGGCGCGATTGTCAAACTGTGAACAAATGTTCACTCACTGGTTGACGGCGCGGCTGGGCTTTGGCTAAAGCATGCATCCCGATTCCAGCATTCCGCACGGATCCGTCCGGCGAAACGATCAGAGATGGAGGATTCTCTCATGGACGACGAAACACTTGCCGAGAAGATCAAGGCGCTCACCTTCTCGGGCGGTCACCGCGCGATGTCGGTCGAAGACGTCGTGACGATTCAGCCCGGCCTCGGCCGCATCATGCCGGAGATCGGCGCCCGCACCTGGAAGCTTTTCTACGCCGCCAAAGCCGGTAACTGGCCGATGGCAAAGTTTCAATGGAAGGAAATCAAGGGGCTGTTCGAACTCGGCGCGTTCACGCGGCCGAAGCACGAAGATGCGCTGAATCAGTACATGGAAGAAAACTGGAAAACGCTCGAAGGCCCGCTCGAAAAGAAGGACTTTGCCGCTTTCGAGGACGCCTTCCACAAGTGCGTCGATGCCGCCAACGCCTATCACGAGCTGAAAGACAAGCCGTACATCGTGTGGAAGCTGCCCGACGCGCCGCCGCCGGATATGGACATGCGGCCGAAGGGGTCGGCGAAGAAATGAGGTGGTGAGTCGTGAATCGTGAGTGGCAGGAGGCAGCGACGAGATGAGGGCGAGATCCGAACCGACTCACGACTCATCTGCACCCGTCACCATCTACCACAACCCGCGCTGCTCGAAGAGCCGCGGCGCGCTGCAGATCTTGCGCGATCGCGGCATCGAGCCGACGGTGATCGAATACTTGCAGACCCCGCCCGACGCGAAGACGCTCGATCGCTTGCTGCGCCTGGCCGGCGTCGAGCCGCGGGCGGCGATGCGCAAGCAGGAAAAGGAATACAAGGAGCTGAGACTCGACAATCCCACGCTCCCCCGCGAGCAGTTGATCGCGGCGATGGTCAAGCACCCCGTGCTGATCGAACGTCCCATCGTCGTACGCGGCGATAAAGCCGTGATCGCGCGCCCGCCGGAGCGGGTGGAAGAGATTTTGTGAGTCGTGAACCGTGAGTCGTTGATCCGGCGCTCACCACTCGCGGCTCACCATTCCCCACTCACGGTCTCCGCTCGCTGAACAGCCGTACGCGGCGATCGCCGCCGGCGAGGCCGCGTTCCATCGATGCGACGATTTCGCGCGCGGCAGCGACCGGATCGGCCGCATCGCGGATGGGTCGACCGACGACCAAGTAGTCGGCGCCGGCGCGGATGGCTTCCTCGGAGGTCATCACCCGCTTTTGGTCGTCGACCTCGCCATCCCGGGCCCGCACACCGGGAGTTACGAGGATGAATCCGCGCCCACATTCCTTGCGGATGCGCTGGATCTCCAAGGGGGAGGCGACCACGCCGTCCATGCCCGCGAGCTTCGCGAGGCGCGCCAGCCGCACCACTTGACTCTCGACGCCGGCCATCACGCCGACCCGTTTGAGATCGTCGCGATTGAGGCTGGTGAGCACGGTCACCGCGAGAATCTTCGGCTTGCGCAACCCTTCACCGCGGCAGACTTTGGCGACCTCCGCCACCGTCCGCTGCATCATCTCCAAGCTGCCCGAGGCGTGCACGGTGAACATGCGCGCGCCCATGCGCGCCGCTTCGACGCCGGCCTTGGCAACGGTGCGCGGGATGTCGTGAAACTTGAGGTCGAGGAACACCTCGCCGCCGCGCTCGCGAATGTCGCGGACGATCTGCGGGCCGGCGTGTAGGAAGAGTTGCTTGCCGACCTTGAACATACCGACTTCCTGCGCGAGCTTGCCGACGAGCTCCATCGCCTCGGCGACCGATCCCACGTCGAGCGCGAAGATCAGGCGCGAGCGCATCCCGCTCTGATGGCCGCCGAACGGCCACTGCAACGTCATCGCGCCAGCTCCGCGCGCACGAGCGTGGTGACGCGCTCGACCACCTCGTCGACGCGCAGCTCGGTGGCTTTCTCGTCACGCCGGTGCTTGAACTCGACGCAGCCGCGCGCCAGGCTCTTCAGCCCGACCGTCACGCGCAGCGGCACGCCGATCAGATCGGCGTCCTTGAACTTCACGCCCGGCCGCTCGTCGCGATCGTCGAGCAACACTTCCATGCCGGCGGCTTCGAGCTGCGTCGCCAGTGATTCCGCTGCCGACCGCAGCGCGTCGTCGTTCCAGTTCACCGGCACCACGTGCACGTGCGCGGGCGCGATCGCCAGCGGCCAGATGATGCCGTGGTCGTCGTGGTGCTGTTCGATCGCGGCCGCCGCCGTGCGCGTAATGCCGATGCCGTAGCATCCCATCACCATCGGCTGATCCTGGCCGGCCGCATCGAGGTACGTCGCCTTCATCGGTACGCTGTACTTGGTGCCGAGATAGAAGATGTTGCCGACCTCGATGCCGCGATGGGCTTCGAAGGTTCCATCGGCGCAGCGCGGGCAGCGATCGCCGGCGCGCGCGGTGCGCAGGTCGGCGAATTGCAGATCGGGAAGGTCGCGGGCCAGATCGATGTCGACGATATGGTGATCGGCTTCGTTCGCGCCGCCGATGGCACCGGCGATGCCGCGCAGCGACTTGTCGGCGATCAATCGCACCGACAAGCCGATCGGTCCGGCGAACCCCACCGGTGCGCCCGAGACGCGCTGCACTGTCTGTTCATCCGCCAGCGCAACCCATTCCGCGCCCAACGCGGTTTTCAATTTGGTCTCGCTCGACTCGTGATCGCCGCGCACCAGCGCGGCCACCGTGCTCCCGGCGCTGGTGACGTAGAGCAGGGTCTTGATGAAGCGATCCGCGGGTTCGGACAAAAACTCGGCGACGTCTTCGACCTTGCCCTTGCCCGGCGTGCGCACCTTGCGAATCGGCCCGCACGAACCCGCGGCGGCTGCCCTATCGCCGACTTCGGCGCGTTCGACGTTGGCGGCGTACTCGCACTTCGTGCAGCTCACGATCGCGTCCTCGCCGGAGTCGGCCAGCACTTGGAACTCGTGCGCCATGCTGCCGCCGATCGCGCCGACGTCCGATTCGACTTGGCGCGCCGTCAGGCCGCAGCGCTCGAAGATCCGTCGATAGGCTTTCGCCATGTTCTCGTACTCGCGCCAGCAGTCGTCGGCGTCGACATGAAACGAGTACGCATCTTTCATGATGAACTCGCGCCCGCGCATCAGCCCGAAGCGCGGGCGGACTTCGTCGCGGAACTTGACTTGGATCTGATAGAGGTTGAGCGGCAGCTCGCGATACGAACGGACCTCGCGCCGCACGATGTCGGTGACCAATTCCTCGTGCGTCGGCCCGAAGCAGAAGTCGCGCTCGTAGCGGTCCTTCATGCGCAGCAGCTCTTTGCCGTAGCGATCCCAGCGCCCGCTCTCCTGCCACAACTCGGCGGGGCAGACCGCCGGCATCAGGATTTCCTGCGCCCCGGCGCGGTCCATCTCTTCGCGCACGATCTGCTCGACCTTGCGCACGACCCGCAGGCCGAGCGGGAGGAAGTCGTAGATGCCCCGCGCGACCTGCCGAATCATCCCGGCGCGCACCATCAACTGATGACTGACGACCTCGGCGTCGGCGGGATTTTCTTTCAGCGTGGGAATCAGCGACTGGCGAAAGCGCACGAGTAATCCTGTCTGTGATGGAGTTGCTCGACCTTAGTGACTGCCAGAAATCAGGTCAAGCGCGGAATCTCCACGACCGAGTTCGGAATGCTGGTAGTGTACTGTTGCAAGGCGGCGGCACCGCTCTCAATATTCTGCCCGACTCAACGTTGCCCGCAGCTCGCACCTTGCGGAAGCACGTCTTGCCGAGACTCATAGCGGCTGGCTCTGATCCCGCTCCAATCTTGTTCGACTGGTAGATGACATCTACCTCATGACGGCGTTGTACTACTGGGCGTTCATCGAGAGTGACGATTCGGGCGCGGCGTTTCGGTTGGTTTCATGCTGCGTGGTTGACAGCATATGGACTGCGGCCGTACGGTACCGTCAGAGGTCGATATGCCTACCACAGATCCTCTGATCGATTTCCTTCGACAACAGAAGCACGACGCGGAACGGGAGCAGGTCGATTGGGAGGAGATTCGAGAATCTTGGATTCGTGATCTGCACGCGTTGATCTCGCAATTTAAGGAATGGCTCCGGGACGCGGTTACGGAACGCCTGCTGACAGTGGAAGAGTATCGCCTAACGGTGTCGGAGGATGACTTAGGGACATATCAGGCACCCGCGCTGACGATCCGCGCCCCACGGTCGCGCTCGGTGCAAATTGTGCCGAGAGGAAGATTGATCGTTGGAGGAACGGGTCGGGTGGATTTTGAGTCTGGACCAAACCGTGCGACGCTAATTCGCGTTGACCAAGGGCTGTGGAAGTTCATGACCCGCAGGCTTTCGGGCTCCCCCATAGGTCCACTATTTGAAACAGCCGATTTGAATGCGGAGAGCTTTCGCGGGACGATTCGTCAGCTGCTCGCGTGAGCAGCGGCGTGGCAACCGCGGTCAGCCGACCCAGACCAGCTGACATTTGGCTCTATTACGAGCGTTGCCAGGTCGCGCTTGCAGCGCTCCGGAATGAGGCGGTCATCAAGTCGATCGCCGCCACCGGGGGTGGCCCATTCTTCCAGCTCACCTCGATCGAGTACGAGGACGCGCTCTCAGACATGCGGGACGAGCTGGATGATCAGGTTACACTCGCGCTCGTCGCGAGCTTCGAAGCGTCCTTCCGAATCGACTTTGAGCAGCGCGTCAGAAGACGCTTGAAGGACGGTGTCAGTCGCGAGTTCCGAACCATTGCCCGGCAGTATGGCCAGCGGGTAAAGTTCGAGGACATTTTGGACATTTGGAAACAGGCGAGTGGTCGCCCGCACAGATTCCGAAAGTTGGTACAGTTGCTGAACTACCGCCACTGGCTGGCACATGGCCGGTATTGGGTCGACAAAAGCGGGCAAGAATTTGCTCCCCTCATCGCTTGGCAGATCATAGAAGCCGTACGCGCGGAACTGCCACGTGATTTTTCCGCGCTATAGCGCCGTGTCTGCATTCGGAAACGTCCCACATCCCCACCTTGCTTCAGAGCTGTCCGAGACAGCGCTGTTGCCCGCAACTTTGACTTGGCGCGCGCGCTTGATATAAGGGCGTCCCGTGGTTCACCTCTGAGCCACGGGTTTTTCATTTATGGGCTCGCGCGTTGTCGCCATCATCCCCGCACGCTACGAATCCACCCGTCTCCCAGGCAAACCCCTCGCAGATATCAACGGCCAACCGATGATCCGGCGCGTGTACGAGCGCGCGCAACAGGCCGACGGCGTTGATCGCGTGCTGGTCGCCACCGACGACGCGCGCATCGCGGCGGCGGTGAAGGATTTCGGCGGCGAGGTGGCGATGACCAGCTCGGCGCATCGCACCGGCACCGATCGCATCGCCGAGGTCGCATGCGATCTCGACGCCGAGATCGTCGTCAACGTGCAGGGAGATTTGCCGTTGCTCGATCCGGCGATGGTGGCCGCAGCGGTTGCCCCGTTGCGCGCCGAGAGTGGCGTGCCGATGGCGACGATCAAGACCGCGATTCGCGACGACGAGGAGTTCCGCAATCCCAACGTGGTCAAGGTGGTCTGCGATCGCGACGACTTTGCGCTGTACTTCTCGCGCAGTCCGCTGCCGTACCGGCGTGACGGCGCGGCGTCGGATGTGCTCCGCTACAAACACATCGGCTTGTACGTGTACCGGCGCGACTTTCTGCTGACGTTTGCCCGACTGGCGCAGACGCCTTTGGAGCAAACCGAGCAACTGGAACAGTTGCGCGCACTCGAATGGGGATTTCGCATCAAGGTGGTGGAAGTCGCGACGGCATCCATCGAGGTCGACACCGCGCGTGACCTCGAACGGGCGCGCGCGCTGATCGCGGCGGGGGCGTAACGGAAAGGGGGGATCGATGGCCGGCGAACCGAAGCGAACCAAGTTCATTTTCGTGACCGGGGGCGTGGTGTCGTCGCTTGGAAAGGGACTGGCGTCCGCGTCCATCGGCGCGCTGCTCGAAAGCCGCGGGTTGAAGGTCACCATCCTCAAGATGGACCCGTACATCAACGTCGACCCCGGCACGATGAGCCCGTTCCAGCACGGCGAAGTCTTCGTCACCGATGACGGCGCCGAGACCGACCTCGACCTCGGTCACTACGAGCGCTTCCTGTCGGTGCGGATGAGCCAGAAGAACAACTTCACCACCGGCCAGGTGTACGATGCGGTGATCAGTCGCGAGCGGCGCGGCGACTATCTCGGCGGCACGGTGCAGGTGATCCCGCACATCACCGACGAGATCAAACGTCGGATCCTCGCAGCCGCCGAGGACTGCGACATTCTCATCGGCGAAGTCGGCGGCACCGTCGGCGACATCGAGAGCTTGCCGTTTCTCGAGGCCATCCGCGAATTCAAATGGGATCGCGGGCGCGAGAACGTGCTCTACATCCACCTCACGCTGGTGCCGTTCATCTCCACCGCCGGCGAGGTGAAGACCAAACCGACGCAGCACAGCGTCAAGGAGCTCACCGGTCTCGGCATCCAGCCGGACATCTTGCTGTGCCGCACCGACCGCCAGCTCGAACCCAAGATCAAGGGCAAGATCGCCCACTTCTGCAACGTCGACGAGAAGTCGGTGATCACCGCCCGCGACGTCGAGTGTATCTACGAGGTGCCGCTGGTCTTGCACGACGAGGGCATCGACGAACGCCTGGTCGAGAAGCTCAACATGTGGACCGGCGCGCCCAATCTCGCGAAGTGGCAGAAGATCGTCCAGACGGTGAAGCATCCGCAGGAGCGCGTCCGCGTCGCCGTCGTCGGCAAGTACGTCGACCTCACCGACTCGTACAAAAGCCTCAACGAGGCGCTCGCTCACGGCGGCATCGCCAACGAGTGCAAGGTCGAACTCGACTTCATCGATTCGGAAAAGATCGAGCCCGACAATCTTCCTGATGCGCTCACCCGCGCCGACGCGGTGCTCGTACCGATGGGGTTCGGGCCGCGCGGCACCGAGGGCAAGATCGCCGCAGTGCGCTACGCGCGCGAGGAACGCGTGCCGTTCTTCGGCATCTGTTTCGGCATGCAAATGGCGGTGATCGAGTTTGCGCGCAACGCCTGCGGGCTGGCGCACGCCAACTCGAGCGAAGTCGATGAGAAGAGCCCGCATCCGGTGATCGACCTCATGCAAGGTCAACGCATGGTGACCAAGAAGGGCGGCACCATGCGGCTCGGCGCGTACCCGTGTGTCCTCGGCGAGCATTCGCTGGCGGCGCGGTTGTACGGCAAGCGCAAGATCAGCGAGCGCCACCGCCATCGCTACGAGTTCAACAACGCCTATCGCGAGACGCTGACGAAGCACGGCTTGATTCTCAGCGGCGTGTCGCCCGACGACGCGCTGGTCGAGATCGTGGAGCTGGCCGATCACCCGTGGTTCCTCGGCTGCCAGTTCCATCCCGAGTTCAAGTCGCGGCCGTTCGATTGCCATCCCCTCTTCAAAGGCTTCATCCGCGCAGCGGTGCAGCACAAGTCCGAGGCGTCGCGGATTCCGCTGCTCACCGCGGTGCGCGTCGCGCAGTGAGCATGCGCGAGCGACGCGAAGTACCCGTCGGGTCGGTCCGGATCGGCGGCGCGCAGCCGCTGGCGTTTCTCGGCGGCCCGTGCGTGATCGAGGGCCGCGACAGCGCGCTCCGGCACGCCGCGGCGATCAAGCAGATCACCGAGCGGGTCGGCATCCCGTTCGTGTACAAATCGTCCTTCGACAAAGCCAATCGCACCTCGCTCGCCTCGTATCGCGGTCCCGGGTTGCACGACGGGTTGGAAATTCTGGCGGCGGTCAAGCGCGAAGTCGGTGTGCCGATCGTGACCGACGTACACGAGGCGTCGCAAGTCGCCGCGGTTGCGGAGGTGGCGGATCTGCTGCAAACGCCCGCGTTTCTCTGCCGTCAAACCGATTTTCTGCTCGCGGTCGCGCGCGCGGGTAAACCGGTGAACATCAAGAAAGGGCAATTCCTCGCGCCGTGGGACATCGGGCCGCTGCTCGAAAAGGTGGCGTCGAGCGGTAACCAGCAACTCATGGTGACCGAGCGCGGAGCGAGCTTCGGCTACAACAACTTGGTGGCCGACATGCGTTCGCTCGCCGTCATGGCGGAGTTCGGTTATCCGGTGGTGTACGACGCCGGGCACAGCGTGCAATTGCCCGGCGGTCACGGCAGCGCGTCGGGCGGCCAGCGGCAATTCATTCGCCCGCTGGCGCGTGCGGCGGTGGCGGTCGGCATCGACGCGGTGTTCCTCGAAACGCACGAAGATCCCGAGCATGCGCTGAGCGACGGGCCGAACTCGTATCGGCTGAGCGAGTTGGACCAGTTGCTTCGCGAACTGCGAGCGATCGATGCCGTTACCGCGTAAAGCCCGCCGTCCGCCGGCGGTGCGCCGCGGCGGGGCGAGTCCCGACGTCAAACGCGCGCGCCGCGTGCTGGCTATCGAAACGGCCGGGATCGCGGCGGTGGCCGATCGACTCGACCAGCGGTTCGACCGCGCGCTCGCGCTGCTGCAATCGTGCAAGGGCAAGGTGGTCGTCACCGGCATGGGCAAGTCGGGATTGATCGCCCGCAAGATCGCGGCGACCTTCGCCAGCACGGGCACGCCCGCGTTGTTTCTGCACGCCGCCGAGGCGTTGCACGGCGACTCCGGCATGTTGGCGCGCGGCGACGCGGTCGTGGCGCTCTCGTACAGCGGCGAGACCGAACTGGTGCAGTTGCTGCCGCTGCTCAAGCGCATGGCCTTGCCGTTGATCGTGTTCACTGGCCAACCGCGTTCGACGCTGGCGCGGGCCGCCGACGTGGTGCTCGACGTCACCGTGCCCGAGGAGGCGTGCCCGCTCGGTCTGGCGCCGACCGCGAGCACGACCGCGCAACTCGCGCTCGGCGATGCGCTCGCGGTCGCGTTGCTCGAACGGCGCGGCTTCAAGGCCAGCGACTTCGCTCACCTTCACCCCTCGGGTGCATTGGGCCGCCGACTGCTCAAAGTCGAGGATCTCATGCATCGCGGCGACGAGATTCCGATCGTGACCATCGATACGCCGTTCAAAGATACGATTCTGCAGATGACGACCAAACGCTTGGGCGTGACCGGAGTGGTCGACGGCGGCGGCGCGCTCTTGGGCGTGGTCACGGACGGCGACTTGCGTCGCGCGCTCGAGCGCAGCCCTGATCTGCGCGCGCTCACGGCGCGTGAGTTGATGACAAGCAACCCGAAGACCAGTGATCGCGCGCCGTTGACGGTTGATGCCAACTCGCTTGCCGAGCAAGCATTGGCGATCATGGAACGGCACAGCATCACCTCGCTGTTCATCGTCGACGCGGCGCATCGTCCCCTCGGCGTGATTCACATCCACGACTTGTTGCACGCCGGCGTGGTGTAAGCGGCCATGGCCAATCCGCTTCGCCGGGTGTTCAAACGATCGGCGCGGCTGCAACGGCTGTTACGGCGGGGCAGGAACGCGCTGGTGTATTGGCCGACGCGTGTGGGTCTGGCGATCCTCGCGCGGCTCGATCTCCCCACTGCGCTCGCCCTCGCCGAACGAGTCGGTGGACTGCTGTTCCACGTTTTGCGAAAGCCGCGCCGTCTCGCACTGGAGCACCTTCGCGTCGCGTTCGGCGACGAACTCTCGGACGCGGCCCGCGAGCGGTTGGCGCGCGCGTCGTTCGTCAATATCGCGCGCTGTTTTTGTGAGGTTGCCAAGGCCCACGAGATTCACGCCGGTGGCGATGACTATTTCGAGGTCGTCGGGTGGGAACACCTGAACGCGGTGCTGGCCATGGAACGCGGCGCGATCGCAATCACCGGCCATATCGGCAACTGGGAGTTGCTCGCCTCGTATTTCCCCCGCCGCGGCGTACCGGTCGCGGCGATCGCTCGTCGCGTCTACGAACCGCGGCTGAATCGGCTGCTCGTCGATCTGCGTACCCGACACGGTGTCCAAACCATTTTGCGCGAGAGTCCACGCGCCACCCGCGACATGCTGCGCGTGCTGAAAGGTCGTGGACTGCTGGCAATGCTGATCGATCAGGACACCAAGGCGGCGTCGGTTTCGGTCCCGTTCTTCGGCCGTTCGGCGCGCACGCCAGCGGCGGCAGCGGCGCTGGCGCTGCGGCGGGACTTGCCGGTGCTTGCCGCCTTCATTCAACGCCGAGCGAGCGGCGGTCATCGCATCACGATTCTTCCGCCCTTTGAAATGCCGGCGACCAGCGACCGCAAGGCTGCGATCCGCGAGTTGACCGCCGCGTTCAATGGCGCCATCGAAGCGCAGATTCGCGCCAACCCGGCGGAGTGGGTCTGGTGGCATCGGCGCTGGCGGCACCCGGCGTTGTCCCAGCTTGATCTTGACCACGATTTGCCTTATTCGTACTCACCCTCTGTTTTGCAGGGGAAAACATAGGGCAGCAGGAGGATGACATGGGGACCGGTGCTGACCCGCGCCTGATCCAGCTCTTTAGTTACTATCGCGACGCCGAATTGCGGGGCGCCAATCTGTTGATGCGCCTCCTGAATCATGTTCCGGACTCCGATATGCAGGTGAAACTGTCGCTGCATCTTGCGGACGAGACGCGCCACGCGTGGCTGTGGACCAAGCGGATCACCGACTTGGGCGGCGAACCGCAACTGGTTGGCGACGGGTATCAGTCGCGGATCGGCTTCAAGACCGTGCCGCGCGGTCTCATCGAGCTGTTGGCGTTGACCGTCGTCGTCGAAGAGCGCGCTCATGAGCGCTACCTGGAACACGCGGCGCGACCTGGGGTCGATGCCGAAACGTTGCAGGTGCTCCACGAGGTAACCAAGGACGAGAAGTGGCACATCTCCTGGATCAGGGGAAAGCTGTTCGAGCTGGCCGAGGCGGAAGGCCACAAGGAAAGGGCCGACGCGGCATTGGAAAAGTATCGCGAGGTCGATCGGCAAGTGTACGGCGCGCTGCTCGAGAAGGAACGCGAGACCTTCGGCGGCGACGTGGCGCACGCGGTCGCTGGAAACTGAGATCAATCCATCCGGTTCATTGGTCGAGGTGGGCACGGCCCCACCTCATCACTCACCATGACCTCTCCGGTCGCAGCGGATTCTCAAGCTGCGGCTGAGCCGCCGGCGTCGTTGAGCGATCGGATCGAGGACGCCATCTTTCGGCTCGCCTTGGTTACGTGCGGCGCGGTGTCGTGGCGCTGGGGCTTGCGACTCGGCGCTGTCCTCGGTTGGCTCTTCTACCTCGTCGATGTCCGCGATCGGCGCATCGCGCTGAAAAATCTCGCCATGGCCTTCCCGGAGCGGTCGCACGCCGAGCATCGTCGGATTCTGCGCGCGACCTGCCGCAACCTCGGACGCATGGCGTTCGAGATCGCTCACTTCCCGTCGCTCACGCGGGACAACGTCAGCCGCTACGTGCAGATCGACGACCCGCAACGATGGGCGGAAGTGGTCAACCGTGCTCGCGAGCGCGGCACGATCATCCTCACTGGACACTTCGGCGACTGGGAGTTGCTGGCCTATGCGTGCGGCCTACTCAGCCAGCCGGTGACGCTGATTCATCGCCCGATGCGCAATCGTTTGGTCGATCGCGGCATCATGGAGTTGCGCGCGCCGGCCGGCACGCAGGCGATTCCCAAGAAGGCGGCGGCGAAGGAGGCCCTTCGCCGACTCAAGGCCCGCGCGATGGTGGCCATCCCGGTCGATCAGAATCAGGTCCACAGCTTCGGCGTATTCGTCGATTTCTTCGGTGTGCCGGCCTGTACGACTACCGGCCCGGCGCGTTTGGCGATGCTCACCCGGGCGCCGATTGTCCCTGTCTTCATCGTTCGCGACGGCGAGTCCGAGCGCCACCGGATCATCATCTTGCCGGACATCGAGCCGGCGAGCACCGGCGATCGCGACGGTGACATTCACACCACCACGCAACGCTGCAGCGCGGTCTTCGAGCAGATGGTGCGGGCGCATCCCGATCATTGGATCTGGTTCCACAAGCGCTGGAAATCCCGCCCACCCGGCGAGCCGCGGCTGTACTGAATTGGCTGATGGCGGATAGCCTATGGCATATGGCCGGAACGCTCCGACCATATGCGAGATGCCGTCAGCGAGCTGCGAATTGAGTTTTCGCCCGACTTTCGCTATCAGCGTGATCGAGGCAGGAGCGATCGATGACGCTGACCAAGCGGCAGAAGCAACTCTTCGACTACATCGAGGGCTACATTGCGCGGCACGGGTTTGCGCCGACACTCGAAGAGATCGGCGCGCATTTCCGGTTGTCGTCGTTGGCAACCGTGCACAAGCACCTGACCAACCTCGAACGCAAAGGGATCATCACGCGCCAGGCGAACCTCAGTCGCGCCATCGAAGTGGTGCAGCAGCAGCGGCGACGGCGCGCCGTCGAGCTGCCGCTGCTCGGCCGGGTCGCGGCCGGGGTGCCGATCGAAGCGTTGGAGAACGTGGATACGATCGCGGTGCCGGAAGAGTTCATTCGGCGCCAAAACACCTATGTCCTTCGCGTCGTCGGCAACTCGATGATCAACGACGGCATCTGGGACGGCGACTACATCGTCGTCGAAGAGCGCCCGGTTCCCAACGCCGGCGAAACCGTGGTCGCGATCATCAACGGTGAAGCCACGGTCAAGCGCTTCTACCGCGAGAAGGGCGGCATGATCCGCCTGCAACCCGCCAACGACACTCTCAAGCCGATCCTCGCCAAAGCCCAAGACGTCACCATCCGCGGCGTGGTGGTGGCGGTGATGCGGAAGTATTGAGACGGAAGCCCATGTCTGGTTCAGGACGAAGAGAGCGAAGGAAACTCTTTGAAAGATACTCGCGCGATCTTGCTAAGCATCGCCCCGAACTCAATGGCCGGTTTATGTGCCCCATCTGCGGCAGGGATTTTCCGCCGGCGGCACTTGACGGCAATGAACTCGCGCGTGCGCACGTGATGCCAAAGGGCCTTGGCCTTCGACTCGAAACCCTTTCATGTAGACGATGCGACAACGACATCGGCAAGGTGAACGCGCACGCAGTTCGCGAGAAGCGGCACAGCGAGTGGGGTCAAGGCAAGGGAAGGATTCGCTTTAGGCTAGCGCACAGTGGCAATCGAGCAATTGCAGTGGAGACGCGATGGAGAGAGGGAGAATTGTCCCTGTACGGCAACCCCAGGAAAGAACCCCCGAATGCGTGGGATTGGCTTCAAGGTCTTGCCGAGACGAGCAATGCGGTGTTCACATTGAGCACACAGGCTGCCGACAGCACCAAGATTTGTATCTCGCTATTGCACAGTGCATTCTTGATGATGTTCCACACGTTCGGCTACGAATATGCGTTGAGTGAGAATGCTGCAACGATTCGCAGTATCCTCGCGCTGAAGGTGCCGGTTGGTGAATTCCGAAGGGCCGTCTGGTCAGCAACCGGAGGAGATCCTGCCGGGCTTCTCAACCGTCCTCCATTCGTTGCGATAGCAGCAAGGCCAGCAGATCTCCGCTGCTTTGTGGTCAGCTTCCCTCCCGTCTGGGGAACAGAACTTGGCCGAGTGGTCGTTCTTCCAGGATTCGGCCCTGAAGGTCTTTCATCCTATCAACGCTTACTGGGCGGTAGTCAGCCGCCGCACATCGCGAAAATGGTGAAAATTCAGCTCCACGCAACGCTCCAGCAATACCCTGACGTAGACGTAGCACGAACGGTCTGGGAACTATGCCAAAGTGATCATTTCCTCGCCAACTGCCCCGATACCGTCACCGTTGGGGCGCCGTGCAGCATTGATCAACCGCGTGTCGATGCCCAGCTAAGCTGACGCCACTCGATGTAGCGCTCGGAATGACGCGGCACCGACTCTCACCGGCCTCACCATTGACGGCACCACTGCGTGCCCCTCAACAACAGCGTCACCCTGCCACTCTTCCCGACGGCGGCGACGAAAGGCGGGACATGCTTGAGCGCGAAGCGACGGATCGCCGGGAGTGCTTTCACGAAGATCTCCGCCATCTCCTTGCCTTGAAGATTGCCACTGGTGAGGGTGAAGGCGCGAACGCCTGCGGTCATCAACGCCGTACGCTCGACCGCGCGCCAGCGAATCGCGCGGTCCTTGGTTAACACAATCCATCGCTCCCGACCGGCGCGCTCCAACCACGTTACGTCAGGTGTATCGGCCGCGAAGAAATCGTCGTGTACGTGCACCTCAGCGCCGGCGGCGCGCAACGCCTCGGCAACTCGCCTTCGTCCCGATCGATCGACAAAGAAGACGAGCCGCTCAGGCGGCTTGGACGTCGAGCTCGCACCGGATCGCTTCTTCGATGTCGAGCCGGTGGCGGCCATAGTCCTCCGCAAGGTCGTCCACGGATTCCCCTGCCTTGTACCGCTCGACGACCACAGCGGTCGCTATCCCGGTGCCCGCAAGCGCGGGGCGACCAAACGACACGGCTGGGTCGATCACGATTCGCTTCGGTTCATGAGCATCGTGCTTGCGCGTAAAGGGATACAGCTTGATCGGAAGACCCGCGGAGTCGCGCTCGATCCGACGTAGGTGCGCTTCCAACAAGCCGCGCATTGCTAGTTGGCCCGCCTGCGAAATGTTGACGAGCCGGCCGTATCGCTCGATGAACAGGTCCAGCCCGTCGGTCATGAACGTTTGATCGGCCAAAGGATGAGCGGACGGAAAACGCTCGCCCACGTAGGTCAGTGCCTTCCGGACCTTTTGTAACGACAATTTGTGCTCCCTTCGGATTGCATCCAGCACGTGGATCTCAACCAGATTCAGGAAAGACAGGAGCGGAGGTTTCGTCTGCGCGATGCTAATGAGCGGCGCGAACAGCCGCGGCCCGGCTTCGGTCGCGTAGGGCTGACCGACCGTCCAAGCCCGCAACGTAGCCGCCGGAATCGCAAGGTAATGAGCTGCCTCTGCAATTCGGTAGGACGGCATGGCCCGTAGGTCTTTCGCAGCGATTCGAGTTCCGCCCCGCATACATTTTCAAGTAGCACGCTCCGGTTCCGATGGCCAAATCTCCCGAAGCACACAAGCGAAGCCTGCTTTATCCCGGCCGCTGCATTCCTGCTCCGCCGTTGCTACACTGCGCGCGCGATGGAGACGCGGTACGACGTCATCGTCATCGGCAGCGGCCCCGGGGGCGAGGGGGCGGCGATGCGGGCGGTCAAGGCCGGCCGCTCGGTGGTGGTGGTCGACAAACAACCGCAGGTGGGTGGCAGTTGCACGCACTCGGGCACGATTCCGTCCAAGGCGCTGCGCTTTGCGGTGCGGCAACTGATCGAGATCCGCAACACGCCGGTGTTGCACGACCTCTTGAAACCGACGCACCTGACGATCCCGCAACTGCTGCGCGGCGCCGAGGCGGTGATTCGCAAGCAGGTCACGCTGCGGCAAAGCTTCTACGATCGCACCGGCGTGCGGTTGGTGCACGGTCATGCTCGATTCATCGACTCGCACACGATCGAAGTGGAGCAAGACAAGGGTGCCCGCGAGCGGTTCGACGCCGACCACTTCGTCATCGCCACCGGCTCGCGGCCCTACCATCCGCCCGACGTGGATTTCACTCACCCCCGCATCTTCGATGCCGAGTCGATCCTCGGCCTGGCGGATACGCCGCAAACGCTGACGATCTACGGCGCCGGCGTGATCGGCTGCGAGTACGCGTCGATCTTTCGTAACCTCGGCGTCAAGCTCAACCTGGTCAACACCCGCGGCAAGCTGCTGGAGTTCCTCGACGACGAGATCATCGACGCCTTGTCGTATCACTTGCGCGAGCAAGGGGTCTTGATCCGACACAACGAGGAGTACGAACGGGTCGAGGGCGAGCCCGACGGCGTCGTCCTGCACCTGAAGTCGGGAAAGAAACTGAAGACCGATGCGCTGCTGTGGGCCAACGGACGAACGGGCAATTCCGACGGCCTCGGTCTCGACGTCCTCGGCATCACCCTCGACTCGCGCGGCGACATCGGTGTCAACCGCAACTACCAGACCGCTGTGCCGCACGTGTACGCGGTCGGTGACGTCATCGGGTTTCCGTCCCTCGCTAGCGCCGCCTACGATCAGGGCCGCTTCGCCGTCTCGCACATTCTCACCGGCCGCTGCGACCACTTCGTCGAGCTGATTCCGACCGGCATCTACACCGCACCGGAGATCAGCTCGGTCGGCCACACCGAGCGCGAGCTGACGGCGCGCTCGGTGCCGTACGAAGTCGGTCACGCGTTCTTCAAGAGCATCGCCCGCGCGCAGATCACCGGCCAGACCGTCGGCATGCTCAAGCTGCTGTTTCATCGCGAGACGCTGCAGATCCTCGGCATCCACTGCTTCGGCGATCAGGCCGCCGAGATCGTGCACATCGGGCAAGCGATCATGTCGCAGACGGGCGACGCCAACACGATCACCTATTTCGTGAACACCACCTTCAACTACCCGACGATGGCCGAAGCCTACCGCGTCGCCGCGCTCAACGGCTTAAATCGACTCTTCTAGCTTTGGGCAGCGGATAAGCACCGCTTCTTGACTTACGCCGCCGCTGCTCTACCTTGATTCGCATGCACATCGAAACATTGCGGGTGTTTTGCGATGTGGTGGAGACCGGCAGTTTCTCCGCCGCGGCGTCGCAAAACTACATCACGCAATCCGCCGTCAGTCAGCAACTGCGCGCGCTTGAATCACGCTACCAATGCTCGCTGCTCGAACGCAGCCGCCACGGCGCCAAGCCCACGCCGGCCGGCGAGATCCTCTACCGCGTCAGCCGCGAGATCCTCGAAAAGTATCAGGAGATCGAAACCCAACTGCAGGAAACGGGCAAGATCGTCGCCGGTAATTTGCGGGTGGCGATCGTGTACAGCGTCGGCTTGCACGAACTGCCGCCGTACCTGAAGGAGTACATGCGCGCGTATCCGCAAGTGAACGTGCACGTCGAGTACGCGCGACCGAACAAGATCTACGACAGCGTGATCGCCGGACAGATCGACCTCGGGATCGTCACCTATCCGCAGAAGCACCCGCAGATTCAATCCGTGCCGTGGCGCGAAGATCGCCTCGTCCTTGCGTGTCCGCCCGAGCATCCGTTCGCGTCGCTCAAGAAGGTCAGCATCGCCAAGTTGTCGACCGAGAACTTCGTGGCCTACGAGCACGACATTCCGACCCGCAAGGCGACCGATCAATTGCTGCGCGATCACGGCGTGACGGTCAACTATGCCGGCGAGTTCGACAACATCGAAACCATCAAGCGAGCGGTGGAGATCGGTCTCGGCATCGCCATCGTGCCGCTGGCCTCGATTCAATACGAACTTGATCACGGTACGCTGAAGGCGCTGCAACTGGCGGAAGCGACGCTGCAACGCCCGCTCGGTATCATCCACAAGAAAGGTCGCCACTTGTCGCCCGCGGCGGTGAAATTCATCGAAGCGCTGCAGCGAGACGATTTGCGCTGAATCAGCGCCGTCCCTCGACAGAGAAAGGGGAGGTGCTCCAATGCGCTCCGTCTCTTGGCTCGTCCTGCTCACCGTCGCGACCGGGCTGTTTGCCTGCGGCGGAGGCGGCGGCGGAGAAACCACGGCCCCGCCTCCGCCGAATCCGCTCTACGTGCGCATCACCGGCAACAACACGAACTCCGGCGCGAGCCCCGCGAGCGCGTTGCAGTCGATTTCGAAGGCGATGCAACTGGCGCTCGACGGCTACACGATCATCGTGGGTGGCGGCACCTACCTGGAAGGCGTCACGTCGTCTCGCACCGGCGGCTCGGCGGAGCACATCCAACTGCTTGCCGACGTGAGTGGGGCGCAGACCGGCGACTCCGGTCCGGTCGTGATCAGCGCGGAAGGCAACGCCGTGCCGACGGCGTTGACGATCGCCCAGTCGCCCGGCACCGTCGTCGACGGCTTCATCATCACCGGCAGTTCCGATGCCGGCATCGTGATCAAGAGCAGCAGCACCGGTCTGACGATTCAGAATTGTATCGTGTTCAACAACGCCGGCGACGGGATTCGTGTGCAAGACTCCGCCCAGGTCGTGCTGTTCAACAATCTCGTCTACGGCAACGCCGGCATCGGATTGAACATCACCGGGAGCATCTCGGGCTCGCCGGACGCACGCGTGCTGAACAACACGGTGGCGCTCCACCGCAGCCGCGGGATCACGATCGGTCAGTCGCAAGTGGCGTCGCCGCGTACGCTGCTGCGCAACAACATCATCTACGGCAACACCGGCGACGCGAGCATCAAGGTCTTCACCCCGCCGCCGTCGTCGGTGCCGCGCAGCGACGTGGGCTACGATGAGGATTTCGACCTCATGCTGCCGTTCACGGTCATTCCGTTCGGACTCGAAACCGGCGTGCACGACGTGACCGCCGACCCGCAATTCGTGCAGCCGAGCGTCGGAAACTTCCGGGTGAGCGCCGACAGTCCCGCCATCGGCGCCGGGATCGCCTCGGCGCTGTCGGCGTCGCAAGCGGCGATTCTGCGTGCTCGCACCGTCACCGGCACGAACCTCGACGGCAACGCCAACGCGCTCGGCTTTCACTACCTGCCGTAACGAGGATTGCCGAAGCATCGGTGGGGGGCAGGAGTTCGTGCCTGCCTCCACCGGCTCAATTGGCGAATTCGCGCTTCTTCAAGTCGCGGATGTACGCCGACAGCTTGGCGTCTTCCGCTACCGCTTCATCGATCTTCTGCTCGAACGCAGCCGCGCTCTCTTGGAGCGGCGCAAGATCCACCGGAATGGTGAGAAACTCGGTGAGGCGCATCAGCAACGCCAACGCGCCGCGGGGATTTGGGATCGCGGCAATGTAATGCGGCAGGGCCGCCCACAGACTCACGTGCGGCATGGCTTCGCGCCGGCAAACGTCGCCGAACACACCGACGATGCCGGTCGGCCCTTCGTATCGCGTCGTGGTCACATCGAGCCGCTGTAACAAAGCCGGATCACTGGCGAAGCCGGTAATCGGTACCGGCCGCGAGTACAACACTTCAGCCAAGTAGCCGCCGAGCGTGACGACCATCTCCGCGCCGCACTCGCGCGCGAGTTGCAACAAGGTCGCACAGAACGTCTTCCACTTGAGATGCGGCTCGGGCCCCCAACCGAAAATCAAGTCGCGCGCGAGCACGGGATTGGCGGTGAAGTGGAACTCGTGGGTCGTCCATGTGACCCGCCGATGCAGTCCATCAACGAGCTGCACCTGCGGGCGCTGCACGGTGAAATCGAAGAACTCGTCGGGATCGATCATCGCCAGCGGCTTGGCGTCAAACTGCTCCGCGACGTAGCGCACCGCCGCCGTTGCTGCCGAGCCGGCATCGTTCCAGCCGCCGAATGCCAAGATCAGCACCGGCTGTCGCAAGGTGGGCCGCTCACTGAAGCTCAGCGCATTCACGGGAGTCACGGATGTCCGGAGGAGCGAATCGCCAGCCCGAGATCAACGCGTGCCCTCGCGGGCACAGCGCAGACACAGACTACGGCCGCCCAGCGCGTAGGTGAGCAGTTCGAGCGGTTGGTTGCAACTCGTGCACAAGCGGCGCTCGGCGTCGTTGAGGTAGCTGACGGTAAATTCCTTGCGATCCAATTCGAGGCGCACCGTGCCGTGTCGCCGGGCGTAGCTTTCGACATGCTCGAAGACCAGTTCGTGATCATACTGCGTGCGGGCCGGAACCAGGAGCGCTCCTCCATGAAAGGATATGCGCGCTACTCCTTTCATCCACCACGAGCCTCCGACGCCTGCTACATCTCCGCCGCTCCACCTCCACCACGTGATTGAGACAACTTCGACGCGTGCATTGTGAGCCGCTGAGCCGCCGGCGTCAATATCAACCCCGGTCGACGCGCTCGCCCCGGCGTGTGCGTCCGCTCAGCGGAATGCGGGCATGACTTCGCGTGCGAACAGCTCGGTGGCGTCGAGCCGATCGACGCGGCCGAACATCGCGATGAAGTGGGTGACGCCGACGGCGATATATTCGCGCAGACGCGCGATCACGCGATCGGGTGTGCCGCCGATCATCGTGCGATCCAACTGCTCGGCGGCGAGCCCCATCCGCTCGGCGCGCTTGGCAACGCGTTGCCGATAGCGCGCCGCGGTCGACTCGATCAGCACGGTGCCGAACCAGGTCTTCTCGATTGCCGCGCTGTCGCGGCCGACGGCCTGGCAATGCGCCTCGAGGATCGGCAGCTTGCTGCGGAACTCATCGACACTGCCGCCGAAGTTCCACCGATCGGCGTGCTCGGCGACCAGACGAAGCAGCACCTTTTCGCCGCTGCCGCCGATCATGATCGGGGGATACGGCTTCTGCACCGGCTTCGGATTGCACCATGCGTCCTGGACGCGGTAGTGCCGGCCGGCGAACGTGGTCTTCTCCTGCGTCCACATCGCTCGGCAAATCTGCAGCGCCTCATCGAGTTGGCGCAGGCGGGTGCCGATCGGCGGAAAGTCATAGCCGTACGCGGTGTATTCCTGCTCGTACCAGCCGGCGCCGAGGCCGAACTCCAAACGTCCGTTGCTGATGTGATCGACACTCGCGGCCATCTTCGCCACCAACGGCGGATGGCGGTAATTGTTGCAGGCCACCAGCGTGCCGAGGCGTAGCGTCGACGTCTCGCGTGCGAGCGCCGCCATCAACGTCCAGCATTCGAGCGAATCGTCCCATGCCGGCGTGACCACGCCGTAGAAATGGTCGTCTAGCCACACCGAGTCGTAGCCCAGACGCTCGGCCGCTTGCCAATGACGGGCGAGCGCGTCGAAGCCGGCGCCTTCGAGCGGCGTCTGAATACCGAAGCCGATGCGGCGTGCGGTCATGTGCCCTCCCTCGGAGGCCGCGGAGCATTACTCGGGACCGAAGCGCTCGTCAATCAGCCGACGGAAGCGCGGGCCGTAGATGAGATCGAAGGTGTCACCTTTGTCCGGGAACAGTCGCAGGACGTGCTCCCGCAACACATCGACCGCCGCGGTTGCCTCCGCCCGCGACAACGACCGGGTCCCGACGACGATGGCGGCCGTGTCGACCAGGAACTGCAGCCGGCGCATTCGCCGCGCCTCGGCGGCCGCCTGGGCGGTGTCAGCTTCGTCTCGCGTCATCCGTTTCAGTCGCGGTTTTCGACCGCACGCCATCGTGCCATACACGCTTGACCGTGCCAACGCGCCACTGGGCATAAACGGCTTTACATGACCGTCGAATCGGCTATACGCAGATCAAGGTTTACGTGTCGGCTCCCGTGGTGGTCATCCAGCTCGCGCGTCGCAGAAGGCCGTCGTCAGCGCGCCACCGAACTCGGTGCCGCCTGGCGGATCGACGTCGGTGCATTGCTCATGCAACCCGACTGCCGCGCGAAATCGAATGATGAATCCCCTTGGCTCGACACCCCCGTGCAACGTGCCTAGTCGGAAGGAGGAATACCCGTGGAAGGTTTGAGTGTGCTCGACATGATTCAGCAGGGCGCGCTGGCGACCTACCCGCTGATCGCGTTCTCGCTGATCACGGTCACCATCATCTTCGAGCGGCTGTGGTCGCTTCGCAACTTGGTCTCCGGCAGTCTCGCGCTCGCCAACGATCTCTGCCCCACGCTGGAAAAGGGCGACTTTCCCGCCGCCCTCGGTGTCACGCGCGAGCGGATCGCGGCGCCGGCCGCGCGCATCTTCGGCGACGTGCTGGCGCGGCATCAGAAAGACTCGGTCGAATACCTGAGCGGACTGACCGAGGAGAAACGGTTCGAGGAACTCGAGGCGCTCAAGGGCCCGCTGTGGGTGCTCGGCACGGTCGCCGCCAGCGCACCGTTCATCGGCCTGTTCGGTACCGTCGTTGGGATCATCAAGGCGTTTCACAACATGGCGCTGATGGGCAGCGGCGGTTTCTCGGTGGTGGCCGCCGGCATCTCGGAAGCGCTGGTCGCCACCGCACTCGGCTTGGGCGTCGCCATCATCGCGGTGGTGGCGTACAACTACTTTCAGACCCGTATCGAGCGCATCGAGGCGGCGATGACGATTGCGTGCAATCGTGTGATCGATGCGATCCATCTCGGACGCCAGGCCAATGGCGTTCGCTAGTCCCAAAAAGCGGGCGCGCTCGCCCATCGTCGCCGAGATCAACATCACGCCGTTGACCGACATCTTCCTGGTGTTGTTGATCATCTTCATGGTCACCAGCGCGGCCATGGTCGAATCCGGCGCGAAGATCAGCTTGCCCGAGGTCGACTCCACCGCCTCGCAACCGCGCGAGATCACCATCACGGTCACCCCCAACAACGACATCTACGTCAACAGCCAGCCGACCGCGTACGATGATCTCGAACAAGTGCTACGCGGGCTGGTCAGCGCCCGACCCGATATCCCAGTGGTCCTGGAAGGCGATCGCGAAGTGCTGTTCGGCAATGCGGTGAAGATTCTCTCGCTGGCGCAAAAGGCGGGCGCGCAACAGGTCGCGATCGCCGCGGAGCGCCGCGCCAAGTGAGTCATGGCTGAGCCGTCACCGCCGCCCGCATCCGAACCGCCACGCTTCGATCCGTGGTCGGGCCAGCGTCTTCGCGGGCTCCGCTTCTTCGCGGTTTCGGGTGCCGTGCACGCGGGTCTGTTGATCTTGTTCGGCACCATCACGCTGACGATTGCGCGCAAGGTCGAGCAGATCAAAGTGACCGTCGTCGACGACCAGGTCGGGGCCGAGCAACTCGACGGCGAGCCGTCGATGCAGGATCTCGCCGGTGTGCTCAACGTCCAACGCGCCGCCCCGCAGCAGGCGCGGCCGCGCGGGCCGGTGGTGCAAAACGTGCGCGCGCCGGAGATGCCGCGGCTCGCCGGCCTCGGTCCCAAACTCGGCGCCGGTCCCACCATCGACACCGTCTCGACGACCCTGTCCTTCGGTTCGGGCGGCATCGGCGGCCTCGGCGGCGGTTTCGGTGACTACGTCGGCGGCTTGCGCAAAGTCGGTCTCGACATCGCCCTGGTCATCGATACGACGGACAGCATGCAGTTCGTCATCGACGATGTGAAGGACAAGCTGACGCAACTGGTCACCACGATGCAAAAGATGGTGCCGACCGCGCGCATCGGCATCGTCGTCTACCGCGACAAGGGCGACGACTACGTGGTCAAGTGGAGCGATCTGAGTTTTCGCACCGAGAAGCTGCGCGAGTTTCTGTCCCACATCACCGCCGCGGGCGGCGGCGATTGGGAGGAGGCGGTCAAAGAGGCCATGGACGGCGCCATCAAGGAGCTGAGCTGGCGCAAGCAGTCGAAGAAGATCATCATCCTGGTCGGCGGATCGCCGCCCCATCCCGAGGACGTCGACGATGTGCGCGCCATGGTGCGCGCGTGGCACCAGCAGGGCGGCTACGTCAGTACCGTCGACGTCACCAAGAAGATGCACGAAGAGTTCGACCACGCGATGTGGAAATCGCTGCACGGCAAGGAACCGTTCCAACCGTCGCCGATGCCGGAGTTCTACAAACAGGTGTCCGAGGTGTTCGGTGACATGGCGAAGGACGGCGGGGGCGAACTGATCCAACTCGACGAACAGAAGGCGCTGATGAAGGAGGTGGTGGTGCTCACCTTCGGATCGCGCTGGAAGGTCGAGATGGCCAAGTTTCTCGGCGAGCTGTCGTGAGCGCGCGCGCGTCGGGCTTCGGTCTCGCGACCGGCTGCGTGCTGGTCGTCGCCCTCCACCTGTGCGCGCCGGGGCGGCCGGCGGAGGCGGAGACCGACTTGCGCGCGCGGGCGCGCCAAATCGCGAGCGAGATCAACGCGCAGCAGGCCGGCGGCCGCTTCGATGCGCGCGCGCAGCAGAGCGCCATCCAGCAACTCGGCCAGCTCGCGCTCAGTTACATCGATCAGACCGACCGCGCCGTGCGCGCCGGCACCGATACGCGCGACAAAGATGCCCTGCTCAGCACCTACGAGGCGATCAGCGAGCCGCTCGAGCGCGTCTACGACAAGAACCGTAACCAACTCGAACAGTCGGCGAAGTCGGTCATGGATCAAGACGGCGACCTCGAAGCGCTCTACGACACGCCGCAATGGAAAGAGTCGCAGATGCTGGCGTCGCAAGCGCTCTACTATCTCAACTGGCTCCATTACTACGGCGCGCGCTTGTACAGCGGCGACAAGCGCAAGGAGCTGCTGGAGAAGGGCGAGCGCGGCTTTTCGGAATTCGCCGTCGGCGACCGCAAGAACGAGTTGATCACCGAGAGCTTGCTCGGCCGCGGCCTCTGTCATCTCGAACTCGGCAACTACGACTGGGCGGTGCGCGACTTCCAAATCGTCAGCGAAGACCGCGACACCTCTGCCGAACGGCGGGCCAAGGCGAAGCTCGGCATGCTCGATGCCTCGGCGCGCGCCGGCAAGGTGCAAGAAGTCGTGCGCCTGTCGGATGCCATGCTGGCGAGCGGCGAGTCGGCGGACGCCTCGTTGATCCGCTACTACCGGGTGCGTGCGCTGCTCGAAGCGGCGAAGAAATCGTCCGGCGCCGAGGCCGCGCGCTACCGCCAGCAAGCGATGGCGACGATGGACCAACTGCGCCGCGCCGGCCCGGGATGGCAGGAAAAGATGGACGCGCTGCTGGCCTCCGAAGCCGGCAACGTCGAGCAATTCTCCGCCGACGCCAACAGCCCGGCGGCGAAGTGGACGGTCGCGAAGTTGCTGATGCAGAAGAGCGACTACAAGGGGGCGCGCCCGCTGCTCGAAGCCATCATCGCCGGCACCGATGCCGACTCCAAACGGATTCAACCCGAGGCGCACTACTACCTCGGACTCGCGCTCTTCCAAGCCGGCGACTATCAAGGGGCGGCGACGCACTTCACCGCGTCGCTCGCCAAGGGCGAACCCAGCTGGGGCGCCGACGCTGCGTATCTGCGCTTCAAGGCGCTCGAAGCGTTGGCGGCGAAGAGCCCCGATGTCGATCCGAAGAGTTACGAAGACGCGATGCGCAGTTACCTGGCGCAGTATCCCGATCACAAGTCGGTCTACGAAGCGCGCTATCGCCTCGGCGAGTGGCTGCAAGCGCGCAAGCAATTCTCGCCAGCGCTCGCCGAGTACGAACGGGTCAGCGGCGATCCCGGCTTCGAGCTGCGCGCGCGCTTCGGCGCGTTGCAGTGCCGGTTCGAGATTCTTCAGGGCAACGACGAGAAGAAGGTCGCCGGCGCCGAACGTGATGCGGTCATCAAGGCCATCGGGGCCGACTTGGATCAATTCAATCGACTCGCCGCCGATTGCGAACGGCGCGGCGATCAAGGCGGCGTGCCGCTGAAGGAGCTGCGTGCAAAGGCCGCGGTGATGAATGCGGTCTACGCGACCGTCTCACCCGAGCCGCGCGACGAGCAGGCGCTGGCGGGGTTGGTTGACTTCGAGAAGAAGTATCCGAACCAGTCGGACTTGTTCGCCCAGGTCGTTCGTCTGCGACTCGGCGCGATGCAGCGGTTGGGCCAGTTCACCGACGCCGAAGCCGAAGTGCGCAAGAGCGCCGCGGTCCTCCGTGCCGACGGCCATCCCGAGCTGATCGAGCAACTCGCCACCGGCTTCGTGAAGGAAGGCACGCGGCGCAAGTCGAAAGGCGACGCGCAAGCGTGGCCCGCCGCCCAGCAAGTCGCCTCGCGACTCTACGAGTTGCTGCTGGCCGAGTCCGAAGGCAACAACAAAGCCAAGCTCACGCTCGCGCGGCTGTACGAAGGCTCCGACGAGTTGGAGAAGGCCGACGCGTTGTACGGCGAGATTCTCAGCGCCGATGGCAACTCGCTGGCCGCGTTGCGCGGCCGTGCGCGCATCGCCGAGGCACAGAAGAACCTCCCCGGTGCGCTCGGCTATTGGCAGCAGTTCGCGAAGGTCGTGCGCCCCGGCGATCTGCCGTGGTACGAGTCCTCGTACGAAATCGCCCGCCTCACCTTCGCCACCGGCAAGAAGGACAAGTGCTGCGACCAACTCGACCAACTCAAGCCCGCCATGCCCGGCCTCACCGACGCCGACCTGCGCACTAAGCTCGACGAGTTGTACAAGCGCGCGTGCAAGTAGTCGCGGTCTACTCGGCTTGAATCGCCTCGAACTGCTCCAACGCCGCGCGCAAATCTTCGGCGATCTCGGCGGCGATGACGTCGGGATCGGGAAGGTTCTCGGAGCTTTCGAGACTCTCGTCCTTCAGCCAGAAGATGTCGAG
>DATKMK010000070.1:0-7830 GCA_035541895.1 Binatia bacterium | reverse complement strand
CTGCTTTGCTTCGGCAGCACGGTTGGGCAGCAGGTCCATGGCAGTCTGGAAGCGCAACAACAAGCCGTGGAAACTCTGCAGCAGCGTATCGTGCAGTTCGCGTGCGATGCGTGTGCGCTCGCTCACGCGCGTTTCGAGCGTTATGTTGAACTGGCGCGCAAGTTGTCGAGCGCGCAGCTGATAGAGCGCCCACAGCACCGCCAGGAACACCGCCACGCACAGCACGCGAAACCAGTTCATCTGCCAGTATGCGGGTGCGACCGAAAAATCGAGCGACGCACCTCCTTCATTCCAGACGCCGCTGTTGTTGCTCGCGATGACCCGGAAGCGGTAGTTGCCCGGACCTAGGTCGGTGTAGAACGCTTGCCGGCGATTGCCCGCGTCGTGCCAGTCGCGGTCACGGCCCTCCAGCTGGTAACGGAATTGATTCCGTTCCGGCGCGACCAGGCTGAGCGCCGTGTAGTCGATTTCCAGATCACGCACCAGCGGCGGCAAGTGCACCGGCGAAGACGTCTCGTGCGGTGTGCGGTCGGCGGTGATCGCTTCGACATGTACCGGCGGCGCCAGGGAATTGGTGTGAAGGTTCCGCGGGTCCACTACTGCCACGCCGTCTACCGACAGGAACCACAGTTTCCCGTCGCGCGCCTTCGTGAGGTGCGGTGTCGCGGTGCTTCCGGGCGTGAGAAAGCCGGGCACGCCATCGGCGTCGTCCAGAACGGTCATCGGGACCGTTGGCGCAGGCTTGCCCTGATCGACCGCGGCGCCCCAGGCGTCGAGGTCCGAAGTTGCGATGCGCACCAGACCGCAAGTGGCGTAAACCCAGGTCGCGCCATCGTCATCCAGGGTCGCCGAGTGGACCGCGTCGCAGGGCAGTCCATTCTTGCTGTTCAAGGTGGCGAAGCGGTCTCCCTTGATGCGGGTCAAGCCGCCGTCCGTGGCTGCCCAGACAGTTCCGTCGGCCGCGACGCGAATGTCGTTGACGATGCCCTTGCCGAGCCCATCAGCCGATGTGTAGGACGCGTCGATCCGCCCATCGGCGAAATGCACGACCCCGCCTGACAAGAAGCCGAGCCAAAGTCCGCCGCGCACAGGATCGATGGCGAGTCGATACGGAATGAGGGTCTTGCCGTCGGCCATCAACGGAACGTTCTGAACTGTCAGATCGGGAGACACGTGCAGCAGGCCGGAGTCGCGGTGCGCGATCCATAAATGGCCATCGCGGTCTTCGGCGATGGAATCGATGTATCCATTCGGAACGCCGCTTATTCGCGTGAAGCGATCCTTCTCGAGATAGCCGAGCCCTTTTTGCGACCCGAGCCAAATGCGTCCAATGCGATCCTGGTACAGCGAGGTCACTGAACGTTCGGCCAATCCTGGCACGACGATTTCGTCGGCAATTGCCGGTTGCGACGGGGGCGGTTCCTGTTTCTTTGGGCGATAGGCAAAGACGCGTCCGCCGTGCCAGCGATACAGGCCTTCCGTGTTGTCGATCCAGACGCTTCCGTCTCTGTCGGCGAGAACCGATACCCCTTGGCTCCCTGACAGACCTTGCGCTGCGGAGTAGGTCGTCACCGGAAGCAGACGAAAGCGGTCGACGCCACCGAACGTCGAAACCCAGACACTCCCTTCACGGTCTTCGAAGAGGTCGAAAATTCGGTCGCTCGACAGCCCGTCCGAACGCCGAAACCGATCGATGCGACCGTCATTAAGATGGATCAGTCCCGCGTCCAATGTTCCGATCCAGATACCCCCATCGTGATCGACCAGTATCTGGGACAGCAAAGCGTCGCGCGGTAGATCGGGAATCGGGAATGGCTCAACCTGCTCATCGACGATCCGAAGAATTGCGTTGCGTGTCAGTACCAGGACCACGCCCTCGGCGGTTTCGCTGAACATGTGCAGCGAACCCGTGTTTGGCTCGGGCAGCGAATACTCCTTCGGAATGCCGGGTTGCTGGCGCCAGAGGCCATTGATCGCCCCGACCCAAAGACTTCCATCGCGTGCTTCATGCAAGGACCCTACCCTGCCGAAAGCTGCGTGTTCAGTGGTGCAATCGGTCTTTACGCCCCGGATGGCGCAGAGAAATGCGGTCTGCGGAAGTGTCACGCCGGCCACCCAGATCGTACCTTCACGATCTTCTGCGAGGGCATTGACGACACGGTCCGCAAGTCCTGAGTGAGTCACGAGCGTTCTGCCGTTCCAGCTTGCAAGTCCTGCCCAGGTTCCGATCCAGAGCGTCCCGTCGCGCGCGACGAGAAGGGCGCGTACACGGTTGTCGGGAAGAGCGGTCCCGTCCGGCGGTTGCCATGGCACGTTTCGGACACCGTCGAACCGCATCAGTCCGTTCGTCGTGCCTAGCCACAGATAGCCGTCGGGTGTTTGCGCCAGCTCGAAGGCGACTCCCTTGGCGAAGCCGTCGCGGTACTTCCATGCCGTATGCGCGTACTGGCTGATATCGAGCGTCGGGTCGAGCGCCAGCGCACGCCCACAGCACAGCGATAGCAGGCAGCCCAGCGCGACACAGTACGCGAGCCGGTTCGTTCCCTCACAACGGCCATCGCATGGGGTGCGCAGCATCCAGACAAGCTCGGTCAGTGGCAGCGGGTGCATTTTGTGCAATGACCCCGTGCGCGGTCACTCCCCATTCCCACAAAGAGCTCCGCCGCTTTCTTACGACTGAAATGCGCATCGCCCGAGCGCGAAACAGCCGAGACATGGAGGCAGCTTCCAATGTCGTCGCAGAAGCGGTTCACGACAATCGCAACCCAATCAAGTCGTCAGACAGATCCCCTGATGACGCGACAAGACGAGGTCGACAAGACATGACGAATCAAAACGCCCCCACTTCCCTGCGCGCGTTCGCCGCGCGCCTGCGTGCCTGCCGCAGCTTCTTCCTCACGCCGGCGTCGCAACCTGCACGCTTCAGTGCCGCACGCGCGCAGGGCGGCGACGCGATCATCGTGGATCTCGAGTCGACCGTGAGTCCCGGTGACAAGGGGCGCGCCCGCGACGCAGCGCTTGCATACCTGCGGGAGCCGGCAGAAGCAGGCCTGATTCGCATCCTGCGCATCAACAGTCCGCGCACGATAGAAGGCCTGCGCGATCTGCTCGCGCTCTGCGAACGCGGAGGTCGGCCCGACGCTGTCATCATTCCGAAGTGTCAGTCCGCCGACGAGATCCGCCTGGTCGCCGAGATACTGGATGGACCGCAGTCGGCGATCGCGTTCGTGCCGATGGTCGAACTCGCGCGGGCGGTATTCGTTGCGCATCTCATCGCCGACGCGAACGAACGCGTGTGCGGACTCTTCCTCGGCGGCGGCGACCTCGCCGCCGATCTCGGCGCCGAAGGTTCCTGGGAGAACCTGCTGTTCGCTCGATCCCGCATTGTGGCCGCGGCGGCCACCACAGCCATCGCCGCGATCGACGTGCCCTACTTCAAGGGCGATGAGGCGGGTCTGAAGGCGGAGGCGAGCGCGAGCCGCAAGCTCGGGATGACCGGCAAAGCGGCGCTCCATCCGGAGCAACTCGCCGTGATCAATACCCTGTTCACCCCGTCGCCCGAGGCCGTAACCCACGCGCGCGGCGTGAAAGCTGCCTGTGCGGCAGCAAGGAATGGCGCCGCACCCGCCCTGAACGGTCATGTCATCGAACCGGCGATGGTCCGCGAGGCCGATCGCGTACTGGCGATCGCCGAGCGCACGTCATGAATCCCACGTTCTACACGGTGCAGGCGAAGGACGCGCCGGCCGAGATGGCCGACGTCAGGAACCTGCTGGCTACGTACGATCTCGAACTCGACGACCAGATCGAGGCGTTCGTCGTGTGCCGCCGAGAGGGACGCCTCGTCGCTTGCGCCGGTCTCGACCACGCCACGATCAAATGCGTCGCCGTTGCCCAAGACGTTCGCGGCGAGTCCCTCAGCCTCAAGCTCGGCACCGAAGTCGTCAACCTTGCCGCAGCGAAAGGCCGGTTCCACCTGTTCCTTTATTCCGCGCCTCGCAACATGCCGTTCTTCCGCGGTTGGGGGTTCTATCCGCTCGTCGAGGTTCCGCAGCAGGTCGTGCTGATGGAGAACAGTCCCACGGCGATCGAAACGTACTGCGACAGGCTGCGCGAGCAGCGTCGGCCCGGGAACGCGATCGGCGGCATCGTGCTGAATGCCAATCCGTTCACGCTCGGCCATCGCTATCTCGTCGAGCAAGCCGCGCGCGCATGCGATTGG
The DNA here is from genome assembly GCA_035541895.1 of Binatia bacterium. GTDB lineage: Bacteria > Desulfobacterota > Binatia > HRBIN30 > JACQVA1 > DATKMK01. The sequence continues at coordinate 3,608 of DATKMK010000070.1, read as the reverse complement.
TTGCACGTCTTCGTCGTGAAGGAAGACGCATCGCTCTTCTCTTACGAGGATCGTTTCGCGCTCGTCGCCGCCGGCGTGAAGGACATCGACAACGTAGTCCTGCATCCCGGCTCCGACTACATCATTTCCCGCGCAACGTTCCCCGCCTATTTCCTGAAAGACCAGGCGATCGTCGATCGGAGCTGGACCGCGATCGATCTGCTGCTGTTCCGCGAATACATCGCGCCAGCACTCGGCATCACCCATCGCTTTGTCGGCACCGAACCGTTCGACGCTGTGACGCGCGCATACAACGCGGACATGCAGCGGTGGCTGCACGGCGTCGCGTCGGCGGCGCCTTCGATCACGGTCGTCGAGATCGAGCGGCTATCGATCGACGGCGCGCCCATTTCTGCGTCCCGAGTGCGCAGTCTGTGGACGCAGCACGAGCTCGCGAGCATCAAGGCGCTCGTGCCGGCAACCACCTGGCAATTCCTTGCGAACAGAGATCCACCGGTGACGGGCTCTCCCGAACACCGATCGTTAGAACCCACATCAAGAGAGGTCGAGCACTCATGAACGTCATCAAGGAAGCCATCGCCGGCACGCTGGAATCCAGCGATCTGCTGGTCAAAGTCGCCCCCGGGCGCGACGCGACCCGCGAGATCGTGATTCGCAGCGCGGTGATGCAGCAGTTCGGCAAACAGATCAGGCGCATCGTCGAAGAAACGCTCGATGCGCTGTCCATCACGACGGCGTCGATCACGATCGAAGACAAGGGCGCGCTCGATTGCGTTATCCGTGCGCGGGTGCAGGCGGCCGTGTTGAGAGCCTCGGAAACGAAGGAACTGGATTGGAGGAGCCTGACATGAAACTGCGTCGCAGCATGCTGTTCGTTCCCGGCGACAACGCCGCCATGTTGAGCACGGTGTTCGTGCATCGGCCGGACTCCATCATGTTCGATCTGGAAGACGCGGTGTCGCCCAGCCAAAAGGACTCGGCACGCCTGCTCGTGTATCAGGCACTGCGTCACCCGGCTTATCGCGACATCGAGATCGTCGTGCGCATCAACGCGCTCGAAACCGAGTTCGGGCTGAAGGATCTCGAGGCTGCGGTCCGCGGCGGCGCGCATATCGTGCGTCTACCGAAGACCGAAAACCCCGAGGAGATCGGCAAGCTCGAAACGCACATCGCGCGGATCGAAAAGGACTGCGGACGGGCGGTCGGTGACACGAAGGTGATGGCCGCCATCGAGTCCGCATCAGGCGTGGTGAACGCCGTCGCGATCGCGAAGTCGTCCTCGCGCATGGTCGCCATCGCGCTGGCCGGGTTCGATTACCTGGTCGACATGCACACCCACCGCAGCGACGGCTGGGAGCCGGAACTCTTTTACGCCCGCGCCGCGGTGTTGCACGCCGCACGCGCGGCGCACATCGATGCCTTCGATGTCGTCTACGGCAACATCAACGACGACGAGGGTTTCCTGCGCGAAGTCATGATCGCCAAGCGGCTCGGCTTCAACGGCAAATCGCTGATCCACCCGAAGCAGATCGATCTTCTACACAAAGCATACGCACCGACCGAGGAGGAATTGAGTCACGCGAAACGCGTGGTCGCCGCGGCGGAGGAAGCGCATCGCAAAGGTCTCGGGGTTGCATCCCTCGACGGCAAGATGGTCGACCCGCCCGTCATCGAAGAGGCGGAAATGACGCTGCAGTTGGCCGAAGCATCCTGAGCACAACGACGTTCAACGAAGGACATTGCAATGAATACCCGTACACAGATCCAGACGCAGGATCCGGCGCTCGGCCAACTGCAGCAATTCGCCGGAGCGAACGCCGAGACGCCCTATCTCACGACGCCCGACACCAAACTGCACCGCAAGCTGTGCGGATCGCTCGACGAGGCCATTCGCCGCTCCGGGCTCGAGGACGGGATGACCATCTCGTTTCATCACGGTTTTCGCGAAGGCGACAAAGTGATCAACCTAGTCGTCGATGCGCTCGCGCGGCTCGGCTTCAAGAATCTGACGCTCGCGCCGAGTTCGCTGCTGAGCTGCCACGAGCCGCTCATCGAGCACATCAAGAGCGGCGTCATCTCGCAGATCTACTCCTCCGGCATGCGCGGCAAACTGGCCGAAGCCGTATCGAATGGTCTGATGACGCAGCCGGTGCACATCCACTCGCACGGCGGCAGGGTCCATCTGCTGCAGACCGGCGAACTGAAGATCGACGTCGCGTTTCTCGGTGTTTCTTGCTGCGACGAGTTCGGCAACGCGAACGGTTCGCACGGCAAGTTGGCATGCGGCTCGCTCGGCTACGCAAAAGTCGACGCCGACTACGCCGGCCAGGTCGTGCTGCTCACCGAAGAACTGGTCGATTTCCCGAATCATCCGGCGAGCATTTCGCAAGACCGCGTGGACCTCATCGTGAAGCTCGACGAGATCGGTGATCCGTCGCGCATCAGCGTCGGCGCGGCGCGCGTGACGAACGATCCGCGCGAACTGCTGATTGCCCGCCGCGCCGCCGACGTCATCGAACACTCCGGCTATTTCAACGACGGCTTCTCGATGCAGACGGGCTCCGGCGCATCGTCGACGGCCGCAACCCGGTTCCTCGAAGAACGCATGACCCGCAAGGGCATCAAGGCGAGCTTCGCGCTGGGCGGCATCACCGGCAGCATCGCGGCGCTGCATAAGAAGGGGCTGATCAAAGCCATCGCCGACGTGCAGTCGTTCGACCTCGACGCCGCGCAATCACTGCGCGACTCGCCTGACCACATCGAGATCTCGGCCAACGAGTACGCGAATCCCACGTCGAAAGCCGCCTACGTCGATCGCGTGAACGTGGTCATCGAAAGCGCGCTGGAGATCGACGTCGACTTCAACGTCAACGTCATCACCGGCTCCGACGGCGTCATGCGCGGCGCTTCGGGCGGACATTGTGACGTCGCCGCCGCGGCCGATCTGACCATCATCGTCGCGCCGCTCGTGCGCAGCCGCATTCCGACGATCGTGCGTCGCGTGACGACGCGGCTCACGCCCGGCGAGTCCGTCGATGTGGTCGTCACCGACCACGGCATCGCCGTCAACCCGGCGCGGCCCGACGTCGAACAACGCCTGCGCGACGCGCGCCTGCCGATCATGACGATCGAAGAATTGCACCAGCGCGCGATCGCACTGACCGGTGAGCCCGAACCTCTGCAGTTCACAGACCGCGTCGTCGGCATCGTCCATTACCGCGACGGCAGCGTGATCGACGTCGTGCACCAGATCCGGAGGGAATCGTGAATGGACCGGCAGTCACAACCGACGCAGGCGCGATCGTCAGCCTAGAACGGATGCTCGCGGCCCGAGACTACCGGGTGGCGTGTCAGGCGGCGGCGCTTGCGCGCTTCGACAGGCCGATCGTGTCGACGACGGTCGTCATGCCCGGCCCAGTCAAGGACGGCGACCTGCCGAGACGTCTGCTCACGGCCGCCGTGCAGGCAGTGGATGCGATGGCGAGTTCCAACGGCTGGTCCGTCCTGTTGCGCGAGTCTCGCTGGTGCGACACCGGTCCGGAAGCCATTTACGTAGTAGACGCCGAGCCCCAACAACTGAAGAAGGGCGCGGTCGAGCTCGAAGAGCA
>DATKMK010000069.1:0-15028 GCA_035541895.1 Binatia bacterium | reverse complement strand
CAGCCGATCGAGGAGCGCGTTCATCGCCGTGCGTGCCTCCAAGCGCGCGAGGTGTGAGCCGACGCAGAAGTGGCGGCCGAAGCCGAAGGCGACGTGGTCGTCGGCGTGGCGGTGGATGTCGAAGCGATCGGGCTCGGGGTAGTGACGCTCGTCGCGATTGGCCGAGCCGATGGCGGTGAGCAACGGCGCGCCTACTGGCAACTCCACTCCAGCCAACGTCGTCGGCGCCGTGGTTTCGCGCGAGGCGAATTGCACCGGTGCTTCCCAGCGCAAGGTCTCCTCGATCACCCACTCGATTTGCGCGCGCTCCGCGCACACGTCCTCGAACTGATCGCGATGGGTCAGCAATGCGTAGAGCATGCTGCCAATGAGTCGATAGGTGGTATCCGAGCCGGCCGGCAGCAGCAGCTTGAGGAAGCTGTAGATTTCATCGTCGGAAAGCCGCTCGCCCTCCACTTCTGCGTGCAACATCGTGCTGAGAAGGTCGCTGCGTCGCTCGGTCTTGCGGTGCTCGACGATCGGCCGGAGATATTCGACCAGCTTGCCGGCGGCCTCAAAACCCTTCGGCGGATCGTCGGCGAAACCGATGAGGTCGAGCGACCACCGCTTGAAGGTCTCGTAGTCCTCGATCGGCACGCCGATGATGTGCGCGATCACGCGCAGGGGGAATGTCCGGGTGAACTGCGACACCAAGTCGGCGCGACCGTCCGCGGCGAAGCGATCGATCATATCGTGGGCGATACGGGCGATGACTTGCGGCAGGTCGCCCTGCAGCGCCTTCGGGACGAACGCCGGCGAAATGATGTTGCGATGGCGCGCGTGCTCCTTGCCGTCCATTTCGAGGATGGTGCGGCCCATCACCAGACCGATGCCGTTGGCGTTGGCGCGGGACGAGTACAGCGCGTTGTCCTTCAGCACCGCCATCACGTCATCGAAGCGAGTCACGATGTAGCCGGGCGCAAGCGGGAGATCGAGCAACTTGACGGGCTCGTCCTGCCTCAGCCGGGCATACGCGGGATAGGGATTTCGCACTTCGCTCATGAAGTGCCCGCCGAAGATCTCGTCGAGATTCGCCGCCATGGCCGGGCTGCGTAGCGCGGCGAGCCGCGGGCGTCAATGATGTGGGACAGCGCCAAAGTCATCCTCGGATCTGCGAGCGGTGAACTCCGGCTTGAATGCCGGAGCAAACCCTTCCAATGTGCGGGCGTGCCGGTAGTTGCGTTTCCCGATCCTCGCTCCGCCAATGCCGAGGGCATCGTTGCGGCGGGCGGTGATCTGCATCCCGAGTCGCTGCTGTTGGCCTATCGCCAGGGCATTTTTCCGTGGCCGGTGGAGGGACTGCCGTTGCTGTGGTTCTGTCCGGCCGAGCGGGGCCTTCTTCAGTTCTCCGAGTTGCACATTCCGCGCAGTCTGGCGCGTGCGCGCCGGTCAACGACCCTCCGCTTCACCATCGACGCGGCCTTCGTCGACGTGATTCGCGCCTGTGCGACGAGCCGCCGACCGGGGCAGGAGGGGACGTGGATCACGCCGGCGGTGATCTCCGCGTACGTCCGCTTCCATCGGCTCGGCTACGCGCACAGCGTCGAAGCCTGGCAGGGCGAGCGGCTCGTCGGCGGCGTGTACGGCGTCGACGTGGACGGCGCGTTCGCGGCCGAGAGCATGTTCTACCGCGAGCCCAACGCCTCGAAGTTGGCGCTGTTGTACCTCATCGACCATCTGCAATCGCGCGGGCTCGATTGGCTCGACATCCAGGTGCTGACGCCCCACCTCGCGCGGCTCGGTGCGCGGACGGTCACTCGCGATGCGTTCTTGGAGAAACTCGAGCGTACGCGCGCGCGTGGGCTGCGACTGTTCGAGTAGCTCTGTTGAACTCCCTCCACTGACGGCTATTGCGGCTCGTAGTGGCGAGCTGCGATCGAGCGGCCCGGTGTCCAATTGAAGAGACAGTGGGAGATTGGTGCTGTTCGCAAATTTGGACGCTTCAAATGCGTCCTGTGGGCCAGTGATCGCGCTTGGCCGTGGCACGAACAGTGCGGAAGTGCGGAGACCATGAACGACCCAGGGAACGGAGACGGAGGGACGCCGTGATCCAACTTGTTCGGGCGTCAAAAGAACAGTCAGTAGATTTACGGATTTTCGTGCGCTTCCAAACATTTCTCTTGTGGCGATGGCTTTTGTCATGGTTGTTGACCACCGCGTTGGGCTACCGGACTCTCAATTGCGGTGCCGCGCGAGGTGTGGAAGCAGTGAGCGATTTACAAGAACGGAGTATGGAGGGATACGATGGATGAGACAATCGCAGATCGAGTTTTGCAGAAACACCGCGCCGTGATCGCGGTGCTCGGCACGTTGCTGCTGGCGCCTATGGCGGCGTCGGCCGCTACCATCACGGTGAACAGCACGGCTGACAGCACTGGAGGGTCGCAGTGTACGCTGCGCGACGCCATCGCCGCCGCCAACAACAACGCGACCAGCGGTGGCTGCGTTGCCGGGAGCGGGGCCGACACAATCAAGTTTGCCGTGCCGAACTTGTCGGTGATCAAGCTGACCAGCAAAACGCCGCTGGTGATCAACAGCGACGTTTCCATCGTCGGTCCCGGACAGACCTGGCTCGCGATCGACGGCGTGAAAGCGACGCGAGTCTTCGAGGTCGACAGCGGTACGGTCGCCATATCTGGCTTGACTATCCAGAACGGCTTCAATGACACCGACAACGGGGGTGGCATCTACAATAACGCGACCCTCTCCGTCAGCAACTGTGCGCTGACAAAAAACATTGTCGGCACAGGTGGCAGTGGTGGCGGGATTTACAACGAAACGGCCGCGACACTCACCGTGACCAATTGCGCGTTGACTGGCAATGTCGCACTGGCCGGCGGCTTTGGCGGCGCAATTGCGAACGAGGGAACGCTGCAGATCGCCAATAGCGTGCTGACCGGTAACTCCGCGACCGAGGCCGGAGCGGGCGGCGCAATTTACAACGATGGAACAGCGGACATTGCCAATTCCAGTTTTCAGAGCAATAAGGCCCTCGGCGACAGCACGGGCGGTTTCTCTGGGTACGGAGGCGCAATCTATAGCGACGGTACCGCAACACTCACCAACTGCACGGTCGCGAAGAACTCCGCGACGGTCGGTGGCTTCGGAGGAGGTATCGAAAACGAGGGGACGCTCACCGTCGACAGTTGCCTCGTTCAGGGGAACACGGCGGCGGGGAGCACTGGTGCGGTTGGCGGAGTCGGTGGAAGTGGTGGCGGCATCTCGAACAGTAGCGGCGGTCTGACAGTGCGGAACAGCCGCATCACGGCCAACAAGGCGACCGCGGGCTCGGCCAACTCGGGAGACGTTGGTGGCACCGGCGGGGGGATCGAAAACGGCGGCATCGCGGTGATCACTGATTCGACCGTCGACAGCAACTTTGTGGGCGGCACCGATTTCGGCTCAGGTTGGGGCGGTGGCGTGGCCAACCTGGGTGGCACCCTGACGGTGAGCAACTGCACCGTCAGCAAGAACACGGCGACCGCCGCCGGACCTACGTTCTCGGGGAAGGGCGGAGGCGTCTTCACAAGTTTCGGCACCGCGACCTTGAACAACTCGACGATCGCGAAAAACACCGCGACCAACGGCGGGCTCGGTGGTGGTGTGTATGTCACCAACAGCCCGGGGGCGGCCATTGTGACGAATTGCACGATCGACGGGAACGTTGCCGTCGACGGCCCTGCTCTCTTCGGTTCTGGTGGAGGTATCTACGTCGAAGTGGGAAGCAGCACCGCGATGACCGGTACGATCATCGCCGCCAACGGAGGGACCTCACTCAATTGCCAAGGCGGTGGAACGTTCACGTCAAACGGCCACAACCTTTCCGACGACACGTGCGCGGGTTTCGGTGGCACCGATCTCCCCAATACGAATCCTCTGTTGGCTCCGCTCGGATTCTACGGTGGTCCGACTGCGACCATGGCTCTATGCTCCGGTGCGAAGGTGCCGGTGAAGTCGTGCTCTGCCGCCAGCCCGGCAATCGACGCGGGTGACGACACGGTTACCGGCCCGCCCCACAACCTGACTCTCGACCAACGGGGCCAACCGCGCCTGAGCGGGTCGCACGTCGACATCGGCGCTTACGAAGCGCCGTAAAGCCCGACGAAGACCGCGGCGGAGACCGTGGGAGTTCGTGATCCCGCGTCTCCGCCGCATTTCCGCTCGCCTCTGCGCTCGTTGTGGGACGGGCGCTTGGTCGGTTCTACGCGCCGAATTCACGAGGGCGCCGCGTGTGGAGCGGCGTACTTCTTCGAGCCGAGTTGCGGTCACCGGTGAAATGCGCGAAAAGTAGGTGGCCATGAGCGATTCGGAGAGGTGCCCGAGTGGTCGAAGGGGCACGCCTGGAGAGCGTGTGTACCCACAAGGTACCGTGGGTTCGAATCCCACCCTCTCCGCTGCTTTTCCGGCTGCCCGCCGGGGGTTGCCTTGGATGCGGGCGGCGGAGTACGAAGGAGCGGAACGGCGGCCAGCCGTGATAGCTAGGTCCCGCGCAAGAGAGCGTCGCGAACCCCGCCAGGTCCGGAAGGAAGCAACGGTACCGACATTCTCTCTGTGCCGCGGGGAAGCCTAGCTATCACTGGTGGCCGCCGTAGCCTGCCGCGCCGTGCGTCATGTCGTATTTGGTTCTCGCCCGTAAGTATCGCCCGCAACGATTCGCGGATTTGGTCGGTCAGGAGCACGTCACCCGCACGTTGAGCAACGCGATTCGCGCCAATCGCGTCGCGCACGCGTTTCTGTTTACCGGCGTCCGCGGCGTCGGCAAGACCACGGCCGCGCGCATCCTGGCTAAGGCGCTCAATTGCGAGCAGGGGCCGACACCGGAGCCGTGCAATCAGTGCAGCAATTGCATCGAGATCACCGCCGGCAATGCGGTCGACGTGCTCGAAATCGACGGAGCGTCCAACACCGGCGTCGACGACGTACGACAGATCATCGAAAACGTGCGCTACCGCGCCGCCAAGAGCCGGTTCAAGATCTACATCATCGACGAGGTTCACATGCTCTCCAACAGCGCTTTCAACGCGCTGCTGAAGACGCTCGAAGAGCCGCCGGAGCACGTCAAATTCATCTTCGCTACCACCGATCCACACAAGCTGCCGGCAACGGTGCACTCGCGTTGCCAGCGCTACGACTTCAAGCGCGTGCCGTTGCGCTTGGTGGTGGAACAGCTCGGCAAGATCACTGCAGCCGAAGGGGTGAGGATCAGCGAAGCCGCGCTCTACCTGATCGCCCGCGAAGGCGACGGCAGCGTGCGCGACGCGCTCTCGCTGCTTGACCAAGTCATCGCGTTCAACGCCGAGCAGCTCACGGACGATGAGGTCGTGAGCGCGCTCGGCATCGCCGATCGGCGGCTGCTGTTCGCCGTCGGTGATGCCATCGTCCGGCGTGAGCCGGTGCCCGCACTCGAACGGATCGCGGAGATTCACCGGTTCGGGTACGACCTGCGACGTTTCGCGCGCGATCTGCTCGAACACTTGCGCAATCTGGCGGTTTCGAAGGTGCTGCCGAACGTGTCCGATTTGCTCGCCGATCTTCCGGATGAGGAGCGCGCCGAGGTTCTGCGACAGGCCGCCGCGATGAGCGCCGACGATCTCGACCGCGCCTTTCGGATCATGCTCGCCGCCGATGAAGAGATCGCACACAGCCCGTATCCGAAGATCGTGCTCGAAATGACGTTGATCAAACTGGCGACTTTGGCGCCGATGCTGCCGGTCGACCAGGTGCTCCAGCGCATCGAGGATCTCGACGCGCGGCTGCGCGGCGACGGCCGTGTCGCCACGCCGAGCGCGCCGCCGCGAGGCGCACCGCCGGCGCCGAGCGCCGGAGCAGCGGGCGGGACCTCAATCTCGCGCCCTCCAACCAGCACGGCGACGGCGTCGCCGCCGGCGCAATCCGCCGGGACACCCGGCGAGTTGGTGTGGCCGGAGTTCATCGAATTCGTTCGCAAGGAAAAGGTCACCATGGTGACCTATCTCGAACATTCGCAAGTTGTGCGGTTCGAAAACGGTGCGCTCAGTCTGTCCGCGCCCGAGGGGTACTACTACGACTATCTCGTCCATCGCGACCATTTGAAAACGCTCGAAGACCTACTGTCGCGATTCATCGATCGGCCGGTGCGGCTGAACGTCGCGGCACGAGCGGCGGCGACGCCGGAACCAGTCGAGAACAGCGAGAAGCCCTCGCGTGCGCAGCAAGCCGCAAACGTAATGGCGCATCCAGTGGTGCGAGCCGCGGTCGACATTCTCGGCGGCGAGTTGCACGAAGTGAAGACGCGCGCGCGACCCGATCGCAGCGAGTGAGGAGCCGAGGTGCAATGAGCAAAGACGCCGGCGGATTCGGCAACATCATGAAGCAAGCGCAGCAGCTCCAGGAGCGGCTCGCGCAAATTCAGAACGAGGCCGGCAACCGAACCGTGGACGGGAGCGCGGGCGGTGGCATGGTGGTCGCCACCGTCAACGGTCGACTGGAAGTGGTGAATTTGCGCATCGACAAGCAGGTGGCGGAGGGAGGCGACGTGGAGATGCTGCAAGATCTCGTGATTGCCGCCGTCAATCAGGCGATCCGTTCGGCGCAGAAGATGATGGCTGATGAAATGAGTAAGATCACCGGCGGTCTGAAGATTCCCGGCCTGTCGTGAAGATCCCGCCTCATTCGAATCGCACACCGTCATGGCAACGTTTCCGGCGCCGCTAGCGCGGGTCATCCAAGAATTGGTCAAGCTGCCGGGTATCGGCGAGAAAACCGCCACCCGACTTGCATTCCATCTGCTTCGCACCGACCGCGACGCGGTCGACGCACTGGCCGCAGCGTTGACGACGTTGCGTGCCGAGATGCGACTGTGTTCGGTATGCTTCGCGTTCACCGCCCAAGACCCATGCGCGATGTGCAGCGATCCCGCCCGCACCAGCGAATCGATCTGCGTGGTCGAAGGGCCAGCCGACGTGATTGCGGTCGACGGCTCGGGGCAATTTCGGGGACGCTATCATGTGCTGCACGGCTCGCTCGCACCGCTCGACGGGGTCGGCCCCGAACACTTGCGCATCAAGGAGCTGTTGCACCGCTTGCAGGACGGCGTGGTTCGCGAAGTGATCCTGGCCACCAACCCGACGCTCGAGGGTGAAGCGACCGCGATGTACATCGCGAGGCTGATCAAGCCGCTCGGCGTCCGGGTCACGCGAATCGCGCACGGACTGCCGATGGGCGCCGACGTCGAGTACGCCGACACCATGACGCTGGGCAAGGCACTCGAAGGTCGCCGGGAGATGTGAGGGGGTGAGTAGTGAGTGGGGAGGCGTGAATTGGTGAGTCGTGAGTGGTGACTCGTGAGTGGTGACTCGGGACTCGGACTAAGCTCGATGTGTTGGAAACGAGCCGCAGTTCTGCTCGTTGGTATCTTTGCCGGCTGTGTGAAGCCGCCGGTGGCATTGCGGGGTGGGCCGTTTACCGAGGTTACCGTCGCGGATGCGCAGCAGCGGGAACTTGCGGGCGCACGCGTGCGCTGGGGCGGGCCGATTGCGCGTGTCGAAAATCACGAGCTGGACACCTGCTTCGAGGTCGTCAGCAAGCCGTTGGACGCCGCCGCTCGTCCGCTACCGAGCGACGACAGCCCCGGGCGCTTCATCGCGTGCGCGCCAGGATTCCTCGACCCGGCAGTGTATGCAAGAGATCGCGAGGTGACCGTGATCGGTACCATGCGCGAAGTAGTGACCGGAAAGATCGGCGATTTCGAATATCGTTTCCCGCGCGTCGACGCCGACCGAGTCTATCTCTGGCCGGAACGCGAGGTGCGAGTCGTGTACCCGTACCCGCTCGATCCCTGGTGGGGTTATTGGTACGGCCCGCAGATCGTCACGCCGCATCGCCAGCGCTGACCAACACGTCGGCTCAACAAATCAAGGGGCGATTGTCGCCTCAGTGCTCCCTTCCCCCGCGTGCGCGAATCATAGCCAGCATTTTGCGGCTTCAAATGGTCATGATAATTTGAAGCCAATGTTCAAAAGAACGCTGCGACTGCCCAAGCCCGCACAACGACGCATTCGCCAGCTTGCGCTACTGGCGCCTCGCCAGCGGCATCGAAGTGGACTTCGTTGTCAATGACTTCGACATTGCCATCGACGCCAAGGCAACTGCCAAGATAACCGCCGACCACCTACGGGGACTGCGCGCTCTAATCGAGGACCATCCCCGGGTACGTCAACGCGTCGTCGGGTCCCTGGAGCCGAGGAGTCGGCGAACGGAGGATGGCATTCTGGTGCTACCGGCACGGGAGTTTTGTGCGCGCCTGAGCCGCGGCAACTTCTTCTGACTCAGCCTCTGCGCCGAGCGCGCGGTTCGTCCAGTACCACTGCGTCCACTTCCTCACCTTCGCCGGGGCGCAGCGTCATCACCCAGGTGAACACGTTGCGGAAGGAATGTTCGTTGCCGCGCCGCTTGATGCCGACGCCGCGCGCGATCGTCAAGACGATCAGTGCGCGGCAGACCGACGAGATGATGAAGATGATGTGATAGCCGCGATCGCCGAGGGCGTGCATCACGGCGCCGCCCAGCATTGAGCCGGCGACGATCATGACGCCGTTGAGCAAATTGTAGATCGACAACACCTGCGCCCGATTGTCGTCGTCGCTGCAATCGAGCAGGTTCAGGAACGTGCTCAGCTCAACGCCGGCCCAGGCGAATCCGCCGAAGAGCTGTATGCAAATCAGAAAGGCGTAGTTGTTCGACACCACCCACAACGACGCCAGCGGGATCACCAGCACGGAAGACACCTGCAGCGCGCGGCGATTGCCGTAGTTGCGAGCGATCTCGCCCCAATAGCTCGACGACAGCACGCGGGCGACGACGATCGCGCCGTTCAAGATCGTGTAACGTGCGTAGGACAGATCGAGCGCGTGCAGCATGTACGGCGTAAAGTACGCCGCCGAAATGTTCACCGCGCCGTTCATCAAGACGATCAGCACGATGAGTTGTCCGTACGGGCGCCGGCCGAAATCATCGAGCACTCCCCGCATCGAGGTGCGGGTGCGGACTTCCTCGCGCGCTCCGGGGTCGTGCTGGCGGGTCAGAAACCACACGCTGACGCAGCGACTCGCCGCGGCAATCCCAAACGCTGCCGCGAAGCCCTTCGCAGCACCTAGCCGACTCCGTTCGGTGGCGTCGATCAAGAATCCGCCGAGCAGCAGCGAGAGAAAGATCAACGAATGCACCGCGACGTTGCGGCGACCGAAGTAGCGGCTGCGAATGTCCGGCGGGATCATGCGCGCCATCCACGCATTCCACGCCGGGCTGATGCCGAGGGTGAGCATCCAGTAGAGACACACCCACGTCAGCAACCACGAGTAGCCGTCGCCCGATCGCGTCAGCCACATGATCGGCAGGAAGATCGCTGTCTGCAGCGCCGCGCTGGCGATAACCCACAGCCGATCGCCGATGCGATGAGCCGCCACGGTCGCGATCAATTGGAACGCCGAGCCGACGAGAATCGGGACGGTGGCGATCACGCCGACTTGAAACGGTGACGCGCCGAGCAACACGGCGAAGGCGGGGAAGTAGAATTCGCCGCAGCCCATGCGCGCGGCGTCGAACATCGCATCGAGCGTGCTGGCTCGCAGGCTGCGCCGCAGTCGCGATCGGGGCCGAGCGGTCATGAGCGCGGCACCGTAGCAGAACTCGTACGCCGCGGCGATTTCGGTTGCTCCACGGACGTGGTACGAGGTCCAAGATGGAATCGAATCGCGTTGCATTCATCACCGGTGCGAGCCGCGGCATCGGCAAGCAGCTCGCAATCGACTTCGCCGCTAAAGGCTGGGACATCGTCTGCCTGGCGCGCTCGACCAGCGACAAGCCGACCAAGCTGCCCGGCACCGTCGACGAGACCGCCGAACTGGTTCGCAGCCGGAACCGGCGCGCGCTGGCGCTCGGGATCGATTTGCAAGCCGAGGAGCAATTGCGCGACGCGGTCGAGCGCACCTATCGCGAGTTCGGCCGCATCGACGCGCTGATCAACAACGCGGCGATCGCGGTTCCCGGCCCGACGCTCCCCCAACCGATGCGCAAGTGGCGGCTGGCGATGGAGATCAATCTCAACGCGCCGCTGGCATTGATGATGGCCGCCTGCCCGCGCATGGCCCAAGCCGGCGGCGGCCACGTCATCAACGTATCCTCCGAAGCCGCCGTGTTTCCCGAATTCGGGCGCGCCAGCTACACGGTCAGCAAGTCCGCACTCGAATCGCTCAATCAGTGCATGGCGCACGAGCTGAAGAACTCGAAGATCGCGGTGAACGTCATGCGCATCGACGTGCCGATCTGGAGCGAAGGCTTCGCCTTCACCCTCGGCGACATGGACACCAGCGATTTCGAAGAGCCGGTGATCACGTCGGACGCTTGCTTGTGGTTGGTGGGTCAGCCGTTCTCCTACACCGGCCACATCGAGACGATCACCCGCATGCGCGAACGCGGCATCGTGCGTCCGCGCACGCGAGTCGGGAAGCGCTAGCTCTGACCGACTTCATGGAGCAATACGGCTCGCGTCCCGAGTCAGAAATCAGTCGAATGCATGGTCACCTCACCCCGAGCCTCTTCTCGAAGGCTCGAAGGAGAGGGAGCAACGAGGGTTCCCGCTCTCTGAGCGAAAGGGGCAGGGGCGGGCTGCATTGTCCTAAGGCGGTGCAGGCGCTACACTCGCAACGTTACAACAAGGAGTGAACCACAATGAGCCACGAACCCGTGGAGTTTGCACGCGACTGTGAGGCGATCCAGATTCCCCAAGGCATCACGGTGACGATCCCGAAGGGCACTTCCGCCATTGTCACCCAAGCCCTCGGCGACACCTACACGCTGCAAGTGCCGAGTCTGGCGGGCCTGTTCCGCATCGCGGATCGCGACGCCGATGCGATCGGGAAGGAGCCGCGCAACATCGCCGCTGTTTCTGCTGAGGCATCCAGCGATGCACCCGTCGCGGACGACATGGTGTGGGATGCCCTGCGCGAGGTCTACGATCCCGAGATTCCGGTCAACGTGGTCGATCTCGGTCTGATCTACGATATGCGTGTCGTCGGCCGCCGCGTGCAGGTGCAAATGACGTTGACCGCGCAGGGCTGCGGCATGGGGCCTGCGATCGCCATGGACGCGAAGCAACGCATCGAATCGTTGCCCGGCGTCGAAGAAGCCGACGTGCAAGTCGTCTGGGATCCGCCCTGGAGCCCGCACATGATCTCGCCCGAAGGCAAAGCACGACTCGGCATGGAGTGACCGATCGGTCCTTCCTTCCGTCTGCGCACACTCGGCTGCATGCGCGCTTGCTTTGCGCGCGCCGGGCGAGTACTAGGTGCCAGCTTTTTGGTCGCCAATCGAAAGGAAGAATGTTCATGCGCACATTTCTCGCGGTCGTGCTCGCAAGCCTGTTCACGCTCACGTCGGTTGCACGCGCGGCCGGACCGGAACCGAAGACGGAAGAAGACAAGACACTCTACGCGATCGGATTGTTTCTGGCGCGCAACGTCGCACCATTCAGCTTGACCTCCAGCGAGTTGGAGTTCGTCAAGGAAGGGTTGACCGACGGGGTGTTGAACAAAGAAAAGAAGGTCGAGCTCGAAACCTACAGCCCCAAGATCCAAGAGCTGGCGCAGTCGCGCGCCACGGCGGCGGCGGCCAAGGAAAAAGAGGCGTCGAAGGCGTTCTTGGCGAAGGCTGCGGCCGAGAAGGGCGCGAAGAAGACCGACTCGGGCTTGATCTACATCGAGACCAAGGCCGGTGACGGCGACGCGCCGAAGGCTACCGACAAGGTCAAGGTCCACTACCATGGCACGCTCACCGATGGGACGGTGTTCGACAGCTCCGTGCAGCGCGGGCAGCCGGCGGAATTTCCGCTCAGCGGCGTGATCAAGTGTTGGACCGAGGGACTGCAATTGATGAAGGTCGGTGGCAAGGCCAAGCTGATCTGCCCGTCCGACATCGCCTACGGCGATCGCGGCGCGCCGCCGAAGATCAAGCCCGGTGCGACGCTGGTGTTCGAAGTCGAGCTGCTTGAGATTGTGAAGTAGATCCGCTCACTCGTCGGTTGGCGCGCCGCTCACGCGGCGCCAATCGATGAACGGGCGGCGGCGCTGGTCCGGCTGACACTGCGGGCAGAAGTGCGCGTCGTCGGCCCGCACGCGCGTGGTGCGAATCGTGGCACCGCAGCGCTGGCACGGTTGTCCGGCGCGGCCGCGCACAGCGAGGAAATCCCGCAGCTTCTCGTCCAACGGCGGGCGGCGCTGTGCGATCGTGTCGGTCGCGTTGCGCAGGACGTGGACGATGGCATTGCGAAGCCGTTCGAGTTCGTCGTCGTCGAGGCTCCGCGTCATCCGTTTCGGATGGATGCGCGCCTCCCACAGCACTTCGTCGGCGTAGGCATTGCCCATCGAGTCGATCGCCGACTTGTCCATCAGAAACACTTTGACCTGATCGCGCCGCTGTTTGGCGAGCGCGCCGAACACCTCGGCCGTGAATCGACCCGCGTCGAAGACATCGACGCCGACGCGAGCTAGCCCCGGCAGGGAATCCCACGCATCGGGCGCGAGCACGTAGACTTTGCCCATTTGCACATCGTCCCGGTAGCGCAACTCACGTCCATCGCTCAGCTTCCAGGCGAGGGCAAGGTCGGCCGGCGTGCGTGCGGGTGCTCTGTCCAGCGCGAAGCGACCTGCAAGCATCGGTGCGATCGCCAGCGCCAGCGGGCGCGGCGCAGCGAAATCGAAAAGCACGAAATGCGCTCGGCGAGTGACTGCGCGAAACGTGGCACCGACGAACAACGAGTCGGGGGCGCCGTCGATCAAGATGCGGAGCACCACCGGCTTGCGCACGCGCACGCCCGTGATGCGTCGGCCAGTCAACTCGCGGTGAAGGATCGGAATGACGTACTCGAGATCCGGACGCTCGGGCATCGGCGCACGATGGTCGGCGATCAGCGCCGGCGAATCGGTAGACTCAGCACGAACGTGCTGCCGCGGCCGACCACGCTGCTCACCTGCACCGATCCGCCGTGCGCCTCGGCGATGCGGCGCACGATGTAGAGACCGAGGCCCGTGCCTTCGTGTCGCGTTCCCGACGAGCCGCGACTGTACTTCTGAAACAGTCGTCGGGCCTCGGCTTCGGAAATCCCGGCGCCGGTATCGCGGACGCTCACGCTTACCTCGTGGCTGTTCATGCTGGTGAACATCTCCACGTTGCCGCCCGGATCGGTGTACTTGACGGCGTTCGACACCAAGTTGCCGATGGCCCGCCCGATCAGTTGCGGGTCGGCCTCGATCGGGGGCAGTCCCATGGCGAAGACGGTGCGGAGGTGGATGCCCTTGGCGTCGGCCGCGGGACGATATTGCTCGCACGTTTGCCCGGCCAGCTCATTGAGATTGAGCGGCACCGGCTCCGGCGCAACCGGCTTCGCGTCGATCGCCGACGCGTCGAGGACGTTGCGAACCAGATCGAGCGCCTGCTGTACCGAGCGCTGGATGCGGCGGGCGTATTCGATCCGCTCGTCGCCCTCGGCTTCTTCGATCATCTCGGCGTAGCCGTGAATGATGGCCAGCGGGTTCTTGAGGTCGTGTGACAGCGCGCTCACCGACTCGGCACGCAACTCCTCGGCGCGACGATAACTGGCGCGCATCTGCGCCACCGCGTACGACACGACCCACGCGACCAGCAACAAATAGATACTCACCATGATGACGGTGGCGAGTTGGCGATCCGGAGGGCGACTGTACGCAACCAGATGAGGCAACCAGCCGCTATACTCAGCGGCCACCACGGCTGCATACGATGCCGCGCTCGCTCCTGCTGCGCCGAACGCGGCGCGTCCCGAGATCAACAATCCCACCGCGCCAATCACCGCGGTGTAGAGCAGGGGCGCGCTGACCTGATCGACGCCGCCACCGTAGTGAATGCCCGCAGTGATGGCGAGGACGTCGCTTGCAAAGCTGGTCGTCAGCCATCGAACCGACGGCTCGGGTTGGGTAGCCACCACAAAGGTCGGCACCAACGCGAGCATCACCACAAGCGAAATCGGCAGGGCCAGCGTCGAGGCCGACACAAACAGCGCGAGCATCCATACCGCCGCGAGAATCGTGGCCAACACCAACGCTTTGGTCAGATAGATGGCGCGAACGTTCAGGCCGATCGTATGAGTCGGATTGTTGACCGTCATGGCACTGGCCGAGACTCAACATAGCAGATCGCATCGATCAAGGCCGAAGAAATCGCAGACCAGCAGGAAGGGAGACGGCGGTGGAGCCGATGATGAAGAATCGATAACCTAGCGTTCGCTAATTCACGTCATCTTGTTTGATTTAGGCACCAGGTGCCAACGCCACGGATCGACTCGATAAGCTTTGCAGCCATTCCTGAATTTCGGCTTCTAGCCAACCGACAGCGCGACCACCGAGACTGATAGGCTTCGGGAATGAGCCCTGTGCAATCGGTTCTGTATTCGAGGCAGGTTCGAATCGATTCAGATAGTTGGAATGGTCAGACTACGAGGGCCTCCTTCATCGGTAGATGGGCCGGCCCTCACCGCGCGCCGTCGATCTGGTAGAGCGGCACGGGCCGGCTGAGGCCCTTCAGGTCGTGCTCGCCCAGGCTCGACGCGGTCACCCGATCCTCGACGGCCGCGTGCACGCGGTTGGTGACCAGGATCGCGCCGCCGGGGGCGATCGCGCACACGCGCGCGGCGAGGTTCACCACCGTTCCGATCGCCGCGTATTCGGTGCGTCCCTCGAAGCCGATCTCGCCGCAGGTGGCGTA
Source organism: Binatia bacterium (assembly GCA_035541895.1). Classification (GTDB taxonomy): domain Bacteria; phylum Desulfobacterota; class Binatia; order HRBIN30; family JACQVA1; genus DATKMK01. The sequence continues at coordinate 217 of DATKMK010000069.1, read as the reverse complement.
GCCGACGGCGATGCCGATGCCGAGCGCGAGGTTGTGGCCGCGCCGGCGCCACTGCTGCGACAGGGCGTCGGTGCGTTCCCGCATCGCGATGGCCAGACGCACGGCATCCCACGCCGGGTCGTCGAGCGGCACGGGATCGTTGAAGAACACCAGCATGCCGTCGCCGGTGAACTGGGCGATGGTGCCGCCGTGCTCGAAGATCATCGGCCCGACGGCG
>DATKMK010000068.1:0-2907 GCA_035541895.1 Binatia bacterium | reverse complement strand
CGGGCGCGTTCGCCTCCGAGATGATGGACGGCATGCTGCAACGCATCGGCGACATCACGAAGGCGTTCCCGCGCCAGCGGCTCGGCGATCCGGCGCAGCTCGACAGCACGCTGCTGTTTCTCGTGTCGCCGTCGTCGGAGTTCGTGACGGGCACCGTCGTCAAGGTCGACGACGGGCAAGGTTCGCGCTGACGAGCGCGCTGGGGGGCGGCCCGCCGTATTGATGTAGGCGGCGCGGTCACTACAGGTGTTTCTTCGCATCACGGCAGCGAAAGCCGTGCCGGTGGCGAACTCACGCGCATGGCTAGCCGTTCAGTTCAGTCGAGCCCGGCCTGACTCAACGCGGCCTTCCATCCGTCCGGTTCTGCGCCTTTGAACTTGTTCTGAATCATCGCCAGCGAGATATTCGGCTGAAGCTTCCGTGCTTCGACGATCGCCGCACGGGCTTCATCGGTGAGCCCTAAGCGAGCCGCGTTTCCTGCCAGATCAATGTATCCCCACGCATAGTCGGGATACGTCGCCACGACCTTGCGAGCAGCATCCAGGCCCGCATCGTACTGGCCAGCATTGAAGGAGGCCCACGCCAGATTGTCGAAGTAGATCGCCGTGCTGTCACTCTGGGGATCGAGACGGATCGCTTGCTCGATTGCCGCGATGTCGCCCTCCGCATCTCCGGCAAGGCCCTTCACCCAGCCGAGTACGGCCCAGCCCTGTGGTGCACTTGGATTCAATTCGACGGCACGCTCGGCGGAGGCGATTGCACTCTGCAAATCGCCGCTCGCCGTCAGTGCATAGGCCATCGTCCAATGCGCCGATGAATCGCCGGGGTCCAACTCGACGGCGCGACGGGCCCAGTGCAAGGCTCCCGCAGCGCTCGATTCCGGAGAGTCGGTCCAACCGTAAACGACTTCTCGGGTGTATGTGCTCGCGAGAGCCGCGGTGGCCAATGCCGATTGCGGCTCGAGCGCCACCGCCTGCTCGAACAAGCCGCGCGCGTCGGCATTGCCCTTTGGCGACAGCCGATCTAGCCGTTGCATGCCGAGCTCGTACGCGCCCCACGCATCGAGATTCTCGATCCCACGCTGCTGTGCGCGTTCGCCTTCCGCACGAGTGAGGCCGGCCACGAGCGACGCGGCGACCGTCGCACTGATCTCGTCCTGCAGTGCGAACACGTCCTCCGCCGCCCGTTCGTAGCTTCGGCTCCAGAGGTTCTTGCTCGATTGCGCATCGGCGAGCTGAACCGAGACGCGGATCCGGTCGCCGGCACGCTGCACGCTTCCCTGCACGATGTAGCGCACGCCCAGATCGCTGACCACGCGCTTGAGGTCCACGTCGCCGCGATAGCGAAAGCTCGAAGTGCGCGCAATCACGGGGAACGCGCGCCAGCTCGACAGGCGCGTGATGAGATCATCCGCCAGTCCATCGGCGAAGACGGCGTCCTTCGGATCGTCGGATCGATTCTCGAACGGCAGCACGGCGATGGCTGGACGATCTGCGAATGCCGTGGCGCCGGTGTCCACCGCGTTGGTCGCCGGAGCACTCGCCGTAGAATCGCCAACACTCGCAGTGGCTCCACGGTCGGGCGCTCGGCTCACCAAATGCCACGTCGCTGCCGCGACCGCCACGAGTGCGATCAGTGCGGCTGAGAGAATTCGTTGGCGCCGTTTGGTCTGGATGCGGATGGGCTGCACGGGCGCGCTGCCAGACGCAACCGTCTCGAGATTCGCCGCGTGATCCTCACCGACCAGATCCGCAACGCTGGCGACGACCTTTTGCCAGCCGGGGGCCTGCAGATCCGTTCCGGTCCACCCGATCAACTCGGCGCATTGAATCTGGTCGAACGGCATCGGAGGACGCGTGCCATCGACCGAGGCTTGAACGAGCTTCCGTGCCGACCTGCCGCGTTCAGCCTCGGATGGGACCCAGTCGGATTCGATCGCCTCCGTCGACCACAGGACCAGCACCGCTTTGGCCGCATCGATCTGTTCCTGGATCACCCTGCCGTAAGCCCGGTGCGCGGGTAGGTCGTCGTCGATCCAAACGCTATACCCAAGCGAGCGCAGTGCCGCCGCCGCAGCTTGTGCGGTCCTCTGCCTCGAACGCGCATATGAAACGAAGACGTCGGACATGTCGTCGAGCCCCAACCGTTCCCGATTGTGGACGATCGTCAGTCACCGGACCACCGATCACGGCCAGGGCGGCGCGTTGCGGCGCTCGGTCGGTCAGCCGTCGATCGGATGCGCCGGCGTATCCAACGTGAGTGTGTAGAACGCGAGGTCGAGCCAACGCCCGAATTTGAAGCCGGCTGCCGGGATCGTGCCGGCGCGGCGGAAGCCGAGCCGTTCGTGCAGCGCGATGCTCGGACCGTTCGTTGCGTCGATGCCGCCGACCATCACGTGGTATTGCTGCATGCGCGCGATCGCGATCAGTTCGCGCATCAGCGCTTCGCCCACGCCGCGACGACGACTGTCTTTGTGCACGTACACCGAGTGCTCGACCGAATACTTGTACGCGGGATTGGTTCGGAACGAACCGTATGTCGCGAAGCCGATCAGCGTTCCATCGTCATCGAGTGCTCCGACGACGGGATATTGCTTCGCGATCTTCGCGTCGAACCACGCGACCATGGACTCGGCCGCGCGCGGCCGGTAGTCGTAGATCGCGGTCGTGTTGGCGATCGCGTCGTTGAGGATGTCAAGGATCGGCGTCGCGTGAGACTCGAACGTGCAACGAACGAGTCTCATCGCGCGCCCCTTGCGTGAAGCCGTCAGCGCGGCGCGAAGCGTTGACCACCGTCGACGCGAATCGTGCCGCCGTTCAGCATCGGGTTTTCGAAGATCGCGATCGCCATCAGCGCGTATTCGCGCGGACGACCCATGCGCCGCGGAAACGCCGCGTCCTTCGTGAG
>DATKMK010000067.1:0-16423 GCA_035541895.1 Binatia bacterium | reverse complement strand
CGGGATCAACCACGGAGACCAGCGCCCACGCAAAGGTGCCGCTCGTGGTCGTAACGTTGGTGCCCGTCCGCGTCGCGTCGTCCGTCAACGCACCGCCATAGGTGTACTGGACGCCGCTGCGATCGGTGATCGTCCACTGGTTCGTAGTTGTGTTGAGCACGACCGACAGCGCCGCCTCTTCGATGCTCGACCCGTAGGTGATCGTGGACGGTCCGCTGCCGAGGATTCGGTTCAACACGATGGTCCCGCCGCGGAAGGTAAGGACGAAGGTATCGCGGATGGTTCCCGTTGCGGGATCGGTGAGCAGGTACGACGGCACGCCGCGACGGGTGTCGCGCTTGATGTATCCGAGCGGCATGTCCCACCCGACCCCCAGTAAGCCATTTCCCGAATTGGACGAGTACGTGAGCGTCAGCGCCGGCGTCATGCCTTTGCGGCCCGGCGGCACGTCGATCGGAATCGACGTGGTGGCGGCACCGGTAAGCGGATCAACCGTCAACTCGCGCGCGAGGCCGGCAAACGCGGGCGCGGCGCTGGGGTCGGCGTTGGCCGCCGCATCGTTGAGCACACCGAGCGCGCCAGCGGGATCGAAGCCCGGCGCGGCGGCGTTCGGGACCGAGCCATCCGGCGGCAGGCTTTGCCCCCAACCCGGTGCCGAAGCAAGCAGAACCGCGAGCGCAACCGTTCGCGCCCAGCACTCATTGCAGCCGTTCATCGAATGTCGGCGAACCATATGCCCTCCCCGAGTCGGACCGTATGGTGCGATTGGCAACTGAACGGCGCTGCTCTACCTAGACAGTTCGATACTCGTCAAGAGCCTAAGACCATCTTTGACATGTGTTCGCCATCCGCCCGCAACGTGTCGAGGGGTGGCGTCGCGGACATTCGTCGAGCGGTCTTCAGCAGATACGTCCGGGCCGAATCGCCGGTCGACCCGACCTTGTTTTCGCGATCGAAATGGCGTACGCGGCCGAACTCGACGGCGAGTCCTGGGGGGAGAAGGTGGGTGTGATGATCGTTCTGAAGGCGGTGGTTCTCGGTATCGTTGAAGGCATCACGGAGTTTCTTCCGATCTCCTCAACCGGGCACCTCATTGTCGCTTCCAGCCTGGTGAACTATCCCGAGACATCGCGGGCGACCTTCGAGATTTTCATCCAACTCGGCGCGATTCTCGCGGTTGTGTGGCTGTACCTGGCACCCTTGCTCGACCTCGTGCGGCGCGCACCGACGGATGGTGAGGCTCGCGGCCTGCTCGGCAAGGTCCTGCTGGCCTTCCTGCCGGCGGCGGGGGTCGGCTTCCTGTTTCATCATGCGATCGAGGAACACTTGTTCAGTACCACCGTGGTCGCCGCAACCCTCATCATCGGTGGCATCCTTATCCTCGTCTTGGAGCAGCGCACGTGGCGTTTCAACGCGCAGGCGATCGAGGAAACGGGTTGGCTGCAGGCCGCCTGGGTTGGCGTGTCGCAAGTGCTGTCACTGATTCCCGGCGTGTCGCGCGCCGGTGCCACCATCATCGGCGGCATGCTCGCCGGTATGAATCGGCCTGCCTCAACGCAGTTCTCGTTCTATCTGTCGATTCCCACCTTGTTCGCCGCCAGCCTGTATAGCCTCTTCAAGGCGCGTCACGAGCTCTCGGCCAGCGATGCTTTGCCGCTCGCGGTCGGCTTCATCACTTCGTTCATCTCCGCGCTGATCGTCGTACGGGCCTTCATCGGGTACGTGCGCGGGCACGACTTCAAAGGCTTCGGTTACTACCGCATCGCAGCCGGGGTTCTGATCCTACTCTTCTTTCGCTGAGCCCTCGCCTACTCGAGCTGACGGATCAGTCCCTCCTGTGCCACCGACACGACGAGCCGGCCGTCGCGCGCAAAGATGCGGCCGGTTGCAAATCCACGCGCGGACGACGCGGACGGGCTGACTTGCGCGTACAGCAACCAATCGTCAGCGCGAAACGGACGGTGAAACCACATTGCGTGATCGATGCTCGCGCTCATGATCTTGCGGTCCGGTGCCCACGTCAGCCCGTGCGGACGGAGCGCGCTGTCGAGCAACGTCATGTCCGATGCATAGGTCACCACACACGCGTGCAGCATCGGGTCATCGGCCAAGCGGCCGTCGGCGCGCATCCACACGTGGGCTTCGGGACTGCGCCAGGTTTCAGGGCGACTGCCGACCGGATCGCACAGTCGCATGTCGATCGGTCGTTCGCGATCCACCCACGCACCAAGCTGTTCGCGCAACGGTCGCATCCGCTCGCGAAAGGTCGGCAAACTCTCCGGCGCCGGAACCGCAGGCATCTGGGCTTGATGGTCGAGCCCGTCCTCTCGCTTCTGAAACGACGCTGACAGGTGCAAGATCGCGTGCCCATGCTGGATCGCCACGACGCGGCGGCTGGTGAACGATTTGCCGTCCCGGATGCGATCGACCTCGTAGAGAATGGGAATCTTCGGATCGCCGGGTCGCAAGAAATACGCGTGCAGCGAGTGCACCCACCCTTCGGCGACCGTGCGGCCCGCGGCGACTAGAGCCTGGCCCGCGACCTGCCCTCCGAAGACGCGTTGGCGATCCTCCTTCGGGCTCACGCCGCGAAAGATGTTGACCTCGAGTTCTTCAAGGTCGAGCAATTCGACCAAGTGGTCCAGCGGCGTCGCCATTTCCCCCTCTCCGCATCCTCCCGTTGCGCCGTCAACCAAGTTTGAAGCCGACGGCAAAACCCGCGACGAACCCGCCGCCGAACGGTAGATTGGCGGTCACCATCTGCCACGCGCGGTCCGCCAAGGTCACCCCCGCCGGATCGCTCCAGACGCCTGCCGCGCTGTGCTGCACGGCTCCCCAGTTTACGGAGATGAACCCGTTGTACGCCAGCACCTGGACCAGAATGAACGCCGCGCCGAGCGCCAACGCCACCAGCTTCGTCACCTTCTTGGCGGTATAGCCGACCACCGCGCCCGCGACGCCGCCGAATCCGAGCGCCGCAACCGGTGCGCCAAACAGTTCACCGAGATCCATCGCCATTCCACCTGCACAGCCGCGTGCAGCATACCGGGCTCTCCCGACGCGGTCGAGTTCCCGCAGGCGGATCGGGCCGGCCGCGACCGGACCGGAACGTCTCGTCGACGGTCTAGCGAACGCTGACCGTCGCGCTGTCCGTGTCGCTGCGGCCGTCGGGGGCCGACACAGTCGCCTTTAGTTGCAGCGCTGTACCGGAGACCACCGTATCGGCGACGCGGTGGTTCACCTTCACGTGCAGGTTGCGACGAACGCTCGGGAGGTTCCACTCCACGTGGCTCTTGCCCGCAATCGTCTGAACCACCGTCGGGGCCGGCACCGCCGACAGAAACTCGCTCGCTTGCGGACCGTCGAGCGTCAGCGTGACGTTCTTCGCGTCGTCGCGCGAGGTGTTGGTGATGTTCACCGTCGTCTGCATCTTGCTGCCGGCGAGAACGCGATTGACGGTGACCAGGCCGACGCCGAGCTTGCCGACAACCTTCGGGACCTGATTCCGCACGCTGCCCGTCACCGACGTCTGCGCCGAATGGCCTTCCGCATCCGTCAGCGTCGCCGTGTCGATCAGGGTCGTGCCCGGTGCAGTAGATGCGAGCAAATCGGCTTCGATCACAACCTGCTTGGTCGCACCAGCGGCAAGGTTCGGAAACGTAAACAGCAACGTGTTCCCTGCGACGGACGCTGCCTGGGGTAGCGCGTGCCGCAACTGCAGTCCCGCCGGCAACTGGTTGACTACCTGCACGTTCGTCGTGGTGCTGGCTCCTATGTTTCGCAGCTTGAGCACGTACACCGCTTGGGTGACGACCCCGAGTCGCAGACTCTTGGGCGCCACAGAGAGACTGAGCGCATACTGCTCGGCCGGCTTGATGGCTGTCTGAGCGGTCGCGCGATTGTCCGCGGGCGTCAGATCGCCCGCAAGGCCGCTCACTTCCGCCGTATTCACAACCGGCCCGGTCGTGGCGTTCACTTTGACCGCTATCCGAACGGTCGCCGTAGCGTCGACAGCGATCGTGTCGAGGTCACACGTCACCGAGCTTGCGGCAACCGAACAAGTTCCCTGCGTGGCGGTCACGGTGATTAGGCTGACCGTGCTCGGAAGTACGTCGGTAACCGTGACGCCGTGCGCGTCCGCCGGCCCCTGATTGCTGACCAGCAGCGCATAGGTCAGCCGGCTACCCGACACCACCGGGTCCGGCGCATCCGTGATCCTGAGACGCAGATCAGTTTTGGTCACGACGGTGGTATCCGCAGTCGACGAGTTGTTGTCCGAATCGGGATCTGTCGTGGCCGCACTCACCGAAGCCGTGTTGTCGAGGACGGTCTGCGGAGGGGTGGTGTCGGAAACCTTTGCGACAATCGTGACGGTTGTTGTACTGCCCGACGTAATGGTCCCGAGATCGCAGGTGATGGTGGAGTCGCTTTCGGTACAGGTGGGCGAACCGGGGGTGGTAGAAACCAACGTCAGGTCATCGGGCAACGTATCGCTCAGCGTCACACTGGTCGCGTCTGATGGTCCGTTGTTGGTGACAACGATCGTGTAGGTCAGGTTGGCGCCCGCGATCACGGGATCCGGTGCATCCGTTTTGCTCACTGAGAGGTCTGCCTCTGCGTCCACCGTGGTCGCTTCCTCGGCAGTGTTGTTGGTGACGTCCAGATCGCCTTCGCTGCCACTGACAGTAGCGACATTTGTAATCTCCCCGATCGTTGCAGAGCGGACGGTGACGTCGACGGTCACGGTACGACTCTCGCCGACCGTCAGCGATCCGAGGTTGCACGTAACGGTCCCACTGTTTTCGGTGCAGGTCGGCGCGGCGGGCATTGACTGCACGAACGTCACCCCCATCGGAAGCGTGTCGGACATCGTCACACCGGTGGCATCCGACGGACCATCGTTCGTAACCTCGATCGTGTAACTCAGCGGCTTGCCGGCGATCACGGGATCTTGCGAATCAGTCTTCGTGATCCTCAGGTCGGCCTCGGGTGTCAGGGTGTCTACGTCCGTGGCGCTGTTGTTATCGGGCCGCGGGTCGGTGACATCTCCCATCGTCACCGCGCTAGCGGTGTTGCTCAGTATTCCAGTGGCACCGGCATCTATTGTTGCGTCCACGGTGTAAGTCAGCGTTCCGCCGGCCGCGATATACGTGGAGTCGTTGATGTTCCCCGCGCCGTCGGCGGTGCAATTCGATCCTACGCTGGCGACACACGCCCATGTCGCACCGTCGAGGATCGCCGGGAAGTCGTCGACGACCATGGTCCCCGGCGCATCACTCGGGCCGTGGTTCGTGACGACGATGATGTAAACGACGGCCGATCCCGGTGTTGCCGTCACCGCGCCGTCCGTCTTGCCGATTTCCAGGTCGGCTTCCGGAGTCAAGACATCGCTGTCCGCCGCACTGTTGTTCTCGGGCACGAGATCGTCCACTCCGATCGGCGGGGTAACCGTCGCGCCGTGCAGCAGGTCTCCCGTGGCGCTCGGATCAACCGTTCCGGTTATCGTGTAGGTCGCCGTGCCTCCAACCAGCAGGTCCACTGCGTCGTCGATGTCGCCGGAACCACTCGGCGAGCAGTTCGATCCTACCGAGGCAATGCAGCTCCACGCGGCGCCGACCAACTCAACTGGAATGCTGTCGGTGACCGTTGCCTGCCCCACGTCGCTCGGGCCAAGGTTGGCAACCGTAACGGTGTAGCTGATCGGCGATCCGGGCACGGCGGTGACCTGGTCGTCGGTGATACTGATGCCAACGTCGGCTTGCGGAGTCAGGATATCGCTGTCGGTCGCACTGTTGTTGTCCGTGTTGGGATCGATCACGCCGATCGCTGGATCGACTGTCGCAGTGTTGTCGAGCACGCCGGTCGCATCCGGCGCGACCGCTGCCGTGACGGTGTACGTCAGTTCACCGCCGACCAGGACGGTCACGGTATCGCTGATGTCACCGCTCCCACTGGGCGTGCAAATCGAACCTGGCGACGCAACACACGTCCAACTCAAACCCGTCAGGGTCGCGGGGAATGTGTCGCTTACCGTCGCTCCGACGCTATCGTCGGGGCCGCCGTTGCCCACAGTGATCGTGTAGGTCAGGACCGACAAGCCCGGCACCGCACTGAGTTCGCCGTCGTCCTTCGTAATGGACAGGTCCGTCGCGGGCGTCGGCGTGGCCGTCGGGGTCGGCGTGTCGGTTGGCGTCATCGTCGGCGTGACCGTAGGTGTCGCGGTGGGCGTCTGCGTCGGTGTGACTGTCGGCGTGTCGGTCTCGGTCGCAGTTGGGGTCTGCGTTGGCGTCTGCGTCGGTGTATCGGTTGGGGTCTCTGTTGGTGTGTCCGTAGGCGTATCCGTTGGGGTCGCTGTCGGGGTCGCGGTGGGCGTTTCTGTCGGTGTATCCGTCGGTGTATCCGTCGGCGTCTCCGTCGGCGTGTCGGTAGGCGTGTCCGTGGGACTCGCGGTGGGCGTGTCTGTTGGTGTCTCCGTGGGCGTCTCCGATGAGGTCGCTGTCGGCGTCTCGGTGGGAGTGTCCGTTGGCGCGTCCGTCGGACTCGCGGTGGGCATGTCTGTTGGTGTCTCCGTGGGCGTCTCCGATGGGGTCGCTGTCGGCGTCTCGGTGGGAGTGTCGGTTGGCGTGTCCGTCGGGGTTTCCGTGGGCGTGTCGACCTGTGCCCAGACCGACGTCACCGGCAAGAGTGCCAATGCGAGGATCACCAGACAACGGATGAGGATTCGGGTGCGCACAGCACAATTCCTAGTGCCCGTTGTCGGCGACGAGCTGAATCAGCCGCAACAGGTCGGCCGCCGTGACTTGGCCATCTGTGTCGACATCAGCCGTCGCGCAACCGGGATTGAACAATCGGAAGATCAGGCCGCCAATATCATCGGCGTCGATCCGCCCATTGCAATCCGCATCGCCGGGCCCTGCCGACGTTGGCGTGGCCGTCGGCGTCCGGGTCGGCGTTGGGGTGATGGTTGCCGTTGGCAGGGTTCCGGTCACCGTGCGCGTCGCTGTCGCACCGCCCAACGGCGTTGACGTCGGGAGAGACGTCTTGGGTGGCGTCGCAGTTCGAGTGGCCGTCTTCGTCACGCTGCTGCTCGCGGTGACGCTGGCTGTGATGGTTGGTGTCGGGGTATCCGCGATGCCGCCAGTGTCGAGCAACACCGAAACCCGGTCGCCAGCCGCGGAGCAAATGCTCACGTCGGGCTTGCCGTCGTGATTGAGGTCAGTGACGCTGAGCGCTGTTGGCCCGAACGTTAGCGGCGCCGATTCAGCCAACCCAAAATCCCCGCGCGCGGTGCCGAGCCATATGCCGGCGGACATTCCGATCGGACTGGCAAGCACGATGTCGGGCCGACCATCGACGTTGAAGTCCGCCACACCCGCGTCGGAAGGTGTCTGATCGAGCAAAATCGGATCCGTGAGCGAAAATGACCGAGCCGATGTTTGTTCAAACACAAGCAGGGTTGCCGTCGACAGGCTGGTCACGGCAATCCGGGGCTGCGCGGCGCCTCCTACTATGGCCACGGCAGTCGGACCGTCAACGTCTGCCACCCGCACCGGTGCGTCGAACAGCCCGGGCGTGTTGTTGCCGTACAGCACAAACACCGCGCCTTCATCGGCGTCGCCGATGATGAGATCGGCACGCGAATCGCCGTCGGCGTCGCCGATCGTCGCAACGGACGGAGATGTACCGACCGACACCTCCAGCGCCGCCGCAAAAGTGCCTGTAGGCTTGCCGCCGACGCTCTGTCCGAGGAGGACCGAAACGATTCCCCCGCCCCCTTCGGTGCGCGAATGACACGCCACCAAGTCGAGCGCGCCGTCGCCATTGACGTCGCCGGCACGCAGGCATTGCGGGAAGAACCCGCTCAGCGCGTACGATGTCGGCTGCAACAGCTCGCCGGCGCCGTCATTGCGATACACCAGTATCGTCGTTCGACTCGGAAACGTGCCGAGGTCGTCCACGGCGACGGCCACATCACCGGCACCGTCGCCGTTGAAGTCCCCGGCCGCGATCGCGTGGAGGATGTAGCGACTGGCGTCGAGGTTGAATCGTTCCTCAGCACCGAAGCGTCCGTCGCCCGTATTGAAAAGGAAGGACAAAGAGGGCCCGTCTTCGCCCGCGTCGTTTGCCGTGATCAGGTCGGTTTGATTTTGCGCGTCCATATCCGCGACGGCGACGCTCACCGGCCCACCGTCCACACTGTAATCACTGACCTTTGGGAACAGCGGAGCCGCCCCCACAGATGGGGGAAGCGCCAGGCACAATGCGACCCAAGCGCAGATTCGTAGGATCAACGCGAACACATGCCCCTGCGCTGCGGGGCTTTGCACCACGACTCTCACGCGAACGTCCAGCGCCTTTAGTCCTACAGTCTCTGACAGCCGTTTTTCAAACGGATTCCGGATCGCGGGTCATCCGTCGGATCGCTCGCTGCGCAGCACGATGCAGGAAAACGCCTTCACCCGGTAGTGACCTTGCGTGACGCGTGATTCACGACCGGGTTCGGCAATGTCATCCGGACTCGCTTGCGCGGTATCGACGACGCGCAGCCACCGCGATCCTTGGGGAGGTGACGGCAGCTCGAATTCCGCGTCTGCCGGCGAATTGTTCGCTGCGAAGTACACGTCGCAGTCTGGGCTGGGCGCGTGTTCTCCCGCGAGATGCATGGCCAGGGCCTGCGAACTCGGGCTCCAGTCGGGTTGTCCGAGTCGGATACCATGCCACGCGACATCCGAACGCGGACGCCCCGCTGTTCCGCGTCCGCTGAGGTAGTCGCGCCGCCGCAGCACCGAATGTGCGCGCCGAAAGGCGATGAGGTTCTTGGTGAATCGAAATAGGTCGGCGTGCTGTTCGAGCAGCCCCCAATCGACCCAAGTGACGTCGTTGTCTTGGCAGTAGGCGTTGTTGTTGCCGCGTTGCGTGCGGCCGAATTCATCGCCAGCCAGCAGCATCGGCGTGCCTTGCGATAGCAGGAGGACGGTCAAGAAGTTCCGCGTTTGCCGGGCGCGCAACGCAGTAACACCCCGATCGTTCGTCGGACCTTCGTGGCCGCAATTCCAACTGAAGTTGTGGTCACTGCCGTCGCGATTGCCTTCGCCGTTTATCTCGTTGTGTTTGCGGTCATAACTGACCAGATCGGCGAGGGTGAAGCCATCATGACACGTGACGAAATTGATCGAATGACAGGGCTCGCGCCCCGATGCCTGAAACAGATCCGAGCTGCCCGCCAAACGCGAGGCCAACCGCCCCGCCAGGCCCGGCTCGCCGCGCACGAAGCGCCGCACGTCGTCGCGAAACGGTCCGTTCCACTCGGCCCAGCGGCCCCACGCAGGAAAGCTCCCCACTTGATACAGGCCGGCGGCGTCCCAGGCTTCCGCGATCAGCGTCGCATCAGCCAACACCGGATCGAAGGCGATGCGTTCGAGCAAGGGCGGGTTCGCCAACACCTCGCCGCGCTGCCCGCGCCCCAAGATCGACGCGAGATCGAACCGAAAGCCGTCCACGTGCATTTCGGCCACCCAATACCGCAGGGCATCGATGATCATCGTACGCACGATCGGATGGTTGCAGTTCAAGGTATTGCCGCATCCTGAATAGTTGAGATCCTCGCCGGTCACCGGATCAAGCATGTAGTACACGCACTGATCGAGGCCGCGGAGCGACACACAGCGGTCGCGACCTTCCGCGGTGTGATTGAAGACCACATCGAGGATCACTTCCAAGCCCGCGCGGTGAAATTCGCGGACCATCTCTTTGAATTCCGCGACCTGGTGGCCGTTGCGTCCATCACTCGCGTAGCCCGCCTTCGGCGCGAAGAAACAAATCGGGTTGTAGCCCCAGACGTTCACCAACGGATCGCCGGTCACTGGGTTGCGGCGCTCCAACTCGTTTTCATCAAACTCATACACCGGCAACAGTTCGATCGTTGTGACGCCGAGATCTTTCAGAAACGGGATGCGTTCGATCAATCCGCGGTAGGTTCCCGGGTGCGCCACACCCGACGATGGATGGATGGTCAAGCCCCGTACGTGTGCCTCGTAAATGATCTTGTCCTGCAGCGCGGTGCGCGGCGGACGGACGTGTTGCCAGTCAAACGCGTCCTCGATGAACATCGACCGGCGCTGCGGCCGCGTGCCGGCTGGTTCGCCGGTGCGCGGCGGACGGCGACGCCAATCGCAGCCGCCACTCAACGCCCGCGCATATGGATCGATCAGCATGTGGGTGGGATCGAAACGGTGCAAGCGATCCGCGCGCGGCGGTTGGCAGTCCATCCGCCAGCCGTAGCGGGCGCCGTCGTCGAGCCCGGAGACCGCAACGTGCCAGACATCTCCCGTGCGGTGAAACGCCGGATCCAACGGGAACTCCGCCAGCGGATCGTGCCGCTGCGGCGCAAAAGTCACCAACGTCGCTGCCGTCGCATGGCCGGCAACGACGGAGAAATTCAAACCCTGACGGGTGCGGCTGACACCGAGTGGCAGCGGACGACCCGCCGAAACTTCGAACTTGCCTTCAGCGATCCTCGCTTGACCTCGTGGTTGCGTCCGCCCCGTGTTCGTCACGCTCGCAGTCTACGGTAAGCGCGTCGCGGGACCAAGGGGCGCGGCGGGTTCAGTGTTTGGTTGCAGCGATCAACACGTAGTAGTGATCCAAATGAGTCTCGCCGTCGATCTCGTCGAGGTTCAGTGCCGCACGTTCCGCGTTGGTCAGCTTGGCCAGTAATGCCTCAATTCGGGCGACGTTTTGCGGCGCCACCCCGGCGGTGAACGCGCTCAACGGGCGATGCTTGCGGTACGATTCCACGGCTTCCACAGCGAAGCCAGCCGTCGTCAGTAGCGTGCGCCATTCGCTGACCCGGTACTGCCGCACGTGCGATTCGTCGTGATAGCGGTCGAGCTGGTTCAGACACGTGTCCACGAAGTCGTCTTCGGGAACGCTGCGATCATCGATCACGAGGCGTCCGTGGCGACGAACAACACGATGCATCTCGCACAACGCCACGGCGATATCGGAGAAGTGGTGTGCGGCGCGCCGGCAGGTGACCAGATCGAAGGTTTCCGCTTCGAACGGCAGATGGTGCACATCCGCCGGGCGGAAGCGCACGTTCTCGATGCCGCGCACGACGCGCAGGCGTTCGGCTTCCGCCAACATCTCCGGTGTCAGGTCGGTGCCAACCACCGAATGGACGAAGGGCGCCAGCGCAAACGCCGTGTGTCCGGTGCCGGTTGCAATGTCGAGCACTGACCAATGCGGGTGCGCCGAAGCCAGCTCAACCACCCGTGCCAGCACCTGTGGATCCGTGTGGGCGGTGCTGGTGCTATAGGTCGCCGCTCGCTCGCCGAAAATTCTCCTCGCTGCTTCTTCGCGCGTCTCCATCATGCCGTCACCTCGCTGTAGACCCCCACTCTGCCACAGAGATCGCACAATGCCATCCACGCTACACATCTGTGACAACGCGAGGTCTGGCGTCCCTCCCGGATGCCGCATCGAGCCCGCCCCCGGGGACAGCGCGAAGTCGCGCACACCACATTGACCCGTTGGGAACGCGATGCTAGAAACCGGCGGTTTTTGAATTTCCTGCCTAGGAGGCCCCCGTGAAAATACTGGTCGCTGCCAAGCGGGTCCCCGACCCAAACGCAACCATCAAGGTGAAACCGGACGGCTCGGGAATCGTCACCGACAACCTGAAGTACGTCGTCAATCCGTTCTGCGAGATCGCCATCGAAGAAGCCCTCCGCATCAAGGAGAAGGTCAGCGGCACTGAAGTCGTGCTCATCGGTATCGGCGGCAAGGTTTCGCAAGAACAGTTGCGCACCGGCCTGGCCATGGGTGCCGATCGAGCGATTCTCGTGGTGGCCGAGCAGGATCTCGACGCGGTGGCGGTCGCGCGGATCTTCGAAAAGATCGTACGCACCGAAACTCCCGATCTCGTGCTGCTCGGCAAGCAGGCGATCGACGATGACAACAACCAAGCCGGCCAGATGCTCGCCGAGCTGCTCGGGTGGCCGCAGGCGACTTTCGCGTCGAAGGTCGAGCTGTCGGGAGATCAGAAAACCGCGACCGTCAGGCGCGAGGTGGACGGTGGCCTCGAAGACGTTTCGTTCGCGCTGCCGGGTATCATCACCGCCGACCTGCGCCTGAACGAACCGCGCTACGCCTCGCTGCCGGGCATCATGAAGGCGCGCAAGAAGGAGCTGAAGGAAATCCCCGTTGGCGATCTGGGCGTCGACGTGAGTCCGAAGCTGAAGGTTCTCTCTCTCGCGCCCCCGCCAAAGCGCCAAGCCGGGAAAATGGTGGGATCGGTGCAGGAGTTGGTCAGCCTGCTGCACACTGAAGCCAAAGTGATTTGACCCCCACGCCGATCGACAAGGAGTTCGTGTCATGAGCAATGTTCTGGTGTTCGCCGAGCACGCGCACGGCAAGTTCCCTAAGACCACATTGGTTGCGCTCAGCGCCGGCAAGGATGCCGCGGCAAAGTTTGGCGGCGACTGCTGTGCCGCGCTGCTGGGCAAGAATCTCGACGCACTCGCCGGTGAGCTCGCGGAGTACGGCGTGAAGAAAGTGTTCGTCGTCGATGACGGCGCGCTCGAGCACTACACCGCCGACGCCTATACCGCGGTGCTGGCGCAGTTGGCCAAAGATACGGGGGCGGACGTCGTGGTCGCGACCGCAACGGCCATCGGCAAGGACCTTTTGCCGCGCGTGGCGATCCGTCTCGACGCCGGCATGGCAAGCGATATCACCGGCATCAACGCCGACGGCACCATCCTGCGCCCGATGTACGCCGGCAACGCCATCGCGACGGTGAAGTTTGAGAGCGCGCGGAAAGTCATCAGCGTCCGCGCCACCGCCTTCGATGCCGCCGCCAAGAGTGGCAAGGGCGAAGTCGAGAAGCTATCGGTCGGGGTCGACCCCGCCGCCCGCAAGATCCAGTTCGTTGGGTTCAACGAGACCAAATCCGATCGTCCGGTTTTGACCGAAGCGCGCATCGTCGTGTCGGGTGGCCGCGGTCTCAAGAGCGGCGAGAACTTCACGAGCGTACTCGAGCCGCTGGTCGACGCGATGGGCGCGGCGATGGGCGCCAGTCGCGCCGCGGTTGACGCCGGCTTCGTCCCCAACGACTTGCAGGTCGGTCAAACCGGCAAGGTAGTCGCACCGGAACTGTACATCGCCGTCGGCATCTCGGGCGCGATCCAGCATCTCGCGGGCATGAAGGATTCAAAGGTGATCGTCGCCATCAACAAGGATGGGGAAGCCCCCATCTTCCAGGTGTCCGACTACGGGCTGGTGGCCGATCTGTTCAAGGCCGTCCCCGAAATGAAGGACGAAGTCGACAAGCTCAAGCACTAATCGCCCGCGGCTCGCGCGCGGCAACGCATCCCCCTCTCGCGTTGTCGCCCGCGGGCCGATAGAGTGACCGCGTGAGCCGCCAGTCATTCAGAGTCCACGTCACCAAGGACTATCTCAAGTTTTCCGCGGCTCATTTCATCGCCTATCCCGGATTCCGCGAAGCTTTACACGGCCACAACTATCGCGTGTCAGTCGAGGTGGAAGGTCAGCTCGGCCCGAACGGATACGTGGTCGACTTTGGCGTGGTCAAGAAAGTCGCCCGTCGGGTCTGCGCGCGCCTGAACGAGAAGATGATCGTGCCGACGGCGAGCGATTGTCTCGCCGTCGCGGATGATGGTTCGCAAGTGGTGCTGCGCTACGAACAGGCGGAGTTTCGCTTTCCGCGCACAGACGCGGCGCTGCTGCCGATCGTGCACAGCTCGGCGGAGGAGCTGGCGCGCTACCTTGCGGGCGAACTGCGCCGCGAACTGCACGGCGAAGGCATTGACGGTGTTCTCGCCCTGGAAGTCGGCGTCGAAGAGACGACCGGTCAAACCGCCTACTATCGTGAAGAGGCGTAATGCGGCGCGGCGCTCAGGTTCTCGCCGCGGCGTGGTTGGTGGCGACGCTGGTCGGATGCACGAAGCTGCCCGATCCCGACTCGCCCGGCGCTAAGCTGTATGCGGAGCGCTGCAATAGCTGTCATCGGATCTACGCCCCGTCGCTGCTGAAGTTCGAGATGTGGAAGTATCAGGTCGAGCGCATGCAGGGAGAAATCGTCCGCCACGGCCTGCCCGCCCTCACCCCGGATGAGGTCGCGACGATTCTCGACTATCTGAAGCGGCACAGCGGCTGACCGACACATGCACGTCGCCCTTTCGCACCAGCCGGTGTTGAGCTTGCGCACCGACCTGCTCGTCCTCGGCACCACCGCCAAGACGTGGTCGACAGACCTTGCGCCCTTCGATCGCGCGTTGAGTGGTCATCTGCGGAAGGCCGCGGGCCGCGTCGCGTTCACCGCTGCGGACGGGGGTACGTTGTTGTTCCAAACGCACGGCGCCCTACCCGCCCACGCGCTTGTCATCGTCGGCGTCGATCCGACCAAGTCACCGCAGACATGGTATCAGCTTGCGGATCTTGCCGTTCAGCGCGGACGTGAACTCAAGGCCGAGCGCGTGGCGGTCGTCCTCTGCGGCGACGCCGACACCAGCGACACCGTCGCCTGCGTGGCCGAAGGGCTTGGCCTCAGCGCCTACCGCTTCGAGCGCTTCAAATCGCAACCCAGCGCGCGCGACGTAACTACGATCGAAATCATCACCGGCCAACGCACCGCGTCGGTGCGTGAGGCGCTGGCGCGCGGTCGTGTGCTCGCGGAGGCGACGTGCTACGCCCGCGATCTCATCACCACGCCGGCAGCCGAGATGACCCCGAACCGCTTGGCTCAGGAAGCGCGGCGCTTGGCACGCTCGCATCATCTTGGCGTTCGGATCTTCGATGAGGCGGCGCTGCGCCGTCACGGTATGGGCGCGATCCTCGGCGTTGCACAGGGGAGCGCCCAGCCGCCACGTCTGATCGAACTGCGCTATCGCCCGCATGGACGGCCGCGCAAACGCATCGCCATCGTCGGCAAGGGCATCACGTTCGACAGCGGCGGCCTGTCGCTCAAGCCCAACGACAGCATGAAGCTGATGAAGACTGACATGGCCGGCGGGGCGGCGGTGATCGCCACGATGTCGGCGCTGGCCCGGCTGGGCGCCCCGGTCCGGGTCACCGGCCTGGTCGCCGCCGCGGAGAACATGCCGTCCGGCACCGCGCTGCGGGTCGGCGACGTGATCCGGCACTACGGCGGCCGGACGGTGGAGGTGCTCAACACTGACGCCGAGGGCCGGCTGGTGCTGGCCGACGCGCTGGCGTACGCGGACGCGGTGCTCGCCCCCGACGTGGTGGTCGACCTGGCCACGCTGACCGGGGCGGCCCGGGTAGCGCTGGGCTCGGTGATGGCGGCGCTGTACGCCACCGACGACGGGCTGGCGGCGGCCTTGCTGGACGCCGGGACGGCCAGTGGTGACCGGCTGTGGCGGATGCCGCTGGCCGAGGAGTACCGGGCTGGGCTCGATTCACCCGTCGCCGATCTGGCCAACGTGGCTGGCGGGCCGGGCCGGGCCGGGTCCATCGACGCGGCGCTGTTCCTGCGGGAGTTCACCGGTGGCCGGGCCTGGGCCCACCTGGACATCGCCGGCGCGGCCCGGGCCACCGCCGACGACGGTGAGACCACCAAGGGCGCGACCGGATTCGGCACCCGGCTGCTGCTGCACTGGCTGGCGGCGGGCGCCCCAGCGGCTACCGCCTGACGGCGGTCAGCAGGCCGTCGCCGACCGGCAGCAGCACCGGCACCAGGCGCTCGTCCTCCCGGACCTGCTCGCCCAGGTCCCGGACGGCCAGCGTGCCGGGATCCGACTGGCTGGGGTCGGCGACCCGGCCGCCGTACAGCGCGTTGTCGAAGGCCAGCACGCCCCCGGGACGCAGCAGCCGCAGCGCGGCGGCCAGGTAGTCCGGGTACTCCTGCTTGTCCGCGTCGCAGAACACCAGGTCGTATCCGCCGTCGGTGAGCCGGGGCAGCACGTCGAGCGCCTTCCCGCTGATCAGCCGGTAGCGGTTGGCCGGGAAGCCCGCCTCGGTGAAGGCCTTGCGGGCCAGCCGCTGATGCTCAGGCTCGGCGTCCACGCTGGTCAGCACCGCGTCGGGGCGCATACCGCGGAGCAGCCAGATGCCCGACGTGCCGCAGCCGGTGCCGATCTCGACCACCGCCCGGGCGTTGATGGCAGCCGCGATGAAGCGCAGCGCCGCGCCGACAGCCGGCCCGATCGGGGTCGCCCCGCCCACCTCGGCAGCCGCGCGGCGCGCGGCCAGCAGCGGCTCATCCTCGTGGAGGTAGTCCTCGACATAGGCGAGATTGGCCTCAGCGCTCACTATCTGCCCTTCATCGCGGGAGAATACCGGCAGCTTATCGTCACCCGCCGCTGCTCACCCATCGTGGCCCGGGAACTAGCCAGCCCGGCTGCGACGTTGACACTGACGCGAGCCGGCTCAGGCCGGCCGC
>DATKMK010000066.1:0-167268 GCA_035541895.1 Binatia bacterium | reverse complement strand
CTCCAGGTCTCGTTCGAAACCGGCACCGACATCGACATCGATCAGGTGCAGGTCCAGAACCGCCTGGCGCAGGCGCAGGCCAACCTGCCCAGCGCGGTGAACGACTACGGCCTCACCACGATCCAGACGGCGGGCATCCCGCTGCTCCTCTTCACGGTCACCTCGCCGAACAAGACGTGGGACCAGACCTTCCTCTCGAACTACCTCGTGATCAACGTCAAGGACGAGCTCGCCCGCGTGCCCGGGATCGGACAGGTCAAGATCTTCGGCGCGGCGAACTATGCGATACGCGTGTGGGTCGCGCCGGACACCATCGCGAACATGGGCCTCACGTTGACCGACCTCGTGAAAGCCATCTCGGCGCAGAACGTCGTGAATCCGGCGGGCACGATCGGCGGGGAGCCGGCACCGCCCGGGCGCGAGTTCACGTACAACGTGCGCGCCCGCGGCCGCCTCATGAACGCCGAGGAGTTCGGCAACATCATCGTGCGCGCGAAGGCGGACGGATCGCTGGTCCGCCTCAAGGATGTTGCCCGCATCGAGCTCGGCGCCGAGAACTATACCCAGCAGGCATACGGCAACGGAAAGCCGGCGACGATCGTGGGCCTCTACCAGATCCCGGGATCGAACGCGCTCGAGGCCGCCAATCGCGCCAAGGCCGTCATGGCCCGCCTGACGGCAAAGATGCCGTCGGACATGGACGTCGCCCTCACGCTCGACACGACGGTCCCCGTGACCGAGGGCGCGAAGGAAATCGTCATCACGCTGCTCGAGGCGATCGGGCTCGTCGTCCTGGTCGTCTTCGTCTTCCTGCAGAACTGGCGGGCGACGCTCATCCCCATCCTCACCATTCCAGTGTCCCTGGTCGGCACCTTCGTGTTCTTCCCGATGATGGGGTTCTCAACCAACACGCTGTCGCTCCTCGGGCTCGTGCTCGCGGTCGGCCTCGTCGTCGACGACGCGATCGTCGTCGTGGAGGCGATCGAGGCGAAGATCGAGCACGGCCTGTCGCCGCGCGATGCGGCGCTCCAGGCGATGGACGAGGTCAGCGGCGCGCTTGTCGGCATCGCGCTCGTGCTCTCCAGTGTGTTCATCCCGGCCGGGTTCATCACGGGCATCACCGGGTCGCTCTACCGCCAGTTCGCGCTCACCATCGCGTTCTCCGTCCTGATCTCCGCCTTCAATGCCCTCACCCTGAGCCCCGCGCTCGGCGCTCTCATCCTCCGACCGCGGCCGAAGGACGCGCGACGCGGGCCCCTCGGACGCTTCTTCGTCCGGTTCGATCGGGTCTTCGCCGCGACGCAGACGGGGTACGTCCGCGTCTGCGGTCTGCTGATCCGCAAGGTCGTCGTCGCGCTCGTCGTGCTCGCCGCCTTCGCGGCACTGGCGGGCGGTCTCGGGAAGATCCTGCCGACGTCCTTCATGCCGCAGGAGGACCAGGGCTTCTTCTTGATGAACGTCCAGCTCCCGGAGGCCGCGTCGCTGCAGCGCACGAATGCCGTCATGCGCAAGATTGACGAGATCCTGCAGGGCGAACCCGGCGTCCGCTCGGTCAATTCGATCACCGGGTACAGTCTCCTGTCGCAGACGGTGAGCCCGCGCAGCGGCGCCTACTTCGTTCAGCTCGCGCCCTACGATGAGCGCGCGACGCGGGCGCTGCAGGCGGACGCGATCGTCGCCTCCGTGAACCGGAAGCTCTACGGGCTGCCCGAGGCGCAGGCCTTCGCGTTCCTGCCGCCCGCCATCCCCGGCGTCGGTCAGGCCGGCGGCGTCGACGTGTTCATCCAGGATCGCGCCGGCACCACCGTCGACTACCTCTGGCAAAACACGCAGCGCTTCATGGCCGAGCTACACAAGCGGCCCGAGATCGCGTTCCTGGCGACGACGTACGCGCCCGCCGTGCCGCAGCTCTTCGCACGCGTCGACGAAGATCGGGTGTTCAAGCTCGGCGTCCCGATCCAGGACGTGTACACGACCCTCCAGGCGTTCCTCGGCGGGGCCTACGTGAACCAGTTCAACCGCTTCGGGCGCGTCTGGCGCGTCTTCCTGGAGGCCGAGCCGCAGTACCGGACCGACCCGGCCGATCTCAGCCTGTTCTACGTGCGCAACCAGCACGGTGACGCGATCCCGCTGTCGACGCTGGTCTCGCTCGAGAAGACGTCGGGGCCCGAGTACTCGAACCGCTTCAACGAGTATCGCGCCATCGAGGTGATCGCGGTCCCCGCGCCGGGGTACAGCTCGGGCCAGGCGATGGCCGCCGTCGCCGCCGTCGCCGATCAGGTCCTGCCGCGCGACATGGGGTACGCGTGGAACGGCATGAGCTATCAAGAGTCGATCGCGGGGAGCGGCGCGGCGGTGTTCGCCCTCTCGCTGCTGATCGTCTTCCTCATCCTCGCAGCGCTCTACGAGAGCTGGTCGCTGCCCTGGAGCGTGCTGCTCAGCACGCCGGTCGCCGTCGCGGGCGCCTTCTTCGGCATCTGGTCGCGCAGCCTCGAGAACAACGTCTATGCGCAGGTCGGGCTGCTCATGCTGATCGGCCTCGCGGCAAAGAACGCGATCCTGATCGTCGAGTTCGCCAAGGCGGAGCTCGAGAAGGGGGAGTCGATCGTCGATGCCGCGCTCAAGGGCGCGCAACTTCGACTCCGCCCGATCCTCATGACATCGTTCGCGTTCATCCTCGGCCTGTTTCCGCTGTGGAACGCGCTCGGTGCGGGCGGAATCGCCCGCCAGGTCATCGGCACCGTCACCATCACCGGCATGCTGTTCGCGACCGGCATCGCCATCTTCCTTGTCCCGGTGCTGTTCGTGCTCGTCGAGCGTTTGTCACACGGGCGGAGTGGGCAACAGGCTGCAACTGCGCTGAGCAGCGCGCCATCAGCGCCCTCCGGGCCAGCGCGATCGCTCGCGGCGGAGAATCCATGAGCAGGCGTTGGCTCAACACCGTGGGGGTTGCGGCGGCGGCACTCCTGCTTCCCGGCTGCTCAATGACGGCCGCGCCGCACGGCCTGCTCGGCAAGCTGTGGGGATTGGAGGTGGGTCCCGACTACCGGCGGCCCGCGGTCGACACGCCGGAGGATTTCCGCGGGCGGCTCGGCTTGGCGGAGGCGGCCGCGTTTGCGGACCTCCCCTGGTGGGAGGTGTTCGCCGACCCGGCGCTGCAGCAACTCATCCGCCAGTCCCTCGTAGGGAACTACGACCTGCAGGGCGCCGTCGCCAACGTCGAGCAGGCGCGTGCGCAGGTGGGCGTCGCCGCCTCGAGTCTCTATCCGCAGGTCGGCTACGAGGGGGCGGCGGAGCGCGAGAAGGCCTTCCTGATTCCCAATCGGCCCAACCCCACTTTCAATGTGTTCCTCGGCGCCTTCAACGTAGCGTGGGAGATCGACATCTGGGGTCGCATTCGCCGCTCCACCGAAGCAGCCCGCGCGCAGTTCCTCGCCAGCGAAGAGGCCCGGCGCGGCGTCGTGGTGACGCTCGTGAGCGACATGGCCACCAATTATTTTCGACTGCTCGAGCTCGACCGCGAGCTCGCCATTGCGCACGAGAGTGCGGACACCTATCGCCGCACGCTGGACGTGTTCACGCAACGGTACCGCGGCGGGACGGACACGAAGATCTCGGTGGCGCGGGCGCAAGCGAACCTGCAGGCGAGCATCGCGAAAATCGCCTCCCTGCAGCGGCAGATCGTCGCGCAGGAAGACGCGATCAGCGTGCTCCTCGGTTCCAACCCGGCGCCGGTCGAACGCGGAACGCCGCTCATCGCGCAAACGACGCCGGAGACGCCATCGGGGCTGACTACCGCCCTCCTCGAGCGCCGGCCCGACATCCGCGGGGCGGAGCAGAGCATGATCACCGCCAACGCCGAGGTCGGGGTTGCGGTCGCGAACTTTTTTCCGGTCATTGGGCTCTCGGCACTCTACGGCGGGGAGAGTGCCAAGACCCAGGACCTCTTCAAGAGTACCGGCAACATCTGGAACATCGCGGCGGACGTGAGCGGGCCGATCTTCCAGGGCGGCAGGTTGATCGAGTCGTATTACGCGCAGAAGGCGTTCTGGGATGCGACGATCGCCCGGTATCGGGGAACGATCGTCAAGGCGTTCGGCGAGGTCGCGGACGCGCTGGCCGCGCAGGCACGTTTGGTTGAGCAGCGGACCGCGCAGGAAACCCAAGTCGCGGCGCTGCGGGAAGCCGTGGAACTGGCGCTCCTTCGATACAAAATAGGTCTGGCGAATTACATTGAGGTGCTCGATGCGGAGCAGCTCCTCTATCCGGCCGAAGATGCCCTCGCGCAGACCCAACGCGATGAGCTCCTCGCCGTCGTGAACCTCTACAAGGCGCTCGGCGGCGGCTGGCAGATGCCGGGCAGCTAGTCAGGCTGCTCGTGGCAATGCGCCGACCTCGATTCAAATCAAAGAAGGAGGACTGCGATCATGTTGCCCACAAGAGAATCGATGCCGAGGGTGCGGGGACTCATTCCTGTAACGGCGTTGCCCTTGTTCTCGGCGGCTGTTGGGTTCTCCCGAACTGCGCGCGAGCGGGAACTGCACAATGAGGTCTGGTGCGGGCTCAAAGCATGTGCGTGCTGCAAACGGCGAAGTGAGGAACCAATGAAACCGATCGTGACTGGTCTCGCCATCGTGCTGATCGTCGGTTGCCTGACCCCTTTGCGGTCGTATGCGGGAGATGAAGTTCAGGACGCTCGCGTTCTCAAGGGAAAGGTGTGGTACGACACGTACTGCACGCCCTGCCACGGCTCGGGTGGTGCGCCGGGATCTGCTGTTTTCGCTTCCACAAAGAACCCCGTCGATCTCCGGACCATCGCACAACGCAACGGCGGCAAGTTTCCCAGCATAAGGTGGTGGGACTTTGTGTTCAGCTCCCAACCGCGCGGCGTGCACGCCGACGCGTGGGAGAGAATCCGCAACGACCAAAACGAGACGGTCGAAGTCGAACGCGACATGACAGCCCACAGCGTAGTCGCGAACATCGAGCGGTACGTTGAGTCGATCCAGAAGAAGAACAAGTAGAGCGCCGTTGACATTCAAGAGCATACGAGAGGTGTCAAATGCAGCCAAACCTGAACAGCAATGTCACCCAGCGACGAAGGTCGAAAGCGAAGATGCTCGTGGCC
The DNA here is from genome assembly GCA_035541895.1 of Binatia bacterium. GTDB lineage: Bacteria > Desulfobacterota > Binatia > HRBIN30 > JACQVA1 > DATKMK01. Next base: position 162,140 of record DATKMK010000066.1, on the reverse strand, counting down.
GCAGGCGAAGCCCAAGCGACCGTGAGTCCGCAACCTGCGGTGCCAACACCGGACGAAATCCGCCAGCTCGCCTATGCAAAATGGGAGGCCGCAGGGAAGCCGTGCGGGGACGGCAGCGATTTCTGGCTGCAAGCTGAGAAGGAACTGTTGGACCGCAACGTCGGTGGTGGCGCTCCTGTGCGCACGCGGCGGCGGCGCACTGTTGCGCCCTCAGGTTCGAGCGTCCCACCCGATGCAGTTCAGCGCCGCCGGCGGAAGTGATCGTGACATGATGATTGTTAGGCCGCAGAGCTGGCCGCGCTGTACCGCTCCTGCTGATGCAGGGGTTGCTGCACCCGGCTCGGCCTCGGCGAACACCCGGACAGCGCTGCGAAAATGGGGTGAATATCTCAAAAGTGGGGACCTTTATGGACGCAGGATACTTTTCGGCGTTTGCCGCGTTGGCGGGCTCGGCAATTGGCGCATTGACCACACTCGGCGCTTCGTGGCTGACGCAGCGGGAGCAACTACGAGCGCAGCAGTTGACCCACGATATCGGGCGGCGCGAAGACCTCTACAAAGACTTTATCGAGGAGGCGTCGAAAGTGTATGCCGATGCCATCGAGCATGAGCCAGCGGACGCGGCGGATTTGTCCAAACTGGTGAGACTCTATGCGTTGATCAGCAGGATGCGCGTCCTCTCGTCGTCACCAATCATCGAACACGCCGACCACGTAGTTCGGATTATCATTGAGAACTATCTCGCACCGAAGATGACGTTGCGTGAGGTGTCCGAAATGCTGAAAAACAGTGCCTTCATGGATCCGCTGCGCGAGTTCAGCGACGCGTGCCGCGAAGAGTTGCGGAAGATCGGGCGACGATCGGGCGCCGCATCGTCCTTGGCGAGACGTGCGGAAAAAGAATGAAATCGCGGAGCCACCCATGATTCTCGATAGCGCTGCGCCACTGGGTCGGGGCTCATGCCCATAGACACCCGATCGGTCGGGCAACCGGGCACAGGTGGAAGAATCCCTGGTGCTTGCGGTGACCTGACGGCGACGAGGGAGGCAACATGGCGGTAACTGGGTACGATTCGCCAACTGACGTTCCGGGTACCGAAGACCTCAAAGAACTGGCGCTCGACATGCGCTGGTCATGGGATCACGGGGCCGACGAGCTGTGGAACCAGATTGACCCGGAACTCTGGGACTTGACGCGCAGCCCGTGGGTCGTCTTGCAGACCGCGGCCGCGACCAGGCTCGCGGAACTGTGTCGTGACCCGGCATTTTGCGAAAAAGCGCGAGCGCTGACTCGACGACAGCGTGAGTCACGCCAAGCAGCCGCGTGGTTCCAACACGCACATCCGAAGGCGCTCTTGACCGGCGTGGCGTATTTCAGCATGGAGTTCCTGCTCGCCGAGGCGCTGCCGATCTACTCGGGCGGGCTTGGCAACGTCGCGGGCGATCAGCTCAAGGCGGCGAGTGATCTCGGCGTTCCGGTCATTGGCGTCGGGTTGCTCTACCAGCAAGGCTACTTCCGTCAGGTCCTGGACTCAGCGGGCGGCCAAACTGCGCTCTACCCTTACAACGACCCGGGACAACTGCCGGTCACGCCCGTACGGGACGCCAGCGGCGAGTGGGTGCGGCTGAAGTATCAGCTGCCCGGTTCTGACATCTGGATCCGCGCCTGGCATGCCCGCGTCGGGCGCACCATCCTCTACTTGCTCGACAGCAACGATCCCGCCAATCCGCCAGTGGTGCGTGGCATTACGAGCGAGCTGTACGGCGGCGGCCCGGAGTTGCGGTTGCAGCAGGAGATGGTGCTCGGCATCGGCGGCTGGCGCCTGCTGCGCACGCTCGGCCTCCACCCCGAGGTGTGTCATCTCAACGAGGGCCACGCCGCGTTCGCCGTCCTCGAACGCGCTCGCTGGTTCATGGAGGAGCATGGCCAGCCCTGCGCTGCGGCGCTGGCAGTGACGCGGGCCGGCAACCTGTTCACCACGCATACCGCGGTCCCTGCTGGTTTCGACCGCTTCGATCCGGGCCTTGTACGGCTCTACCTCAGTGCCTACGCCGAGCAGCTCGGCCTAGGAGTCAACGGCCTCATGGCCCTCGGCCGGCAACATCCAGACGACAGCAGCGAGCCCTTCAACATGGCCTACCTGGCGATGCGCGGGAGTCGCGCCGTCAACGCGGTCAGCCGCCTGCACGGCGACGTCAGCCGGCGTTTGTTTGCGTCGCTCTTCCCGCGCTGGCCAGAGGCGGAGATTCCGGTAGGCCATGTAACCAACGGCGTGCACGTTCCCACCTGGGACTCGGCTGCGGCCGATGATCTCTGCACCAAAACGTGTGGTCAAGGCCTCTGGCGACGGCCGGTGGAAACGGTCGAAGTGGACCTCCGCGCCGTGCCCGACACCGCCTTCTGGAACCTGCGCGCCGCCAACCGCCGGCAGCTCATCGGATGGACGCGCGTACGGCTGGCGCGGCAACTCACCGCAGCCGGTACCCCGGCCGACGAGGTGAGCCGGGCGCGGCGCATCTTCGACGAGAACGTGCTCACGCTCGGCTTTGCGCGCCGCTTCGCGACCTACAAACGGCCCAACCTGCTGTTGCATGATTCTGCGCGGCTCATCCGATTGCTAACGAACGCTCGCTATCCGGTTCAACTCATCATCGCCGGCAAGGCACACCCGCAGGACGAGCCCGGCAAGGCCATGGTGCGCGAGTGGGTGCAATTCACCCGCCGCCCGGAAGTACAGGGACACGTCGCCTTCATCAGCGACTACGACATGCTCGTTGCGGAGCAGCTCGTGCAGGGCGTCGACGTGTGGATCAACACGCCGCGGCGTCCGTGGGAGGCCAGCGGCACGAGCGGCATGAAGGTGCTCGTCAACGGCGGCCTCAATCTCTCCGAGCTCGACGGCTGGTGGGCGGAGGCGTACTCGCCCGCTGTCGGCTGGGCCCTCGGCGACGGCAAGGAGCACGGCGACGATCCAGCGTGGGATGCGCAAGAAGCCGACGCACTCTACGCACTGCTGGAACGTGAGGTGGTACCGGCATTCTACACACGTGACTCGGATGGTATTCCGACCGCGTGGGTAGCGCGGATGCGCGAGAGCATGGCGCGCTTGACGCCGCAGTTTTCCACCAACCGTGTGGTGCGCGAGTACACCGAGCGCTACTACCTGCCAGCGGCAGAGGCATATCGTCGCCGCGGCGCGGACGGCGGTGCAGCCGGCGCAGCGCTGGTGCAGTGGCAGGCAGCCCTGGCAGAGCACTGGCGCACCGCGCACTTCGGCGAGGTTCACGTCGACACCGTCGACGGCCAGCATCGATTCCAGGTCCACGTGTATCTTGGATATCTCGACCCCGCTGCCGTCTCTGTCGAGCTGTATGCGGAGGCCGGCGACGGCGCCGCGGCGATCCGGCAGGCCATGGAGCGCGCGCGACCCCTCGCCGCGGCGTCAAACGCCTACGTGTATACGGCGGAGTTCCCCGACAGCCGGCCCGCGAACGAGTACACACCCCGCGTGATCCCCCACCACCCCGACGCCAGTGTCCCACTGGAGGCCCAACAGATCCTGTGGCAGCGGTAGGTCGACCAGATGCGGCGCTCCTTCCCCTAGGTTCGGCCAGCCGTTCTTGAAAAACGCCGGCGAAAGAACGACCACTCCAAACCGGCTTCGCCCATGCCCCCGATCGATCTTCCGCCCCAGGCTGTCGCCCAGCTTGAGCTCGAATGCGTCGTACCAGACCCTCAAGCCACAGCGGAGCTTCCTGCAGAGGTGGCAGCGGCGTTCACGTACCAATGCCCCGAGTGTGGAACCGGCAGTCGCACCGGCGAGTGTGTCCCCACGACCCATTTCGTGATGCTGGCGCAAGGCATCCTGTATCGCCGGGCGGGGCTGGATGTCGTCTGGCGGCAATTCGTCGTCCTCTTCGCGATCGGTGCGGCGTTGTTCGCCTAGGCGCTCTCGCGTCTTTGCGCCACGATCGGTACGATGGTAGGAAGCCGCCCAGGATGAGCAACGAGCGGCACTACTGCCGGGAGCTTGTATGAAGGGTTCTGCAGAGGCAGATTTCCGATTCAAACAAGACAAGAAAGGAGGAGTGCGTTCATGTCGCAGGCAAGAGAATCGATGTCTAAGACGTGGGTACTCGTTCGTGTGATGGCGCTCGTTGTCGCCCTTGGAGCGGGTTGGGTTGTCCCGAACTGCGTGCGAGCAGAGGATGACCTTCAGAATGCTCGCGATGAGGCTGGGCGAATCTGGTACGAAAAGTATTGTATGCCCTGCCACGGCAAAGGCGGCGCGCCTGGGTCTGCCGTGTACCCCAACAGCAAGGAGCCAGTCGACCTGCGAGTTTATGTACAACGCCATGGTGGGAAATTCCCGGCGGGTCAATGGTTTTCGGTTGTATTCGGTCCCCAGCCTGGCCTCACCCATCACACCGACGTCTGGAACAAAATCCGCAGCCAGCACCAGACGTCAATCCCAACCGGCAATGCCGAGGCCCGTGGAATCGTGGCGTCGATTGCTGAATACGTCATCTCGGTGCAAACCAAGTAGGGACTGCCAAAGTACGAACGGGTGACGGTTCATGGCAGGCAAAGCCTGCGGGCTCCGGGTGCTTGCGGTGGACCTTGACCGCATGGTCGCGGCAGCATGAGTACGAGCGGGTACGATTCGCCAACCGACAGCTGCCGGTCACACCAGTGCGCGACGCCAGCGGTGAATGGGTCCGTCTAAAGTATAGCCTCCCCCGCTTCGATGTCTGGGTCCGCGCCTGGCAGGCGCGCGTCGGGCGCGCCATGCTGTACCTGCTCGACAGCAACGATCCCGCCAATCCCCCGGTGGTGCGCGGCGTCACCAGCGAGCTGTATGGCGGGGCCCGGAGTGTTCAGTAGCGGACGCGGCGGCGCCGCGGCTCGTGATGGAACTCTTCTTCGAAGGCCCTGCCGGCGCGCACCAGGTACGACCAGACTGCACGGGTAGTCCGGATAAGGGCCAGGTTGACATAGCGGAAAAGAACGAAATCGCGGAGCCACCCATGATTCTCGATAGCGCTGCACCACTGGGTGGGAGCACATGCACGTAGACGCGCATCGGTCGGGCAAGCCGGCACAGGTGGAAGAATCCCTCGTGCTTGCGGTGACCTGACGGCGATGAGGGAGGCAACATGGCGTCAACTGGGTACGATTCGCCAACCGATGTTCCAGGCACCGAAGACCTCAAAGAACTGGCTCTCGACATGCGCTGGTCGTGGGATCGCGGGCCGACGAGCTGTGGAACCAGATTGACCCGGAGCTGTGGGAGTTGACGCGCAGCCCGTGGGTCGTTCTGCAGAGCGCCGCGGCGACCAAGCTCGAGGAACGGTTACGTGACCCGGTGTTTTGTGAAAAAGCCCGGGAGTTGACTCGACGACAGCGCGAGTCGCGTCAAGCGGCCGCGTGGTTCCAACAAGCATATCCGAAGGCGCTCTCGACCGGCGTGGCGTATTTCAGCATGGAGTTCCTGCTCGCCGAAGCGCTCCCGATCTACTCAGGCGGGCTTGGCAACGTCGCGGGCGATCAGCTCAAGGCGGCGAGTGACCTCGGCGTTCCGGTGATTGGTGTCGGGCTGCTCTACCAGCAAGGCTACTTCCGCCAGGTCCTGGATGCGGAGGGCGGCCAGACCGCGCTCTATCCGTACAACGACCCGGGACAGCTACCGGTCACGCCCGTGCGGGACGCCAGCGGCGAATGGGTGCGCCTGAAGTATCGCCTACCCGGTTTCGAGATCTGGATCCGCACCTGGCAGGCGCACGTCGGCCGAGCCATCCTTTACCTGCTCGACAGCAACGACCCCGCCAATCCTCCGGCAGTGCGCGGCATAACCAGTGAGCTGTACGGCGGCGGCCCGGAGTTGCGGCTGCAGCAGGAGATGGTGCTCGGCATCGGCGGCTGGCGCTTGCTGCGCAGGCTCGGTCTCCACCCCGAGGTGTGTCATCTCAACGAAGGCCACGCAGCACTCGCCGTGCTCGAACGCGCCCGCTCGTTCATGGAAGAGCATGGCCAGTCTTTCGCAGTGGCACTGTCGGTGACACGGGCTGGGAACCTGTTCACCTCACACACGGCGGTCCCGGCCGGTTTCGACCGATTTGCTCCGGGCCTGATGCGGCTCTACCTCGGCGCCTACGCCGAGCAGCTCGGCCTCCGCTTCGACGACCTCATGGCCCTCGGCCGGCAACATCCGGACGACATCAACGAGCCGTTCAACATGGCCTATCTGGCCATGCGCGGGAGTAGCGCCGTCAACGCGGTCAGCCGTCTGCACGGCGACGTCAGCCGGCGATTGTTTGCGTCGCTCTTCCCGCGCTGGCCACAGGCGGAAATTCCGGTGGGGCACGTGACCAACGGCGTGCATGTTCCAACCTGGGACTCGGCTGCCGCCGATGAGCTCTGCACCAACACGTGTGGTCAGGGCCTGTGGCGTCGGCCGGTGGAAAGCGTCGAAGTGGATCTCCGCGGCGTGCCCGACACCGTCTTCTGGAACCTGCGCTCCGCCAACCGCCGGCAGCTCATCGGCTGGACGCGGAAACGCCTGGCACGTCAACTCGCGGCGGCGGGTGCAAGCAGAGAGGAAGTGAATTGGGCACGGCGCATTTTCGATGAGAACGTGCTCACGCTCGGCTTTGCACGCCGCTTCGCGACCTACAAACGGCCCAACTTGCTGTTGCACGATCCCGCACGGCTGATCCGCTTGCTGACCAACCCTCGCTATCCGGTTCAACTCATTATCGCCGGCAAGGCCCACCCGCACGACGAGACCGGCAAGACCATGGTCCGCGAGTGGGTGCAATTCACCCGCCGCCCGGAAGTACAGGGGCACGTCGCGTTCGTCAGCGACTACGACATGCTCGTGGCGGAGCAACTCGTGCAGGGCATCGATGTGTGGATCAACACGCCGCGTCGACCCTGGGAAGCCAGCGGTACGAGCGGCATGAAGGTCTTGGTCAACGGCGGCCTCAATCTCTCCGAGCTCGACGGCTGGTGGGCGGAAGCGTACTCGCCGGCAGTCGGCTGGGCTCTCGGCGACGGCAAGGAGCACGGTGACGATCCGGCGTGGGACGCGGAGGAAGCGGACGCACTCTACACACTGCTGGAACACGAAGTGGTACCGGCATTCTACGCCCGTGACTCGGATGGCATTCCGACATCATGGGTCGCGCGGATGCGCGAGAGCATGGCGCGCTTGACGCCGCAGTTCTCCGCCAACCGCGTGGTGCGTGAGTACACCGAGCGCTACTACCTTCCGGCTGCGCAGGCCTATCGGCAGCGCGTTGCCGATCATGGTGCGATCGGCGCGGCGCTGGTGAAGTGGCAAACGGCTTTGGCGGAGAGGTGGTGCACGGCGCACTTCGGCGAGGTTCACATCGACACGGTCAACGGCCAGCATCGTTTCCAGGTCCACGTGTATCTTGGCGACCTCGACCCCGCTGCGGTCTGTGTTGAACTGTACGCGGATGCAATGGATGGCGCCTCGCCGGCGCGGCACGCGATGCAGCGCGCGTGGCCGCTCGCCGGTTCGGCAAACGCCCATGTGTTTACCGCGCAGCTACCGGACGGCCGGCCCCCACGCGACTACACACCGCGCCTGATCCCCTACCACCCCGACGCCGCCGTCCCATTGGAGGCGGCGCAGATCCTTTGGCAGCGGTGAGGTGTCCCGGGCAGGCGCGTATGATCGGTAAAGGAGATGATTCATGGCGAAAACAATGAAGGCGGCTATGGTCCGCGCATTCGGCAAGCCGCTCACGATCGAAGAGGTAGCGATTCCGACACCCGGGCCTAGCGAGGTCCTGATCAAGGTGGTCGCGAGCGGCGTCTGCCACACCGACCTCCACGCGGCGGACGGCGATTGGCCCGTCAAGCCGACGCTGCCGTTTGTTCCAGGCCACGAAGGCGCGGGCGTCGTTGCCGCCCTCGGCCCCGGCGTCACCCACGTGAAGGAAGGTGACCCCGTGGGCGTCGCGTGGCTCCACGACGCCTGCGGCGCGTGCGAGCACTGCGTCACCGGCTGGGAGACGCTCTGCGAAACCCAGCACAACAGTGGCTACAGCGTCGACGGCGCCTTCGCGGACTACGTGATCGGAGCGGCAGCGTATGTCGCCCGCCTGCCCGACCGTCCCGACTTCATCGCGATGGCACCGATCCTCTGCGCCGGCGTGACGACCTACAAAGGCGTCAAAGAGACGGAGGCGAGGCCGGGGCAATGGCTCGCGATCTCCGGCATCGGCGGCCTCGGGCATCTGGCGGTGCAGTACGCCAAGGCAATGGGGCTCCACGTCGCGGCGCTCGATGTGGGCGAGGACAAGCTCGCGCTCGCTCGCACGCTCGGCGCAGACGTGACCGTCGACGCCAAGGCACCCGATGCAGTGCAGCAGATCCTCAAGCAGACGGATGGCGGCGCGCACGGCGTGCTGGTGACGGCCGTGTCGCCAGCCGCCTTCGGCCAGGCGCTGCGGCTGGTGCGTCGCAAAGGCACCGTCAGCCTGGTCGGCCTACCGCCGGGAGATTTTCCGACACCGATCTTCGATGTCGTGCTGAAGCGGATCACCATCCGCGGTTCGATCGTCGGGAGCCGCGCAGATCTCGCCGAAGCGATCGCGTTTGCCACAGAGGGCAAGGTGCGCGCTCACCTTCACGAGGCTCGACTCGATGAGATCAACCGGGTGCTGTCGGAGCTCAAGGCCGGGAAGGTCGACGGCCGAATCGTGCTCAAGTTGACATAGATGGGGTGCGCGATGCGACGAGTGTCCGCATGAGCCGTTCTGCAGAAGAGCCTGCGAACAGGGCTGAGATCGGCGCCGAGATGGGCGCCGATCTGACCTTGCTCATTCATCTCGGGGGGAGATGGAACCTCGGCGACGGGCTGCCGTCCACGCATTTGGTCGAACAGGCGCTCAGCGGCTCACATCCGCCGCGTGCGGTCGCCTTCGACACGACGGGGCTCGTCTCATGGGACAGCTCGGTGCTTGTCGCACTTCAGAGAATCCGCAGAGAGTGTGACGCTCATGCCGTGGCGGTCGCGCTCGAAGGACTGCCGGCAGCGGCGCAGCGACTGCTGGCCCTCGCGCATGCCGCGTCTGAGAAGGCTGACGTACACCCGAGCGGAGCACGTCCGCCCTGGCTCGCACGGGTCGGCATGACGGTTACAGCCGGGTGGAACGGTGCTCGGGAGGCGATTGGGTTTCTCGGCGAGACGACGTTGGCCTTCGCGCGGGTCCTCAGTGGTCGCGTCGCGTTTCGCGCGCGCGACCTCGCCATTGTCGCGCAGGACTGCGGGCCGCAGGCCCTCGGGATTGTCACGCTCATCAATTTTCTCGTCGGAGTCATCGTCGGGTTCGTTGGCGCCATCGAACTGCGGCGGTTCGGCGCCGCAGTCTACGTTGCGGACTTGGTGGCGATCGCGACCGTGCGGGAGCTCGGCTGTATCATGACCGGGATCATCATGGCCGGACGTACCGGCTCGGGATTCGCGGCGCAGCTTGGCACAATGATCGTGAACCAGGAGGTCGAGGCGCTCGTGACCATGGGCATTCCGCCGATGGAGTTCCTGGTGATTCCGCGCGTGCTCGCGCTCTGCGCGATGATGCCGCTCCTCTGCCTCTATGCCGATCTCATCGGCATCCTCGGCGGCGCCGCGGTCGCGGTCGGCATGCTGGGGCAGTCGCCGCTGCAGTACTGGGTCGAGACGCGGCACGCGATCGGGTTCACCAGCATCAGCCTCGGCATCGGAAAGGGGATCGTGTTCGGGGCGCTGATCGCGCTCGCCGGTTGCGTGCGCGGCATGAAATCGGGGCACGATGCTGCCGCCGTCGGCGAGGCTGCAACGTCCGCGGTGGTGCTCGCGATCACCTGGATCGTCGCCACCGATGGCATCTTTGCGGTCATCTGCAATGTCCTCGGGATCTGACATGGCGGAAGCGCGTGCGGTCCATGTTCGCGTGCGGAACCTGACGATGGCGTTCGGGGATCGCGTGCTCATGCGTGATCTCGACTTCGACATCCGTCGCGGCGACATCTTCTTCATCACCGGCGGTAGCGGATGCGGCAAGACGACCCTGATACGCCATCTCATCGGGCTGAACGAGCCGGCTGCAGGCGAGGTCTGGTACGGAGACGTCAACTTCACCGCAGCATCCGACGCGGAACGCGAACGGATACAGCGCCGCTTCGGCATCCTGTTCCAGCGAGGCGCGCTCTGGAGTTCCATGACACTCGCCGAGAACGTCGGCCTCCCGCTCGAGCAGTTCACGCCGCTCACGCCGGCGGAGATCGAGGAGGCCGCGACGCTGAAGTTGTCGCTCGTCGGACTGCGTGGTTTCGAGGAATACTTTCCCGCCGAGATCAGCGGAGGCATGCAGAAGCGTGCGGCCCTTGCCCGCGCGATCGCGCTCGACCCCGACATGCTCTTCTTCGACGAGCCGTCCGCTGGTCTCGATCCGGTCACCTCGCGGCTGCTAGACGACCTCATCCTGTCGTTACGAGACAGCCTCGGGGCGACCGTAGTGATCGTCTCGCACGAACTCCCGAGCATTTTCGCGATCGCCGACGACTGCGTCTTCCTCGACACCGAGCAGCGCACCATCAGCGCCCGCGGCAATCCGCGCCGGCTGCTGGAGACGCCGCCGAACGAGAACATCCGTCGCTTTCTGACCCGCGGGCGCATCGATGGCGGGGCCGGAGTCGCGCCATGAACCGGCGTCGCCGCGCGAACCCCGTGATCATCGGCGCATTTGTCCTCGGCGCGGTCGTGCTCGGTACGAGCATCGTCGTCGTATGGGGATCGGGGCGGTTGTTCCGTCACACCGTGACGTTCGTCGCCTACTTCAGCGGATCGGTGAACGGCCTCAACCTCGGCGCGCCGGTCAAGTTTCACGGCGCGCAGATCGGTTCCGTGACCCAGATCCGCTCCCGCCTGGCGCAAGCCGCCACGATGCGGCCGGAAGAGTTCCGCATCCCGGTGTGGTTCGACATCGACCTGCAAGAGCTTTCGGAGCTCGGCGGTCGCCCGATCGAGCTAGACCGCGCGCGGCTCGACGGACTGATCTCGCAGGGTCTCCGCGCCCAGCTTCAGTTGGAGAGCTTCGTCACGGGCGTCCTCTACCTCAGCCTCGATTTTTTCCCCGGCTCGCCCGCCGTCCTGGTTCGCGCGGATCGGCCCGACATACTGGAAATCCCGACCGTGCCGACCGCATTCGAACGGGCGTCGGAGGTGATCACGAAGTTCATGACGCAGATCGAAAAGGTCGACATCGACGCGGCGGTCCACTCGATCACCGCGGCCGTCGACGGCGTGAACGGGCTGATCCGCTCGCCGGAGGTCAACCGGGCGGTCACCGCTGCACGCGAGGCACTGGAGTCGATCCGCCGCCTCAGCGACGCCGCGGGTCCACACATCCAGCCGATGATGAGGAGTGTCGAGGCGACCAGCGCGGACGCTCGCGACTCGCTGCACCATCTTGATGCTGTGCTCGCGGATCTGCAGACGCAGATCGACACGCAGGGACCGCTCAGCGTCGAGCTCACGCGGACGATCACAGACCTCGGCGACGCGGCCCGCAGCGTCAGGGATCTCGCTGACTACCTCGAGCGCAACCCCAACGCGTTCCTCGTCGGGCGGCCTGGGCCATGAAGCGTCGCGCCTGTCGCCGGTCTCGCAGCGCTGCATGGGCCACGCTCGCCCTCGCTGTCCTCGCGGCGTCGTGCGTGCTGCGGCCGCGTCCGGACCCGACTCGGTTTTACGTCCTGACGGCGAGTGCTCCCGACTCCTCGCCCACGCCGGGTTCGCTCGTCGTTGGGCTCGGGCCGCTCACGATGTCCGGCCATTTGCAGCATCCCCTGCTGGCAACCCGGGTGGACGGCACGCAGATCCGCTACGCGGACTTCGATCGCTGGGCCGAGCCGCTCCCGACGCTGTTCGCCCGCACACTCGGGCGGGACCTCTCGGCGGGGCTCGGCGGCGCGCGCATCGTGACCTACCCGTGGTATCGAACCACGCCGCTCGATGTCGTCGTTCAGGTGGATGTGAGGTGCTTCGAGGCCGATACCGCCGGCAATGTGAAGCTGGACGCGTGTTGGAATATCCGTGACACGCATACCGGGAGCGTGCGCGTAAACGACTGCTCGTCGATCACCGAAACCGTCGACGAGCCTGGGCCACAAGCTCAAGTGGCCGCTCTGAGCCGTACCGTCGCAGAGCTCGCGCGCCGGGTGGCAGGGGCGCTCCGCTAGTAACTGCACGAGTAAGCGTACCTCGGATGGTTCGGGCCGCACGTACGTGGCGTTCGGGGCGCGTTGCACCGGGCGAAGGTTGACCCACTTCCTCCGGCCGTGTTAGCTGCCGCGAGGTGACGAATCAGCGCAATCCGGTGCCGACGGTCGACACGATCATCGAGATCGCCGGCGGCATCGTCCTGATCAACCGGCGCTTCGCGCCATTCGGGTGGGCGCTGCCCGGCGGTTTCGTGGACTACGGCGAATCGTTGGAAGCCGCCGCAATCCGCGAGGCGCGCGAGGAAACCGGGCTCGCCGTCACTCTGATCGAACAGTTCTATGCCTACTCCGATCCCACCCGCGATCCGCGGCGACACACCATCGCGACGGTCTTCATCGGTCGCGCCAGCGGCACGCTGCGGGCAGCCGACGATGCGGCCGACGCCGGAGTGTTTTCGCGCGACGCGTTGCCGCATCCGTTTGCGTTTGATCACGCCCTGATTTTGGCCGACTATTTCCGCTATAAGGAGACCGGTATTCGGCCTCTGCATGGCCCCTGATTGGACACCGCTGACGATCACCGAACAGTGGCAGCTTCTGCGGCGCGCCCGCGACAGCATTGCGGCGGCGTTACGCGCGGCGGCGCCGCCGCAGATGACCACACCTACCTCGTCCCTCGCTGCTCCCAACGGGGTCTTCGTCAGTCTCCACATTCATACAGAGCTGCGCGGCTGCGTCGGCATTCTCACCACCGATCAGCCGCTGCACGAGAGCGTCGCTCGTCTGGCGATCGCCGCCGCGTTCGACGACCCGCGCTTTGCTCCGCTGAGCGATGCGGAACTGGACGACCTCGACATCGAAATCTCTCGGCTCACCGATCCGCTGCAGACGCACCCTGGGAGCATCGTGGTCGGCCGCGACGGGGTCTGCATCAGGCACGGCGACCGGCGCGCGGTGCTGCTGCCGCAAGTGGCACCCATGTACGGATGGGATCGCGAACGTCTGCTGACCGAGCTGTGTCGCAAAGCGGCACTGCATCCGGACGCCTGGCGGCAGCCACCTACCGAACTTTTCCGATTCGAAGCCGAGGTGTTCAGCGAGCGCTCGCTCGGTGGATACACGGTCTAATGGAAGATTTCACCACAGAAGAGGCGCCGAGACACAGAGGGCTCCTGTCCTCTCTGCGTCTCTGTGGTGAGTTCTTTCCGTCGAATCAGAACTGATTCGTGAGTTTTGCCAGCGCCGCCGCCACCTGCTGCACGCCGCGTTTCAGATTCTCCATCGAGTTGGCGTACGAGATGCGAATGTGTTCCGGATAGCCGAAGTCGGTGCCGCCAACGACCGCAACGCGCGCTTCCTTCAGCAGATAGGCAGCGAGATCGTCGCCGTTCTTCAGCTCGGACCCCTTCAAGCCCAGGAACGCCGCGATGTTGGGAAAAACGTAGAAGGCGCCTTGCGGCATCGGGCAGCGAACCCCGGGAATCTCATTCAAGGCCGCGACGATGAAATCGCGGCGGCGGCCGAATTCGGCCATCATCGGGGCCACCGAGACCTGCGATCCGCCGAGTGCCTCGGCAGCCGCCGCTTGCGCTGCGGTCGAAGGATTCGAGGTCATCTGCCCCTGCATCGTGGACATCGCCTTGATCACCGAAGCCGGGCCGGCGGTGTAGCCGATGCGCCACCCGGTCATCGCGTAGGTCTTGGACACCGAATTGATCAGGATCGTCCGTTCGCGCAGGTCGGGCCGGATGGCGAGCACTCGGCCGCAGCGAAAGCCGCCGTAGACCATCATCTCGTACACGTCGTCGCTGATGATGGTGAGGTCACGCGCGGTAATGACCTCGAGCAAGGCTGCGAGTTCGCGCGCGTCGTAGGCGACCCCCGCGGGATTGCTCGGACTATTGATGATCACCGCCCGAGTTGCCGGCGTGACGGCGCGATCGAGTTCAGCCGGGGTAAGCTTGAATCCTTCCGCCTCGCGGGTGAGAACGATGCGCGCTTTCGCTCCGGCCAGCGCGAGCATGTCGGGATAGCTCACCCAATACGGGGCCGGAACGATCACCTCATCGCCGGGACCAAATAGAACCTGGAACGCGACGTACAACCCATGCTTGCCACCGCAACTTGCGAGCACCTCCGCGGGCACGTACGTGAGGCCGTTGTCGCGCTGCAGCTTGGTGATGATCGCCTTCTTCAGCACGGCGGTCCCGCCCACAGGAGTGTACTTCGTCTCGCCCGCGGCGAGCGCGCGCACGGCGGCTTGTTTGATGTTCTCGGGCGTATCGAAGTCGGGCTCGCCGGCGCCAAAATCGATCAGCTCGATGCCTTGCGCCCGCAGGGCCGCGGCTTGCTCGGTTACCGCCATGGTGGCGGAGGGCTTGATCAAGCGGACTCGCTCACTCAAATTCATCGCGGGTACTCCTAACCCCAACGAGACACAGGACGACCCACCACAGAGGCAGTGAGGCACGGAGAATGAGATCCTCCACGGTCGAAGACTCCACTTCGAAACTTCGCCGTCGATCGGGTTTCGTTCTTCATCTGCGAGCTTCCAAATTCCTTGTCTTCTCGGTGTCTTCGCGTCTCGGTGGTGAAGGTCCTTCTTCACATGAAGGCTAATCACAGAACGGCGCACACCACCACGGGTGATTGGCTGGGTTGTTTCGACGGACGTGACCGCCGCGAAGACTATCGCTTGCGAGTTTTCGCCTTGGCCAACAGCCGCTGGTAGACGGTGTCGGGCACCAAGCCGCTGATATTCCCGCCCAAGCCCGCGACTTCTTTTACGAGGCGCGACGCGGTGTAAAAGTACGCCTCGCTCGCGGTCATGAAGAACGTTTCGACTCGGCCGTTGAGATGGCGGTTCATCAACGCCATCTGGAACTCGGTCTCAAAGTCCGAGACCGCGCGCAGGCCGCGAATTACCACGCCGGCGCCGACGCGATCGCAATAGTCCACCAGCAACCCCTCGAAGCTGTCGGCAACCACGCGCTCGCCGGCATCGGCCAGCGCCAAGCGAATCATCTCGACGCGCTCGGCCGGCGTGAACAGCGCCGAATCCTTATGTGGGTTGTAAGCGACGGCGACGACCACTTGATCGAACACGTGCAGCGCGCGCTTGACGATGTCGAGGTGACCGTTGGTAATGGGGTCGAACGACCCGGGATACACGGCTTTTCGCTGCATAATTCGCTCGTCAGACTCCTTGGCCACACGCAATAGCGTCACCGCCGTCTTCCCATAGCGTCGGGTCTGGGTCAAATGTAGTTCGGCGGGCGGCACGGGTGGTTCGTTGATGTGATGTTCGATCACCACCCAGCCGCCGGCTCGCACGATCTGGGCCTTCCACAGCTCCGCCAGCGTCGCATCAACCAATCCCTCGCAGTACGGGGGGTCGAGCAGTACGCCGTCAAATTGCCGGCCGTCGCGGGCGAGCCGCCGAAGACCCGCCGTGGCATTCGCCGGCAACACCTCGCCGGCATCGGAAAAACGGCACGCTTCGAGGTTTTCCCGCAACGCACGGAGCGCGTCGCGACGCGGCTCGACGAAGGCGGCATGGCGAGCCCCACGGCTCAGGGCCTCGATTCCCAGCGCGCCGCTGCCGGCGAACAAATCGAGCACCTCGGCGCCTTGCAGCTCGACGCGGCTGCCCAAAATGCTGAACATCGCCTCCTTGACCCGGTCGGCGGTCGGGCGGGTCGCCTGCCCCGCGCTGGTCTTGAGGCGGCGGCCCTTGGCGCGCCCGGCAATCACCCGCATGCGAGCCGTCCTAGCAATCGCCTGCGCTTGTCACCAGCCCCGCCCCCAGCTAAAAGACCAGCCCTGTCGTTTGAGCGAGGAGGAGTCCGTCGATGAACGCGAGTGCGATCCGCCGAGCCGTGCTGCTGAGCGCCTTGCCCTTTCTGGCCGCCTGCGGGCCCAAGGGCGAAGACGTACAGGAGATTCGCAAACAGCAGACGCTGATCCTGGCGAAGTTGAACGATCTCGAGAAGAAGATCGACCAGATGGGCCCGCGGCAGCCGCCGGCTCGGCCCGAAGTCGATCCCAACAAGGTCTATGACATCCCGGCTGGCAGCTCGCCCTTCAAGGGCCCGGCCAATGCGCCGGTGATCATCACCGAATTCTCCGACTTCCAGTGTCCGTTCTGCTCGCAGGCGGCCGGCCTGTTGGAGCAGGTGGTCAAAGATTATCCGAAGGACGTCAAGTTCATCTACAAGCAGTTCCCGCTCACCAGCATTCACCCGTTCGCGATGGACGCATCAAAGGCAGCGCTCGCCGCGGCGAAGCAAGGGAAATTCTGGGAGATGCACGATCACTTATTTGCCAACAATCGTGCGTTGCAGAAAGACAAGTTGAGTGAGTACGCCAAGGCGATCGGGCTCGACGTGGCAAAGTTCGAGGCCGATATGAATGCACCCGACGTGCAGGCCCAAGTACAAGAGGAGATGCGCCAAGCGAGCAACGCGCAGGTCACCGGCACGCCGACCATCTTCGTCAACGGCAAGCGGCTGATGAACCGATCGCCCGAAGGGTTCCACGCTGCGATCGATCAGATCCTCAAGGAGAAGAAGGCCGGGTAACTCGCCGGCTCGCCTTGCAGCGGCACCGCCCCCCAAGCGGAGGGGCCGAGTCCTCGGGGACTCGGCCCCTCGCCCTGCAACCCCCCGATTCACTTCGTCCGCTGTAGCCGCACCCTTTAGGGTGCGCTCCTTTGCTGCCCGTGCGACGGCGGCGGCGATCGCACGGCGCAGGCTGAAGCCTGCGGCCTGCGGCTACACCAGACGGACCGTCTCTTTCGCCGCATCACACACCCGCTGATCGGCATTCTGTGCAAAGCGGCGCGGTGTCTCGGTGCCTCTGTGGTGGGTTCTCTTCGACCGAGGCCCATCCCCACTCAGAACAGATCGATTGCGGCGACCACAAAGTCGTGATCGGATACCCGTGTGCCGTTGTGTTCCGCCGGCACCACCTGCGGCGGCAGGGCTTGGCTGGGGCGAACGCCGCGAGTGAAAATCCAATCCACCTTGAGCCAGAAAGTCGGATCGGCAATGCCCAAGGGAACATTGGTGGGAACGCCCGCGGCATTCACCTCGTCGACCGCAAACCCGGCGGCGCGTACGTCGGCAAACAACGGCTCGTAGTTCTCCGGTCGGCGCAATCGCTCGGCATCGGCTTGGAGCAACTCGGGCACCGATAGGATCTGCTCGTTGTCGCCGGAGTCGATCGTCGAGGTGTTCAAATCGCCGCCGATGATGGCGGGCCGATCGGCAGGCATCGCCTTCAGCACCGCCCGCATTTGCTCGGCACGGCCGTCAGGCGTGGTGCGATTTTCGAGATGCGTCGACGCTACCGTCAGCGGACCTGCCACCGTGTGTACGTCCGCGAGCACCGCCATGCGAGCGCCGATGCGCGGCTGCGAACCCTCCGCCCAACTGCACCGCACGGGCAACCGTAGCACGCGAACGTTGGCCAGCGGCCAGCGACTGAGGATCGCGTTCCCGTGCAGGCTGAGCGTGTTCTCGCCCGGCGTGTCGAGTTCGGCGGCTTCACCCTTCGTCAGTTCGAGAAACTCGATGCCGAAGACGTAGCCGAGCCGCAAGGCATCGGCGAGATCGCGCGCGACGTGTCGGTTATCCGAACGCGCCATGCCCCAGTCGACCTCGCTGAGCAAGACGACGTCGGCACCTCCGAGTGCGGGATGGTGCGTGAGCAACGCGCTGATGCCGTCGAAGCGGCTGCCGCGTTCGGCGTTGAACGCGACGACGTGCAGGGAGCGTGCGACGCCGGGGTGCTCGGCGTGGCGCGCGTCGATGGTGTCCAGCCACACCAGCTCGCGCCGCAACTGCGCCGACCTGGTCGCCACCTGCGTCCGCAGCGCCGCGATCTCGGCGGCGGAGAGCTGAGGAATGGTGCCCATCACGTCCGGTAATCGGAGTTGAAACGCACGTAGTCGACGCTGAGGTCCGACGCCATCCGATGCGCCACCGCACGACCGGCGTGCAGATCGAGCGTCAACGTGAATTCGGGTTGCGCCACGACCTTGGCCGCGCGTTCCTCGACCTTGCCGACGGTCTCCAAACCGCGCCGCACGATTTGCACGTCGTCGAGAAACACGTCGAGTCGATTCGGGTCGAAGTTCGCGCCGCTGTAGCCCGCGGCACAGACGATCCGGCCGGCGTACGGATCGCCGCCGTAGAAAGCGGTCTTACACAACGGCGAGCGCGCGATGGCGTCGGCGACGCGCTCGGCATCGGCCACCGTCCGGGCTCGGCGCACGGAGATGTCGATCAACTTGGTTGCGCCTTCGCCGTCTTTCACCACCATGCGCGCGAGCGCCCGCATCACGCGGGCGACGGCGCCGGCGAACGCGGGGAATTCGCGCGCAGTCGGCGTCAGCGGCCGGTTACGCGCCGCGCCGTTGGCAAGCAGCAGGACCGTATCGTTCGTGCTGGTGTCGCCGTCGACGACGGCGGCATTGAAAGACTGCGGCAGTGCGAGATCGAGCGCTTTGCGCAGCGCGGGTCTTGTAACCGACGCATCGGTCAGAATGTAACTGAGCAACGTCGCGTGGGGCAGCATGCGCGGCGCGATCATGCCGGCTCCCTTGGCCATGCCGGCGACGGTGATCTCGCGGCCATCCACCACGACGCCTTCGACGGCGAACTTCGGGAAGGCGTCGGTGGTCATGATGCCTTCGAGCGCGCGTTGAAAGCCGTCGGCGTTGAGGTCGCGACACGCGGCCAACACGCCCTTGCGCACCGTTTCGCGCGGCAACTGAACGCCGATGCGGCCGGTCGACGATGGCAGCACCAGGCGCTGGCTGATTCCGAGGCGTTGAGCGGCCAGTGCACATAACTCGCGCGCGACGCGCACACCGTCGCGGCCGGTATAGGCGTTGGCATTGCCGCTGTTGACCAGCACCGCTTGCAGGCGACCGCCGCGCATCCGCTCCTTCCCTATCTGCACCGGCGCCGCTTGGACCCGGTTGGAAGTAAACGCCGCCACCGCCACCGCGGGCACGTCCGAAACGATCAGACCGATGTCCCGCTTGCCCGATTCCTTCAAGCCGCACGCCGCAGCACCGAACCGAAACCCCGGCACCCGGATCGTCATCGGCTTCACGTCGATTTTCATGCAGCGCGTTCGTATCGGAGGACGCCGGTAGGCGCAAGCGACGGTCCGGTTGGCAATCGGGCCGCACATCCTCGCAGGGTTAGCCTTTCAGTTCCCCCCTCATCGGGAACAAGCTCGGAACCTATGACCGACGCCATGACTGCCGCCCGAAGATCCTCAACCAGTTCGGTGGGAAGGTTCTCGTCGAGCTTGAGGCGCAGGATCGAGCAGTTCCCACCAGTCCTCGAAGAACCCGATACAGATCGCTGGAAAGGGCCGCAGTCTTCACCTGCCCCATGGCGGTCGACGCGATAGCGATGATGCCGGAGCAGTTGTCCCGCTTGCGGCTATCGAAGTTTGTGTTGAACGCAACAGCGGTCAACCGATCTTGGTAACCCTCTGCGAAAAGGGAGGCTCGCAGCGCCAGCAGGGCCAGAACCTGTGCACAGGTGACGTTCGGCACCTTCATCCGAACGCGCAACGGGCTGACAACTCGAGAGAGATCAATCCGACCGTTGAAGATCGGGAGGAAGAGAAGCTCTCCTACGCAACTGCGCGCGGCGCAGGTGACGGAGCGGGAGCAGGGCCTGCACCCAGCGCGCTCTCCTATGGACCGCTGCGCATCGAGGCGACGTCGCCTTATGCAAGCGCGACGACGCGGGTGATCGGCCGCGCGATCAGCCTCCCGCCTTCGCCAGAATCTCGATCGCAGCCGTGACGCGCCGGCCGTGCTCCGTCTCCTCCCTGCCGTTCTGCCGAAGGAGCCACTGCACCTCAGCGTCGGTCTCGCGTTCGGCCCAGCGCTCGTAGCCGGCCGCGCCGTCGATCTCCGCCTTGACGATGACGGGCAACAGCGCGCCGGAAATCGCCTCCGCCAGCGCCACCGGGTAGCGCTCCAGCTCGGCCGCGGCCGGCTGCCAGGGGTGCCCGAGTTTGAGTCCGATCGCGCGCCGGACCCGCTCCGCATGCGCGCGCTCTTCGCGCGCGTTGCGCCGCAGCAGCCCGGCCGCTTCGGCGTTGCCGATTCGATCGGCGAGGTCGTTGTGGAAATCTTCGCCCAAGCACTCGACGCGAAACAGGAGCTTCATCGCATCGATGTCGCGCTGCGCGATGCGCCCGAGCGCGGCGGCGGCGGAATAGAGGTCGCTGTGCTCTGCCATCAGGTCATCTCCTCGCGGGGCGAGCGGCCGGGGCCCTCCCGCTGCTCGTCGAACGACGCGCCCAGCGGCGCGCCCAGTCTTGTAGCGGCGCCAGCGAAGCGCACAGCGCTGCCCCCTCGGACGTGAGTTCGTAGCCGGCGTTCCGGCGCAGCGCCAGAATGCCCGCCTGCCGCAATTCGGCGAGTCGGTGGTTCAGCACGCTCGGAGACATCGCGTCGCAGTGCCCACGCAAGTCGGCGAAGGTCAGCGGCCCATGGCGAAGCTCGTGCAGGATGCGCAGCGCCCAGCGCCGCCCGAGCAGATCGAGGAGCGCCATGATCGGCCGCCCGCTGCGCGAGCCGCGCACCGACACTCCGGGTCTGGGTTTCGACATGGCCTCTTGCACTACGATTTTCGAAGTGGTACGTCAAGCACTACGTAATCCGTAGCACAGGAGACCCGAGCAATGAGCGACGACACTTCCCCGAGAATCGAGCCCGTCGTACCGCCGTATGCGCCCGAGGTCGGCGCCGAGCTCGCACGCTGGATGCCGCCGGGTTCCGCACTCGAGCCGCTGGCGCTGTTCCGCACGCTGACGCGGCATGTGCCGCTCGCCCGGGCGATGTTGCCGCTCGGCCGACATTTTCTCGGCCGCGGGCAGAACCTCGGGCTGCGGGCGCGCGAGATCGTGATCGATCGGGTCTGCGCGCGCTGCGGCTGCGAATACGAATGGGGCGTGCACGTCGCCGCCTTCGGCGCCGCCGCCGGTCTCGATGCCGCGCAGGCGCGGGCAACCATCGCGGGCGAGGGGGACGGTCGCGTCTGGGAGGACGGGGATCGGCTGCTGGTCGCTCTGGTCGACGAGTTGCACGACAGCGGACGCGTGTCGCGGCCGCTGTGGCAAGCCTTGGCCGGGCGCTGGTCGGTTCCGCAGCTCCTCGAACTCTTGGTCCTCGCCGGCTGGTATCACGTGATCAGCTACGTCGCGAACGGCGCACAAGTCGAGCTCGAGACCTGGGCTGAGCGTTTCCCGACGCCCGCGCGCCCGGAGGGCGATCGATGAACATCGCCATGGTCGTGTTCGACGACTTCACCGACCTCGACGTCTTCTTCATGTGGGATCTGCTGAACCGAGTCGATCGCGCCGATTGGACCGTGCGACTCGTGGGCGATGCGGATCGTCACGTGTCGCGGACCGGGATCGACATCCCGATGCATGATCGGATCGAGGTAGCGAACAGCGCGGAGGTCGTCTTGTTCTCGAGCGGGCCCGGCACGCGAGCGAAGGTCGCCGACCCGAGCTATTTGAAACGCTTCCGGCTCGATCCCTCGCGACAGTGGATCGGGTCGATCTGCTCGGGCGCGCTGATTCTTGCGGCGCTCGGACTGCTCGACGGAAAGCGCGCGACGACCCATCCGAGTGTCAAGCATCTCCTGGCGCGGTTTCCGGTGCGGGTGATCGACGAGCCGTTCGTGCGCGAGGGGAACATTGCCACCGCGGGCGGCTGCCTCGCAGCACAGCACCTCGTCGGCTGGATCCTCTGCACGCTGTTGGACCAAGCAACATGCGACGCGGTACTGAAGTCGGTGCAGCCGGTTGGTCAGGCGCATCGTCGCGTCGAGCACGTCGTGATCGCAGGCGGTGGTATCGGCGCATGATGCTCGACGGGGCATGCCACTGCGGCAATCTCTCGTTCGAGTTCGAGGCCGACCGTTCTGTCTTCGCCGCCCGCTCTATCCGGCTTAGGGGAATCGTCGGCAAGTTCAAGGTTGGCGGCTCTCGCCGCGGGACTTTCGCCGCGCATCTTTGATCGAGAGCGTGGGGGCGGCTTTTTCGGTTCGGATCAGGCCGCGGGAGATGCTGGTCTCGCCGAAGCGGGCCACGATGTCGTCGACGGCGCGATTGAGGGCCGACCGCTTCGCCGGACGCGCCTCGAACAACCCGAGCTGTGCGGGCGCCTTCGCGATCCCGCTGGCGGAGACGCCCACGAGTCGGACCTTCTGATCGCGCACCCACTCGCGCCACAGGCGCAGCGCGGTTTGGCTCAACAGTTGGCCGTCATCCGTCGGCGCCGGCAGCGTCGTCCGGCGGGTGATCAGCGGATGACGTCCCGGACCAATCCGAGCGGCGAGCTTGACCTTCAACGTGACCGTGCGCGCGGTCACGCCGCTCGCGCGAAGCCGCCGTGCCACCGCCTCGGCGTGGGCGATGATGCTCTCGCGTACGGTCGCGCCGTCGCTGACGTCACACGCAAACGTGTTTTCCTCGCCGTACGATTTCCGCTCGCGATCGCTCTCAACCTGCCGGCCGTCACACCCATTCGCGAGTTCCCACAAGGCTCGTCCCTGATCGCCCAAGACCCGCTGGAGCCGTGACCCCTCGGCGGCGGCGATGTCGCCGATGGTTCGCAAGCCGGCGGATCGGAGTTTCCCCTGCGCCACCGGCCCGACTCCCCACAAGTGATCGACATCGAGCGGTGCAAGAAAATCCCGCACGTGATCCGGGCTGACCTCGAGCAAGCCATCCGGTTTGCAGCAGGCGCTGGCGATCTTCGCCACCATCTTCGACGGGGCGATGCCGACCGACACGACCAGTCCGGTTTGCTCGCGGACGCGCACTTTGAGCTGCCGGCCGATCTCGAGCGGCGGACCGAGCAGGCGGAGCGAGCCGGTCACGTCGAGGAACGCCTCGTCGAGCGAGAGCGGCTCGACGATCGGTGTGAAGTCCTCGAAGATCGCCTGAATTTTCCGCGAGACCGCTACATAATGATCCATCCGGCCGGGAAGGAAGACGCCGTCGGGACAGAGTCGCCGCGCTTCGACCGTCGGCATCGCCGAGCGCACGCCGAAGCGACGCGCCTCGTACGAGGCGGCCGAAACCACGCCGCGGCCGCCGGTGCCGCCGACGATGACCGGCTTGCCGCGCAGCTCGGGGCGATCGCGCTGCTCGATGGCCGCATAGAAGGCGTCCATGTCGGCGTGCACGATCACCCGGGTCATTGCGAGCGATGCTGCGCCGGCTAGTGCGGCGGTTGCTTGCGATACTGATTGCGGAGTTGGTTGCGTTGTTCGGGCGGGAGACGGCGATAGCGTTCGTAGTTCTGTCGAATTCGATCGCGTTGTTGCGGCGGCATCGCCTGCCAACGCTCGTAGTTCTTGTCCACTTGCTGGCGATGCTCGTTCGGCAGCGCTTCGTAGCTGCGATAGTTGCGCAGGGCTTCGTAGCGGTCGCGTGTGCCGTAGTCGCGCCAGCCCTGGGCGAGCAACCGGCGCGGCTCCGCGCCGACCCGGTGGCTGATGAGGCAACCCATCAGCACGGCGCTGAAAACCCACCAACGCACGATCTATCCCTGATCCGCCGGAGGTGTACGGTCTCCTTCCGGCGGTTCGGTTTCAGCGGTGTCGAAGCGTTCGAGCACGTCGAGGTCCTGAATGATTGCGAAGTCCTTGAACAGTTCCGGCTGTTGCGTCACCTTGGCGGGTGGGGCTTTCACGCCGACGGAGATCAAGACCGCGGCCGGCTCTTCGAAGGCGGCGGAGCCGAGCCACAGCAGCGCCGCGGCCACTGCCAGTCCGAGTGCAGGTCGCCATACCCAGACCAGTTCGCGCCTGCGGCCGACGTCGGCCTGAGGGGCGTGGAGCCGGCCACTGAGCTGGCGCCACAGGCGATCGATGTCGGGGCTCACCGCCGCGAGCTGTTCGGTGAGCCCCGTGCGTTGGGATTCGATCACCGCGGCGAGCGACTTGGCTTCCGCGGCGCAAGTCGCGCAGTCGTCGACGTGCCGCCGCACCCGTTCCGCGCGGCGTGATGAGAGTTGGCCGTCGACCCACGCGACCAAGTCGGGCCGGATCGACGCGCAACGCGGGCGCCACCATCCAAGCATCAGCGCACCTCCTCCCCCAAGCGGTCGCGTACGGTCAAGGTCGCCCGGTGAATCAAACTTTTGACGGCCGACAGCGAGCACCCCAAGCTTTCCGCGACCTCTTCGTAGGAAAACCCTTCAACGCGCGCCAACAGCAGCGCCGCGCGCTGCTGTGCCGGGAGCGCGGCCAACACCGCGTTGATGCGCTGGCCGGCTTCGCGGCGCATCACCAGCTCTTCGCCGCTGCGGGCGTCGGGATCGGGATACTGTGGCGCAGGCGTGTCGTCGTCCGGCGGTTCGAGGGAAACAATCCGGCCGCGATATTCGCCGCGGCGTACTTCGCTGAGGCACGCATTGGTCGCGATCCGATACAGCCAGGTCGCGAAGCGGGCACGCGGCACGTATCGCCGACGGGTTTCAAAGACATGGAGAAAGACGTCTTGCACCAATTCCTCCGCGCGCGCCTGGTTGCCGACAAACTGCCGCGCGAACGCGGCGAGCTGGCGACCATACTTCCGGAACAGTGCCTCGAACGCGCCGCGTTCGTCGCGCTGAGCCGCCAGCATGAGTTGCACGTCGGGGTCGTCTGTCGGCGTCACCGCGCGTTGTGTAAACCCGCGAGTTCGCGGGAAGTTGCGCTGCGGGGCAGAGTTTTCTGGGCGTCCACCCAAGACCCTAGCGCTGGCCGAGTTCCTGATCGATGACGTTGCGAAAGCTGTCGGCGGGCACGGCCCCGGCCAAGCGACGGCCGTTCACGAAAAACGTCGGCGTGGAATTGACGCCGAGGGCGTTACCTTCGGCGAGATCCGCCTGCACTTGAGCCGCGGTCGCTTTGCCATCGTAGCATTTGGCCAGGGCTTGCCGATCCAGCCCCGCGGCGCCGGAGACGTCTAAGACCTTCTCGCGCAGATTGATCGGGGTGATGGTCTTCTGTTGACGAAACAGCGCATCGTACAGCTTCCAGTACCCATCGTTACCCTGTTCGCGGGCACACTCGGCGGCCACGGCGGCGTTCTGGGCCCATGGGTGAATCTGCGTGAGCGGAAAGTTCTTGTGCACCAATCTCACCTTGCCAAGGTACGCCGGGAGCACGTCGTTTTCGAGCGTTTGCGACGCCTTGGCGCAGAAGGGACACTGGAAGTCGGAGTACTCGACGATCGTGACCGGCGCATCGGCCGCGCCGCGGATCGGTTGGCCCTTGAGATCGATCTTCTCGCGCACCGATTGCAGTGGATCGGTGGTGAGATCGACCACCTCGCCTCGAATCAGGTACCGACCGTCTTCGCTGACGACAAAATTGATCTCTTGCGAGCGAAAGCCCGAGTCTATTTTGAGCATCGCCTGGTTCCAACCCGGCACGCCGGCAGACTTCCAGTCGACGATTTGGAGATTTGACGCCGGTGGAATCACCGCCGTCTTGCGGAAATAATCCAGAATGCGCTGCTCCGTAGCCGATCGGCTGGCGATCGGTGGTGTCGAACTGCCTCCGTGCAGTTGCGCCGCGCAGCCGGCGAACAACAACGCGAACAACCAACGGAAACGCCCCACTGTGCTCCAACTCACTGCGCCGCCGACACGCATCAACCGCCTCCCGTCAGACCGCGCGAATCTTGTCGCACGCACCCGGCAACGTCAACGTCGACGCCGAATTGGGCTCCCCTGCAAATAGTGGTTGATGGGAAGGTCGTGCTAACTGCGAGCCGCGCGTCTGCGAGTCGACCGCGACGCGGCGACTCGGGTACGCCGGCCGCGCACTTTCTTGGCTGTCCGTTTGCGGCTCGCCGAGCCGCGAAGCAGTTGATACTTCACTTTGCTCGGCAACTGGCCGAACAGCATGCCGAGGCGATCGCTGTCGTGGCGGCGGATGGCTTCTTCAAGCCTCTGCTTGTGATCATCCAAGTATGTGATTTGATATGGCTTCCCACTGATCGTCAGGCGATCAGGCACCTTCGAGCGCGCCGAAACGACGCGGGCTATTTCGTGTAAGATCGTCGAGTCGATTCGTACGGTCACCGGCCCACCTCCGGTTCCCGGGCATAATTTCCGTGCCTTCCCCCGGAAAGCCGCTTCCATGTAGCATGAAACCGGCCTTCGTCAAACCAACAACCTTGCGCGGTTCCTAACGGACGTGGCGGCGGAGGCTATCGACCTTGTCGTTGCGTTCCCACGTGAAGAACCCGCCTTCCGGTGCTCGCCCGAAATGCCCGTAGGCGGCTGTCTTTTTGTAAATCGGGCGTTTGAGATCGAGAGTTCTGATAATATCAGCCGGCCTAAGCTTGAACGACTCCATCAATGCCTCGGCAATGACGTCGTCCGGTACCACCCCGGTATCGAAGGTATCCACCAAGACCGAGACCGGATCGGCGACGCCGATCGCGTAGGCAAGCTGTACCTCGCACCGATCCGCCAATCCCGAGGCGACGACGTTTCGGGCCATGTAGCGCGCCATGTAGGCGGCGCTCCGGTCGACCTTCGACGGGTCCTTGCCCGAAAAGGCGCCGCCGCCGTGGCGGCCATAGCCTCCGTAGGTGTCAACGATGATCTTCCGACCCGTCAGACCGCAATCACCCTGCGGACCGCCGATGACAAACCGACCGGTTGGATTGACGTGATAGATGGTTGTCGGCGTGAGGAATTCTCGCGGAATGATCTGCTTGATCACTTCCTCGATGATCGCCTCCCGCAGGGTTTCATATTTCACATCAGGCGAATGCTGTGTCGAGACCACTACCGTCGTAACCGCCACGGGCTTCCGATCTTTGTATTGGACGGTGACCTGCGACTTCGAGTCGGGCCGCACGAACGGCAAAGCTCCTTCCTTACGCAGATCGGTCAGCCGCTGCACCAGCCGATTGGCCATAAAGATGGGAAAAGGCATCAACTCGGGGGTCTCGTTGCAGGCGTAGCCGAACATCAACCCTTGATCGCCCGCGCCTTGCTCCTTGTGCAATCCCTCCCCTTCTGTGACCCCTTGTGAAATGTCCGGTGATTGCCGGTCCACGGCAGTGAGAATCGCGCAGGTGTTGCCGTCGAACCCCATCTCGGACGACGTGTAGCCGACATCGACCACGGTGTTGCGCACAACGTCGGGATAGTTGATCAGGGCCTTCGATGTGATCTCACCGGCGACCACAACCATCCCGGTCTTTGCCAGCGCCTCGCAGGCAACACGCGAATCGGGATCTTGGGCCAGCAACGCATCCAGAATGCTATCCGAGATCATGTCGCACAGTTTATCGGGGTGTCCCTCCGACACTGACTCGGATGTGAACAGATAGTCCTTCTTCATCGGAAAACTTCCTCTCCTCTACGACCCGCTTTTGCGGGTCCTGGTATATTCGCAAACTGATATCACGTGCCGTGCCGAAGTGGTAACGGCCCCCACACTCCCTGCGAGCTGACGACCAGATTCATCACCACATCACGAGCGTCCGCCGGCAACTCGTCGACGATCTGTTCATCAAACGCAACCCCGACGCGTTGGCCCTGGCAAGCAATCGGCGGTAAGGACAGGGCGCGGTCGTAAAATCCGCCGCCCCGCCCGATGCGATCGCCGCGACGAGTGAAGCCGAGACCTGGAACGACAATGATCACCGCCGCCGCATCGGCGGGTGGCAGATCGTCTTCGGACTCCGGCTGAAGGAAGCCGAAGCGGCTGCGCTGCCATCGATCACTCTCATGCACGCGTACAAATCGCAACATATCGCCGTGGCCGTCGATCCGAGGGAAAAACACCGCTCGCCCGCGCGCGCGCGCCGCACGCCATACCGCGGTGACATCGACCTCGTCGGCCAGCGGTCGATACAACAAGGCACCGGTTGCGGTCTCAAAGGCTTCCAGACTCACCACCCGTTCGCAAATGACGGCGCTCTGGCGTTCGCGCTCTTCGGTCGTCATTTTCGCAAGACGGGCCTTGAGTCGCGCCCGGCACTCGCGCTTTGCCGCCGCCAGCGGGGTCATCGCTGATCCCTATCGATCCACTTCGCCACATCCGAGAGCGGCGGGCGATAGGCCGCCAATTGCTCGACCAGCGCGTCCGGTTCGGTGGCGACCAACAATTGCCGGTAGTGCTCGATCCGCAAGAATTTCTCCGCCACCGCATGCTGTAGCAGTGCCACCAGCGCATCAAAGTATCCCGCGACATCCAGCAAGCCGACCGGCTTGTTGTGAATCCCGAGTTGGCTCCACGTCATGATCTCGAGCAGCTCTTCAAACGTACCCAATCCGCCGGGTAGCGCGACGAAGCCGTCCGAGAGATCCGCCATCACGGCCTTTCGTTCGTGCATACTGTGCACGACCCGCAGATCCGACAAGCCTTCGTGCGCCACTTCGAGTCGGCGCAGGCTCTCTGGAATCACCCCAATCACCTTGCCACCCGCGGCGAGTGTCGCATCCGCCAGCACTCCCATCAGTCCAATGTTCCCACCGCCGTACACCAGTTCGATCGAGCGCCGAGCAAGCGTGACACCCAGCTTTGTCGCGGCGTCACCGTACGCAGGACGGGCACCTTGGCTCGATCCGCAGAACACACAGACGCGTCGTAGCATCCGACCCACTCGCTTCATTCACCGAGGTATGCGGCGCGGACCTCGGGACTCTTCAACAAGTCCGTTCCGGCACCTTCCAGCACCACGCAACCGGCTTGCAGCACGTAACCGCGCTGGGCCACGCGCAACGCCATGTGGGCGTTTTGTTCGACCAACAAGATCGTCGTGCCCTGCGCGTTGATTTCTTGAATGATCGCAAAGATCTTTTGCACCACCAGCGGCGCGAGTCCAAGAGACGGTTCATCGAGCAGCAAGAGCTGCGGCCGCGCCATCAACGCCCGACCGATTGCCAGCATTTGCTGCTCGCCGCCGCTCAATGTCGAAGCGGACTGCTGTTGCCGCTCGCGCAGCACGGGAAACAACGTGAAGGCCCGTTCCATCGTCTCGCGGATCTCTTCGCGATCGTGGTGCCGGTACGCGCCGAGCAGCAGGTTCTCTCGCACGCTCAAGTTCGCAAAGATCTGCCGCCCTTCCGGTACGTGGCTGATCCCTTCGCGAACGATGGTGTGCGCGGCGAGCCGATTCAGCCGCACCGTTTTGTCGAAGACAATCTCCCCGGCGGCGGCCGGCACCAATCCGCTGACGCACCGGAGGAGGGTACTCTTGCCGGCGCCGTTGGAACCGATCAGGGTGACGATCTCTCCGGCATTGACCGAGAGCGACACACCCTGCAGCGCGTGCACGGCGCCATAGGAAACGTGCAAATCAGTAATCGCGAGCAGCATCCGAGGCTCGTACGGAGACGGATTCACCGAGATAGGCCTCGATGACCCGCGGGTTCCTTTGGATTTCGCTCGGTCGTCCGAATGCGATGGTTTCCCCGTGATCCAACACGGTGATCTGCTCGCAGATTTCCATGATCAATTTCATGTCGTGCTCGATCACCAAGATGCCCAGGCCGAGGTCATCGCGCAGCCAGCGGATTTTCTCCATCAACTCGATCTTCTCATGCGGAGTGGTTCCCGCCGCCGGTTCGTCGAGCAACAGCAGCTTCGGCTGCGTCGCGAGCGCGCGGGCGATTTCGAGACGGCGCTGCGATCCGTAGGGCAACGAGCGCGCGAGCACATCGGCTTGATCCGCGAGCCCAACCATCTCCAGCAATCGCCGGCACTCGCGCTCGACGCGGCCGTGCGCGGTCTGCGCGCCCAACGTGCCCGCCACTGCGCCCAACAGGCCTTGCCTCGACCGGTGATTATGGCCGACCAACACATTGTCGAACGCCGTCAGGTTCGGAAACAATCGAATTCCCTGAAACGTACGCGCGATCCCGCGGCGGGTAATCCGGAACGGCGGGAAGCCCATCACGCTGCGACCGTCAACGCGGACGTCGCCCTGTTGGGGCGCGTACACTCCGGTGATCAGATTGAAGACGGTGGTCTTCCCTGCCCCGTTCGGCCCGATCAGACCGATGAGCTGACCGGGGTCGAGCCGCAGGTTGAACCCGCTTACTGCCTTCAGCCCGCCGAAGCTGAGTGAGCAGTTCTCGACTTCCAGAAACGCCATGGGGTGATTTCGCTTCGCCCGAGCAAGCCGGCAGGACGCGTCAGCATCATGATGATGAGCAACAAGGAGTAGATGATCATGCGATACTCGGCGCCGAACCGAAGCAGTTCGGGGAGCACGGTGAGCGCGGCGGCCGCCAGGACCGCGCCGCTGATGCTGCCGGTGCCGCCGAGGACGACCATGACAACGATCTCGATGCTCTTCAAGAATGTGAACGAGTTGGTGTGGATGTATCCGATGAAATGCGCGAACAGCCCGCCGGCGACGCCGGCCCAGAAGGCGCCCACGACAAAAGCGATGATCTTGTACCTGGTGGTATCGATCCCCATCGCGGCGGCGGCGATCTCGTCTTCGCGGATCGCCAACAATGCCTTCCCGTGCGCCGAGTGCACCAGGCGCCACAACAGGCCAACACACAGCAACGCACACGCGTACACCGAAGCAAATGAGGCAAGAGTCGGAATACCGAACAGGCCACGCGCACCACCCACGGCTTCGGTATTCAGGATGACCACCCGGATGATTTCACCGAACCCCAATGTCGCGATCGCCAAGTAGTCACCGCGCAGGCGCAGCGTCGGGATGCCGATGAGGAGTCCCGCGAGCGCCGCAGCGAGTCCCCCCACGAGCAACACCACGGGAAGCCCCAACGCGGCGGGCGCATGCGGCCACACCAGCATCGTCGCCGCGGCGCTGACGTACGCGCCCACCGCCATGAATCCGGCATGACCGAGCGAGAACTGGCCCGCAATGCCGTTGATCAAATTCAGACTGACGGCGAGAATGATGTTGATGCCTATGTAGACGACAATCTGCAGGTAGTACGGGTTCAGTGACCGACTGAGGAGCGCACCCAATGGCCATTGTGCCGCCAGGATGATCAGTCCGATCGCGTTGCGCCGCAACCAGTACACAAGCGCGCTCACTAGACCTTCTCCACCGTAACGCGGCCGAACAGTCCGGTCGGCTTCACCAGCAGCACGGCGATCAGAATCACAAAGGCCACCGCATCGCGATAGGTCGAGCTGATATACGCCGCGACGAACGTTTCGGTCACGCCCATCAGCAGCCCGCCGACGACCGCGCCGGGAAAATTCCCGATACCGCCGAGGACGGCGGCGACGAAGGCCTTGAGGCCGGGCAGCAGACCCATGAGCGGATCGATCTTGGGATTGCGCAGTCCGACCATGGCCCCGGCGGCCGCCGCTAGCGCTGAACCGATCATGAACGTCATCGAAATCACCCGGTTCACGTCGATCCCCATCAGTGCGGATGCATCATAACTGAAGCTGACCGCTCGCAGCGCCAAGCCGATCCGGGTACGCAGGACCACCCACCGCAGTCCGAACATCAGTGCCAAGGACAAGAAAACCACCAAGAGATCGATGTTGGTGAGTATGACCCCACCCGCTCGCAGCACCGAATGCGATTCGATCAGTTGCGGGAAGAACTTCGGGTCGGGACCGAAAACGCGCTGTCCGCCGAATTCAAGCAGCATCGATACGCCGATGGCCGTGATCAGCATCGAGGAGCGGGCTTGACTGCGCAGCGGCCGATACGCCACCGCCTCGATGAGAGCGCCGAGGCCGGCGCAGATCGCCATCGAAAGCACCATTACTACGACAAATCCTTGCAGCGACGGCGCCGTCGCGAATCCCAGCCAGTGGGCGACGTAGTAGGCGGTCATCGCGCCGACCATGTACACGTCGCCGTGGGCGAAGTTGATCAAGCGCAGGACGCCGTAGACCATCGTGTAGCCGAGGGCGATCAGCGCATAGATCGAACCCCAGGACAGCCCGTTGATCAGTTGTTGAAGAAATTGGTCCACCGCGCCAGCACCGGCCAATCGGGGGCAGAGGCTACAGGTCGGGTCCCGCCTGATGCGCGCTCACGGGGCAATCGACTCGACAAAATGGAATCGTCCGCCGTCGATTTTCAGCACGACAATCGCTTTGTGTGCATTGCGATTTCCGTCGATCGTGATCCGGCCGCTGACGCCCGGAAAATCCTTGGTCGAGGCCAAGGCGTCGCGAATCGCAGGCCCTTTGGTGGAACCGGCCCGTCGAATCGCGTCCGCCATCATCTCCATCGCGTCGTATCCCAGCACGGCCATCGCATCCGGAGTCTTGCCGCCATAGGCGTGTTTGTAGTCGGCGATGAACTTTTGTACCTCGGGCCGCTGCTCTTCCTCGGAGTAGTGATTGGTGAAGTAGACGCCGTCGACGAACCTGCCGCCGATCTCGACGGTCTTGGGGCTGTCCCAACCATCG
The DNA here is from genome assembly GCA_035541895.1 of Binatia bacterium. Taxonomy (GTDB): domain Bacteria; phylum Desulfobacterota; class Binatia; order HRBIN30; family JACQVA1; genus DATKMK01. Next base: position 129,468 of record DATKMK010000066.1, on the reverse strand, counting down.
CCGCCGAGCAGCGTTGCGGTGAGGCCGAGCTCGCGGGCTTGCCGTGCGATGAGCGCGCATTCGGTGTAGTAGCCGGGCACATAGATGGCCTCGGGTTGGGCAGCCTTGATCGCCGTCAACTGAGCTTTGAACTCGATATCACCCTCGTTGTAGCTCTCGGCCGCAACGATCTGGCCACCGAGGCTCTTGACCGTATCGCGGAAGAACTCCGTGAGCCCGGTTGAATAGTCGTTCTTGATGTCGGTCAAAATCGCAAACTTGTGGAGCTTCAGCGAATTGACCGCAAACTTCGCCATCGTCGACCCTTGAAATGGATCGATGAAGCAGGCGCGAAAGATGTAGTCGCCAACCTGCGTCACCTTTGGGTTCGTCGACGCCGGCGACAGCATCGGAATGCGATTGCTTTGGCATTGCGGTGCGGCAGCAAGACTCCGGCTCGACGCGACCTCGCCGATCACCGCCACGACCTCGTTCTGTTTGATCAGCTTGAGGACGGCGGTGACCGCTTCTTCCGGTTTGCTTTGATTGTCCTCGGTGACGACGCGAACCGATTTGCCTAGAAGCCCACCGGCCGCGTTGATCTCCTGCAGCGCCAACAACAGACCCTCATGCGTCGAAGTGCCGAACGTCGCCGTCCCGCCGGTCAGCGATCCAAACTCACCGATGACAATTTCGTCGTGCGGCTGGCGGCATGCGATCGCGAGCGGCAACAATGCCAGTATCAGCGTCAGCAGCAGCGTCTTCGGCTTCACCACTCCTCCATTTTTTACAGCGCAGGCACCATATACAGAGCTTCCGACCACGGTCAATGCAGCGGCTTCCAAAGAGTCTCTTGCTGGAGAACGAAGCGCCGTGCTACGAACGTTTCAACGCATGGCGACCCAGGGAACGCGAGGGAGAAGCGTGATGAGCCGAAGAATCGCGGTAGTGATGATCGTGTTGGTAGCACTTGTCTTCCATGCCGTGCGCCCGAGGCCCGCGCGCGCGTCCGACACTGAAACAATCGCGATCGCCGTATCTGTCGGAACGGTCGCGCTTGTGGCACTAGTCTATCTCGGAACCATGGCCGCCTATCCTGAGAAGATTCACATGCTAGCGCCCGGCGACCCCGATCTCGCGAAGAATCCATCGACGGCCGGTGGCCTTCATTTCGGCGCGCAGTGCCCGCAAGCAGGCACCCCCCAGTCGCCAAACGGCGCGCCACTCGTGTGCTGGTAACAATTGCAGCGAGGTTGTTATCTCAGGGGCGATCGCGCCGGTGGACCACCACCCGCGCGCTTGCCCTAACGCCCGCAGTGCACAGGCGGAGTGAGCGTCGCCGCTTTGACGCGCACAATGTGACTGGGAAAGGGGATAACTCTTGAGTGTGAGCCGTGAACGATCGCATCGCCGTGACAAGCTCGGCATGGTGCTATCCGGCGGCGGAGCCCGCGGCGCGTTCCAGGTTGGCGTGTACGAGCGTTTGCTGCGCGATCCGCGCTTCGCCGGCGGTCCCGCAGTGCTATCGGGAACCTCGGCCGGGGCGATCAATGCCGCTCTCATCGCCGCCGGACGCTCGCCACGGGAAATGATGCGATTCTGGAACGGGATCGCCGACAACCCGCCGGTGGTGGCGAGCGCGTTGTTCTTCAGCAGCGCCGCGCGCACCCTGATTCGCCTCACGCTCGAAGAGTCGAAGCGGTGGCTCCAATCGAGCGCGCCGTGGTGGGCGTTCTTGCAACGAGCGCAAAACCACTTTCCGCCGCGCCCCGGCGATCTGCTCGCGGTGTGGGTTGAGTATCTCTTGGCCACTCGGTTCGAACTGGTCAGTCGCTTTCTCGCCGGCGTCCAGGAGCCCTTCCTCGCCGCCACCGGGCAACTGCGCGAACGCTTGATCGAGGAATTTGGCGGCGAGCGCATTCCAACCAACGGGCTGCGCCTCGCGATCAACACGGTGGATGCCCATACCGGTCACGTCGTCCGCTACGTCAACGCCGAGACGCCGCTGACCAAGCCACCCGACTACAACGTCGTCGATGCCATTACGGTCGACATGGTCCTGGCCAGTGCCAGCATCCCACTGCTGTTTCCGCCCGTGCCGATCGGTCGGCACCTGCTCTGGGACGGTGGACTGCTGGTCAATACCCCACTCGCTCCGGTAGTGGCGTTGGGGGCCGACGAGGTCATCACCGTGCTAGTCACCGAACCGGCCGATCCGCAACGCGGACCGCTCGCGCACTTTGGCCGCGCGGTCGAGCGCATGGTCGATAGCCTCCTGGAGAATGCCTACAACGTCGACCGCAAACTCCTCCTGGAACGCAACCGTCTCGCGCAACTCGACCATAGCCCCTATCGCGCGGTGACGCTGTACGATGCCGTGCGTCCCGCGCGCGACGCCGCCTTCACCGCCGGCTCCTATCTCTACTTCGAGCGCGCCATGCTGGCTGCGATGCAGGCGGCTGGACGGCGGGCGGCAAGCGCCTGGCTGGCGGCGGGTCCGCGTGTCGATCAGTTGGACGAGATCCAGGCCGGCGCGGCCGCATAGTTGGCCAACGATCAACCTCTGTGAGGCGTCGCCGCGGGGCGGCGGCCCGCCGTCGCGCGTTCTACTCCCGCGGCAGCGCACAACTCCTTGAATGCTTCTCGGATCATCTGTCCGAAGGTGTCGACATCCGGCATCGCGGTTTCATCAGAAGTGAGTCCGACGAACAGCCGATCGCGGTACCCGTACAGCGCTACACTCACCGGGCTCTTCACTGCGACCGGTGCGAACGGATACGCAGCTTCGATCTCAGCGTCGGCGAGATAGCGCGGCGTCAGAATGCCCGGGACGTTGGTGACAATAAGGTCGACGCTTCCAAAACTGGCCTCCGCCATCCAGGTCACCAAGCCGCGCGGCATCATGCTCAGCAATTCTGCAATCACCGGTGACAGCGTCGACAGCGGATCGGCCTTCTTCGCCTCCATGCGCTTGTGAATCTCGCGATACATCGCCAACATGCGACGCGAGCGGATCGGAATGGGCACCAAGATGCCGGTCGCGACGTTGCCGATGTGGGCCTTCTGCGCCCATTCTTCCGGCTTCCGCAGGTTGACCGGCACCAACGTCATCAACTCCCGCACGCCGGTGACGCGGTGCTTCGCGTACCAGGTACCGATCGCGCGGGCCACGATCGTCAGGATCACATCAATCATCGAGCCGCCTAACGCCCGGCGTGCCGCCCGGACGGCCGCAAACGGCAGGTCGGTCCCGGTCAAGCGTCGCGCTCGACCGGACTTCCGCTTGAGCGGTGAATGGCTGTCGAACCGCACCGTTTCGACGATTGAACGCATGATCTGCAACGCACTCCCAAGCCGTTCCGGGTGTTGCACGGTTTCGGCCACCACACCCGCAACCGTGCTCACTTGCGCCGCGACCAAGTCCATTCGGTCGCGCACGGCGTCGACAAGCTGCGTCGCCAGCGCGGGCGGCTCCGGCCATGTCCCCTTGATCGGCGGGGACATCCGAGAGTCGCGCCCCGTGATCGTCTCGCGGACGTCATCCGTCATGGCAGCGAAGATCGCGTTGGCACCCACGCCGTCGGCGACCGCGTGGTGGAGTTTGAAGAACAAGGCCGAGCGCCCACCCGTTTGCAGCCCATCGTACACGCGCGCTTCCCACAGCGGGCGCGAGCGATCGAACGGCGATTCGTAAACCGGAGCGATTTCGCGGAACAATTCGTCCATATCGCGAGTCCGTGACAGCGTATGTCGGCGGACGTGATAGGCGAGATCGAACGTCGGATCGTTCTCCCAATGCGGCAAGGCAATATCGAGCGGCGTCTCGGCAACCCGCTGCGCGAGGCGTGGCACCGCGGCTACGGCCCGGGCGAAGGCAGCCTGCAACTGGGTTTCATCCGGCACCCGATCCAAGATCATCAGCATCGCCATGGTGGTGGGTTGCATGGGCGAATCCAACCACCAGAACGACAGATCTTCTCCCGTCACCCGCATCGGCGCTGTCGAACCTATCGCTGCCAACGGCGATGATGAACGTTTTTGCCTCGCCCGAGTCATCCGATCGCGTGGTCTTCCTTCAACATCCACACCAGCGCGAACGCCGTCGGTAGCCCGGTCGGACACGTCCCCGGGGCCGCCCTGCGGCTTGCAGCGGCGAGAACGCACAGCGGGTTTTTTCTCTGGCGGATGCGAAGTCGACTCGCTCACGCCCTGGCGCGGGCGGGCGATCGCGGCCCCGCCTTATAACCGGAGGGCGAGTTCTTCTCGTTGTGCGGCTGACAGATCGCCGATCAGGTAGTCGACGATGTTGAGCAACGCGACCGGCTTGAATGGCTTGGTGAGGTAGTAGCCGGCGCCGGCGCGATAGCCCTCGATGATGTCGTCGTCCGACGATTGCGCGGTCAGCATGACCACTGGGACATCGCCGAACCCAGTCTCTTGCAACTTCGCCATCGTCTGGAGTCCGTTCATACCGGGCATCATGATATCGAGGACCAACAGATCGATCGGGGTACCCGATTTGAACACGTCGATCGCGTGTTGACCGCTCTCGGCGGTAATCACCCGATGACCGCGCGACTCGATCAGGGTCGCGGTAACAGTCCGCAACGCCGCATCGTCATCGGTCACGAGAACGGTTTTCTGCCGGGCCATACATTCCTCCTCAGCCTCGCCGGTCTGGACGCTGACTGGGCCTCTATTGCGTTCCGAGCCATTCGGGTCACCAAGCATGCGCCTTGCCATCCGGTGAGTGGCTGTGCGATGCGCTTGCCGAGCCGCAAATCCGGGAAAAGCGTGACTGCCCAACGTCACCTCGGTACGGAAATGGTGCGACCGGACGCGTTGTGGCAACGTGGCAGCGGGCGGTTGTCGCGGGGTGCTACTTGGGCATGATCTGAAGCCCGAGAAACACCTGGAACCCGGCCAACAGCACCGCGAGCGCGCCCAGCAATGGGTGGATGATGCGGGCGTTGGCGATGCGGTCGATCCAGCGCGACAGCAACATTGTGGCGGTCAACACGATGGCCACATAGCAGCCGACTCGAAAGTGCCCACTCTCTGCGAAATCGAGGTCACTGCGCCCCCACCACACCGATGCGCTTCCGAGGATCCAGTTGATCATCACCAACGCGTAGACGTAGGGGGTGACTTTGGCGTGCCGCTGTAACATGGCCGCGCCGCCGCGTCGCACCCGGCGACTGCGGAAACCAAGTTGCCCGACGTACGCCAACGCCACCACTGCCAGTAGCGCGACAACCGGATGGAGGTACAACAGCGGCGACGGAGTCACAGTGATCGCCCGGCTCAGCGGCGCTCGCCGCGCGGCAAGTCGCCGGCGTAGCGTGCCCGCGGCCGAATCTCGCGGCCTTCCTGGTACTGCTCAAGGCCGTGAGCGATCCAGCCGACGACGCGACCGACGCCCAACAAGGACAGTGCCGCCGCCGACGGCAGATCCAGGGCGCGGCAGAGCGTCACGACTCCGAAATCGACCGTTGGATGGTCGTCCATGAGCTCGCGGACGGCGGCCGTCAGCGCCAGCGCCAGCTTGACCTCGGGCGACTTCGGCCTGGCCTCCGCAACCAACTGCATCAAATACGCGCCGCGCGGATCACCCTCGGGATACAGCGGGTGACCGAAGCCGGGAACGGCCTCGCCCCGCCGCATGCGAGCCATCACCGCGCGCTGCGCGCCGCGTGCTTCACGCACCTCATCCAGCAACCCTTGGGCGCGTTCGCAGGCGCCTCCGTGCTTGGATCCCTGCAGCGCCGCAAGCCCCGCGGCCACCAGTGCGTACGGGGTGGAACCCGCCGAGGCCACGCAGCGCGCGGTGAAGCTCGACGGGTTCAGCCCGTTGTCCGCGTACAACACCAAGGCGGCTTGCAGCAGCCGTGCGACTCCCGCGTCCGCCGGCGCCCAACGGCGCTGCAACACGCGCGCGATCGGGTCCCGGCTTGGCCGTGTTCGGACCACAGCCGCAGCCAGCAGTCGCAAGATGCGGGCACCCGCACGCTGTACGGCCGCCGGCCGCGTGTCGTACGCGTATGGATCGTGCGAGGCCGCCACCGGCAGAAACAACTGCAACCCTTCAAGCGGCGGCAGAGCGGCGGCGACTCCCGCCACAGTCTTCCACTCGGGTACCACCAGGTAGTCATCGGGAAACGGTGCATGCAAATCGCCCATCCACAGCAACGCCGCCACCTGCTCGATCGAGCAACTCTGCGCCAGCGTCACCACATCGCGACCCGCATAGAACAACCGGCCGTCGTGAATCACGGAGAGCCGCGATTCGAGCACCGGGAGGCCCCAATGCAACGCCTCTCGTGCGGCTTTCCCCGGATCCCGGCGATGCTGCTTGCGCTGCTTCAGCACCCAGATGTCTTCCGCGAGATAGCGTCGCCGCCGCGAGCCGCCGCCCGCCTCGGAGCGAATCAGACCGCGGCTGACATACGCGTAGAGCGTTGGCAGGTTCACACCCAACTCGGCGGCCGCTTCCGCGGCTGACAGGTACGCGGACATGCTGTCGTTTGCGTACACGATATTGATTTATAAATCCATATATTGATTACATGATCCACATTGACACTACTCGAATGTCGACCTAAAGGGACGGCAGTACCACGGAGGAGGAGATTGCACATGCCACACAGCGCGAGCGCCGCCGGACGATCCGCACCATCGCCACGCCCCGCACGAGGCCGGCGTGAACCAAAGCGTGCACACCCCGATCATGAAGTTGCACGCGGACTCAAAGGCGTGATCGCGACCGAGACGCGCCTCAGTCATGTCGACGGGGAGCGCGGGGTCCTGGTCATCGGCGGCTTCCCGGTCGAGACGCTGGCGCCGCACGCCGCGTTTGAAGATGTCCTGTTCCTGTTGTGGCACGATCGGGTTCCGACGGCGGACGAATCGACGCATCTCCGTCGTGACCTGGCCGCGTCCCGAGCAATGCCGGACGCGGCTCTGCCACTGCTTCGCGCCGCAGCCGCCCGTTCGCTTCCAGCCATGGATGCGCTGCGCATGAGTGCCGCCACCCTGTCACTGAGCGATCCGGCACCGGATGATCCGTCGCGTTCCGCAAACCTCGCCCGCGCGGTCCGCGCAGTCGCGACGTTCCCGACGCTGGCCGCCGCCTATGCTCGACTCTGCGAGGGCCGTGCCCCCCTCACTCCGCGCGGCGACCTCGGACACGTCGCCAACTACTTGTATATGCTGAGCGGCGATACACCCTCGCCGAACTCCACGCGCGCACTCGAGACTTACTTCAACACGGTCGTCGATCACGGCATGAACGCGTCGACGTTCACGGCACGGGTGATCGCCAGCACCCGATCGGATCTCATTTCGGCTTTGGTGGGAGCAGTGGGCGCACTCAAGGGCCCGCTCCACGGCGGCGCGCCCGGGCCGGCGCTCGACATGGTGTTCGAGATCCGCCGGCGGGCGGCGGCATCAGGCCGCAGCCTCGCCGAGGAAGCCGGGGCTTGGGTGCGAGAGACGCTCACCCATGGCGACCGCGTGATGGGATTCGGCCACCGGGTGTACAAGGTCCGTGACCCACGTGCCGACGTCCTCGGCGAGGCCGCGCGCGACTTGTTCGTCGACCATCGCGATCGGGCACTCTACGACGACGTGCGCGCGATCGAAGGGGTCGTCGTTCATACGCTCGGGAAGCTGAAGCCGGGGCGACGGCTCGAAACCAACGTCGAGTTCTACACCGCCATGCTGCTGCACGGCGTGGGATTACCGACGGAGCTGTTCACCCCGACCTTCGCGCTTGCCCGAGCCGGAGGATGGACCGCGCACGTGATCGAGCAGCTCGATCAAGATCAATTGATCCGCCCCGAATCCCGGTACGTCGGCGGTTGGGACCGCACCTGGGCGTAGGCTCTTTCGGTGCGGCGCCCGGGCAATAGGGCGCTGCACCGGGCTGCGCGTTGGACGATCAGCCCGCCGGATTCGGTTGCTGCGCGATCTTCTTCACCCCACGCATGGTGTTGACGAAGATCTCTCGATTGGCGCTATCCACCACCGATTGCGGGAACGGCAGCGCGATCTTGTCGCGCGACTTCGAGTTGTAGTCGATGCGCGTGCTCTTGCCGTCGGGTGATGCTTCGAGTTGGTACACGCCTTCGAGATCTTGCGCTTGCGATTCGACCGTCTTGAAGCTGATCCGATGCTGGTCGGCATCGAGTGTGAATTGCATGGTGTAAAACTGCAACGGCAGATTGAGGGCGCGCACGTTCATCTCGATCAACTTGGTATTCCCCTCCGACTTGAGCAGCTTCGACAACGTGATGTTTTCGATCGTCTCTTGGCTGCGTTCCGGCGTCCAGAGTGCGTTTTGCACGGCGGCCATCGGCGCATCGATCAGCGACACGAAGTGCGTGGAGGTCACCGCCCCGTCTTTGCTCACCGATTCCTCGACGATCTCCTTGTGCGGACCAGCCCACTTCTTCGCCTCCGCCTGCAGTTGCATGTACTTGTATCCAACGAAACCGATCACGGCCAACACCACCACGCCGACGATCGCTCCAATGGTCTTTCCGCTCATGGCTCTCTCCTCTCGCGCTGACGCAACAACCGCATGCGATTGGCAACCTAACGCCGGCTCAATTCTTCTCGCTCTTCTCGTGGCTCGGCCCACTGAAGAGAAACTCTTCTTCCCCGCGGAACATCGCCGGCGTGATCACGTACGTTCCGCCGAGCGACGGAGCCCAGACCGACTCGGCAACGTCCGTGTTGCCTATGGTCACCATCCAGGCCAATGCGCCGGTCACGCCACCGACCGCAGCGTAGACCAGCTTCAGCGGCATGTAGATCAAGTTGCTGACCGCCGCCAACGTTCCATACCCCGCTTGGCTGCCGTAGCTCTCGTTCACGTCCGTCTTGGCCCACGTCGGGCGGGCCCCGAGCATCACCATCACCGCCACCATTCCCACAATCATCCGCCGCATCATACGTCCTCCTCCGTTGTCATTGTCCTCAGTCGCTACTCCGTCCGAACGACCGATTCGGGCGACAGCAAGCCCACCAAATGCTTGAGCGCGCGGTCGACATAGTCACGGTCCTTCGATTCCAGCGTGACCCGCACGCGATAATCCGGATCGTTGAGCTTTGGATACGAGCCAAGTTGCAGGTGCGGAAACTCCGCCAGCGTTTGATCGAGAAATTCGGCCAGCGTGCTTTCCATCTCGCGCGTGTACAACACGCGCAGAAAGAAGGGCGCGCGCGCGAAGCGGTGCATGATCGCGTGGAACTTATCGCGAAACAGCTCCGGAATGCCGGGGAGGATGTAAATGTTCTCGACGCACATCGTCGGGAAATTCAGTTGACCGCCGAAAATGAGTTCCGCCCCCTCGGGAGTCTCGGTCATCTTCAACCGCGCGGGATTGAGCGCGTCGCCGAAGAACTCGCGCATCTTCCCGACGAGGAACTCGTTGCGAACGACCGCTCGACCCAGGCCGCGCGCGACTCCCTCGATGGTCACGTCATCATGAGTCGGCCCGACGCCGCCGGAGGTAAACACCACGTCGAAAGCGTCACGATACATCCGGACGGTGGCGGCGATGATCTCGACGTCGTCGGGGATGACGACGATGCGCTCCAGAGCGACACCCAACTTGCGCAATTCTTGGGCGAGGTACGCCGCGTTGGTGTCGACCACTTTGCCCGAGAGGATTTCATTGCCAACAACGATGGCCGCCGCGGTGAGGTCAGGTGGCTGAGGGCCCGTCATGATTCACGATCCGCCGAATCCATCGCGGCGAGTGCTCCCGATCAAATCGAGATGGCGTCTTTGCGGAAATCGCTCGACCCGAGCTTGATGTTCACCAACGCCGGCTTGCCGGCAGCAAGCGCACGCGCCATCGCCGGGCGGATGTCCTGCGGCCGCTCGACGTACTCGCCGTGCCCGCCGAGCGCTTCGACGACCTTCTCGTAGTGCACGAACCCCAACTTGGTCGCCACCGCGCGCTCTTCGCCGTAGAGTTGTACCTGACCGCGCCGGATTTGCTGCCACGCCGCGTCGTTGCCGACCACGCCCACGACGTTGATCTTCTGCCGCACCATCGCCTCGAATTCCAACCCATGGAGCCCAAACGACCCGTCGCCGTAGATGATCACCACTGGACTCTTGGGTTTCGCCAGCTTCGCGGCCATCGCGTAACCCGGACCGACGCCGAGTGTCCCGAGCGGCCCGGGATCGAGCCAATGTCCCTGTTCATGAATACGCAAGACCGACGCGGCCGTGGCCACAAAGTCGCCGCCGTCGCCGATGCAGATCGCGTCCGGACCGAGCGAGTCAGCAATCTCCTTGCACGCCCGCAACGGATTGATCGGCACGCTGTCGGAGTTGAGTTCGCCTTGCATGCGCCCGCTCTTTTCGGATTCGCGCGTCCGCATCGCGTCGAGCCACGGTCGCACTAGCGCGGCGCTGTAGCCGTCCGACTTGGCGAGCGCGGTGAGTTGTTCCATGACGATCCCGGTGTCGCCGATGATGCCGACTTCGATCGCCCGATTGCGGCCGATCTCGCCGCCGTCGAGATCGACTTGGATCAATTTCGCGTCGGCATTGAAATGGCTCTCGCGCCCGTAGCCCAAGCGAAAATCCAGGGGCGTGCCGAAAATCAGCACAACGTCGGCCTGCTTCAAGGCATCTTTGCGAGTCTGCGAGAAAAAGTTCGGATGATCGGGCGGCAACGAGCCGCGTCCGAGACCGTTGACGTACACCGGCAAGCCGAAGGTCTCTACGAATGGTCGATAGGCTCCGCGGCGACGCGACCAACGCAACTGCGTGCCGACCAGTGCGACCGGACGCTGCGCCTTCTTGAGCAGTTCGAATGCGCGCTCAATGAAGCGCGGATCGCCCGCGATGCCGGCCTCGCTGCGGTATTGGGTCGGGAATACGCACTTCTCTTCTTCGAACACGTTGAACAGCTGGTCGATCGGCATCTCCAGGAAGACGGGCCCAGGCAGACCGGTGGTGGCGATCCGAAACGCGGTGGCCACATACTCCGCGAGGCGCCGACCCTCCGGGACCGACACGGCCCACTTGGTGATCGGCCGCATCAGTTCGACGTGGTTCATGTCCTGCAGCGAACCCATATCGGCAAACGGGCGCGGCCCTTGGCCGCCGAAGATCACCATCGGCACGTTGGCCCGGTGCGCGCTCGCGACTCCGGTAACCGCGTCGGTCAGACCGGGCCCGGCGGTCACGATCGCCACACCCGGCTGACCGGTGACGCGCGCCCACCCGTCGGCCGCATGGGCGGCGGTTTGCTCGTGACGCACGTCGATCACGCCGATGCCTTCGTCGATGCAGCCGTCGTAGATCGGCATCACGTGGCCGCCGCAGAGGGTGAAGACAAAGGAGACGCCCTCGGCTTTGAGAGCCTTGGCCACCAGGCGGCCGCCGTGCATCGAACTCATGTCGAACACTCTCCTGTCTCGAAGTGCTAAAAGCCGCGGCACTATACGACGCAGGGGTGGCGCGGGCAAGGCAACCGCGCCGCCGCCGGCTCACTCGAAATTGACAGCGCCGGTGCTGTGCCACTAAACAATCGCAGAGATGCCTACCTCGATGTCGCGAATCGTCAGCGCACTCCTCGCGGTCGGACTGGCTGGTTGCCAATTTACGAGCTGCGGCGAGACCAACGCGGATCGCGAAGAGGCCGCGCGGCCCAGCTCGCAACGTCCACCGTCACCGCTCCGTCTCACCCTTCCAACCGCGGCACAGCGCTTCGGACGAACTGCGCCGGCGGCATCGACCTTCGAGCGTCCCGAGAAGGATGCCGCGGGTGATGCTCCCGAACCCACGCCCCGAGATTCCGCCACGCCGACGGCGCCGATTCCGGAGATCGACATCGAGGCCGATCCCGACATCGGTCGCGCGCCGCTCACCGTCCGCTTCCGGGTCGCCACAGCCGATGCGATTGAGGAGCACAATTGCGAGTGGACGTTCGACGACGCTACTCCACCCGTTCACGGGCAAGCGACAACTCACACGTACACGCAAGCGGGCCAATATACTGCCCACGTCACCGTGACGTTCGCCGACGGGCGGCAAACCAGCAAGGATTCCGTGATTCAAGTCGACGAGCCGGAGCAGCCGGAAGCAACCGATTCAGATTGAGCGGCGGCCGCTCGCTACGCAACCGCGGGCCACTCGTGACTTGCGCGCCGAGCGGCGTCACTCACCAGCGACCAGGCATCGCGAAACCGCGCATATTGTCCGGCATAGGCGCGCCGTCCCGCATGCAGCGAGAAGGTCTTCCCGGCCACGTGCTCCCACGGGATGACGAAGATCTCGCCGCGTGCACTGCGGTGCGTCGGAACCGCGATGCAAACGAGAAAGTCGGCATAGCGTTCGCGCATCTCACCGTGGTGATGAAAGTTGAAGTGCCAACTGTGATACCGATACTGGTACGAGCGGCCGGCAACCGTTACGACATGCCGGCGCTTGCTCGGGAACGCGACCCGTAGGCTGACGCGGATGTGCCCGTCAACGAGCAAGTCGTGGCCGAGCGCCGGATTCCCGCATCGGACCGCCAAACCCATCCGACGCAGTCGAGTCGCAACTCGCTCCTTGGGCAATTGATGCTTCGCGATACGATTCATGGACTTATCGACGTTGCGCCGCGCACGAAATTCGAACGCGGCGATTTTGACAGCAACGGCGAGCTCAGCTAGATTCCGTCGCGTGCGGGTGTAGCTCAGCTGGCTAGAGCGCAACCTTGCCAAGGTTGAAGTCGCCGGTTCGATCCCGGTCACCCGCTCTCATCGCACCGAAGGCCCGGGCCGATCGCCCGGGCCTTCTCGCATCGGCGGGGCCTACTTTCCTTTCCACTGCGGCTTGCGCTTTTGCGCAAACGCCATCACGCCTTCCATCATGTCTTCGGATCCAAAGAGCGCACCCACTAGCGGGTAGTGCTGCTTCATCGAGTCCTCGAGCGGCAGGCCTTGACTCAGGGTGGCGACTTGCTTGGTCAGCCGCACCGAAATCGGCGAGCAGTCGAGAATCTCGTTCGCCCAGCGATCGGCCGCCGCGGCCAAATCCTTCGCGGGCACGACCTCGTTGACGATGCCCAGGCGATGGGCTTCATCGGCCATGATGTGTTTACCGGTGAGCATCAGTCCCATTGCGATCTTCGGCGGAATGTAGCGCGGCAACCGCTGCATCCCGCCGGCGAGCGCGGCCAATCCGACCTTCGGCTCGGGCAACCCAAAGCGCGCGTGGTCGGCTGCGACGATGACGTCGCACGCCATCGCGATCTCGAACCCACCGCCGAGCGCAAAGCCGTTGACCGCCGCGATCACCGGCTTGAACAGATCGAAGCGCGCCGTGATCCCACCGAATCCACCCTTTCCAGTTGCCACCGCGCCCATGCCATGTTGTGCCGAATACTTCAGATCGTTGCCTGCGGAGAAGGCTTTGTCGCCCGCACCGGTCAAAATCGCCACCCAGCATTCCGGATCGGCGTCGAAGTCATCGAACGCCGCCGACAGTTCTTGATTCGCCGGCGGATGGAGGGCGTTCATGACCTCCGGCCGATTGATCGTGATGCGGGCGAGCCGTCCCTCTTTCGTGTACGTGATGAATTCGTAACCCATGCTGCACCTCCTAGATCGCAGTTGAAGCCGCTCGTGGCTCGCGAGCTATACCAAAGTACTCGGACGCCACGAAGTCGGTCAGGCGCTGACGCGTAACACCCCGGCGCCGGCGATCGCGTCGTGCTTCAAGCGACGCAGCGCCTCATTCGCCTGCTCCAGCGGAAAGCACTCGGTGCGCGGTCGAATCGGAATCTCGCCGGCGATCCGCAGTAGCTCCTCGCCGTCGGCACGCGTGTTCGCCGTGACGCTGCGAAGGGTCCTTTCGTGAAAGAGATAGCGATCGTATTGAAGCGTCGGGATGTCGCTCAGATAGATTCCGGCCAGCGCCAGCGTGCCGCCGGCATCGAGCGCCTCCAGGGCCGGCAGCACCAATTCGCCCGCAGGTGCGAACAACACGGCGCTGTCGAGTTTCACCGGCGGCCGGGCGTCCGCGCCGCCTGTCCACTCGGCACCCAATTCCGCCGCCAGCCGTTGGTGGCGCTGGTCGCGCGTCATGACGTAGACACGGCAACCGAGATGCAGCGCGACCTGGATCGCAATGTGTGCCGAGGCGCCGAAGCCGTAGAGTCCAAGTCGACAACCCGGAGTGATCTCGGCACGTCGCAACGCGCGATAACCAATGATGCCCGCACACAACAGCGGTGACGCCTCGGCGTCGCCGATCGCGGCCGGCAGCGCGTACGCAAAGTCCTCGCGGACCACCGCACAATCGGCAAACCCGCCGTCCCGATGGTACCCCGTGAACCGCGCATGCTCGCACAGGTTCTCCTTGCCGGCGCGGCAGCGCGCGCAGGTGCCGCATGTCGATCCGAGCCACGCGATGCCGACGCGCGTGCCCACCCCGAAACGCGAGCAGTTCGCGCCGAGTGCCTCAACTGTACCGACGACCTGATGACCGGGCACGATCTCGACCCGCTGCGGCGGCAGCTCGCCTTCCACCACGTGCAGATCAGTCCGGCAAATGCCGCAGATCCGCACCCGCACGCGAATCTCGCCGGGTTCGGGATCGGGCACGGGCCGTTCGACGAGCTGCAACGGCGAGGAGTCGATCGGCGCCGGCTTCTTCAGGACCATTGCGCGCATGCGCACGCGTCCAGATCCACGGCACCTATCTACGCTGCTGCATCTCCATCAACGCTTGCTGCTGTTCACCGAGGACTTTCTGCACGGTCGGGCGTTCCTGCACCTTCGCCCACCACGCCGCCAGCTTCGGACGCCCGTCGGTCGGCGACGGGCCGCCCAGCATGGGCAGCAGCAGGTTGGCAAAGAACATCGTCGGGATCAGCGCGCAGTCGGCGAGGGTGAACTCGTTGCCGAGCGCGTATGGCCCGGGCGACAGCATTGATTCCAGCTGATCGAATCGTGTCTTGATCTCGGCCAGTTTGTCGGCGATGAATTTCTGGTCCTTCTCCTTCGCGGACACCTGCGGAAACAGCGCGCGAATCGGCGGTTCCAAATAGAGATCGTGAAAGCGGGCGATGCCGCGCGATTTGGCGCGGGCCTCGGCGCTCTTCGGGAGGAGCGGCTTCTCGGGGAACTTCTCTTCGAGATACTCGACGATTACCTCCGACTCGCCGATCACCTGACCGTCAACCTGGAGCGCGGGCGTTTTGCCAAGCGGATAGATCTTCAGATACTCAGGCGATTTCAAATCGCCGCCGGGAATCGCCACGATCTCGACCGGCGCGTTCTTTTCGTAGATCGCGAGTCGGCACTTCGAAGCGAAGTTGCTCAGGTTTGCGTTGTAGAGTTTCATCGACACCCTCCGCGGAGACGTTGGCGCGAGTATCGACCCGCGCCCGCGCTACTGCAAGTGACCAACCAACTGTCCGCCTCGGTTTCTTCCTGCGCGTCGGCTTGCTAGACGCATGGTCATGTCTGCGTCTCCGGCACCGCTGAACGGCATCACCGTGCTCGAACTTGGCCAGATCTACAATGGACCGTACTGCGGGCTGTTGCTGGCCCACCACGGCGCCGAGGTCATCAAGGTCGAAGCGCCGCAGGGCGACGTCCTCCGGCGAATGGATCGCTCGCCGGGAGGCGCCAGCTATCCCTTTCTCATGCTCAACGCGAACAAGCGCGGCATCACGATCAACTTGAAGCACGAACGCGGTCGCGAGCTGCTGCTGCAACTCGCCGACCGCGTCGATGTCTTGGTCGAAAACTTCGCCGCCGGCGTGATGGCGCGCCTCGGCATCGGCTACGACGTCGTCAACGCGCGCAATCCGCGGCTCGTCTTCGCCTCCGGCAGCGGCTTCGGCAGTACGGGCCCCTACGTTGGTTACCCGGCGATGGACTTCACGATTCAGGCACTCACCGGCGCGATGTCGATCACCGGCTACCCCGACCAGCCGCCGGTGAAGTGCGGCCCAACCTTCATCGACATGCTCGGTGCGGCGCACTTGTTTGCCGGCATTCTGCTGGCGCTGCGCGAACGCGACCGCAGCGGCCGCGGCCAACGGGTCGAGGTGGCGATGTTCGACGCGACGGTTCCAGCCTTGTTGAGTTACTTGGCGCCGTTCTACGAGTTGAATCTCGAGGTCACCCGTAGCGGCAATCGCCACGTGGTCGGCGGCGCAACGCCGTACAACAATTTCAAATGTCTCGATGGCTACGTCGCCATCATGTGCGTGTCGAATCAGCACTGGCTCGATCTCTGTCGTGTCATGGAGCGACCGGACCTGCTTTCCAACACCCGCTGGCACGGCGTGCCCGAGCGCGCGCAAGACTGGCGACGGATCGAGACCGAAGTCGAGCGCTGGACGAGTACGCGCCGGCGCGACGACGTTGCCAAAATCGTCGCGGCCGCGGGCATACCGAGCGCACCGGTGCGCACGCTGCCGGAGGTCGGCCGCGATCCGCATCTGGTCGAGCGGGCGGTGATTCGCGAGGTCACGTATCCGCCGCGCGGCACGGTCAAGGCGATCGGCACACCGATCAAATTGTCCGAGCACGACGAGCCACCGCTCTCCTCGCCGCCCGAGATCGGCGAACACACCGACGAGGTGCTTCGCCGCATGTTGCAGTTGGACCCGCGGCAGATTGCCGAGCTGCGCGAGTGCGGCGCTATCTAACGACCGCCGAAGACACGGACCAAGCGCCATGCACCGTTCTCACCCGCGGTCACGACTGCGACCAATTCGCCGCTTGGCCCAATCAGCTTGGCCGTCTCCGCGTCCGCGGGACCGGAAAGATCGCGCACAGCAGCCGGCTGCCCGCACCGCGTGCGCTCCACGGTGTCGGCGTCGATGAAGATCTCCGGCAGATGACCGAGCGCGGCGCGGAGATTCAGGACACCGGTGACATTCCCGGCCTTGAGGTCCTCGACGGTCGTTGCGTGCAACAGATCGAAGCTGCCGAAGGCCGTTCGGCGCAACGCGGCGAGGTGCGCAACCGTGCCCAACGCCTCACCGATGTCTTGCGCGAGGACACGTACATATGTGCCTTTCGAACAGTGCACTTCAAATTCGAGGCGCGCCGCGCCGACGGGTCGGATCTGCAGAGCGTAGATCATGATGGCGCGCGGCGCGCGATCGACCTCATGGCCCTTGCGCGCCAGTTTGTAGAGCGGCACGCCATCGCGCTTGATCGCGGAGTACATCGGAGGGGTCTGCAGTTGGTCGCCGCAGAAGCGCCGGGCCAGCGATTCGAGATCTGCCGTGTTCGCCGTCGGCACCGCCGCGTCGCGGACGACTCGCCCGGTGCGATCGCCGGTATCGGTCTGGATGCCGAGTTGAATCACGCCGGTGTAGCGCTTGTCCGCCACCGACAGAAACTGCGCGATCTTGGTTCCGTCGCCCAAGCAGAGCGGCAGCACGCCGGTCGCAAACGGGTCGAGCGTGCCCAGGTGGCCGACCTTGACCCGGGTCGCGCGCTTGGCAAGTCGGACCACGTCGGCCGACGTCAATCCCTCAGGCTTGTCGACGATGAGGATGCCATCCATCACGACTCGTCGGATGGCTTGCTCGGCGTTTCGGTTTCTCGCAGCAACGCGGCGAGGCGGTCGGCGCGTTCGAGCGAGGCGTCGAAGACGAAGGTGATCTCGGGCGTGTAGCGCAGTTTCAGCGTGCGGGCCGCGTGCGCCTTGATGTAGCCCGCGGCGCTGCGCAAGCCGGCGAGTGAGCGCTGACGCGCCGCCTCGTCACCGAGGCAGCTAAAGAACACACGGGCGTGCTTCAGATCCGGCGTCATCTCGACCGCCGTGAGCGTTACCATCCCGATGCGGGGATCCTTGATCTCGCGCGCCAACAGCTCGGCAATCACCGCGCGCAACGCATCGCTCACTCGTTCTGGACGATGGCTCGTCATAGTATCGCGCTCGGAGCGCTTTCTGCAGTCGCTCCTCTCCTAGCAATGGAAGACGTGTATCTCGTCCGCTCCGACTTCGGCGACGTGCAAGTCTTCGATGAACCGGATCACGTGCCGCAAGGTGCCATCGACGTACGGCGCATCGGTGCCCACCTGAGAGATGCCCAGCACCGCGCGTTGCCACATGTCTTGGCTATCGCATTCGGTGATCGATACATTGAATTCGTTGGCGACGCGCGCTTTGATTTTCTTGATTACCCCCCGCTTACCCTTGAGCGAGTGGTTCTCGGGAAGAAACAGCGTCAGCTTGAGTACCCCGACGACCATCGGTAGTGACCACGCGAGCTCCCGGTTGCCCGCCGCGCCGATCGTCACCACGCGACGGACGACGCTGCGGGTCGAACTAGGCGCGACGCTCCGCGGCGGCCGCTTTGCCCACCGCCGGTGACAAACGCCGGATCACGGTTTCGGTCTCGAAGACCTCGATCACGTCACCGACTTTGACGTCCTGGTAGTTCTCCAACGTCATACCGCACTCGTAACCCGACTGGACCTCGCGCACGTCCTCCTTGAATCGGCGCAACGAGCTGAGTTTGCCCGTGTACACGACGACGTGATCGCGCACCAGCCGGACTGACGCGCCGCGCGTGAACTTGCCGTCGACGATGAAGCACCCGGCGACCGCCCCGGCGCTCGGGATGTTGAAGATCTCGCGGACTTCCGCACGGCCGACGTTTTTCTCGCGCGTCGTCGGTTCGAGCAATCCCTCCATCGCGTCGCGCACATCGTTCACGGCATTGTAGATCACCGTGTAGAGGCGCAGGTCGACACCCTCGCGCTCGGCGATATCGGAGGCTTTGCTTTCCGGCCGCACGTTGAAGCCGATGACCACCGCGTTGGAGGCCGACGCCAGCAGCACGTCGCTTTCCGTGATCCCGCCAACCGACGCGTGCAATATGTTGAGGCGCACCTCGTCGCTCGACAACCGCGACAATGCTTCGGAGAGCGCTTCAACTGACCCCTGCACGTCGGCCTTGATGATGACGCGCAACTCCTTGATCTCGCCTTGCTGAATCTGCTCGTACAGATCCTCGAGCGAAACCTTGGCGGTCTTCACCAGATCGGCTTCGCGTTGCTTCGCGCGGCGATGTTCCGCGACTTGCCGCGCAGTCGCTTCGTCCTGCACGACCACGAACGCGTTACCCGCCTCCGGGACGCCCGTGAGTCCGAGGATCTCCACCGGGGTTGCCGGGCCGGCGGTCGACAGCTTGCGGCCTTTGTCGTCGATCATGGCTCGCAAGCGGCCGTACTCCCCGCCGCAGACGAACGGATCACCCACCTTGAGCGTGCCTTCTTGCACCAATACGGTCGCCACCGGCCCACGGCCGCGGTCGAGTTTCGCTTCGACGATCGTCCCGCGCGCCGGCGCATCCAGCGCGGCACGCAATTCGAGGATCTCGGCCTGCAACAACAGCATCTCCAACAAGTTGGGGATGCCGTCGCCGGTTTTGGCGGAGACGGGGACGCAAATGGTGTCGCCGCCCCAGTCCTCTGCAACCAAGCCGTGGTTGGTGAGGTCGCGCTTGATCCGATCGAGATCGGCCTCGGGTTTGTCGATCTTGTTGATGGCAACGATGATGGGCACGGCCGCGGCGCGAGCGTGATTGAGCGCCTCCACCGTTTGCGGCATCACGCCGTCGTCGGCAGCGACCACGAGAATGACCATGTCGGTCACCTTGGCGCCGCGGGCGCGCATTTGCGTGAATGCTTCGTGGCCGGGCGTGTCAAGGAACGTCACCTTCTTTCCGTGCACGTCGACGCTGTAGGCACCGATGTGCTGGGTGATGCCGCCGGCTTCTTGCGCCGTCACGTTGGTCTGGCGAATGCGATCGAGCAGCGAGGTCTTGCCGTGGTCGACGTGTCCCATGATCGTGACGACGGGCGGGCGCGGCTCCATCGGCACGCCTTCGGCGACCCGTTCGCGGTCGACTTCGAGCGCAGACTCGGCGTTGAACGCGACGTTTTCGACGGCGTACTCGAACTCCGAGGCGATCAGCGTGGCCGTATCGGCGTCGAGCACTTGGTTGATGGTAGCCATCATGCCGGCATCCATCAACTTCTTGATGACCTCACCGGCCTTGATGCCCATCGCTTTGGCGAGTTCGCCGACCGTGATGATCTCGGAAATCCGCACCACGCGCTTACTCGCCTTCGGCGTCGTGATTTCGGTCTTCTTCTGTTCCTTGCCGGGCAACGCCTTCCTCTTGCGCGGCAACTTGCCGAAGCGCAGATCGCGACCGGGCAATTCCGGTGTCTCCGGCTTTTGGATGACGCGGCGCTTCTTCTTCCGTCCGCGAGCGTCTCCGCTCGCTTCTTCCGTTGGCGCGGTGGCCGGCGCCGGAGCCGGTGCACCCGGCCGCTCGCGCAATTGCGGCTTCGGGGCTTCGGTCTTCCGCAGATCGATGCGCCCCAACACTCGCGGTCCGCGCGGCGCTTCGGCAGGTGCCGCCGGTGGTGGCGCTTCGACTCGTGTCGGGCGCACCGGGCGTGCGGTCTCCGTCATCGGAGCCTTCGCTTCAACCGGCACTCCGGGCTGTGGATGGCTTGGTTCAACGTGAACCGGCAGCTCCGGCTCGGGCAGCGACTCGGGTTCAATCAGTGGCTCGATTGCGTCACCATGCGCGATCAAGGGCTCCGTTTGAAGGTCGGCAGACGGCTGCGCTTCGTGCGGCGCCGTGGGTGCCGCCCGGCGGCGGATGACGCGGGTGCTGACGCGACGTTCGACGCTGGTTTGCCCTTCGTCGCTCGTGACGGTGCGTTCCTCGCCGACGGCAACGCTGGGCTTTTCGACTAACCCCACGGCCTCGCGGAGCCGGTCGACTTCGTCGTCCGTCAGCGAACTCTGCGCGCGCTTGCCGCGCACGCCGACGCGATCGAGTGCAGCGAGGAGTTCCTTGGTCTCGAACTTCTGGCTTTCGGTCGACCACTCCTTCGCCAGCGTACTGATCCGCTTACCCGTCATCTTGCCCTCTATAGCTCCGAATCGCCCTGCAGGCGAGCAACAACCGCCTGCCGCTCGGAACGGGAAAGCGTGCGGCGGAGCGATCGGACGGGTCCCTTCCGCGTCGCGAACCGTTCCCAGCAGAGCGTGTCGCGGTGGAGGTAGCCTCCCCGGCCACCGGCCCGGCGGCCGGGGTCCGGCACCGCCGCACCCGTGGCGTCGAGCGCGAGTCGCAGTAGCGCGCGTTGCGGCGCGCGTGCGCTGCAGCCGAGGCAGGTGCGAATCTGCATCGCTTTGCTCACGAATGCTCCTCACCCGCTGCGGGAGTCTGATCCGCCTCACGCTTCGCCGCCGCTTCGGCTGCGGCACGTTCCGCTTCGGCGGCTCGCTCGGCCTCGGCCCGGCGCTGTTGTTCTTCCAAGTACGCTTGCACGGTCTTCAACACTACCGGGGCCTTCTCGGGACCGATGCCATCGATTTCGGCGAGCGTCGCCTCGCCTGCGGCGACAACCTCTTCCGGCGATTTGAAACCGTACTGGTAGAGCAACTCGGCGGTCACGTCGCCGATGTTGGTAATCGCGTTCAGCGCTGCGCGGGCACGACGCGCTTCTTCTTCGGCCTCCGCTTCGCTGCGCACATCGAGCTTCCAGCCGCTCAGGCGCGACGCCAGGCGAACATTCTGACCTTTCTTGCCGATCGCGAGGGAGAGTTGATCTTCAGAGACGATGACCTCCATCGCATGCTCGTCTTCGTCCATGATGATCTTTGAAACCTTGGCAGGGGCGAGGCTGCGGCACACGAACTCGGCGGGGTCGGGCGTCCAGTGGACGATATCGATCTTCTCGCCGCGCAGCTCCTGCACCACCGATTGGACGCGGGTTCCTTTCATTCCCACGCAGGCGCCGACCGGATCGACATCAGGATCGTTGGACACGACCGCGATCTTCGCGCGACCGCCCGGCTCACGCGCCGCGCCCTTGACTTCGACGATGCCCTCGTAGATTTCCGGCACCTCCTGCTCGAACAACTTCATGAGGAAGCCGGGATGCGTCCGCGAGAGAATGATCTGCGGGCCCTTGCTGCTCATTTCGACATCGAGGATGTACGCGCGGATGCGGTCGCCCTGACGATAACGTTCGCGCGGGATCTGTTCCTTTTCAGGGAGGATCGCATCGGTCCGACCGAGGTTGACGATGATGTTTTTCTTCTCGAACCGCTGCACGATCCCGGCGTGCGTCAACTCGCCTTTTCGATCTTTGAATTCGTTGTAGATCAGGTCCCGTTCGGCATCGCGCAGGCGCTGAATCAGGTGCTGCTTTGCCGCTTGGGCGGCGATGCGCCCGTAGCGTTGATCCAACTTCTCCAAGAGTTCGTCGCCGACGTTGGCTTCGGGATCGAGATTGGTGCGCGCGTCTTCGACTGAAATCTCGATTTCGGGGTTGGTCACGTGTTCAGCGACGGTCAGAATCTTGAAGAGTTCCACCTCGCCCAAGTCGGAGTTGTACTTCGCTTCGACGCGGATCTCGGGACTGATGACCTTCTTGGCGGCCGAGAGCATCGCGTTCTCTACCGCGCTGATGACGATGGACTTATCGATGCTCTTTTCTTTGCTGACCTGGTCGATCACTCGGCTGAGTTCAGGCTGCATGGTTTCCTCCTAGCGCCGCACCTTCGGAAGCGCGAAGTCGTGCTCGTAATTCGCTTGCGCGACATCGCCAAACCGGATCGCTTGGTCGCCCGGCAAGTCGCCCAGCACGATCCCGTCGGCATGCACCTCGCGCAACACCCCAACGAACATTCGCCGACCGTTCACGGGCTCGACCGTACGCACACGTACGCGATGGCCGAGGAAACGCGCGAATTGCTCGGGGACGCGCAGGCGTCGATTCACACCCGGCGACGATGCTTCGAGCGTGTAGCTGCCCGGAACCGCCTGATGAACCTCAAGCACGTCGCCTAGCAGCCGACTGAAGCGTGTCAGCTCGTCCAAGGTCACTCCGCCGGCATGTCCGGGGCCGAGCGGCCCACCGCCGGCCCGATCGAGGTAGACTCGGAGCACGGTCCCCCGGCCTTCATGGCGATATTCGGTGTCGACGATTTCCAGGCCCTCCTGCTGTGCTAGCGGTTCGGCCAGCGACCAGACTCGCTGT
This sequence comes from Binatia bacterium, assembly GCA_035541895.1. Lineage (GTDB taxonomy): Bacteria > Desulfobacterota > Binatia > HRBIN30 > JACQVA1 > DATKMK01. The sequence goes on along the minus strand of DATKMK010000066.1, from coordinate 106,425 downwards.
GCCACAGACGTATCCATTGCCTCAAAATAAAAAAGTGGGCAGCGCGGCCCACTTTTTCGTAGCGGCCATCAAGGTCGAATCGCGATGTAGCACAGCCCCTGTGCCATCGCAAGTCTGCCTGCCGCCGGTGGATTTAGTCTGAAGACCGGTGCGCTACGAACCGCCGCTATTCGGATGACGTGCGGCCATGGAGCGTTCGCAACGAGGTGATTTGGTAGGTCTTCTTCCCTCGTGGGGTTTGCACTTCGACCTCGTCGCCTTCAGCTCGATTGAGCAGTGCGCGGCCGAGCGGCGAGCTGAGCGAGATCTGGCCGGCGGAAGCATTGACCTCTTCAGGGAAGACGATCTCGAACTCCAACGACTCGCCCTCGTCAAGGTCTTCGACCGTCACCCGGCTACCGTAGGCAACCACCCCTTCCGGCACCGCGTTGACGTTGTAGAGGGATAGCTCGCGAATCCGCTGATTGAGCTGAGCAATGCGGGCGCGCACGAATTCCTGCCGACTCTTCGCGGCGTCGTATTCGGCGTTTTCGCTCAGATCCCCATGCGCGGCGGCCTCCGCCAACATCTTCGGGATCTTGGTATTCAGTTCGGTTGTGAGCTCCGCAACCTCGTTCTTCAGTCGCTGAATGATTGGTAGCTCCATTGCTGCCTTCACCTCACCGTCCGACCCGGCCGCCAGCGTTCGGCAACTGGTCTGCACTGCATGCCGCGAACGGCCAGACATCCACTATCGGTTTTGATTGACCACTTCGTCTGCGGCACCGTGGACGCGATCATTGCGATACCCGGACGCTGAGCGTTGCATCCATTGCTGGCCGCGCGAAAACAGTTGCTCACCGTGTTCGAGGTAGTAGTACATCAGCCCGAGTCCGAGCGCGAAACCGATTGCGAAGCGCTTGACCATTACCGCTTCCGTTCCTTGCTGACCGTATAATATGTCTTTACGCGATCAGTCAAAAGCGGCTTCATTCTTCCGGACGCTGATCATAGCGGCGCCATCCACCACGCGCGCGGATCCGCTTGACGTCGGCCGCCCGCTGGCCGCTGCTTTGACCGAGCGCCCCCATCAAGTGGTTCGTCATATCGGCCACGATCTGATCTCGAACAGAGCCTCCACCCTCTCGCTCCGCGTCCAGGAAGGTCTCGATCTGAGCCTGGGAAGCCCCCGTGGCGATCAAGCGGTCCAGAATGCCGCTCAGGCCCTGCCCACGACTGTCGCGGACCACCGCGTCGAGATGCGTGCAGGTTGGGCACGTCCGCCGAAACCACCCCGCCGGTTCGTGACAGAGGCGACATTGCATGTGAATCAAGTCTAGCCCGAAGGGGCATCGGCGGAAAGCCCGCGGCTGCGCATCGCGGCTAGGCAACCTTGACCTTCACGGACCCGTCGGGTACTTTCGACCGGCCTTTCCACCCAGGATATCCACGTGAAATTCGCTGTCCGCGATATCGAGGCCGCGGCTAAGGAGCTGCACTTCGAGGAACCGACTCAGGAGTTGGCCAGTTTGCTCTCGGGCCCGGTCGCTGATTTTCGGTTGCCCCCGACCTTGACGGTCGAAGTCACCTACTACCGGGCGGGCTCGGATCTGTTCTTCCAAGGTCGAGTCGAGGGCGAATTGATCGGCCGCTGCTCGCGGTGTCTCGAAGAGTACCGATTCTCCTTGGCCGCCCCCTTTTCGTTCGTGTTCGCGTCGCGCCACGAGCGCGATCGGGACCTTGAAGAAGACGACGGCGATCTTTGCTATTACGAGGGCGATGAAGTTGATGTCTCGCCTCTGCTGCGTGAGCAGATTCTTATTGCCCTCCCCATGCGACCGATTTGTCGCGACAATTGCGCCGGCTTGTGCCCGCAGTGCGGCGTCAACCGCAATACCGGCGGCTGCGATTGTCGCGAAGAACACGGAGACCCACGGTTAGCGGTGTTGCGAACGCTCAAACTTCATCCTTAGAACCTCTTGCGCGGGCGACATGAAGCCGGCGCCAATCGGAAGGAGCATAGTCAATGGCGGTTCCCAAACGGAAAACCTCTCACTCGAAGAAGAACAAGCGGCGCGCTCACGACGCGCTGACCGCGCCGGCCCTGACCAACTGCCCGGAGTGCGACGAACCGACGCTTCGCCACCGCGCGTGCCCGCACTGCGGTCTCTACCGCGGGCGACGCGTCGTCGAGGTGGCCGCCGACTAACACCGCGCGCACTCCGACAGCGCGACTCATTCGGAACCATGCACGCCTCGCTCGCGAATCAGGTCGCGCTCGTCACCGGCGGGTCGCGCGGAATCGGTCGGGCCGTCGCCACCCGACTCGCCGCCGAGGGGGCTCACGTCGTGATCACCTACGTGAGCAACCACGCCGCAGCCGAACAGTGCGTGCGCGATATCAAGGACGAGGCCGGCACCGCCGAGGCCGTGCAGTTCGATGTCGCGGATAGCGCTGGAACTGCGCGAGCGATCGATGGGGTCATCGCCCGATTGGAGCGGCTGGACATCTTGATCAACAACGCCGGCATCACGGTGGATACGCTGATCCTCCGGATGAAGCCCGACGATTGGGATCGCGTGCTGTCGGTGAACCTGCGCGGCGCGTTCAACTGCACCAAGGCGGCGGCCCGCGCGATGATTCGTGCCCACTACGGTCGCATCGTCAACATCACCTCGGTGATCGGGGAAATGGGCAACGCGGGCCAGGGTGCCTATGCGGCGGCCAAGGCCGGCTTGATCGGCTTCTCGAAGGCCATGGCGCGCGAACTCGCGTCGCGTCACATCACGGTGAACGCCGTGTCGCCCGGGTTCATTGACACCGAAATGGTTCGGGACTTGCCCGAGACCGTGCGTGCGGAGTATCTCAAGGCCATTCCGGCCGGGCGTTTGGGCACGGCGCAAGAGGTGGCCGCGGCCGTTGCCTTTCTCGTCGGTCCGGAAGCCGGATACGTCACCGGTCAAGTGATCGGCGTCAACGGCGGCCTTTACATGTAACCAAGGAGGACAGGGGTATGGCGTCAGCGGTTGAGGAGAAGGTGAAGACGATCATCGCCGAACAACTCGGAGTCGGGCCGGACGAAGTTACGCCGGATGCGTCGTTCATCGAGGATCTCGGTGCCGATTCCCTCGACATCGTCGAGCTGGTGATGGCGCTCGAAGAGGAATACGACCTCGAAATCACCGACGAACAGGCCGAGAAAATCCGCACGGTGAAGGACGTGGTGAACTACATCGAAGCCAACAAGAAGGCGTGACAGGAGGCTACGACGATCGTCATCGGCAGCGATCACGGCGGCGTCGAACTCAAGGATGCGCTGGTCGAGTATTTGCGCGCGCGTGGCGAGACGGTTGAAGACATCGGCACGCACGGCGGCGCTTCGGTCGACTATCCGGACTACGGCAAGATCGTCGCGAGCAAGGTGTCGTGCGGCGATGCCGCTCGCGGCATTCTGCTCTGCACCAACGGCATCGGCATGAGCATTCTCGCCAACAAGTTTCCCGGCGTCCGTGCCGCCTTGGTCGGGGACAGCATCGGCGCGCGCATGAGCCGGGAACACCTCGACGCCAACATTCTGATCATGGGCGGCGGTTTCACCGGCAAGTATCTGGCGCGCGAGATTGTCAAAACCTGGCTGGAAACTCCGTTCGCCGGCGGACGCCACCAGCGCCGCCTCGATAAGATCGCGGCGATCGAGCAGGAACTCGGCACGCAGCCGCCACCATCTGACAGCGCGCGGGTCCGTCGATGAGCGCGACGCTGGAACAAACCGATCCCGAAATCTTCGACGCCATCCGCCGCGAGGCGGCGCGGCAGGAGCACAATCTCGAGCTGATCGCGTCCGAAAACGTCGTCAGTCGGGCGGTGCTCGAAGCCCAGGGATCGATCCTCACCAACAAGTACGCCGAAGGCTACCCGGGCAAGCGTTATTACGGCGGCTGCGAGTTCGTCGACGTCGCCGAGCAGCTCGCCATCGATCGCGCTAAGCAACTCTTCGGCGCCGAGCACGTCAATGTGCAGCCGCACTCCGGCTCGCAGGCGAACATGTCGGTGTATTTCGCCCAGCTCAGTCCGGGCGACACGATCCTTGCCATGGATCTCAGTCACGGCGGACATCTCACCCACGGCAATCCGGTGAATTTCTCCGGCAAGTTCTTCCGAGTCGTTCCCTACGGCGTCCGCCGCGACGACGAGCGGCTCGACTACGACGCGATGCGCGAGTTGGCGCGACAGCATCGGCCCAAGATGATCGTCGTCGGCTACAGCGCTTATCCGCGCGAGATCGACTTCGCGCCCTTTCGCGCCGCAGCCGACGAAGTCGGGGCCGTCGTCATGGCCGACATCGCGCACTTCGCCGGATTGGTCGCCGCCGGCATCCATCCGTCACCAATCCCGTTCTGCGAGTTTGTCACGACCACGACGCACAAGACGCTGCGCGGCCCCCGCGGCGGCATGATCATGTGCCGCGAGGCATTCGCCAAGCGCGTCAATTCATCGGTGTTCCCCGGCAACCAAGGCGGTCCGCTCATGCACGTGATCGCCGCCAAGGCCGTCGCATTCAAGGAGGCACTCAGCCCGGGGTTCAATGCCTATCAGCGACAGATTGTCGCCAATGCGACGGCGCTCGCCGCCGGCTTGATTCGCAACGGCTTCACCCTCGTGTCAGGTGGGACGGACAATCACCTCATGCTGCTCGATCTGCGCGCCAGTGAGCTGACCGGCAAGATCGCGCAGGAGACGCTCGACCACGCGCACATCACGGTGAACAAGAACACCGTACCCTTCGAGACTCGGTCGCCGTTCGTGACCAGCGGTATCCGCATCGGAACCCCGGCGGTCACGACTCGCGGGATGCGCGAACCGGAGATGCATGCCATCGCCGACCTCATCGCCCGCGCGTTGCAGAACGTGGGAAATGAGAGCGCACTCAAGCGCGTTGCCGATGATGTGATGTCGCTGTGCGCGAAGTTTCCGCTCGATCTCGGCTAGTCTACGCGCGAGCCTGCGCGCGGCGCCGGTACAGCGACGCCAAGAATTCCTGGTCCGGTGCAAACTGCTCCGCCCGTGTCACGACCGTATCGCGCGGCCAGTTGGCGTCGTCGCGCTCCGGATAGTCGATGGTGTAGTGCAGGCCGCGGCTTTCCTTGCGCGTGATCGCCGAGACGACGATCAGCTCCGCCACCAGGGCGATGTTGCGCAACTCGATCAAGTCGGCGGTGACCTTGAAATCCCAGTAGTACTGCCGGATCTCTTCCTGCAGCAGCGTGATGCGTTTGAGCGCGCGTGCGAGTCGCCGGTTCGACCGAACGATCCCGACGTAGTTCCACATCAGGCGCCGGATTTCGTCCCAGTTCTGCGTGACGACGACCGATTCGTCGCTGTCCACCGCCGCACCAGGATTCCACCTCGGACATTGCGGCGGAGACGCGCGATCGCCGGCGAGCAAGCCGATCGCATGACGAGCCGAGCGGTGGCCGAACACCGCCGCTTCGAGCAGCGAATTGGACGCCAGCCGATTGGCGCCGTGCAGCCCGGTCATGGCGACCTCGCCCGCCGCATACAAGCGGCGCACGCTGGTCACACCGTCGGCATTGGTCAGCACGCCGCCGCAGCAGTAGTGCGCCGCCGGGACGACCGGAATTGGATCTTTGGTGATGTCGATCCCGTATTCGAGACACCGGGCATGAATCGTCGGAAACCGTTCGCGGACAAACGCCGCGCCGCGGTGCGCGATGTCGAGGTAGACGTGCTCGAACCCGTGGACTTTCATCTCGTTGTCGATGGCGCGCGCGACCACGTCGCGCGGGGCGAGCTCCCCGCGCGCATCGTAACGCCTCATGAAATCGCTGCCGTCGGGCCGCCGCAGTACCGCACCTTCGCCGCGGAGGGCCTCGCTGACCAAGAACGACTTCGCTGCCGGATGGTACAAACAGGTGGGGTGAAACTGAATGAACTCCATGTTCGCGATCGGCACCCCCGCACGATACGCCATGGCGATCCCGTCGCCGGTCGCGATGTCTGGATTGGTCGTGTAGAGATAGACCTTGCCGGCACCACCGGTGGCCAGAAGCGTCGCGCGCGCCCGAATCATCTTGACCTGGGCGCCGCGGCGATCAAGCGCGTATGCGCCCCAGCACGACGGAGCGCCGATCGACGGATCGAACTTGGCGTCGATCAACAGATCCACCGCGACGTGGTCTTCGATGATGCGGATGTTCGGGGTGCGGCGGACGGCGTCGACCAAGGCGCGCATGATCTCGTGCCCGGTGGCATCAGACGCGTGCAGGATGCGCCGGTGCGAGTGGCCGCCTTCGAGGCCGAGGTCATACTCGTCCTCCTTGCCGGGCCGGAGCGAGAAGTTGATACCCCGAGCAACCAAGTCGCGGATGCGCTCGGGCGCCTCACGGACCGCGATCTCGACGATGTCGCGGTGGCACAAGCCGGCCCCGGCGGTGAGGGTGTCTTGAACGTGATCGGCAAAGCAATCGTCGCTGCTCCATACCGCAGCGATGCCGCCTTGGGCATGCGTTGTGTTGCTCTCCGGCAATCGCGTCTTGACGAGGAGCAGCACCGAGCCGTGTGCCGCCGCCTCCAATGCGAAGGTCAGGCCGGCGAGCCCACCACCGATGACGAGGAAATCCGCTTCCATGGTCCCGATTTGCGTGCTGCGCGCGCTTATCACACGGGGCTAGGGTCCAAGCAAGTCATGCAAAAAGTGATTGACCAGGTTTTCGAAACTTCGTAGCCTTGGCAGCGATGTGGAGGGGATTCACAGCCGTCCTGGCACTTTGCTTGTTCGCGGGTGCAGCGCGTGCCGACATCTACATGTACCGCGATCGCGCCGGGGTGCTGCACTTCAGCAACGCACCAGCGGAGCCCGCGTACCGACCCTATGTCCCCGACTTCAGCGGCTGGGTTCGCCGCATGGGTCCGATCGTCGATCGCGAGCGCTACCAGCGGTACGACCGCATCATTCGCGATGCGGCCGCTCGTCACGGCGTGGATACGGCGCTCGTCAAAGCCGTCATTCGTGCCGAATCCGACTTCGTTCCGCACGCCTTGTCGCCCAAAGGCGCCCAAGGTCTGATGCAGTTGATGCCCGGGACCGCGCGGATGCACAACATCTGGCGCGTGTGGGAGCCGCGTCAAAACGTCGAAGGCGGCGTGCGACATCTGCGCCTGCTGCTCGATCGCTACAGCGGCAACCTGCGGCTCGCGCTCGCGGCGTACAACGCCGGCGAAAAGGCGGTCGACAATTACGGCGGTGTTCCGCCCTACCCCGAAACGCTGGCCTACCTCGACCGCGTGTTGCGATTCCGCGACCACTACCTTCGCAAGCAATAGGCGCCCGGCTTTCCGCGGCGCAGATTTCGTGGTAGCCGACCCGCGTGTCGCGGCTGCCGAACCTCCTCACGCTCTTTCGCATCGCCCTCATTCCGCTGCTGGTGTGGCTCTTGGTGGAGCCCAGTCGCAGCGGGGCCGCGCTGGCAGCGCTGACGTTTTTGCTCGCCTGCCTGAGCGATTTCTTCGATGGTTACTTGGCCCGGCGCCACGGGATCACCACCACGCTGGGCAAGTTCCTCGATCCGCTCGCCGATAAGCTGCTGGTCATGGCTTCTCTCGTGATGCTGGCGAGCATCGATCGCCACCCGCGCGTGCCGGGCTGGCTGGTCGTGATCGTGATCGGACGTGAGCTGGCGGTTACGGGTCTGCGCGCCATCGCCTCGGGCGAACACATCGTCCTCGGAGCCGAGGAACTCGGGAAGTACAAAATGATCTTCCAGATGTTCGCCCTTGAGGGACTGCTGCTTCACTACGACTTCTGCGGCGTCGATTTCTTCGCCGGCGGGATGTACTTCCTGTGGGTGTCGGTGGTTATCAGCGTGTGGTCCGGCGTCGACTACCACATCAAGGTGGCCCGAGCGGTGTGGCGCGCGCGTCCGCGCGTGACCGGCGATACGCCGGCGCCGCCTTCGCGCTAGTGCGTCCGTCGATCGAGATCACTCAGCAATTGCTCCACCCCCAGTCGCGCCAACTCCGCCGCGGTGAACCACCGCGGCCCCTCTTTCCAGAATTGCCACCAGTTCAGCAGATTCGACGACAGCGGCTCTTGAGTCTGGACGAAATCGTTGCTCCAAATCGTCCGTCCGGCGGCAACGGAGTAGACCCCCAACCGGAAGGCCACTGACGCCGGTTGCCGCGAGCCGTATTCGCTTCCCTCGCGCTCGCGGAAGCGCAGCACGCTTCCGTAGAGCACGCCGTCGGCTTGCACGGCGGCCGCCAACGCGCGCGCGCGCTCTTCATTGGAGTCGCTCCCCGCAATCGACCGGAGCGCCTGCTCCACGGTCAGGTCGGGCACAAAGCGCCAGCGCGGAGTCTCGGCGAGCACGCTGTACACCTGCGCGGTGACAACCTTCTCCGCATCCAGCGGGAGCGGCTGGCGATCCGCGTCGGCGCCCGCCAAGTGTGGTCGCTCGCCGCGATCGAGCGGCAGCACGGCAATCAAGTGAATTGGCGGCAGCGGCTTTTCGTCGCGCTGCGGGAGCAGGCGACATCCGGTGGATGCAAGGATTGACGTCGCGCCGACGAGGCACAGCGCCCCAAGCGTGCGGTGGATCACGCGAGCCTCAGGTTGAGTTCGCGGAGCTGCCGCGGATCGACCGGACTGGGGGCTTCGGTCATCAAGCACGCCGCACGCTGCGTCTTGGGGAAAGCGATGACGTCGCGGATGGAGTCGGCGCCGCACAGCAACATGCAAATGCGATCCAGTCCCAGCGCCAGCCCGCCGTGCGGCGGCGCACCGAACGCAAGCGCATCGAGCAGGAAGCCGAACTTGTCGCGCGCATCGGTCTCGCTCAACCCGAGAATGTCGAAGATGCGGGCCTGCAGATCCGGCCGATGAATACGGATGCTGCCGCCGCCGAGCTCGGTCCCATTCAGCACCACGTCGTAGGCCTGTGCCCGCACCTGTTCTGGGACCGAGTCCAAGCGATCGATCTCGTCTTCGCGCGGCGCCGTAAACGGATGGTTCACCGACACCAAGCGCTTGTCGGTGTCCGAATATTCGAACAGCGGAAAATCGGTCACCCACACGAACGCGAACTGGTCGCGATCGATGAGCCCCAAGAGATTCCCGATGTGCAGGCGCAGCGCACCGAGCGATTCGTGCACCACCTTCGGCGCATCGGCGACGAACAGCACAACGTCGCCGACTCCGGCCGCGCACGCCCGGTCGATCGCGGCGCGCTGCTCGGTGGTGAAGAACTTCGCGATCGGCGACTGCCAACCATCCGGATTGATCTTGACCCACGCAACGCCCTTGGCTCCGAACGGCGCGGCGATCTCCGGCATCGAGTCGAGATCCCTACGCGACAAATGGCTCCCATCCGGCACCCGCAGGGCTTTCACGATGCCGCCGCGCTCAATCGTCTCCCGAAACACCTTGAACTCGACCGTCGCAACCAGCGACGATACATCGACGAGCTCCAGCGGGCAGCGCAGGTCGGGCTTGTCCGAACCGTAGCGGCCCATGGCCTCGGCATAGGTCAGCCGGGGAATCGGCTGCGGCACAGCGATATCACGCACCCCGAACACTTCGACCAGCAACCCTTCGACGACGCGCAACACGTCGTCGACGCCGACGAAGGACATTTCGAGATCGAGTTGGGTGAACTCGGGCTGACGATCCGCGCGCAAGTCCTCATCGCGAAAGCAGCGGGCGATCTGGAAGTAGCGGTCAAACCCGCTGACCATGAACAGTTGCTTGTACAGTTGCGGCGACTGCGCCAACGCGTAGAAGGTCCCCGGGTTCACCCGACTCGGGACCAGATAGTCGCGCGAGCCTTCGGGCGTACTGCGACCCAGCACCGGCGTCTCGATTTCTAGGAACGCGTGCCGGTCGAGGTAGTCGCGTATGCACTTGCTGATGCGGTGGCGGACGATGAGGTTCTGCTGCATCGTCGGGCGCCGCAGGTCGAGGTAGCGATACTTGAGCCGCGTGGCTTCGGCGACGCCGTCGCCGTCCTCGATCGCAAACGGAATCGGGCGCGCGCGATTGAGGATGCGCGCCTCATCGGCCATCACTTCGATCTCGCCGGTGGGAAGATTCGGATTGACGGTCTCGGGCGAACGCCGCACCACCGTTCCGCGCACCGCGATGACAAACTCGCCGCGCATGTCCTCGGCGACGCGATGTGCCGCCGGGCTGCGCTCGGGATTGAAGACGACTTGCAGCAAGCCCGTGCGATCGCGTAGGTCGACAAAGACAACGCCGCCGTGGTCGCGGCGCGAGTGCACCCAGCCCATCACGACCACGGCACGTCCTTCGTCCGCGGCGCGCACGGTGCCGCCGTAACAGGTTCGTTGCCAATCACCGAGGCCGGCCGGCGACCACCGTTCGCCCGCAGTTCCGTCACTCATGTTTGCCCGTCCGCCTTTTCTTCGAGATGTGCCAGGGTTTCACGGAGCTGCGTTGCCGACGAGCCGATTGACACCGCGCGGGGATAATCACGCTTGCCGATCATGTCGCGCACCGTCGCGGCACGGGCCGCCAGTTCGTCTTCGCCGATGATGAGCACGCAGCGCGCGCCGCTGCGGTCTGCGTGTCGCATTTGACTCTTGAGGCTTTTGCCGCCGGCGTCGATTTCGACCGCCATCCCGTCGCGGCGCAAGCGATGCGCGAAGTGCATCGCTTCCGCTTCTGCAACGGGGCCAATCGGGCAGAGAAACACATCGGGCGCCGCATTGCCCGGCATTTCGGGCAGCACCATCGCCAAGCGTTCAACCCCGAGCGCGAAGCCGATGCCGCCGACATCCGGCCCGCCCAGTTCTTTCACCAGTCCGTCGTAGCGGCCCCCGGCGCCAACGGCGTTCTGCGCACCGAGGCCGGGAGCCAAGACTTCGAACGCCGTCCGATTGTAGTAGTCCAGTCCGCGCACGATGCGCGGGTTGAGCGTCACCGCCACGGCTTCCCGCTCCAGCATCGCCCGCACGGTTGCGAAGTGCGCCGCGCAGTCGGCGCACAAATGATCGATCATCATCGGTGCGTCTGCCATCGCAGCCTGACAGTCCGGCGACTTGCAATCGAGCAAGCGCAGCGGATTGCGCTCGAGTCGGCGCACGCAGTTCTCGCACAGGCGCTCGCGCCGACTCTCTCCGAACGCTCGCAGTCGCTCCCGGTAGCTCGGTCGACACTGACCGTCGCCCAGCGAGTTGATCTGGATCTCAACCTGGGCCAGCCGCAGACTCTCGAGCAGATCGTGCAGCAGCAGCAGCACTTCAGCGTCCGCGGCGGCATCGTCGCGCCCGATGACTTCGGCGCCGATCTGATGAAATTGGCGCAAGCGGCCCTTCTGCGGTCGCTCGCGACGGAACATCGGGCCGAAATAACACCACTTCGACACCGGCTCCTGCGCCGCAACCGCATGTTCGACATACGCGCGCACAACCGAAGCCGTACCTTCCGGTCGTAATGAGATCGACGTTTCGTCGCGATCGAGGAACGTGTACATCTCCTTCTCCACGATGTCGGTCGTGTCGCCGATTGAGCGGGTGAACAAATTGGTGCGTTCGACGATCGGAACGCGGACTTCGTGCACGTGGTAGCGCCGAAACACGTCGCGCGCACGCTGCTCGATCCAGGTCCAGCGCGCACTCTCGTCCGGAAGGACGTCACGAAATCCTTTCACAGCGGGGATTTTCATGCGGCGAGCTTGTGCCGGAAGCGCGGCCTAGGTATCAAAGGCATTCTGTCGAGTCAACGCGCCCATACGCACGTGGAACCAATTCAACGCATACGGACACGGCATCCGATTCTCTCTCTCGGGGCGCGTTCGCTCGTTGCGCTCTGCGCCGCGACGGTGGTGATCGTCCGACCGTCGCCACTGCGGGCGCAGTCGCGCGACTTCGATCGCTTCAGTGGCTTCGAGAGCGGCGGACTCGCGGACTACGCGGTCGGCGACGGCAACCCGACGGTCTTTGGCTCTGCTCGCAGCGGTCAATTTGGCTTGAGCACCGTGGCTTTCGGTAACACGAACGAATACGCCCAAATCGGTCTGTCGCAGGAATCGCCCGTCTTCAGCGACGGGATCTGGCTCTGTCTGCAGAGTCCCAATAGCGGCTTTGCCCGCCGCGTCCGCTCGTGGCGCGACTTCAGCGGTGTCGCCGTCGTCGAACTCGTGTTGAATCCGAGTCCAACCGCCACGCTCGAGTTGCGCGTTCAAAACAGCACCAAGGCGGTATCATCGCAGACGGTTGCGAGCTGTCCGAGTTTCACCCACGTCGAGGTGCAGTATCGAGCGGCGGGGTCCGGCGGGGATGCCACGCTGCGAGTCAATGGCGTTGCCCAATCCGGCACGCACACGTCGACCTCGACCATTGTCGGCACCACCGTCGGTCCGGATCACAACGAATCGGGAGCGGTTGCCCTTGCGTGGGACGATCACACGATCGCGCGGACCGCGACCTTTCCCGGAGCGCTGCAGATTGCGGCTTTGTTGCCGGATCACGAAGGCGGGGGCACCGCGTGGCAACACACCGGCTGCTCGAACCCCGCGCAGTGCGTAGTCGACCGCCCCTTCGATTTGACCTCGTTCATCTGGTCTGCCAGCCCCACCGCGCAGCAGTCGTTTTGCCACGGCGGCAGTGGGCCCGCCGGCATCTATGGCAACGTTCTCGCGGTCAAGTCGGTGTTTGCCGCCAACGCATCGGCCTCGGATCCCGTACAAATTGAAGTCTCGGTCGCGCCCGACTCGGCCGGATGCGGCGGGACGGGCACTACGCTAGTGGACTCGCAGACCTTCTCGCCCGAGCCGCCGGGCAACGTCTTCACCCCCAATGCGCTCACCTACGCGGTCGAACCAAGCGGCGCGAGCTGGACGCTCAGCGATCTCGACACCACTGAGATCGCGTTCACCTACCAGCTACCCGGCGGCGGAAATGCCGCCCAAATCACGCAAGTGCTGCACGAGGTCGCGTACGATACCACGGGGTTCCCGTCGCCGACGCCGACTACGACGCCGACCTTCACGGCAACCAACACCCCAACCGTGACCGACACGCCGACGCGCACACCAACACGGACACCAACCAACACGCCGACCGCCACGCCGACAATCACGCCCACCATCACTCCAACCGCAACCCCGACCGCTACATCAACCGCTACCGCCACGCCGACGCGAACCCCGACGAGTACGCCGACCGCGACCCCGACCGCCACAGCGACGCCGACCGCAACCGCAACCAACACCGCCACGCCGACCGCCACGCCGACATTTACGTTCACCCCGACTGCGACCGCGACTTTTACGTGGACATCAACGTTCACCCCGACGGCAACACCAACGCCCACAGCCACACCGAGCGACACGGCAACCGCGACGCCGAGTGGAACCGCTACCGCAACCCCGACGGCCACCGCGACCCGCACCCCCACGCGTACGGCCACGCTCACGCCGACGCCGCCCACGCTGCGGTCGGTCGACCGCTTGAACGGGTTTGAAGGCGGATCCCTCAACGACTACGGCGGCACCGCCGAGGTTCTCGCGACGCCGTCGCCGCACAGCGGGCAATACGTCCTGCGCACCACCGGAAGCATGTCGCCGTCGTTCGGTACGGTCGGGATCAGCAGCGCCAGCGGAGTCTTTACCGATGGCGTCTACGTCTGCCGGCTCTCGAACACGCTGCCGCAACCTCGACGCGTGCGGAGCTGGCGAGCCGGCAGCACCGACGTGGTGGAGTTGTTCCTCAACTCCAACTGGACTGCATCGATCCGGGTCGGCGGCACGGTCATCGGCACGTCGACCAGCGCGCTGACCGCGTGCCCGTCGTTCACACATTACGAGGTCCAATATCAGGCGGGCAGCGGGAATGGCTCCGTCGAACTGCGCGTCGCCGGGATTACTGAAGTGCTCGGCGCGCACGCCACCAACGTCGCGATCGACAACACGATCATCGGGGCCGATCAGACGGCAACCAGCACCCTGACCTTGATCTGGGACGATCACACGATTTCGCGCAGCGACATCTGGCCAGGCACCATCCGCATCGTGGGCGCGCGCGTAAACCAAGACGCCACGTTCATCGATTGGGGCCCCGCTCCACCCGGGTGCGGCGGCGCCGACTACTTGTGCGTCGCCCCGGTCCCACCAGCCGGACCGGGTCTGACCTCGACGCAGCCGAACGCGAAGAGTTCCTTTTGTCATCAGAGCCTCGCTCCGCTGGGCGTGACCGGGCAGGTCGTCGCCGCCAAATTTTCGATCACTGGCTCCGAGGATCCGGCGCAGGCGCCGGCGTCCGGCCTGTTTGTCGGCATCGACTCGGCGGCGTGCGGCGGGTCGAGCGTCACCCCGGTGCAGTTCGAGAGCGCCGTCGTGTTCGGCGCAACTCTCACCGGCTTCGCGCGCATCGAGCCGTTCAATCCGGTCACGCAGGTTCCGTGGGGTATCACTGATCTCAATCGGGCGGAGTTCGGGGTTCGCCACTCGACCGGGACCGAGCGTGTGATCGTGACGCAGGCAATCGTCGAGGTCGCGTTCGATCCATCGTTTGTTGCGAGCCCGACGCCAACGGATACCGCCTCGGCCACGCCGACGTTCACCGATACAGCAACCGCAACCCCCTCGCCGACCGACACGCCAACCGCGACGCCGACTCCGCTTCCGTCCGCCACGTTTACCTTCACGATCACAGCGCCCCCGACGGCGACGGATACGCCCACATCAACCGCAACGTCGTCAGCAACACCAACCGCCACTGCGTCCGCATCGCCGACGCCGTCGGCGACCGCCAGCGCCTCCGCCACCGCGTCTCCGCTTCCGAGCGCGACACCGACGAATTCCCCAACGAACACGCATACCGGCACGCCAACGCGTTCACCGACTGTCACGCTCACCGCGACCGCAACGATCACCACGACCGGGACGCAGCCGGCGACCGCAACGCCGAGCAATTCGTCGACTCCGTCTGCGACGCCGACGGGCACCGCGGTCGCGACCGCTCCTCCGTCCGCAACCGCGACGGCAACCGGCACGTCGGTGCTTGCGACAACGGTCTCATCCACCTCGACCCCCTCACCAAGTCTGACGGCCATTCCGCCCGCGGCGACCGCAACGCCGTCGCCGACTCCCAGCACCACCGAAACGGCCAGTGCGACGGCCACCAGTACTCGCACACCGACTCGGACCGGGACGCCGCCGACGGCAACGCCGACGTTGCAGCCGCGAATCGATTTTCTGTTTCCGAGCGGCACCCTCAATGCAGACGACCAGGTGGCGTGCATCAACTCAGTCGCCCTGACACTCACTCTCTCGTCCGGGAGCCCGCAACTGACGTCGTTGCAGCACCGCGATCCGGTGGCCGATCAGCAAGTCTTTCAAGCTGTCTATGTCGCACCGGGTCTATCGGTTGACGACTACGACTTGTTGCGTTCGTTGTCGGCCAGCGGCGGATACCTCGAACGCTTTGCCGGCGCGGGCGGCGTCGTGGTGGTCAACGCCGCGAACGACCCCTCCACCGGCAATGCGCCGCAGAACATCATCGCACCCGATGGCGTCGGTTTCCTGCCGACGGATGGCAACAATATCGAATCGACGCTGCTCCCCAACCACGCGTATCTCACCGGCGTCGGTTACGGCGGCGTCGCGCTCGGGCGCAGCGATTTCACCAATTGGGGCTCAACCGACAACGGCGCGCTGAACAACCTGCCCGCGGATGCGAAGGTGGTCCTGCAGAACGGCAACGGGCCGTCCTTCATCGAGTACACCCACGGCGCCGGCCGCGTGATCGTCACCACGCTCGCGTACTGTTGGACCGGTCGCGACAACTCCGACGGACCGGCGGTGCAGAATTTGCTGCTCTATGCGCGCTTCTTCTCAGGCCAAGCCCAGACCCCGGCAGCCACAGTCACCAACACCGCGACGCCAACGATCACGCCGACGTTCACCATCACAACGACGCGTGCCGCCACGATCACGCCAACCCCGACACAAAGCGGCACCCCGACACGAACCGGCTCGTTGCTGCCGACCGCAACGCGCACCCCAACCGCTACGGCGACCCCACTTCCCGGTGATGTCAACAACGACGGAGTCGTCGACGATCACGACCTCGACGCGTTGATCACTGCGCTGTTTCTAGATCAGCTGTATTTGCGTGCCGATGTGAACGGCGACGGCGCCGTGACCGCGGCGGATATTCCAGCGTGGTTGGCGGTTCGGCCGTAGCGATCCGGCTGAGTCGCTCAGTCCTTGCTCTTGTCCGAGTCCTCATCCTTATCTTTCGGCGCACTGTCGGGAGCAATCAGTGGACGGCGTGCCTTCGGAGGCCCGGCGACTTTCACGTAGTCGAGCAAGTCGTGCTCGAGGTCGCGGATCTTAGCGATGATCTTGCGACGTTGCTCCTGCAGCTTGGGCGAATCGTCGCTCAGCGCATAGCGTGACGCCGCCAAGGTTTTATACTTCTTATTCTTATTCGCTTGCTCGGCGACGTCGGAACATTCAAAGTTCATCACGCTTTCGCCAGTCGGCGCGTTTTGAATCGTCAGCGACGTGATCAACCGTTTGCGCGTCGCCGCCTCCGGTGTCGGCGCGGGGGTCGCCACCAACGGTCCCAAATCCAACATCACCACCGGTGGATCATTGGGTGCCGCCAACGCGACCACGCTACCCACGAGCACGGCTCCTACCACGATGGTACGCCGCATTGATTTCTCCTTCTTCGGAATCATGGTGCCGCTCCTGATCGTTGTCTTCCGCGCGCCACGGGCTCACGGGACCCGTATGATGATGCTGCGCCGGTCGCCAAGATGGCCGGCGGCGTCGACGAGTTGCGCGCTCAGCTTGGTGTCGCCGCTCCGCAACGTCAGCGTATGCGTCGCGACGCCGCAGAACTGAATCTCGCTGCCGGCGTCCTTGCCCGCGAAGGCAAAGTTGCCGCCGCTGTCGAGGGTGCACGCACGATCGGCGGTTTCGTGGACATCGAATCGGCACGCCAAATCATTCATCGCGTCGGAAATAGCCTGCCCCGGGCCGAAGGTGAGCGCCGACGCCGGGACGCCACCAGCCGGAATCGGGGTCAAATTGGGGGTCGCCTGGGGCAGTCCGCCGGTGTCACAGACTGCCGTGCTGCCATCGCCGAGCGCCGTATCGGTCAGGATCTGGAGGTCCGGGCGCACGGTGGAATCGTTGGGATCGTAGTTGAAGACCTTTTGTCCGACCGGGCTGCCACTCGTTCCGCGCCGCCCTTCGACGACGAAGAGAAATCCAAAACCGGTGCCCCGCGTAAAGATCGGCGTTCCCCCGGGATCGTTCCCGATCGGCGTCGGCACACGCCCGTCCGCGTTCGCGATCCCGAAGTACGTCACTTGGGCTCCGAACGGTCGGGGTACCGTCGGCGTCCGCGTTCGCGACGGTGTGAGGGTCGGCGTGGGTGTGACTGTGGGCGTTGGTGTTCGTGTCCGGGTTTGCGTCGGAGTTGCAGTCGGGGTCCGCGTATTCGTCACTGTCGGCGTGATGGTCGGGGTCGCGGAGGGCGTTCTGGTGGAGGTCAGGGTCGGCGTGCGTGTGGCCGTCCTGGTCTGAGTGATGGTTGGCGTCACGCTCGGGGTGCGCGTCACCGTGCCGGTCCGGGTAATCGTTGCGGTCGCGGAGGCTGAAGGCGTGCGCGTCACGGTCGACGTGATGGTTGGAGTTCCCGTTGCCGTCGGGGTGCGGGTCAGCGTCACCGTCGGCGTAATCGAGGGGGTGAGAGTGTTGGTCGGCGTGCCGGAAACCGTCGGCGTTCGCGTCATGGTCGGCGAAGGCGTCTCCGACGGCGTGCGGCTCGAAGTCGCGGTAATGGTGAAGCTCGGGGTGGCCCGCAACGTTGGGGTCGGCGTCACGGTCGGCGTCACCGTCGGCGTCCGAGTGTGGGTCAACGTCGGAGTAGACGTCGGCGTGCGTGTCGGCGTCAGTGTTGGCGATGGCGACCGCGTACGCGTCGATGTCGGCGTGATCGTCGGTGTCATCGTAGGCGTCGGCGTGCGGGTTCGCGTGTCCGTCGGAGTGATCGTCAGGGTCGCGGTGATCGTAAACGTCCGGGTACGCGTGGGCGAAGTTGTCGGACTACTCGGCGTCGTGTTCGCTGTTGCCGACACTGAGGCGCTCGCGGTCACCGACGGGCTGGGCGTCAATGATGCGGTGAGGCTCGGCGATGGCGTCCGGGTTTCAGTCGGCGCGCCGCTCGCAGTGATCGTTGGCGACGGCGATCGGGTATCGGTCGGCGTGACGGATGAGGTCGCGGTCGGCGTCCCGGTGCGGGTTCGGCTCGGCGTCGTGCTCGGGAGCGGAGTCAGCGTCACGGTCGGCAGCGTACCGGTTGGTGTCAGCGATGCCGTTGAAGTCGGAGTCGGCGTCGAGTTTACCACGATGAGGACCAGTGCCGTCAGATCCGCGGCACCCAAACGGCCGTCCTGGTTCACGTCCGCACCCGCGCATCCGCTGCCATCGAAGATGACTTCTTCGAGCACCGCGACATCGGTGGTCGTGATCGCACCGTCGCAATTCGCGTCGCCGGGCGCGGTGTCCGCGGCGGCAACGACGCCCGTCAGCAGGAACAGCCCGCAGCTTACGACCGTTCCACGAACGACGCTGCTCCGCATGTCTCCGACGCTGCGATGAGGTCGTCGGGCGCGCTGGTCACCGACCCGACAGCACCCACGCGGTGATCAGGTCGCTCGGCGACTGTCCGGCGGAGAGCGCAAACGCGTGCAACTGCGGAATCGCGAAGACCAGCTTTCCCGGTCCGTTGGGGTTCGTCCAATCGGCACACGAGAAATTCTCGCCCTTGGTCTCGTATTTCCGATTCGTCGTGCCCGCGTCGGCGTGGAAGATCTGCACTGACACCGGCCCGGAGAAGAACGGCAGGGCAGAAACGGTGGTCGGTTCGGTGTCGCCGCACGCCTGTTCGCAGACGTCGCCGCCGCAATCCGTATTGCTGCTGCAATCGACGCTCTCGTCGTTGCGGCACTTGCCGGGATGCACAAAGGACAGATCGAACACCAAACCACCCTGACCGGTATCCGGATCCGGCGTGATCGCCACCGCGCCGCGGCCGCTGTCGCCCTTGCCCCCGGGCCCAACGTTGATGGGGCCATTGCACACGCCGGTGTGTGGTGTGCTGAGATGCGTCTGACACGTCAGAGGGGCGGTGCAATCGGTGTTGGCGAGACACTGCTGAGCGGTCTCATTGTCATCGTTGTCGGCGCAACGCCCGTACTCGACCGTGCCGTTACCAAGGCTGCCACGGATCGCCGTGCAATCATCCACGGTAAAGCCATTCTGACCGACGGTGCCGGCAACATGGTCGACACTCGCGGCATAGCTGATGTCCAATCCTTTGCAGGCAACCAGGCCTACGTTGGTCGCCGGCACATGCGGTTTGAGGCAAAGAATCATGCCGGCAAGCTGGATATTCGCGGAAATATATTCGGAGGCACTCGGCACGTTGATCGGCGCGAAGCCGTTGGCGTCGGGAGTACCCGCTTCCAGGTCGAGAAAGCCTTGAAAGTTGCCGGCCGGCAGCGAGAGGGTTCCGATGACGGCAAAGAACGGACTGTTCGACGACTTGACGACGAAGTGGCGGGTTCCCAGCGGCCGCGGCGGCGGCGTGCACAGCAGCTCCACCGAGTCAACATCCTTCCCGCTGCTGAAGCTGCGCGCAACGGAGCGGATTCGCTTGCGGCCGTTGAGTGGATGATCAGTCGTACCGCCCAACGGCACGGTCATCGGAGTATCGACGGTGCAGACATCGCCGGTCGTCGCCGGCAAGAAGACCGCGACGTTGGCTTCCAACTGGGCGAGTTGCGGGTCGCTGCTCGATCCGCGCACCTCGAATTCGTCCACGCCGCTCGCGGTGCACGTCGGAAGCGCAGGGTCGGCTTGATTGAGGCAGACCCGGACGTTGAACGTGCAACTGCCGTTCACGGCACCATCTTGGTCACACGCCGCGCCATCTTCGCAGCGAATCACGCGTTCGTGAGCGGTCGCGGAGTCGACCCCGGCAAAGTACTCGGCCAAACAGTCGACACTGGGCGTCCCGCCACCCGGAATCGGACAGTCGCTAGGGCACTGTGCCACCGCCAACGATCCGCTGCCGAGGGTGAACAGGATCACCGCACCAATTTGCCCTACTAGCGTTCGCGTCTGCATCCGGTCTCCTTCGTTGAGGCGGCAAAACCTTCCGTTCTATGGCAGCGAAACGACGTCGGACTGTAAACAGTTTCTCGGACAGCGTCAACGCGAGGTCGGCCCCGCCTACCACTTCATGCGGCCGCGCAACACGCGCGCTTGCGCGCGGCTCAGTTCGACCTCGGAACTTGCCTGGTCCCGCATCACCAACTTGAACCGGCCCCCGAACCAGGGCACGATCGCCTTGACCCGGTGCAGGTTGACCAGCCGTGATTTGTGGGCGCGGAAGAACACCTCCGGATCGAGCCGATCCTCCAACTCCTTGAGCGTGAAGTTGGTCATGTACTGCATGCCGTCGGCGTGGGCGTAGACCAGCCGGAAGCGAACTTCGAACCACAAGATGTCTCCGACGTTGAGAATGAGAATCTGCCGCCCTTTGTGCACCGGCAACTGGGTCGCAAACCGCGGCACCGGGGTGGCCAGCCGCTCGATCAGCTCGCGCAGTTCCGGGGCGGGTGCGTGTTGCGACAACCGCGTGCGCACCCGCTGGATGGCTTGCTCCAATCGTCCCCGGCTGATGGGCTTGAGCAGGTAGTCCGCCGCGTGCACCTCGAAGGCACGGATCGCGTACTCGTCGAACGCCGTCGCGAACACCACGTGAGGTGTCTTCGTGATGCTGCGCAGCACATCGAAGCCGTCGAGTCCGGGCATTTGCACGTCGAGCAGCACGAGCTGCGGGTCCGTCTCTTCGATGAGCTTCACCGCCTCGACGCCGTTGCGCGCCTGCCCCACCACCTCGACGTCGCCGATACCGCGAAGAAACGACGCGATCCGATCGCGCGCGAGCTTCTCGTCGTCGGCGATGAGGGTGCTAATCATGCAGTGCTCACTGTCGTCGTGGGAATCCGCAGCGTCACCGTCGTTCCGTGCCCCGCGATACTCTTGACCACCGGCGCATACGCCGGCCCGTACAACCGAAGCAAGCGGGCGCGCACGTTCTTCAGCCCGACGCCCGATTCAAAAATTCGACTGGCATCTTGAATCCCGGCCCCGGTGTCGGCAACCGTGAGGCGCAGATCACCGTTGTCGAACGCGGCTTCGATGCGGACCTGACCGCCGCCGATTTTGCGTGACACGCCGTGCTTGACGGCGTTCTCCACCAGCGGTTGCAGGATCAGCTCCGGCAGTCGCACCGCGCGGGCGCGCTCGTCGATCTGCTCGTCGACGGCCAGATCATCGCCGAAGCGCGCCCGCTCGATTTCCAAGTACGCCTCGGCGATCTCCAACTCTTCCTGGAGCGGCACGAACTCCGTGTGACCGCGGCGCAGCATGTAGCGGAAAATCTCCGCCAGCCGTTCGACGCAGGCCTCCGCCTTCGCCGGATCGGTGGAAATCAACTGCGCGATCGAGTTGAGGCTATTGAAGAAAAAGTGCGGGTTGAGTTGCGCCCGCAGGGCCGCGAGCTGCGCCGACACCGCCAGCTCCCGCAGCTCGCGCTCGCGCCCTTCCAGGGTCACGATCCGCCACCAGTGCTGATTGAATCCGACCACGCACAGCAGCACGGTCGGCACGATTGGGATCAGCGTGTAGATCAGCGGTGCGCGCTGCAGCGCCTCGCGGTGAATCGTGACGGCGATGTCCTCGCCTTGATACGGGTGAAAAATCGATAGCCCTCCGAACAGCGCTGCGTTGCCTTCGGTCGTCAGCACCGATAGCGTCGCGAAGGCCACCACGCCCACCGCGATCTGTGCCGCCAGCCGCCGCCCGTGCGGCCAATCGGAGAACAGCGGCAGCACCCACTTCCACAGCACGAGGGTGAGCGAGGAAAAAATCAGTGTCGCGACCGTGAACGCCAACAGCGCGCGCGGCGAACGGAAGAGATACAGATGGATCAACCCGAGGTGGAGACCGTACGCCAGCCCGGTTCCATACACGAATCCGAGTTGCTGCCGAAAGGCGTTTTCTGCGCGCATGTGTACGTCGCCGCGCCAGCGTTCGAGACGCGCCGCGCCCTCGACAATATGTTGCGCGCGCTTCATGGCTCTGTCACTCACGTTGTGGCCAACCGGTCAATTGTTCCGCGCGAGCGACCCACCTCGGAACTCCAGCCTCGTTTGCGACCGCATATCCTGCCAATTCGACCGAAGAGCATCGCAATAAATCGGTCTGAGCGGTCGCCACTCTGTTGCGCGCGAGGAAAATTGACAATGCTCTACCCCGCACATACTAGTTCACTCCGACGACGTTTGAAAAGGGAGACCTCGATGAATCTCCGCCGGATCGCCCTAGCCTTTTTGGTCCTCGCCGCGCCGCTTTCGGCGCAGGAGGCCGTGACGGTGCAGGGCGAGATTCTCGATATGGCCTGCTATATGGCCAAAGGCAGCCAAGGCCCGTCTCACAAGGCCTGCGCCCAGTTGTGCGCCAAGCAAGGCGTGCCGATCGGCGTGCTTACCGATGCGGGTGAGGTGTACTTGTTGATCGAAGATCACGACAACACCTCGCCGTACGAGGCCGCGAAGAAGCTCGCCGGCGTGCGCGCCGAAATCAGCGGCAAGAAGTTCGTCAAGCAAGGTGTCGCCAGCATTCAAGTCAGCGGGGCGAAGGGCCTCTAGGTCGCTCCCGGCTCCGGTTGCGTTTGGTCGCCACCATTTGGTCGCTGCCATGAGGTGCTCGCTCGCGAGGCCGTCGGCCGTGCTGTTCGCGCTCGCCGCGTGCGCACTCGGCTGCGCCGGCAATGGGCCGGCGACGACCAGCGGCGGCACCGGCTTCGCCGCCATCCAACGGGAAATCTTCAACCAAAGCTGCGTCGCGGGCAGTTGCCACAACCTAGTCGCCCCCGCCGGCAACCTGGCGCTCGTCGAGGGGGTGTCGTACTCGCAACTCGTCAACGTACTCTCCAACAATCTTGCCGCGCGCAACGCTGGTCTGGTACGGGTCGCGCCGTTCCAACCCGACGCAAGCTTTCTGCTGATCAAAGTGACCAATCCGAGCGCCCCCCAAGGTGCGCTGATGCCGCAGTCGGGCTCGCCGCTGTCGGCCGCGCAGATCGATCTGATTCGCAACTGGATCGCTGCCGGCGCACCGGAATTCGAAGGGGTCACACCCACCCCGACCGCATCGAGCACCGCCACCGGTTCCGCCACATCGACGGCCACTCCGACCGACACCGGGACGCCAACTCAGACGCCCACGCCAACCATCACACCGACCGGCACATTGCATCCCACGGCAACACCGACCGCGACGCCAACACCGACCGCGTCACCGACGCCGACGGCAACGGCAACGATCACGTCGACGCCGACCTTCAACCCCGACGCGACACTGGCGAACATTCAGACCCAGATCTTCGACGCGACCTGCGCCGACGTGCTGTGTCACTCCAGCCAGAGCCAAGCCGGCAACCTCATCCTCACCGACGGCAGGTCCTACGATCAATTGGTCGACGTGACCGCGGCGAACTTCTCGGCGCAGCAAGCCGGATTGCTGCGGGTCAAACCAGGCGATCCCGACAACAGCTTCCTGGTAATCAAGCTCACCAACCCGACGCTCGCTCAAGGCGCCCCGATGCCGTCCGGCAAGGCGCCCCTTAGCGCCGCGCAGGTTCAGCTGATCCGCGATTGGATCACCCAAGGCGCACAGCCGTAGCACCTTGGCGGATTTGCAGAAGCCGGGCGCCCGCGCGCTCCGCGGCGCGTCAGAAAAACAGATGCAACTCGGTGAGCAACTGGTTCTGGTTGTGATTGGGTTTGTTCTCGACACCGTTGCTGACTTGGTAGAACACGCGAAGCTGAAGAAATCGGTTGAGGAACGGCTCGACGCCGACGCGCACGACGTTCTCACTGTCGTCGGCGCGACTGGAGAGATCGCCGTCATCGTCGGCGTAGCTGATGGCGCCTTTGACGTTGAGCCAGCCCAGCGCCAGGTAGTCCAATTCGCCGTAGCTGATGAACGTGCCCTGATGTCCACCCGAGGTCGGGGTTCGGGTGTCGAGAAAATCGACTTCAGCCAATCCGGTCAGCGGCCCCAAGTTGGTGCCGCCGAAGAAACCGAACTCGAAATTCTCGCTCTGGCCGCCCATGTGTGCGGCCGAGCCGCCGACGAAGACGTTGCGCACCACCGGCAAATCGGTCCACATCGCCGAGACCGTTCCCGTGACCCACAGATCCCGGTCATTCGACGTGCCGTCGGATACCGCGACGATGGCGCTGTACGGTCCGGGCTCGATGCCGATCTCGGCGGCGGGTTGGCGGGTGTTGAAGCTGAAGTTCGTCGTCGCCGACACGTTCGCTCCACCCCGAATGAACGCGGTGTCATCTTGCAGTTGCAGTCCGTACGGCTGAAACATACGCCCGGCTTTGATGAAGCCGTTCCACGGCAACCCGCGCAACATGCCCCACACTTCGCGAGTTTGTGTGCTCGTGGCGAACTGCTGATCGACGTAGAAACTCAAGGCGTCCGGAATCAGACGGAGTTCGAGAAACACCGCGGCTTCGGTCGCGTCGAGGCTGTCGGTCTCCAGTCGACCGCGGAAGACCTTGTTGTTGTCGACCCGGCCGTTCACACCTTGATCCTGGAACGTCGCGAGGTTGCTGACCCGCAAATCGCCGCCGACACCGATATACTTGTTGACTTCACCCGTGAACTTGTCGGCGGGGCTGGAGAACGTTCCGAGGAAGTCTGGGTAGCGCAAGATCTCGCGCGGGTGAGTGGTCACGATTTCCGTCCGCTTGCCCCCGCCGGTCACGTTGGTGTGGCAACCGCTGCAGTTGTAGCCCTCGCGTACCGCGAGATACGGCTCGGCCCACGCCGCACGTGCTCCCGCTGCCAGCAGGGTCGCAAGGACCACCAGTCGCATCCATTTGATCGTGTCACCTCGACCCACCGACATCCTCCCAGTGGGCGCGAGAACTATGCGAGGGGGAATGCAGGGTCAAGGGAGTGGTGAATGATGAGTCGTGAGTGGTGAGTCGGGAACAGTGAGTGGGCGGAACGACACTCCGCTCAGTCGGCTCACGACTCACTTCTGACCACTCACCCCTCGTGACTGATTCCAGCAGACGCGCTATTCGAAGCGCGCATGTCGACAACGACTCAGAAGGACTTTGCGCTGTTGCCGCCGACCGCTCCGGGCGGTTGGATCGGTACCGATGAAGCGGGAAAAGGCGACTACTTCGGGCCGCTCGTGGTTGCGGCGGTCTATGTCCACGAGCAGAGCGCGACGTTGCTGCGGCAGGCCGGGGTGCGCGATAGCAAGACGTTGTCGGACAAACGCATCGGCGAGCTCGCCGGCGAGATCCGACGCACCTGTCCGGTACGAGTCGTCGCCATCGGACCCGAGCGCTACAATTCGCTGTACGCCGAGGTGAAGAATCTCAACCGATTGCTGGCCTGGGCGCACGCGCGCGCGATCGAGGACCTCCTCGGCGACGTGGCGTGCTCGCGCGTCATCTCGGATCAGTTCGCCGACGAGCGTGTGCTGCAGCGCGCCTTACAAACGAAGGGCAAGGCGGTTCACCTCGAACAGCGTCATCGCGCCGAGGAGGACGTCGCCGTGGCCGCAGCATCCATCGTCGCGCGCAGCGAGTTCGTCAGTCGTCTCGCGCGCCTCGGCGAGAGCGTCGGCGTTGAACTCGCAAAGGGCGCGGGCCCGCCGGTGTTGGAATCCGGCCGTCGTTACGTCGCCAAGCACGGCGCGGCCGCACTGGCCAAAGTCGCCAAACTGCACTTCCGCACGACGCAGCAGCTCCGCTAACTCCCTTGTGCAGCCCGTCGGCTTCGGGCCGGACACGCCCATCCATCACACCGTGATCTGCATCCCAAGCTCGATCACGCGGTTGAGCGGCAAGCGGAAGAACAGTGACGGTCGCAACGCGTTGCGCGACAAGAACACGAACAGGCGGCGACGCCAGCGTGCCAGCGCGGGACCGCGTCCTGGGATAAGGCTATTGTTGCTGAGAATGTACGTCACGTTGGCCGGATCGATGGGTTGTCCCTGTTCGCGCGCGAGTGCGAGCAGGGCGGGGACATCTGGATCCTCCTTGAACCCGTAGCGGGCAACCAAGCGGCAAAAGCCGACCGCCAGTGGCTCGATGCTTAGCCGATGCGCTGCGGGAACGTAGGGGACCTCTTCGGTAACCAGCGTGAGAACGAAGTTTCGCTCGTGAAGCATTCGATTCAACTTGAGATTGTGGAGCAAAGCGATCGGAGTATTCTCTGCCGAGCTATTGAGAAACACCGCCGTGCCCGGCACCCGCGTGACATTGTGGCGCTGTAGATCTTCCACAAAGGTGCTCAGCGGCAACGCCGTCTTGTCGAGTTCGGCCGCCAACAGCGCCCGCCCCTTCTGCCAGGTTGTGAACAGCACAAAACCCACGATGCCGATCAGCAGCGGGAACCATCCCCCTTGCGCGACCTTGACGATGTTGGCGCCGAAGAAGGCGAGGTCGCCGATGAGAAATCCGACGGTCACCAGCACCGCAACCGGCAGGCTCCACTTCCACAGACGGCGCGACACCACATA
This sequence comes from Binatia bacterium, assembly GCA_035541895.1. Taxonomy (GTDB): domain Bacteria; phylum Desulfobacterota; class Binatia; order HRBIN30; family JACQVA1; genus DATKMK01. The sequence goes on along the minus strand of DATKMK010000066.1, from coordinate 79,757 downwards.
GGCCAGCAACGTGGTGATGATCATCGTGGTCGTCACCGCGACGCCGTACGCGGCGGCCAGGTTGCTGGAATTTTGAAACGCGATGACCAGCCCGATCGTGCCGACCATGAGACCCCAGTTGGCGCCCGGAATGTAGATCTGGCCGATCTCGCGCGAGGACGTGTGAATAATCTCGACCCGCGGCGCGAAGCCGAGCTGGACCGCTTGGCGCGTGAGCGAAAACACGCCGGAGATGACCGCCTGCGACGCAATGATGGTCGCCATCGCCGCAAGGACAACCAACGGATAGAGGGCCCAACTTGGCGCCATCCGATAGAATGGATTGTGCGCCATCTCCGGGTCGTGCAGCAATAACGCACCCTGACCGAAATAGTTGAGCAGCAGCGACGGGCCGACGATCGCGAACCAATCGATTTGAATCGGCAGCTCGCCGAAGTGGCCGAGATCAGCGTAGAGCGCTTCGCCACCGGTCGCCACCAGAAACACCGCGCCCAAGACGAGGTACCCCATGGCACCATTCTGGTGCAGAAAGGTGATCGCGTAGGCCGGGTTGACCGCTGCCAAAACCCCCGGCGCGTGCGCGATGTTGATGACGCCGAGGACCGCGAGCGTGGCAAACCAGATCAAGATGACGGGCCCGAAGATCACCCCGACGCCGGCCGTGCCGCGGCGTTGAAACAGGAAGAGACCGATCAGAATGACAACGGTAATGGGCACGACGAACGGCGAAAAGAACGGGGTCGCCACCTCGAGGCCCTCGATCGCACTCAACACCGAAATCGCGGGCGTTAGTACACCGTCGCCATAGAGCAACGCGGCACCGAACAGTCCGAACGCCACCATGACCGCTCCGCGCGCGCTACGATCGTGATCCTTCCGTACCAACGACATCAGGGCGAGGATGCCGCCCTCCCCGTGGTTGTCCGCTCGCAACACATAGACGTGATACTTCAGGGTCACCACGATGATGAGAGCCCAGACGATCAACGACAGCACGCCAAGCACGTTGACCTGACTCACCGGAACTCCGTGCGGTCCGAAGAAACACTCGCGAATCGCATACAGCGGGCTGGTGCCGATGTCGCCATACACCACTCCGATCGCCGTCAAGCACAGAAGCGCAAGCGGCGACTTCCCAGCGTGCGCCGTCGCATGGTGCGCTTCGGACGCGTCTTCTCCCGATGCCTCCGACAACCTCGCCGCAGACTCCAAGTACCCAATTGATGCTTCCTCAAGGCGCCTCTGCTGCAATGAAATACCCATGCGGGCGTCGCAGCAGCGTATGTCGTGCCCGAACATTGCACATTGCAAAATCAAGGATCGCGAGCCCGCTAACCACGCGCTATCTTGCGAAATGCAATGAGCGATCGTGCGGAATGCAACGACGGGACCGGGGTTCGGAGGTCGCGCCGCGGCTATCAACTCTCGCGGCTATCCTCGATGATGGCATTTTGCGCGAGCAGCTGGGATCGTCGGCGTGCCCACTTCCGCTCGGCGATGACTCTGCCGATCGCTACGACGCCAGACGCAGCCCACATGGCACCGACTGACTGCTGCACGTGAACACCGAAAATCTCCGGAATCAACGTCGAAATACCAGCAGCGATACCGAGGAGGGCGAAGAGATTGACCCAAAAGGAGCGGGCTGCACGGGCACGCTCGTACGCCAAGTGGGCGTCGACAATGTCGCCGAGAACAAGGCCGCCCGGATCGCGGTCGGCTGCAACGCGAAACACGATGCCATCGTCAGACATGGCCGTTAGCGCGAGCGATCACCGTGCCACCATCCCGTCACGTTTGGGACGGCCGGCGGTGGCGCTGCTCGTTCCTCAGAATTGCAAACTACCCGGCAGGTCCGTAATGCAAATTGCAACGGCGACGGTCACCGCGGGCGCGCCCTCGCCTCACCGCGACGGGTGCGGGCCTCCGCCGACGGCCGCCGACAACGCCGCGAGCGCCGAGAGGCAGTCCTTGGTCGCCTTACGCTTCTCGTGGACCGACACGTCGAACGAGATCACGTTGCTGTTTTGCCGCGACAGCCGGATGATTTCGGCCGAAAGGCGTTGATAGTCACCCCAAGCTTGAGACGCCGACTCAAGCCGTTCGAGCCCTGGCCGGCCACTCTCCCGGACAGTGCGGAGGCAGTGCTCCACCTCGGCGTTCAAATTCGCCATCTGCTGCTCCAGCCGCGTCATCTCTGCGTCGTCGGCTGAGGGGATGTGAACGAAGAGCAGGGACTGACTACGAAGTGCGGCGACGGAGGCCTGCGACAGCGTGCGAATCGTGTCGGGCTCGGCAACCGCGTGCTGCATCTCGGTCAGCGCATTGACGAAGCGGTCGAGAGCGGCCGCGCCGTCACGCGACACCAGCCGCGCCGCCTTGAGGTTCGTGTTCGCCACCGCCAGAGCGAGGAGGCGTTCGTCGATGCGTTCGAGTTCCGCCCACGCGGCGTCGAAGGCATCGAATTTCTCGATCTCCTCGCGGCGCCCGTCCGCAGCAACCAACCGCCCCAACTCGCCGCGATCGGCATTGACCTCTGCCTCGTACTTCTTTGCCTCGAGCGCCGCCGCCTGCGACTCATCGTCCGTGGTCGCCAACACCGCGCTCTTCTCGGCCTCGGCGGACTCGAGCAGCTTTTCTCGGATGGCGTTGATCAGTTCGTCCTTGTGCATCTGGCGCACCATCGCCGGTTCCGAGTGGCACCCGGCCGCCAGAGTCAGGGCGAAACACGACAGTATCCGCGTGAGTTTCATTTTGGTCACTCGCAAGGTGCAGAGTCTACGCGATTTGCCCGGCGCTTGCATCCTCGTCGCGGCAGACACGACGCGGCGCTCACGCAGCGCTTGATGCGCATCCTCAGATGCGTTCCTCGTCTTCAAGGGCTACGATGTGGAGGTCGAACCCGGCGGCTTCCTTCACCATCCGCGTTACGAACGATCGACGCAGCACTCGCCGCCACCAAGGCCGACTGGACCGGCCAATCATGATGTGACCGACCGCGTGTTGCCGCGCGTAGTGCAACAGGGCCGCCACTCGATCGGGACTCTGGAGACGGACCACGATCGCGCTCTACTCGCGCGCCTTCTGCATGTTGTCGAGCAGGTGGCGCTGAGCTTCGGCGCTGATGCGGTCGGGCGCCTCGGTCGGGGTTTCGACGTAGACAACGTACCAATCGGTGTTGAGACGTCCCGCCATGCGCGATCCGCGTCGCAGCAAGGTGGCCGCCCGCGGTCAAAACGAAGAGATGCAGACCATCAGTCGCCCGGTGGCCGGACCGCTCGGTCGGGATTCCCCTCCAACGGCGCCTTGCGCCGGGCTGGTGCGATCGAGGCTTTCGCCAACCTCGCGAAGGGCTACCCAGATGAGGGCGTAGCCGAGCGCCAAGGCAGCGATCCCAAGGCCGAAGGTTGCCGGCAGCCACACCACAAGATTCATTGCCGTGTCTCTCGCGTTCGATCCGTTAGCTCGCAGCGGCACACTCGCCGCTCGCGATGGCGGCCTCCGCGAGCGGGACGCGGACGACTTCGTCCACCGGTGTGATGAAGATCCTCGGTGCGCCAATGCGCGCCGCAGCCGTGGCGTTGATCATTGCGTACGCCGTGGCGAGGGCGATCTCGTCCGGGACGACGACCTCGAGCTTGGCCTCCGGCCGCACGTCGACGCGATACTCGGCACCGCGGTAACATTCAGTGTGACCGTGCGCATGATCGAAACCGACGACTTCGGACACGATGTAGTCGTCAATCTTCCGATCCTTGAGCGATTGGAGCACGATCTCGAGCTGGTCCGGTAGAACGATTGCATCGACTCGTTTCATGGCTTTCTCCCTTTTCTTGTTGTGAGGTCGACCTCACGAGTGGTTGTGCGATCACTTGGAGCATCCGCAATGGCAGGAAGCGTACCAAGCGCGCTCGCCCATCGATCGGAAGCGCCTTTTCAGGAGGATCGGATGCGACCGTGCGGTTTGAGGGAGCGCGCAACTGCAAGACGCACAGTTGCCGGACGGCGCGAGGCAGCAACTTTTCGCGACCACGACGCAGCAGGAGATGGCGACGTGGGTAACCGGTGAGCCATGATCCTCGTGTTCTTGCTCATCGCAGCGTCGGCTCCCGTAGCGTGGCGAGCTGCCCGCGCCCACAAATCTCAGTAGCGCAAATTCCCACGTCGCGCGGTTCGCACCGCCTGGAATGCATCGCGCACGACTCGCTCTTGCAGTCTGCAGACTTTGCATTACTCAGGCGCGGGACAGTTGCGATCTTCATCAATCTGCACGACTGGCATGTTCACTGCTCACCGACCTGCGAGAGGAGACCACATGGACGCTCTATATCTCGGGGTCACGGCCGCGTTTTTCGCGCTCTCGTGGGGACTCATCCTCCTCTGCGAGAAACTGTAGGAGGCTGTTCACATGACGCTGCTGTATGCAGTGGGCGGGGTGATCTCGCTCGCGTTACTTGTCTATCTGTTCATCGCCTTGCTCAAGCCGGAGTGGTTTTGATGACAATCAACGGTTACCTGCAACTCGTTTTCTACATGGTCGTGCTGATCGGCCTCGCGCGGCCGCTTGGCACTTACATGGCGCGTGTTTTCGACGGGCCGCCGATGATCCTCGATCGCGTGCTCGGCCCGATTGAACGTCTGATCTATCGCTTCTGCGCCGTTGATCCCGAGCAGGGAATGACGTGGCGAACGTATGCCGTTGCGATGATGATCTTCAATTTGCTCGGCCTGCTCGTCGTCTATGCGTTGCAGCGCCTCCAAGGCATTCTGCCGCTCAATCCGCAGGGTCTCGGCGCGGTCACATCCGACTCGTCGTTCAACACCGCGGTCAGCTTCGCCACCAACACCAACTGGCAGGGCTACGGCGGCGAATCGACGATGAGCTATCTCACGCAGATGCTCGGCCTCAACGTGCAGAACTTCGTCTCAGCGGCTGCAGGCATTGCGGTTCTGCTTCCGCTCATTCGCGGTTTGCGTCAAACGACTAGCAAGTTTATCGGCAACTTCTGGGTCGATCTGACGCGCACCACACTCTACATCCTACTGCCGTTGTCGATTCTCTGGGCGCTCGTCCAGGTTTCGCAGGGCGTGGTGCAGAATTTCAGTCCGTATGCGACGGTCACGCTGGTTCAGCCGACTTCCTACAGCAGCCCCGTCAAGGATGCCGACGGCAACGCGGTCCTCGACGAGCATGGTCAGCCGAAAACCGAAACGGTGCCGTTGACCGAACAGACGCTGCCGATGGGCCCGGCCGCTTCGCAGGTCGCGATCAAGCAACTCGGCACCAACGGCGGCGGCTTCTTCAACGTCAACTCGGCGCATCCCTACGAGAACCCAACGCCGCTCTCCAACTTCATCGAGGCGTTGGGAATCTTGGTGATCTCGGCGGCGCTTTGTTACACGTTTGGAAAGATGGTTGGCGACACCCGTCAGGGATGGGCAGTCCTCGCCGCCATGACGGTGATTTTCGTCGTTCTCCTCGGCCTGTGCGTCTGGTCCGAGCAGCGGGGCACTCCGCAGCTCGCGGCCCTCGGCGCCGATCAGACCGCCAGCACGCTCCAAGCCGGCGGCAACATGGAAGGCAAGGAAGTTCGCTTCGGTGTCGTCAACTCCGCCTTGTGGGCGACGGCGACTACCGCCGCGTCCAACGGCTCCGTCAACTCGATGCACGCTTCGTTCACTCCACTGGGCGGACTGGTCCCGATGTTCATGATGCAGCTCGGCGAGGTGATCTACGGCGGCGTGGGCTCCGGGCTGTACGGCATGCTGATGTTCGCGATCGTCGCCGTGTTCGTCGCTGGCCTGATGGTCGGGCGTACGCCGGAGTATCTCGGCAAGAAGATCGAAGCCTATGAGATGAAGATGGCGTCGCTTGTCATCCTGATCCCACCGGTGATCGTCCTCGGTTTCACGGCTCTCGCGGTTGTCGTGCCCGCGGGCGTCGCCAGCCGGCTGAATTCCGGCGTCCACGGCTTCAGCGAGATTCTCTACGCCTATAGTTCGATGGGCAACAACAACGGCAGCGCCTTTGCCGGGTTGAACGCCAACGTGCCCTTCTACAATCTGACCGGCGGCATCGCGATGCTGTTCGCGCGCTACTGGCTGGCGATTCCGACGCTCGCGATCGCCGGCTCGCTGGCACAGAAAAAAGTGGTGCCGGTGAGTCCCGGAACCCTACCGACGCACACGCCGCTGTTCATCGTCATGCTGATCGGGGTGGTGATCATCGTCGGCGCGCTCACGTTCATTCCAGCGCTCGCGCTGGGACCGATCGTCGAACACTTGATGATGCTGGCGTAACCCAAAGGATTCGTTCATGTCGACCAAAGCTCGTCCGTTGTTTGATGCCGAGATTGTCCGGGGCGCGCTCGTCGCGTCGTTGTTGAAGCTCGATCCGCGCCATCAGTTCAAGAACCCGGTCATGTTCGTGGTGCTGGTCGGCAGCATCATTACGACATGCCTGTACTTCCAAGCGCTCGGTGGGCACGGCGAAGCGCCCGCGGGATTCATCCTCGCCGTCTCGCTCTGGCTGTGGTTCACCGTGCTCTTCGCCAACTTTGCCGAAGCCATGGCCGAAGGTCGCGGCAAAGCGCAGGCGGATGCGCTCCGCAAAGCGCGGCGCGAGATCACCGCCAAGAAACTCGACCACGCGCCCGACCCCAATCGTTTCAAGCCCGACGCCGCACGTTTCACCACCACCGCGAGTGGGTCGCTGCACAAAGGTGACCTCGTGTTCGTGCCCGCCGGTGACTTCATCCCCAGCGATGGCGAGATCTCCATCGGCATCGCCTCAGTCGACGAGAGCGCCATCACCGGGGAAAGCGCCCCGGTCATCCGCGAAGCCGGCGGCGATCGCAGCGCCGTGACCGGCGGCACCCGTGTGCTGTCCGACTGGATCGTCGTCCGCATCACCAGCGATCCGGGCGAAACGTTCCTCGATCGCATGATCGCGATGGTCGAAGGCGCGCGCCGCCAGAAAACCCCGAACGAGATCGCCCTCAACATCTTGCTCGCCGCGCTCACCATCATCTTCTTGTTGGCAACCGTCACGCTGTTGCCGTTTTCGATCTACGCGGTCAACGAGGCCGGACACGGTGTCCCGATCACCGTCACCGTGCTCGCCGCGCTGCTCGTCTGTCTGATTCCGACGACGATCGGAGGACTGCTCTCCGCCATCGGGATCGCGGGCATGGACCGCATGATTCAAGCCAATGTCATCGCCATTTCCGGGCGCGCCGTGGAGGCCGCCGGCGACGTCGACGTGCTGCTGCTCGACAAGACCGGCACCATCACCCTGGGCAATCGCCAAGCCACGGCCTTCATTCCCGCCGACGGCGTGAACGCCGAACAACTCGCGGACGCTGCCCAGCTCGCCTCGCTCGCCGACGAGACGCCTGAGGGCCGGAGCATCGTCGTGCTCGCCAAAGAGAAGTACGGCATACGCGAACGCGAGGTGCACGCCTTGGGCGCGGAGTTCGTCCCATTCAGCGCCCAAACCCGCATGAGCGGCGTCAACCTCAACGGCCGCCAAGTGCGCAAGGGTGCCGCCGACGCCATCGAGGAGTACGTCACCAGTTTGCGCGGCCGCTTCCCGGTCGCCGTGCGCACGTCCGTCGAGATCATCGCGCGCGAGGGCGGCACGCCGTTGGTTGTGGCCGAAGGCGCACACGTGCTGGGCGTGATCCAGTTGAAGGACATCGTCAAAACGCGGATCAAAGACCGCTTTGCCGAGTTGCGGCGGATGGGCATCAAAACCGTGATGATCACCGGCGACAACCCCCTCACCGCTGCGGCCATCGCCGCCGAGGCCGGCGTCGACGACTTCCTCGCGCAGGCCACGCCCGAGCGAAAGCTCGACCTCATTCGCGACTATCAAAAGGGCGGACGGCTGGTCGCCATGACGGGCGACGGCACCAACGACGCGCCGGCGCTGGCGCAAGCCGATGTCGCCGTGGCCATGAACACCGGAACCCAGGCGGCGAAAGAAGCCGGCAACATGGTCGACCTCGATTCCAACCCGACCAAGCTGATCGAGATCGTGGAAATCGGCAAGCAACTGCTCATGACGCGCGGCGCGCTCACGACCTTCAGCATCGCCAACGACGTCGCCAAGTACTTCGCCATCATCCCCGCCGCCTTCGCCGGGACGTATCCGGTACTCGGCATGCTCAACGTCATGGGGCTGGCAACGCCTCAGAGTGCGATTCTGTCGGCCGTCATCTTCAACGCACTGATCATCGTCGCGCTCATCCCGTTGGCGCTCCGCGGAGTGCGGTATCGTGCTGTGCCGGCGGCCGCGCTGCTGCGCGACAATCTGCTCATCTATGGTCTCGGCGGAATCGTCGCGCCGTTCGTCGGCATCAAGCTGATCGACATAATCCTGGTCGCTCTGGGATTGGCCTGAGGAGATATCGATGAAAGAACTACGAACCGCGATTGTCATGCTGGCCGCGCTGACCGTGTTGACCGGCGTCGTCTACCCGCTGGGGGTGACCGGCATCGCCCAAGTCCTCTTTCCCAGCCAAGCCGCGGGCAGTCTGATCACCAAGGACGGCAAGGTCATCGGCTCGTCGTTGATCGGACAACCGTTCGACGACCCCAAATATTTCTGGGGTCGCTTGTCGGCGACCTCGCCTTCGCCCTACAGCGCCGGCGCGTCGTCCGGTTCGAATTTGGGACCGCTGAGCGACGGTTTGCATGACGCGGTTCAGGGCCGCGTGAGCGCGTTACGTGACGCGGACCCGAATCAGACCGGCCCGATCCCGGTGGACCTCGTGACGGCATCCGGGAGCGGACTCGATCCGCATATCAGTCCGGCGGCGGCGTACTACCAAGTGCCACGCGTGGCCCGCCTCCGGGGTCTCGACGAGGCGCGCGTGAAGGCACTGGTGACGCAACACATCGAAGGCCGCCAGCTCGCCTTCCTCGGCGAGCCGCGCGTGAACGTGCTGCAGCTCAACCTGGCGCTGGACGCCGCGGCGGCACGGTGAGACACTAGATTGGTGACGCAACTCAACGGAGACGAGCGCCGGCCGTCGCCCGAGGCGCTCCTGCAGGCGGCGAAGAAGGAGTCCCGCAGTCGCCTGAAGATCTTTGTCGGCGCCGCACCGGGCGTGGGAAAAACCTACGCGATGCTCGCCGCCGCGCACGAGCGGCGCGGCGAAGGCGTCGATGTGGTAATCGGCGTGGTCGAAACTCACGGACGCGCCGAAACCCAGGCCCTACTTGAAGGGCTCGACGTGATGCCGCGCCAGCATATCGAGTATCGTGGAACCCTTCTCGAAGAGATGGACCTGGACGCGATCCTCGCCCGCCGGCCGCAGCTCGTGCTGGTCGACGAACTCGCTCACACCAACGCACCCGGCAGTCGCCATCCGAAGCGCTTCTCCGACGTCGAAGAGCTGCTCGATGCCGGCATCGACGTCTACACCACCGTCAACATTCAGCATCTCGAAAGCCTCAACGACGTCGTCGCGCAGATTACCGGCATCCGCATCCGCGAAACCGTCCCCGACAGCTTTTTCGAGCGCGCCGACGAGGTGAAGCTGGTCGATGTGACGCCCGAAGACCTGCTGCAGCGCCTGCAGGAGGGCAAAGTCTACATGCCCGCGGCGGCCGAGCGCGCGATTCGCAACTATTTCCGTCCCGGCAACCTCACTGCCTTGCGTGAGTTGGCACTGCGCCAGACCGCCGAACGCGTCGACGACCAGATGCGCGAGTACATGCAGGCGCACGCCATCCCGGGCGTGTGGCCGGTCACCGAGCGGATTCTGGCCTGCATCAGCGGCGGCCGGATGTCGGAGCGCGTGATCCGCACCGCGCGGCGAGTCGCCGACGCGCGTCACGCCGACTGGTTGGCGGTGTTCGTCGAGACCTCGGCGTTCCATCGCCGGCCGGAGCACGAGCGCGATCGCGTAGCGAAGATGTTGAAACTTGCCGAGCAGCTCGGCGGTGAAGTCGCGACGATCGCCGGCGAACGCGTCGCCACGGAGTTGATCCGCTTCGCCGAACGGCACAACGTCACCGAGATCATTCTCGGCAAACCGCTACGCCCGCGTTGGCTCGAACTGCGCCGGCGCTCGCCGGTGGACGAAGTGATCCGTCGCAGCGGCCACATCGAGGTGCGGGTCATCTCGAGTGAAGCCGCCGAGCCCGAACCTCGAGCCGCTCCGACGGCGGCGCCCGCGATTCCAATGAATCGTTATCTTTCAGCGCTCGGCTTCGTTGCCATCGCCGGCGTCGTCGCCAAAGGCCTGCAGCTCGCGATCTCGCTCACCGACTACGCTTTGGTGTTTCTCACCGCCGTCTTGTTCAGCGCCGTCATCGGTGGTCTCGGTCCGTCAATCCTCGCCGCGGTCGTCAGCTTGCTGATCTACGACGTCTTCTTCGTGGAGCCGCTGTACACCGTCACCATCACGAAGCCGCAGGACATCCTGTCGCTGTTGGTGTTCTTGGTGGTCGCCGTGATCACCAGCAACCTGACCGCGCGCATTCGTGATCAAGCGGTCATGGCGCGACGCCGCGAAGAGCGCACCGCCGCGCTGTACGAATTCAGCAAGCTGCTCGCCGGGGCGGCGGGGATCGAGGATCTCCTCCCCATCATCGTGCGCCACGTCGGACAATTGTTTCACGGCGCCGTTGCCGTGCTGCTGCCCGAAGGCGGCCGCTTGCTTACTCGCGCGGTCGACCCATCCGAAACCGAGCTGACGGCGGCGGAGCGCGCCGCCGCCACGTGGGTGTGGGAGCACAATCAACCCGCGGGGCGCGGTACCGACACGTTGCCCGGCGGCGATTGGTTCCACGTGCCGCTCAGTACGGCGCGCGGCGCGGTCGGCGTGCTCGCACTCCAAACGCCCACGACCGGCAGCGGCCTGGCACTCGATCAGCGCCAACTCCTCGAAGCGCTCGCGCGCCAGGCCGCGATCGCCATCGAGCGCACCCGCGTCGATGTCGTGCTCGCCGAGAAGGCCAAGACCGAAGCGGTGATCGAAGCCATCGAGGACGGATTGATCGTCCTCGATCCGGCCGGCGTCGTCGCCCACGTCAACGAGGTTGCCTGTGCCATCCTCGAAGTCGACCGCGCCGAGTTGCTCGGCCGCCAATTCGAGTCCCTCGGTACACATCATCCGCACTACCTCCGGCTGCGATCCGCCGTGCACGAGTTTCTGACGCACCCCGAACGCGAGGCGGAACGGGTTGAGATTACTTTGTTCATGCGCGGGCGCGACCACTATTTCGTGCTGCGGTTGACGCCCTTCCGCGCCGCCGATGGCTCGCCGGCGGGACTGATCCTCGGCTTGCAGGACGTGACCTACCTGCGCGATCAAGAATCTCGCCGCGAAGCCTTGATCGCCACTCTCTCGCACGAGCTGGGAACGCCTATCACCTCGTTGCGGATGGCGCTCGAGTTGTTGCAGCGCGACGGCCCCGTCCTGACCGCCGACCAAAGAACGTTGCTCGACACCGCGCACGAGGACGTCGCGCGCCTGCAGGAAGTGGCGCAACGCCTGCTCGACTTGTCCCGCGCACGTGCGATGACGATCGCCCTCGATCGTCGCAACGTCGACCTCCGTCACATCATCCCGCGAGTGGTCAGAATCTTCTCGCCGCAAGCACGCGACAAACATATCGCGCTCGACACGGTGGTAGCGGACCACGGCCTGACGATCGCGGGAGACGAGATCAAGCTGACCTGGGCGTTGTCCAATCTACTCTCCAATGCGCTGCGGTATACGCCCGACGGCGGCCGGGTCCAGATCGACGCCTTACCCCAAGACGGCGCCGTGCTGCTCGCCGTCAGCGATTCCGGTCCCGGGATTCCAGCCGATCAACGCGAGCGCATCTTCGAGCGCTTCGTGCAGTCCGCCGACGGTGGTGATATCGGGTCGGCGGGGTTGGGATTGGCCATCGTGCGCGACATCGTGCAAGCCCACGGCGGGCGCATTCATCTCGACAGCGAAGTCGGTCGCGGCAGTCGCTTCACCATCGAGCTGCCCCGCGGGTGACACCCATGGCCAACGTCCTCATCGTCGACGACGAGAAAAATATTCGGACGCATCTTGCAACCTACGTCCGTGGCGTTGGTCACGGCGCCGAAACCGCCGAAGACGCCGCGGCGGCGCTGGCGGCGCTGGACCGCGGCGCGGTCGACATCGTGCTGTCGGACGTGCGCATGGCCGGCATGGATGGGCTGGCGCTGCTGCGCGAGATGCGACGCCGCCAGCCTGACGTGGTGGTGGTGCTGATGACCGCGTACGCCACGGTGCCGCAAGCCGTCGAAGCGATGCGCGCGGGCGCTTACGATTATTTGGTGAAGCCGTTCTCGCTCGATCAAATTGGGCTGCTGCTCCAGCGCGTCTTGGAAGTGCTGGCGCTGCGCCGCGAGAATCGCGTGCTGCGATCCGCCATCGACCAGCCGGCGCTGCTCGACTCCAGCAGTCCGTCGATGCAGCGGGTGCTCGCCACCGCGCGGCAAGTGGCCGAGTCGTCGGTCACGGTGCTGCTGACGGGGGAAAGCGGTACGGGGAAGAACGTCCTGGCCGCGGCGATTCACAGTTGGAGCGCGCGCGCGGCGGCGCCGTTCATCACGATCAGTTGCACGACGCTGGCCGAGCATCTGCTCGAAAGCGAGCTGTTCGGGCACATGAAGGGCGCGTTCACCAGCGCGTGGAAGGACAAGCCCGGACGGCTGGAAGCCGCGGGCGGCGGTACCGTGTTCCTCGATGAGGTCGGCGAGCTGCCGGCGGAGCTGCAAGCCAAGTTGCTGCGGTTCCTCGAAGAGCATCGCTTCGAGCGTGTGGGGTCGAGCGAAACCATCGAGGTCGACGCGCGCATCATTGCGGCAACCAATCGCGATCTCGACGCCGACGTGCGGGTCGGCCGCTTCCGCGAAGATCTCTATTTCCGTCTCAACGTCGTCGCGATTCGCCTGCCGCCGTTGCGCGAGCGTCGCGAGGACCTACCCGCGCTGATCGATCATGTGCTCGCGACGTTGTGCGCGCGCCACCGCCGCGCGGCGCTCCAACTCAGCAACGACGCCCGCGCAGCGCTGTTGGCCTATCCGTGGCCGGGCAACATTCGCGAACTGGTCAACGCGCTGGAGCGTGCCGTCGTGCTGTCGCGCGGCGATTTGATTCAAGTCGAGGATCTGCCCGATCGCCTCGCCGCGCCGCCGCGCGTCGCGGCGGCACCCGTGGCCGATCCATCACTCTCGCTCGAAGACATCGAGCGCCGCCACATCCAGCAAGTCCTCACCGACGCCGCCACGCTCGAAGAAGCCGCGGCCCGACTGGGCATCAACCCCACGACGCTGTGGCGCAAGCGCAAGCGGTACGGGATCGAGTAGAAACCGTAGCGCTGAATGTCCGCGACGGCGTGACTGGGTTGGGGGCGACCGTCACACACCGATGTTGCAATCTGATTCGTCTTACCTGCCCCTGCGGCACACCCGCTCCGATCTCACGCCGGAGCCCGTTGGTGTCGTCTGAATTTGGCAGACAGTAGCCGCCCGTTGACGCACTCACGCCCACGCGATATCTGCATCCGATATCGGATTTCGATAACGTAATGGGGACCGCAGACAAAGCGCTCTATGGCGGATTGATCCGCCTCCACATCCTGCACCACGCCGCGCACGAAGCGATCTTCGGGCTCGGGATCATCGGGGAACTTGCGCGCCATGGGTACAAGCTGAGTCCGGGCACGGTGTATCCGTTGCTCGAAGGGCTGGAGCGGCAGGGATATCTTCGGTCATCGCGAACGCAGGAGGCCGGGCGAATCCGCCGGGTGTATCGCGCCACCCCGCAGGGGCGGCGCGCGTTGCGGCAGAGCAAGCAGCGAGTCAAGGAACTTTTCGGCGAATTGCTCGAGGACTAGAAGCAGGGAAATCGAGTTGGCTCGTGTCGATGAACCTACACCGCGGTCGGCGCCTGCCGCTGTGGTCTTGATCCGGCTGATGGTCGGTTTCGTTTTTCTCTCCGAGGGAATCCAGAAGTTCCTTTTCCCCGCCAGCCTGGGCGTCGGTCGGTTCACGACGATTGGGATTCCAGCTCCGGAAGTCACGGCACCGTTCGTTGGGGTTGTCGAAGTCGTGTGCGGCTTGCTCCTCATACTCGGATGGCTCACGCGGCCGGCAGCCGTCCCGCTGCTCATCAGCATCCTCGTCGCCATGGCGACGACCAAGTTTCCCATCCTGCTGAAGAGCGGGTTCTGGGCGGCGGCGCACGAAACCCGCACCGACTACTGCATGCTTCTGGGATTAATGTTCCTCCTCTGCGTGGGTGCAGGCCCCTGGTCCGCCGATGCACTGCGAGCTGCGGGGCGCCGACACTGGAGCAACCAATGAGCATAGCTGTCCTCATCCTTGCGGCCGTTAGCGCTGCGCCGTTGGCTACACGCACCAGCGGGATGCATCACGATGAGCACTACTATCTGCCAAGCGAGGCCGCATCTAAGGTCGTGACCGTCGCACTCAAAGGTTCCGCAGCCGCAGGTTTCACGGTGCTGACGCAGGCCGTGGCCATCAAGGAGACCGGCCCCAAGGAAACGGTGTCCCGGTTTGGTGAGGTCTACAGTTTCTCGCCGTCATTCATGACCGTGCACCGCGACGAACCGACTGCCGTCACGTTTTGGAATCTCCAACCCGACGACGACCATGACTTCATGCTCGTCGATCCCGATCTCGACGTGCTGATGAAAGTCAAGCTGCCGGCCTTGGAGAAGACCGATTTCGTGTTCACCTTTCACCGAGAAGGGATCTTCAACTTCTATTGCACGATGCACCAGCCGGCAATGAGCGGCCAAATCCTCGTGCTGCCGCCGGCACACTGAGGCCGGTTCGTCACCGAAAGTCTGCGATGGCTGCTACACCTGTGCACCCGGCCGCTTCGCGAACGCAGCAATCGTTGCGAGAGATTGCAGGGCTCTTTCTGCGTCTGGGGACGACCGCGTTTGGCGGGCCGGCGGCACACATCGCGATGATGGAGGACGAGGTGGTCCGCCGCCGCCGGTGGATGACGCGCGAGCGCTTCCTCGATCTCCTTGGTGCAACCAACCTCATCCCCGGTCCCAACTCCACCGAGATGGCCATTCACATTGGTCATCACCGGGCCGGCTGGGCGGGACTCGCGGTCGCCGGCACTTGCTTCATCGTGCCGGCCAGTCTCGTAACGCTTGCGCTCGCGTGGGCGTACGTCCACTTCGGTACGCGACCGCAAGCTGAGGCGTTGCTGTACGGGGTCAAACCGGTGATCATCGCCATTGTCGTGCAGGCGCTCTGGGGCTTGAGCCGCACGGCGGTCAAGACGGGGCCGCTCGCCGGTCTCGCCGCGCTTACGGTGGCAGCAAACATCGCTGGGCTCAACGAGTTCGCGGTTCTGCTTGGCGCGGGCGTTGCTGCGGTGATCATGCGCGCCATCGATGCGCGCGGCCGTTTCGCAGCGCTATCGACGTGGGGCACGGGCATCGGTCCTGTTGCGGCCACTGCGGTGGCCGCCGTCACACCCTTCAGCTTGATCGGGCTGTTTCTTTTCTTTCTGAAGGTTGGCGCGATCCTGTTCGGGAGCGGCTACGTGCTGCTCGCCTTTCTGCGCGCCGATCTCGTCGATCACTGGCACTGGCTCACGGATCGTCAGCTGCTCGATGCGGTCGCGGTCGGGCAAGTTACGCCCGGCCCGGTCTTCAGCACCGCCACCTTCATCGGCTACCACCTCGGTGGCGTGCGGGGCGCCGCCGTTGCCACCGTGGGGATCTTCCTGCCCTCGTTTTTCTTCGTGGCGCTCAGCGGCCCGCTGGTTCCGCGGCTGCGGCGCTCGCCGACGGCGGGCGCCTTCCTCGACGGGGTGAACGTGGGCTCGCTCGCATTGATGGCTGTTGTCACGTTCAGGCTGGGGCAGGCCGCGGTCGTTGACCTTGCAACGCTCCTGCTGGCCGTCGCCAGTGCGGCTCTGTTGCTTCGCCTTCGCGTCAATTCGGTGTGGCTGGTCTTGGGCGGGGCGCTGATCGGGTTCGGCCTGACGAGCTTCGGAAAGTGAAACTGCGTGAGGCGACGTCGCCGTCATCGGCATCGCTGCACATACCGAGCGCGTAGAGATGGATTTGGGGTCGTCGCACGCTCTCCCAAATTTGATCGCTGAACGAACGGTGAAACTGGCCGCGCCGAGCATTCATGCGCCCGATGTTGGGTGGTCCTTAAGCACCTCTCAGCGGCAAGAAGGGGCGCAATCTTTCCCCAGCCCGTCTCGATCGTGTATGTCAGCGAACGTGACGGAGGCGCGGTGAGATGCGGGCACTGATGTGGGCGGCGGTGGCGGCGGCCGGGGCGTATGCGATCGGCACGCTCGCGATCTGGCGCGGCGAAACCGTCAACGCGGTGTGGTTCGTCATCGCGGCGGTTGCCGTCTACTCGATCGCCTACCGCTTCTACGGCGCCTATCTCGCCGCCAAGTTGTTCGCGCTCGACGGCGCGAATCAAACGCCCGCCGAACGGATCAATGACGGGCGCGACTTCGTTCCCACCAATCGCTGGGTCGTGTTCGGCCATCACTTCGCCGCCATCGCCGGGCCGGGTCCGCTGATCGGCCCGACGCTCGCTGCGCAATTCGGATACTTGCCCGGCACGCTGTGGATTCTCGCCGGCGTCGTGCTCGGCGGTGCGGTGCAAGACTTCTGCATCTTGTGCGGCAGCCTGCGGCGCGACGGGCGCTCGCTCGGTCAGATGGCGAAGGACGAAATCGGTCCGATCGGCGGCTTCGCCGCGCTGCTCGGCGTGTTCTCGATCATGATCATCCTCATTGCGGTGCTCGCGCTGGTCATCGTGAACGCGCTGCGCCACAGCCCGTGGGGCACCTTCACGGTCGGCGCGACGATCCCGATCGCCATGATCATGGGCTGGTACATGAAGTACATCCGCCCCGCCGATGTGCGTGGCGCGACCGTCCTCGGCCTGATCTTGCTGGCGTGCGCGCTGCTCGGCGGACGCTGGGTCGATCAGCATCCGACGCTCGCCGAAGTCTTCACGCTCAACGCAACTCAACTCGCCTGGTCGATCATTCTCTACGGCTTTGCGGCGTCGGTGGTGCCGGTGTGGCTGCTGCTGGCGCCGCGCGATTACTTGTCGACCTTCGTGAAGCTTGGAACTATCGGCGCACTCGCCATCGGGATCCTCATCATGCGGCCGGCCATCGAGTTGCCGGCCCTCACGCGCTTCGTCGACGGCACCGGGCCGATCTTCGCCGGCAAGGTCTTTCCGTTTTGCTTCATCACCATCGCCTGCGGCGCGATCTCCGGCTTCCACTCGCTGATCTCGTCCGGCACCACGCCCAAGCTGCTGCGCGAAGAAACCGACGCGCCGATGATCGGCTACGGCTGCATGCTGCTCGAATCGTTCGTCGCGATCATGGCGATGATCGCCGCCGCCGCATTGCAACCCGGCGTGTACTTCGCGATCAACAGTCCCGCGGGTGTCGTCGGCGCCGATCCGGTCGCCGCCACCGCGACGATTTCGAATTGGGGCTTTCCGGTCACCGCGCCGCAGATGGCGACCCTCGCCGAGGAAATCGGCGAACGCTCGCTGTTCGCCCGCACCGGCGGAGCCCCGAGCCTCGCGGTCGGCATGGCGCACATATTCGCCCGCACCCTCGGCGGCAGCGCGCGCGCGCTGTGGTACCACTTCGCGATCATGTTCGAGGCGCTGTTCATCTTGACCACGCTCGACGCCGGCACCCGCGTCGGCCGTTTCATGCTGCAAGATCTGCTCGGCAATCTGTGGGAGCCGCTCGGGCGCACCAGTTGGTACCCGAGCGTGCTGCTGAGCAGCACCATCGTGGTCGGCGCGTGGGGCTACTTCCTCTACCAGGGTGTCATCGATCCGCTCGGCGGCATCAACATCCTGTGGCCGTTGTTCGGTATCTCGAACCAGCTCCTCGCCGCGATCGCGCTGGCGATCGCGACGACCTTTTTGATCCGCGGCGGGCGCGGGCGTTACGCGTGGACCACCCTGTTGCCGCTCGCGTGGCTGCTGGCGGTGACCATGACCGCCGGCTACCAGAAGATCTTCTCCGCCGATCCGGCGATCGGCTTCCTCGCCCAAGCGAACAAGCTCAGTGCGGCCATCGATGCCGGTACCATCGCGGCCGCCAAGCTCACTGAGACCCGCACTCAGATTTTCAATCTGCGTCTCGATGCCGCGGTCACCGCGCTGTTCATGAGCCTGGTCGGCCTCATTATCATCGAGGCGTCGCGCGCCTGGTACCAGGTGCTGCGCGGGTCGGCGCCGGAGCCTCTGCTCGGCGCGATCAGCGAAGGCTAATCGACCTTCCGACCCAGTCGGCTTGAGCCGACTTCAGGATCCTTCAGCGGGGGAATTCATTCCCCGGCTCCGTCCGCGGGGCGTATGCCGTGTGCGCCGTGTGCGTGCGCCCTCCAAACCGACGCGCGGCTTGCCGGGAGATGACTCTCCCGACCAACAGTTTGAAGCCCTGCCAGGCTCACAGGCCCAGCTCACCGGCCGCACGTGCACGATCGATTTTGCTCAATTCGTCCGCCGGCAAGTGACGCGTCGCCAGCCAGCCGAACAGCAAGGCCAGCACGTTCACTCCGAGAGCGCAGAGCATCGCGGGACGCAGGCCGCCCAGGCCGGCGCTGAGCCGTCCGACCGTGTAGGGACCGAGCGCGAGTCCGACGAAGGTCACCATGAGCAGATACGCTGCCGACACCGTCGCCCGCATCCGCGGTAAGACTAGATCCTGAATCGTCGACACGGCCGCGCCCGACCACAACGCGCCCAGCAGCGATTGTGGAAAATAGAGCGTGGCGGCTAGCGACGTGTTGTCGGTGCTCAACACAATCAGGGCGAACGGCACCGGCAGCACCGCGGTCAACATGGCCACGTAGAGCCGCCCGTTCAATGTCCGCTGCCGCCAGCGATCGGCGAGCACACCGCCGAGTTGGACACCGATCCATCCGGCGGTCGCATGCAAGCCGCCGATAATCAGGCCGGCCTGTGCTTCCGGCAGGTGATGGACACGGATGAAGAACGGCGCCGTCCAAAAGTTGATTCCGTATCCGGCCGCTGCCAGAAACGCGAAGCAGCCGATGGCGTAGCGCAGCGACGGCGTGTGGAACATCAGCTCGAAGCAGACGCGGTCGCGGTACCCAATCGCCTGCGCCCACGACACACCGGCGTAGATGCCGATGCCGAGCGCAATCCATTGCACCGGCGTGCCGAGCCAATTCGTCAGCGCGGCCGCGGCCACCGCGAGCGCGCCGGCCGCCAGCAGATTGATGGCGATCTCGCGTCCACTCGCGCCGACACGCCACAAGTGCCAGACCGTGAATGGTGGACACACCGATCGCAGCTCACGCGCAAACTGCCGCATCGGCTGCGATTCCGCCGGCGCATAAATCCCATCGGCTTGCCCGCGCACCGGCTCGCGCAACGTACGCACCCACAGCGACAAGAGTATCCCCGGCAAACCCACCGCGATGAACGCGATCTGCCAGCCGCGCAATCCCATCGGCGCGCTGCCACTCCAGGCCGCATCCCAGCGATCGACGATCAATCCACCGATGCCGAGGCCGAGGCCGGAGCCGATGAAGATCGCGCTTTGATGAATCGCCATGACCGTCGCGCGACGCTTCGCCGAGAAGTAGTCCGACAACAGCGAGAACGCGGCCGGCGACATGCTCGCCTCGCCGACACCAACACCGATCCGCGCCAGGCCGAGTTGCGCGAAGGTGCGGGCGAATCCCGACAGCGTCGTCATCACGCTCCAAAAGCACAGGCCGAGCGCAATGATGCGACGGCGCTCCCACACGTCGGCGAGTCGCCCGAGCGGAATGCCGAACACCGCGTAGAAGACGGCGAACGCCGTGCCGTAGAGAAACCCTATCTGGGCGTCGGTAAGATCCAGGTCCCGCTTGATGCGTTCGGCCAGAATCGACAGGATTTGGCGATCGACGAAGTTGAAGACGTACACGACCACGAGCACGGCGAGCACGTAGCCGCCATAGCGGCCATCGACGGTGCCGGTAGCCGATCGGGTCTCATCCGCCTGACGATCACGAGCGACGGCCATGCGGCGTCGTAGATCGGATCGTCTCAAACGTAAAGCGCAAGCGGGTGGCTTCACACGATCGCTTCCTCCGGCTAGTGTGCACCGACGGATTTGTCTGGAGCTCAACTCGTGTATCGCCGCGCCCCGTTCATCTGGACCAGCAAACAGCCGATCGACGCCTTCGGACTGTGGCGCGTGTTCTTCGGCGGCCCGCTGCGGCGCGAGAACGAAGGGACGAATCGTTGGTTTCTCTTTCGTCGCGTGTTCGAGCTGGCGGCACCCGCGGACGAGGCGCGACTGACGACGACGGTGGATGGCCGCTATCAGCTTTTCATCAACGGCACGCGCGTCGGACGCGGGCCGGCTCGCTGTGATCCGTTCCACCAACGTACCGACACCTACGAAATCGCCGCGCACCTGCAGCCGGGCCGCAACGTGATCGCGATGCTGGTGCGGGTCTACGGCGTCGACACCTCGTGGTACCAACGCGTCATCGGCCATTGGCAGCCGGTGTTTGGCGACGGCGCGCTCTATTGCGACACAACCATCCGCTGCGGCGAGACCGTCGTCGACGTGCTTTCCGACGAACAGTGGCGCTGCCACGAGTGCGACGCGTGGCAACGCGACACGCCGCGCGCGGTCTGGGGACTCGGATTCATCGAAGTGCACGATGCCAACCAGATGCCCGCGGGCTGGACGCTGCCCGACTTCGATGACTCGCAATGGGAGAGAGTTCAGATTCTCACGGCCGGCGGCGGACCACCGGACTCGATGATGGGCGGGATGCGCATCGAACCGTTCCCGACGTTGATCCCGCGTGCCATCCCATTCTTGAACGAATCACCAGTCGTCGCGGAACGCATCCTTCGTTGGTACGCGGCGCTCCCCAACCCAACCGCTGCGGTCGAGCGTCAGCTCTACGAAGAGCAGTTGATCGACATGCCGGCCGATGCCGTGGATGAGCCGCGCGCGCTGCTCACGCGTGATGAACGGATCACCACCGTGCGGACGACACCGGAGCATGACGTGTCGTTCGTGCTCGACTTCGGTCGCATTCACACGGGTCACGCGTTCATCGACATCGACGCCAACGGCGGGGAGATCATCGACCTCGCGGTCGCCGAAGGGATGGCAGGCGAATGGGAAGATCCGAAGCGCGCGCAGCCGCGGATCGACATCGAACGCGGGCACGGCACGCATCTCTTTCGCTACATCGCGCGCCCCGGCCGCCAGCGGTTCGAGCGCTTCGAGTGGACGGCGGTACGCTACATGCAAGTGACGGTGCGAAACGCGCTCAACGGTTTGCGCATTCGGCACATCGGCTCCAGGTACACACGCTATCCGGCGGAGCCGCGCGGCGCCTTCGAGTGCTCGGATCCGATGCTCACCAAGCTCTGGGACGTCGGCCGCTACACGCTGCAGCAGTGCATGCACGACGGCTGGGAAGATTGCCCCGGCCGCGAACAACGCCAGTGGCTCGGCGATGCGACGGTTGAGTTTCTCGTCGGCCAAGCCGCCTTCGGCGCTTCAATCAATCCACTGAACCGGCAGTTCCTGCTGCACGCCGCGGAAAGCCAGCGCCCGGATGGCCTGACGCAAATGTTTGCGCCCGGCGATCATCACGGCAACGCGGTGCTGATTCCGGACTGGACGCTACAGTGGATCGTCAATGCCGAGCGGCATTGGCTCTACACCGGCGACGGCGAGACGATCGAAGCGATCTTTCCGGCGATTCAGCGGGCGCTGACGTGGTTCGAGCGTCAGATTGGTCCCAATGACCTGGTCGCCGAGTGTCCGTACTGGCATTTCATGGATTGGGCGGCGGTCGGGCGGCACGGCGAGGCCGCGGCACTCAATGTCGAGCTGGTCGGCGCCTTGCGCGCCGCCGCACGCTTGGCCCGCGCACTCGAATCGGAACGCGCCGCGCGCAAGTACGATCAGTTGGCCGACCGCATCACGCTCGCGCTCAACGCGCGCCATTGGGACGCGGTGCGCGGCGTCTACGTCGACATGGTCAACCCGACCACCGGCGCCCAGGATGCGCGCGTTTCGCAACACGCCAACGGCGCAGCGTTGCTCTGGGGCGTCGCGCCGGCTGAGCGCTGGCCAGCGATCGTCGACTACATCTCCGACTCCGCGCGCCTCAAGTTCACGGCGGCGCCGCCGATCGCACCCACTGGCGAGCCCTTCGATCCCGACACCGATGTGGTGCTCGCCAACACCTTCTACAGCCACTTCGTCTATCGCGGCCTGTGTCGCGCCGGCCGCTTCGATCGCGCGCTGGCACTGATGCGCGAGCGTTACGGCCGCATGCTCGCGCGCGGCGCGACGACGTTGTGGGAAAGTTTCGACCCGACGGCGAGTCTCTGTCACGGCTTCTCCGCCACGCCGGTCTACCAGTTGTCGACCGAAGTGCTCGGCGTGTTCCCAATCGAGCCCGGCTTCGCCTGTTTCCGTCTGATGCCGCACTTCGCAGACCTACGTTCCGCTCGCGGCACCTTTCCCACCGTGCGCGGTGACGTGCGCGTCACGTGGGAGCGCAGCGACGACGGCGTCGAACTCGAGGTGTCGGTGCCCGATCGCATGCGCGCAGAGCTCGTCGCGCCCACGGGCTTTCGCTTGGTCGACCGCGTGCGCACGCTGCCGCCCGGCACCCATCGGGTCGAATACGCAGCCGCGAAGCGGAGGGCGTAGCGGGTTGGTCCAGTGGGGACAGGCCTCCGCGCCTGTCCGGCGGCCATGGAGGGCCGCCCCCAACGGGACTTCTGAGCAGATACTGCCCGCCGGCGGTGGCAGTAGACCCGAAAGCGAACATTTGTTAACCGTGCGGGACTTCACCGCACGCGGAGGCTCTCCCGATGTCGGACTTCGGCTTTTGGAATCTTGCGCAACAGAACCCAGCGCATCTCGCACTGGTTGAGCCCGATGGACATACGGTCAGCGCGGGGGAGCTCCTCGCGTCGGCGAATCAACTCGTCCATGGATTGCGTCAACTCGGACTGCAACGCGGCGACGTCCTCGCTACCGTGCTCCCGAACGGCGCGCCGATGATCGAGCTGTACCTCGCCGCCGGTCAGGCCGGCTGGTACTTGGTGCCGATCAATCACCATCTGACCGCCTCCGAGGTCGCATACATTCTCGACAACTCCGGCGCCAAGACGTTCGTCGGTGCCGAACGCTTTGCACCGGCGTGCGCCGATGCGGTTGAAGAGATCAAGTTCCCACCCAATGCGCGCTTCGCGCTCGGGCGCGTCGCCGGCTTCCGCCCGTACAGCGATCTCAAAGCCGCGCAGCCGACGACGTTGCCCGAGGACCGCTGTGCCGGACAGGTCATGAACTACACGTCGGGCACCACTGGCCGGCCGAAGGGCGTGCGCCGCGCGCTCGCGCCATACGATCCCGACATGGTGGCCTCGATGTTCGCGATGTTCCTCGGCATGTTCGGCATCCAGCCGCACAACGACAACGTCCACCTGGTCGGATCCCCGCTCTACCACACCGCGGTATTGATGTTCGCCGGGTCGTCGCTGCACATCGGCCACGCCGTGGTATTGATGGACAAGTGGACACCGCAGGCGTGTCTCGATTGCATCGATCAGTACCGCGTCACCACCAGCCACATGGTCCCGACTCAGTTTCACCGACTCCTAGCACTGCCGGACGACGTGAAGGCCAAATACGAATTGAAGTCGCTTCGACACATGATCCACGCGGCCGCGCCCTGCCCGGTCGATGTCAAGCAACGCATGCTGGCGTGGTGGGGACCGGTCATTTACGAGTACTACGCGGCGAGCGAAGGCGGCGGCACGTTGGTCACACCGGAAGAGTGGCTCAAGCATCCCGGCACCGTCGGTCGCGCCTGGCCGACCTCGGAGATTCGCATTCTCGACGACGACGGCAACCCAGTTCCGACCGGCACGCCCGGCACCGTGTACATGGCGCTCGGCCCGGCCGAGTTCGAGTACCACAAGGACAAGGAGAAGACCGAGAAGAACCGCCGCGACGGCTTCTTCACCGTCGGCGACGTCGGCTACCTCAACGATGAGGGCTATCTGTTTCTGTGCGATCGCAAGATCGACATGATCATCGCGGGCGGCGTCAACATCTATCCAACCGAGGTCGAGTCCGTCCTGCTCACGCATCCGAAGGTTGCCGACGCAGCGGTGTTCGGCATACCGAACGAAGATTGGGGCGAAGAGGTGAAAGCGGTGATCGAGCCCGCGCCGGGGATCGCGCCGTCACCGACGCTGGCGCAGGAGATCCTCGACTACTGCCTGCAGAAAACCGCGAAGTACAAGTGTCCGCGCACCATCGACTTCATCGCCGCGATGCCGCGCGATCCCAACGGCAAGCTCTACAAACGCAAGCTGCGCGATCCGTATTGGCAAGGCCGCGAGCGGGCGATTTGATGGTAAATGATGAGTCGTGAGCGGTGCGTGGTAGGAAGAGGCCTCCTACTCACTACTCACGGCTCACTACTCACTATCTCACCGCTGACTCTCGCCTCCTCCGAGAACCGCGCGCCTCAGGGCGCCCCGCGCGATACCGCGCAGCAACCCGTTGCGCACGATGTACAGCGGCGCGTGCGCCACAGCACAGCCGGCCGCGTAGGCGGCATCGTGATTGCTCGCACTCTCGTCGGCGAGAAGCGACGCGGCCATTGTCGCCCACATCTTGGCGATCATCGTGCGTATCCGCCGTCGATCACTCATGCCGGCGCTCGTAGTCGCGGCCTTGATCTGATTGCAAAAGTCGCGGGTGGCAATCACCGGCGAGTTCGCCGTTCGCGCCTGCGCGTGGCTTAGCCAGCGGACGGTATCGCGCGCCCACTCATACTCGGCCAGCCACGGACATGTGCCGAGCGCCGCGATCAGGACGGACCAAGCGCGTGCGAGGTCGCCAGCTTCGATGAACGGATTAACGGCGCCGAGCGCCGCACGCGCCCGCGCCTCCCGTTTCACTTTCGCCGATGTGGCGGAATCGGGTAGCAGTCGTAGCGCGGTCTCGATCACCCGGGCGAGGTTGCTGACCCCGGATTCGGTCACGGAATGACTCAGCCACAATCCCCGCGGCGACAGATTGTAGATGTCGACCGCACCGGGCACGAACCGGAATGGGAAGTGGCGGGCGATGCGCAACGACAGGTCGTAGTCTTCGTACGTGCTCAGCGTTTCATCGAAGTAGCCGACCGTGTCGAAGACGGCGCGGCGGATCAGCGCGCTGGCATGGTGGCCGGCGAAGTTGTCCATCAACATCGCCTCAAACACCCAACCGGAATGGGCATCTTCCGCCCGCGGGTACAAGCGTTCCTCGTTGCCTTTGCGAATGCGGCTCTGTCCGTACACCACGCCGACGTCGGGGTGCGCATCAAGTTCGGGAACTTGCGTCCGCAACTTATGCGGCAGCCACTCGTCATCGTCGCCCAGGATCGAAACGTAGCAGCCGGTACTCGCCCGCAGCCCGACATTGAGCGCGGCGCCCACGCCGCGTCGCTCCGGGAGTCGGATGTAATACAGGTCGGCGTATGAGTGAACCACGTCGGGTGTTGCGTCCGACGAGGCGTCGTCGACGACGATGACCTCGAGGTTGAACTGCTCGCCCAGACCTTCCTGCGCCCGCATCGAATCGATGGCGCGGGGCAAGCAGTGGGCGCGGTTGCGCGTCGGAATGACGGCGCTGACGAGCGGACGTGCGCTGGCGACGCGCTTCATGTTGCGACGGTCGGTTTCAACTGCCGTCGAACCAACACCGGACCCTGGATGATTCGTCCGCTGATCACGCGAGCTTGGCGCTGTCATCGCCGGTGACCCTCAAGTACCTCAAGATGTTCCGTCCAGCTTCGGCGAGAGCCGAAACACTGAAGCGCGCAGCGACCAGTGCCTTGAGGTTCATTGCCAGATGCAGAGCGAGATTCCTCTCGGTCACGAGTCGCACGATCGACATCGCGAAATCCTCAGGAGAGTCGGCGATGAGCAGGTGCTGCTCATGCTGAACCGGGAGACCCTCGGCACCGAGGGTGGTCGACACGATGGGAGTGCCGCAGGCCCCCGCTTCGAGGATTTTGAGGCGCGTGCCCGATCCGAACCGCAGCGGAACCAGGGCGACATCCGCGTGACCCAGATACGGCAGAACCGAGGGGAGTGCACCGCTGACAGTTGTGCCTGGACCGGCCAGGTCACCTACAACTTCGTCGGAATCGGTCCCCACAATGTACAGGTGGGCGTTCGGAATCCGTTGTCGCACGAGGGGAAGCACCTCGTTCACCATCCATCGGGCGGCATCTTCCATCGGAGAGCCGCCGAGGGGAGAGTCGTCGCGCCAGAACGTGCCGGCCAGGTAGAGACAGGGCCTCTGCAAACCCGGTGGAGATGCCGGAGTGTCGCGGTACAGGTCCAGGTCGACCACATTGGGGAAGAAGTGCACCGTCTCCGCCGCTGGAGCCAACTGCCGATAGTATTCCATCTCGATCTCGGACACCGCGGTCGTCACGTCCGCGAGTGGCGTGCCCCAGCGTTCCTCTTCGAGCCTGATCCTGCCCTCCTCAACCACCCGACGGCGGGCCTGCTCGCTGCGCGCATAGGGAAGCCCGCTCAACACTGAGCGTGAATACACACCATCCGCTTGTACCACGACCTTGCACGAAGTGCGCGCCGTGACGAGGCGCACCAGTGAATAGGAGATCGCCCCAAGACCGAGCCAAATGACGTCGGGTTCGACTTGGCCGGCGATCCGCACAATCTCGGCGCAATCCTGTTCGACACGCGAGGCCGGCCGCCGTCTGTCTAGGAGATTCCGCCCAGTCGTTCGGCGAGCAATATAGTTCATCGCGCGCCGTGCGAACCCCGGCTGCGCAATCGTGGTCTCGGTCAGGGAACTGGTGTGAATTTGCGTACAGAACCGCTGGTAGTAGCTCAGTGTGCACGCGAGCTGCGATCCCACCAGGTAATCCCGGCTGTGAATGTGGAGGCGGGCGATCCGCGCGAGAGCTTTGATTGAATTCTCGATCCCGAGCAGATAACCGCCCGCCGCCGGGTGGCGCAGATATGGCGTCGTGAAGAGAATCGTCGGCGTCACGGGGCGTGGGCGTTGACCTTTCACGAATTGCCGGCGCAGCCTCTGGTCGTAGTCGACACGGCGGCGTGTTGATACCTCAAGTAACCGGCATCGGTCCAACCAGACTGCCTACCCATGGGGGTGGAGCACGCTGTGCAGACCGCGAATCTCGTGGTAGCTTCCGCGGAAATGCGGCAGGACTATACGGCCCGGAGTCGGCCCACCTGGAGGCCGTGATCACACCGACGAAGGTACCGCCCCGACGGGGCGATCGCGTCTCGAAGGGGCCGGTGCGTTGGCGCATCCATACCGCCTTGCACCGGATGTCGTTGGAGCGGATCGACGACGCGAGCAGCGGTGCCGATCGGTTGCAGAGACCGCATCCCGAGTTCCGCCTCCGATCAGACCGTCAGGCACTGCCCTGCGGATGGGTGACGGCTGCGTACCGCTGGCAGAACGCCGGTGACCCGCGCGGCCGGCTGGTGTTGGTTGCGGAGACGGCAGAAGCGCAGTCGCAGAACTACCTGCTACCCGCACGCGACACGACGCGCACGCCAGTGCTGATCCGACTGCCCGGGCGAGTGCGCGACCTGCGGATTCGGCTGCCACCGGCGAGTTTCGGTGACCCTGCGCCGCTGCAGATCAAGGAACTCAGCGCGCTCCAAACACTCCGTAGGCAACTACGCCCGTACGCGACCGTTGTCCTGCGGGAACCAGCGATGGCGTGGCACTTCTTTCGTCGCTGCATAGACGTGTTGTTGCAGCACGGCGTTCACGAGCTGAGTGCGGCGCTGACACTGAGCGCCGGGCCGCGCCTGCCGGATGCCTACGCCGAATGGGTGCGCCGCTACGACGCACCCGGGGAACCTGAAGCGTGTGAAGTCCGCCGGCACCTCGCGCAGCTTCGCAATCGGCCAACGTTCACCTGCATCGTTCCTGTGACTCGCCACGCCGCGCCTGAGACCGCCGCGGCGATCCGCTCCGTGCACGATCAGTGGTATCCCCATTGGGAGCTGTTGCTCGTCACCAGCTCCGAATCGGTCGATGCAGCGACCGCGACACCTCAATCCAGCGACGAAAACGGTCGCATACGAGTGCTCGTTGCGCCGAACTCGGGATGCCCGACCGACGCGCTGAACTTGGCCCTCGCGCAGGCCGCTGGGACGTTCTGCGTCGTCGTGACGCCCGAGGCTCAGCTCGCACCGTATGCACTGTACAGCGTGGCCGTTGAATGCAACGCCCATCCCGATGCGCTCGTCATCTACGGCGACGAGGATCACGTAAACCGCAGCGGGCAGCGACACACTCCGATGTTCAAGCCCGATTGGAACCCCGATCTGCTCCGCAGTCAGCCTCTAATCGGGTCGCTCATCATCTACCGTACCAGCCTGCTCCGAAGTCTCAGGGGTTGGCGCGCGGGCCTCGACGGGCTTGCCGGTTGGGACCTGGCGTTGCGGGCGAGCACCGCGGTCTCCGAAACACGGATCCGGCATGTGCCGCATGTTTTGCAGCACCGGCGTGCCGAGTCACCCGCAGCCCCCGTCCGGCCGGCGATCGAAATCGTACGACGGGTGCTCGGCGACCACCTCGACCGTGTTGGTGTCACGGCAGCAGCGATCGACGACGGACCGGGTTCGGTTCGCATCCGCTATTCCGTGGGAGCATCACCGCCGTTGGTGTCGATCATCGTGCCGACGCGAAACGGGAGGAGGTTGCTCGAACGCTGTGTCACGGCCCTTCGCAGGACCGCCGATACGCCCTTCGAGCTGCTGGTCGTCGACAATCAGTCGGACGACGCGGAAACACTCGCCTACTTGACGGAACTGGAAGCGCATTCCGACGTGCGTCTACTGCGCTTCGATCGGCCGTTCAATTTTTCGGCCGTCAACAACTTTGCCGCCGCTCACGCCGGCGGAGACATCTTGATGCTGTTGAACAACGATGTGGAGGCGATCGAGCCGGGCTGGCTTTCGGAAATGGTCGGCCACGCGTTGCGACCGGAGGTGGGCGCGGTCGGCGCCAAGCTGTACTATCCGGACGGCCGGATTCAGCACGCCGGCATCGTGCTCGGGTTGGGCAAGTTGGCGGGACACGGGAATCGCGGCTTGATCGAGCCCGATCCAATGGCGGGTTCACGCACCGATGCCGTGCAGAACGTTTCAGCGGTGACCGCAGCGTGTCTGGTCATCCGTGCTGAGGTGTACCATATCGTTGGCGGTCTGGATGAAGCACTCCCAATCGCGTACAATGACGTCGACTTGTGCTTGCGGCTGCGCCAACGCGGGTATCGCATCGTGTGGACACCGTATGCACAGCTCTATCACCGGGAGTCGGCGACCCGCGGACTCGATCACACCATGGAGAAGGTGCGACGCCTGCGGCGCGAGCAGCGGCTGATGTTGCAACGTTGGGGCGCGACCCTCAACGCAGATCCGGCCTACAACCCCAACCTGAGTCTGGTCTCGCCTGGGTTTACCCCGGCATTTCCACCGCGAGTGCCGCGACCGTGGTCGGTGAGACCTGATTAGACCTGGCGGCGAGCGAGCCGAGCGTCTCCGAGGGTCGCCAGTCGCGCAACCACTTTCTCACTGTCGATCACATCGCTGAGCTCGCAAGGGACTCGCGGCCGCGCCACGCCGGTGCAACTCGCCGCGACCGGGGAACCGGCGGCGACCACAAACCCCTCGATCTCGATCACGCCTGGGCGACCGTTGGCGACTGGTTGTTGGTGGAGCGTGGGCTCGGTCTCCTCCGCGTCAGCCGGCAATACTTCGATGAGGATTCCCGACGTGCCGCCCGGCACCGCCTGCTTGAAATCGACCACCACCGAGATAAATTCGCCTCGCGTCTTCTCGCTGAAAGAGACGGCGAGCCGCTTCACCACGCGCTGGCCGTCGCTGGTGAACGCCACGGTGGCACCGGGCGCGCCGCTGTTGATCGCCATAGCCAACAACCGCTCGCCCGGCCCGACCGGCACGGTGAGCCGCTCGCCGAGCCGCAACACCGCGTGCCACGCGCTGCGGTGACTGGAGGCGCGGAACACCCGTCGCTCCGGCGGCACCAGGACCGCGGCTGGAACCACCCGTATCGGCAGCATCGTGGTGGTCCATTCTCGAGGCGTCGGCGAGGTCGCATCGAGCGCCCGGAAGGCGCGCGCAAAGGCCGCCGCGACGATCGGTGTGGCGGCGAGCCCCATATGGAACGGGTCGCGCAACATCTCGTCCCATCGCCCCCCGGTGCGCCATGCCGCGCGAAACAGATCGGCGCCGCCGACTACATGGACGCCTTCCTCCCGGCAGAGGGTGCGATGCAACGTTTCAGCCCAACTTGGTCGATCGCGGGCGGGTGTACTCGGCAAGATGGTCAGCACCGGCGTGCACCCGCGCGCTCGAAGCAGGTACAACAAGGTGCGAACCGACAGGGAGACTTCTTCGGCGGTCCGTATTCGCGTCTGCAGCACGCCCTCGTCGTTGACCTCGTAGTTGATCAACGCGTAGCGAACGTCCGGGGTGTCGTCGCTCAGCAGAGCGTAGAGTCCGGCACTGGTCGACGATGCACCGATGGATCGGTTGATGATCTCGAAGTCCGGAAGCCGCCCGAGATGATCGACGTACGAGCCGGGTCCGATCTCGTTGGAAGACCCCAGCACGAGCAGCTTCATCCGGGACTCCCCCTGTGGAAAGCTTCCATGCATCAACGCTTCATCTGTTCGACCGCTCATGTGGACACGGTCTGACCCCCACCGGCCGAGAAATCCTGGGCCGGCTTGACGATCGGCGACACGTCGGCATACCGACGCTCAATCGGAGCATGCCACAGCGCAAGTCGTTCATCGAGTCCAGCAGTGTCCGTGGCGCCCGTGTGAAATGTACCGCGCGCGGCTTGACGATCTGCGATCCGCCGGCGTACAAGCCGCTCCCGAGTCTATGACTCAAGTCAGCGGCATTCGCGATGCCGCGCACACTGCACGGACCCTCACCGGTGTCGCGCCGACGCAAAAGCCGCCGCGGGGCGAGCGCTGGCGTCTGCGCCTGGTTCAGAACCCCTTGGTCAAAAGAACCATCGTGTCTGTGATGCGGCATACAACAATGGGCGAGGTGTACGATCGCGTCGAGACCACGGTGCCCGCGGTCGCACTGACGTTCGACGACGGACCGAATCCGCCGTACACCGAGGAAATCCTCCAGGTACTTGCCCGCTACCGCATCAAAGCGACGTTCTTCATGATCGGTCGGAACATTGAGTCGCATCCCGACACGGCGCGAGCGGTGCTGGCGCACGGGCATGAGATCGGCAACCATTCATATTCACACTCGCCGCTGGTGTTTCGGACGCCGGCCTTCGTGCGCTCGGAGCTCGCGGCGACCGACAACCTCCTGCGGGCTCTTGGGGCGAGCGGCGAAATCCATTTCCGCTCACCGTATGCGCTGCATCTCTTCGCGGTCCCGCTGGTCCTCACCCAGCAACGCCGCACGAATATTCTCGGCCGGGTTGGCGGCTTGGATTGGGACGACCAGGATGCCGAACGCATCACCGCGCGCGTAGTGCAAGGCGTGAGCCCAGGCTCGATCATTCTTCTGCACGATGGCAGCGGGGCGCGCCAGGGCACCGTAGTCGCAACGAGGATGATCATCGAGCAACTGCGCACGATGGGCTATCAGTTCGTCTCGATTTGGGAGTTGCTCGCACTCCCGCGACGTGCTTGACGATCGCCAACTCATCAGTCAGCGTGTGCCCCCCATGAGCTACGCGTCCGATCCGAAGGTCAGCGTGGTCCTCCCGACATACAATCGCGCCGCCCTGCTGGATCGATCGATCATGACCGTGCTCGCGCAAACCTACGACGATTTCGAGCTGCTCGTGATCGACGATGGGTCGACCGACGACACACACGCTGTAGTACAGCGTTTCACCGACCAACGGCTGCGCTGTCACCGCCTGGACTCCAACGTCGGGCCCGGCGCCGCCCGCAATGTCGGCATTCGCGCTGCCCGCGGAGAGTTTGTCGCGTTCCAGGACTCCGACGACGAGTGGACGCCCGACAAACTCGAACGACAGATGGCAGCCTTCGCCCGAGCGGCGGCGGCCGTGGGAGTCATCTATTCGGACATGTCGCTGGTCCGCGACGATGGTACCGTCGTCTACCACCCTTCTCCTTCGGTCACATCGGGCCGCGCCGTCGATCCGGCGACCGGCTTCTACCAAGTCTATATGCTCGGGATCGTGGGGGTCGTCGTGCGCACGGAGTGTCTACTGCAGGTTGGCGGGTTCGATGAGCAGCTCCCGGCGTTCGAAGATTTGGAGTTGCTGACCCGGCTGGCGCAGCGATACGAGTTCATTCACATCCCACAGTCGCTGGTGCGGCACCATCGCACGGGGGGACGCTCCGACAATTTGGCGGCAGAATGTCGCGCGCGCTGCCGGCTGCTGCGCTCGTACTATCGAGAGATCGGTCACTGCAGCCGCTGGGCGCTGCTCAAAGAAACCAGCCTGTTCGGCATCGCGCCGCTGGCGCGCGCGCCGCTGCCCGCGCTCGTCACGCGCGTCCTCCGCCGTATCTATCGCCCGCGCGTCGCGCCGGCACTGCGCGCACACGGACAGGTGCTGCCGGCATGAGTCGAGACGAGCCGAAGCTGCCCGCGACGATCATCGGAACGCTGATGCGGCGCGCGGCATTGCTGCAGATATTGATCGCGCGGTCGGTGCAAGCACGCTATCGCGGAACCCTGCTCGGATATCTCTGGACGTTGCTCGGCCCGACGCTCCTGATGGCGGTGTACAGCGTGGTGTTCGGCGTGTACATGCGCGTCGATGTACCCGGGTATGCCGCCTTCTTGTTCAGCGCGTTCATGCCGTGGATGTTCTTTGCCTCTGCGCTTCAAGAAGGAGCCACCGCCATTCTCAACGGGACCAACCTGATCACGCGGACGCGCTTGGATCCGGAATTGTTGCCGGCGGCTACCGTCCTGAGCAGCATCGTCCACTGCGCGCTGTCGTTGCCGGTCGTCGCGCTCTTCGCGTTGGGGGTTGGACGGCCGTTGGGACGAAGCCTGCTCGCGCTGCCGCTGTTGTTGAGCCTGCAGTTCCTGCTCACGCTCGGTCCGGTGATCGTCCTCTCAGCCTGGAACGTGTATCTCCGCGATATCCAGCAGGCGCTGCCCACCGCTATTCAGGCCCTTTTCTTCGCGACCCCAATTCTGTACCCCGCATCGATCGTGCCGCAGGGGTTGCGATTCGTCGTGACGCTCAATCCGTGGTCGCATCTCGCGCGCGCGTACCAACGGACCTTGTATGAGGGCGAAGCACCCAGCGCCGGCGACCTCGCAATCATCGCGCTGGCCGCGCTCGGCGTTCACGCGGTGTGTGAGATCATCTTTGCCCGCTACCGACTGCGCTTGGCGGAGGAGCTGTGATGCTGGCCGTCGAGTTCCGCACCGTGACCAAACGCTTTCGCCGCCGCAGCGTCACCGCCAACTACGGAACGCTGAAGGCTCTCTTGGCGGGAGCCCAGCGACTCGAAGCCCCCCCGCCGATCGAAGCGCTTCGCGACGTGTCCTTCCAGACGGCTGCTGGCGAAACGCTGGCCGTCATCGGTCGTAATGGATCCGGGAAAACAACCCTGTTGAAAGTCGCGGCCGGCATCTATCGTCCCGACCTCGGCACGGTTCGCACCACCGGTCGGAGGGTGTCGCTCATCGAGTTGGGTCTCGGCCTCCATCCCGACTTTACCGGGCGCGAAAACGTCATGGTGATCGGCCTCCTGCACGGCTTGACGCGGCGCGAACTGCGCGACCAGTTCGACCGTATCGTCGAATTCGCCGGCATCGACGGTTTCATCGATGAGCCGGTGCGGACGTACTCGAGCGGCATGTGCATGCGACTCGGCTTCGCGGCCGCGATTCACTCGGCGCCGGAAATCCTGCTCATCGACGAAGTGTTCGCCGTGGGCGACGGCCTCTTCGTCGACAAGTGCATCGCGTGGATGGAGCGCTTTCAGCGCAGCGGCGGGACCATCGTGGTGGCGTCGCACGATCTCAGTTTGGTGCGCCAGCGGTGCGACCACGCCCTGTGGCTCGATGGGGGTCAGGTCCGCGCAATCGGCGACGCGCGCGAGGTGGCCGACGCCTACATCGCGTGGATGGCGAACAATCGTGTCGTCTCGTCCTAGTTAGACATGCCGCCTCGGAACCTCTCATGCGCGACCGCACACTCAATGCAGCGACGCTGATGACAGCGCGGCCACGCGGGGAAGAATGGCGCCGGCGGCTGATCGAGCATCCCCGCGCCATCACGGTCCTCCATTTCTTGATGCGTCATTCGCCCTTCGGTGAGGTATTCGACGGGGTGAAGACGCACGTACCCGCGGTTACGCTCACGTACGACGACGGGCCGAATCCGCCGCATACGCAAGCCGTGCTCGACGTCCTCAACCGTCACGGCGTCCGCGCCACGTTCTTCATGATCGGCCGGAACATCGCGTCGCATCCCGACGCCGCGCGTGAGGTCGTCGCGCGTGGACACGCCGCCGGGAATCACTCGTATTGGCATTCGCCGCTGGTGTTGCGGACACCTTCCTTCGTGCGAGCGCAAATTGCGGCGACGGACGCACTCCTGCGGTCTCTGGGGGCGAACGGTGAGATCCATTTCCGTTCCCCGTACGGACGGCACCTGTTCGCCGTCGCGTTTGTCTTGGCACGACAGAAACGGAAAAGTATTCTCGGCCACGTCGGGGGAGACGATTGGATGACTCAGGACCCGGATTGCATCGCACAGCGGGTCGTCGCGCGGGTGACACCCGGCGCCATCATTCTCTTGCACGACGGCGGCGGACCGCGCGACGGCACCGCGGTCGCGACCGGGCTGATCATCGAACAGCTACGGAGACGGGGCTACGCCTTTGTCTCGATCGACGAACTGTTGGCCCTCGACCGGACGCACGCCGGACCGCACACGAGATGAACACTTCGCACATGAACCCAAAACGATGCGCCGAGGCAATGCGATGAGCGATGCCGGCGCGATCGACCCGCTCGACACCTAACGCACGCCATGGGTTTCTGGGACCGTCTATCGCCTCCGCGGTTTCGGTGGACGACCACGCCCGCGTTTCCGTTCGGCGCAACTTACGTCATTACCCTGGAGGACAGTCGCGAGCGCTGGCAGCACATGACCAGAGTGATTGAGCGAACCGCGCTGCGACACGTCGTTCGCTGGAGTGGCGTTGACGGCCGGCGTCTGGACGACGAGTTCGTGCAGACCCTGCAGGCAGTCGGCGTGCTAGCAACCGACTTTTCGCGGTTCACCGCGGGTGCCGTCAAGGGAGAGATCGGCTGCGCGCTCAGCCACTTTGGTGTGTTGACCGACATCGTGCGCCGCGGCCTGAGCCACGCCCTGATCCTGGAAGACGATGTCGTGCCCAGCGGAAGCGATGCGGATTGGTACGAGCGGTTTCTTCGGGCCTATGGGGACCTGCCGCGCGCGTGGGAGGTATGGTTCCTCTATCGTTGCCACGATCGGCAGGACAAGATCAGGCGGCGCACATCCCGAACCGTCATCCCCTATCATCCGTACGGCGCAGCGGCCTACGCGGTGTCTCGCCGCGGAGCCGAGAAGCTCTTGCGTGCCGCCCGTCCCATCGATAGGCCAATCGATTGCATCGTGGCCGAAGAGTTAGTCAGCACGCGGCGAATCAAGGCTTACGCCGCCAGCCCTCTCTTGTTTCGATCAGGGAATCATCCATCGATCATCCACGCCGACAACCCTGCACGACCGTGGACGATCGATGGCGTCGTACAGCCACCGGAGGTGGGATGGTAAGCCCACGGTCATCCGGCCTCAGCGATGGCGGGCACCTGCCGATCCAGCCGGGGGAGCAACGGCCCTTCACATATCGAGTCCTGCATGGGCCTCCCGCCCCGTCAGACGAAGCGGCGTGGCGTGCGTTTCTGATTCGGGCGGACTGCCCTACCCTCGCGGTGGCGCCGGAATTCTTTCTGGAGTGCTGCACCGGCCAGCGTCCCTTCGCCGTCCTCGCGATCGACGGGAGCCGAATCGCGGCAATCCTGACCGGATGGCATGAAGGATATTCGGTGGTGTCTGGACTGACATGCCGTCCTCATGTGCATTTTGATCCGGCAACCGATCATTCACGTGCCGCCGACGCATTGGTGCGCGGGTTCCTCATGGAATCGGGCTCCTGCCGGCTGGTAACGGCCTATGCGTGGACGCCTTTGGACGCCTTTCAACACGCGGGCTTTCGCGTGCGGGCGCTGACCGGCACGGTAGTGCTCGACCTACGGCAAGGTCCGCAGGCGCTCTTCACACAGTTGCACACGAGCCGCCGCAGAAACATTCGGCACGCAATGAAGCGCGGCGTAGACGTTTTCGAGGCGTCCAACGAGGACGATGTGGCTGCTTACTACGCTGTCTACCGTCGCTGGCGCCAGACTAATCGGAAGCAGATCTATAGCGGCTTGCCCCCATTTGCGGCCTTTGCTGAAGGATTCATGCGCCGGGAGAATCGACGACTGTTTCTCGCACGGCACGGGGGGCAGATCATCGCCGGGATCGCGGTTCACTTCGTGCGCGGGGGTCTTCTGGAAAATGTGGAGAGTGCCTCGTTGGATGAATCTCTGCATCTTTGCCCCAACGATCTCTTGGTTTGGAAAACCGTCGAATGGGGATGCGCCGAAGGTTTCTCGCGCTATTCAATGACCGGAGCACATCCTTTTTTTCTACGCATGGGTGGTCGGGTCGTTCCCGTCTACCGCCACCGGTTCGACCGCACGTGGCTGCGCCATCAGGATCTGCGGGACGTCTTGGAAGAGCAGGGACCAGCCGCGCTCGTGCGGCGGATTGCGAGAAGCATCTTTGCACGGCACCACCCTGTGATCGAGAGTAACCTGTCGTGCGGCGCCGCCATTGGTGCCGGAGAGGAGTCGGCCGTGCAGGCATCCGAACCTGGTTCTTTGGTGACCCCTCGGCTCACGTTGATTCCCCTCTCGGCGGAACTTCTCCACTTGGTCCTGAGCGATCGGAAAGCACTGGAGCGGCGGCTCGCCGCTCGGTTTCTCCCGGTATGGTGGGACGGCCAGGAGCAGGTGGAGTTCTTAGAACGGACTCGGCACGAGGTCGAGCGTGATCCGGCTTCGCGCGTGTGGCGGCTGTATTTCATCGTGCACAATCGCGACAAAACCGTGATTGGCGATGTCGGAATCAAAGGACCTCCCGACCGTGACGGATCAGTCGAAATCCACTTCGGGCTGGTTCCCGCGTACCGGCGGCAGGGGTGCGGGTCCGAGGCGGTCCAAGCCCTCGTCCGGTGGGTGTTCACTCAGCCGCGGGCGCAGCTGATCACGGCCGTCTGCGATTATGACAACGCCGCGTCAATCCGCGTGCTAACGAAGCTCGGGATGCGCCGGGTTCGTATCGAGGGCCGCTTGCTCTTGTGGTACCTATCCGCGGCGATCGGAATGTTCATAAGATCGGAAGTGCTGCGTGCGAACGTGAAGGTCCCGTCGTTGGTGTGGCATCTGTCGAGGAGTCGGTATGAACGCGCCGAAACAGGGGAAAGCTGACCCGCTTCACACACCCAACGCGCGACCGAGCCGGCTTCAGCGACTCCTTTATAACCGCAAGTGAGCGAGGGTGCGTTCGTCAGAAGTCCGCAGCGGCCGCGGCGCATTCGCACTCGTCCTCGTGATTGCGCTGCTGTTCACGCCTCCCGTATTCGATCGGGTGTTCGCAATGGTGCATCTCCTCGATCGCGAACGGCCGGGCCTGTGGTGGTTCTCGGCCGTGTTGCTGCTTGCCGGCGGCTATTGCCGCCTCGGCGGCCGGCGCACCGCCCTCGTCGGGGCCACGCTCAGAATTCTGCTGCTGCTCGTCTCGGTCGAGCTGGCCGCGCGCGGCATGGTCAACCTGGTCTTCCCCTCCCAGCAGTTGCTCCTGAGCCGCTGGGGCAACATGAGTTACAACGATCTGCTCGCCTATCGGGGTCATCCGTTTCTCCAGTTTGCCGGAACCCCATCGGTGGCCCTCATCGGCAACCAGGCTTTGGGCGACCTCACTCCGTTCAACAACCTCGGGTTCACCGGTCGCGATTTCTCGTATGAGAAGCCGACGGGAATCATCCGTGTCGCCGCCCTCGGCGGTTCCACGACCGCCGACGGCTATCCGCAGCGCATGGAGAAATGGCTCAACGCCAATGTCGGCGGCAGCCAGCGGCGCTTTGAGGTGATGAATTTCGGCGTCGGCTTCTGGACCTCCGCGCACTCGTTGGTCAACTTCGTGCTCAACGTGGTCGACTTCCGGCCAGACTACGTGATCATCCACGAGAACTGGAACGACGCGACCGCGCGCGGCGCCGGCCCCGCCTTCCGGCACGACTACTCACACGCGCTCAAGGTGTTCGAACCACCGACGGAGATCGATCGTTATCCACTGCGCTTCAGCGTCATCTACCGCGCGCTGCGCTTCCACTTCGGCCCGCCGGACTGGGCCTTCCTCGAAGATGCAACGCGGATTCACTACCCGCGCCAGGACAACACCGGCACCGAGGATCTGCAGCCGTTCCGGCGCAACATCGAAACCATCATCGATCTCGCGTCGCTGCGCCACGCGCGCGTCATCCTCACGACCATGCCCCACACCACCGATCCGACCAAGCCGCTGTACTCGACCTTCGTCCACATGGACCAAGCCAACGACGTTCTGCGCGACATCGCGAGCAACTATCGTGATCGCATCCTGTTCGTCGATCTCGACCGCCTGATGACCGGCAAGCGGGACGATTTGTTCGTGGACCTTGCGCACATGAAGGACGAAGCGATTCAGACAAAAGCCGAGCACATCGGGCGGCGGCTGCTCGAGGACTGGCGGTCTGGCGGACTCGCCACCTCCGCTGGTCACTGAGCGGGCCGCCATGCGAGTCCTGATCATCACCAACCAGGTTCCGTATCCACTGGTTTCGGGCGTGCGTCTGCGCAACTACCATCTGGTGCGGCGCATGGCGGAGCACCACGAAGTGTATCTCGCGTCGCACCTGTATCGGCCAGAAGACGCGGACGACATCGGACATCTCCAGGAGTTTTGTCACCATGTCACGACGGGATGGCTGCGGCCGGTGCCGTTCCGCCCGCACATTCCAGCGATGCTCCGCTTCCTGCTGTCCGGCACACCCTTTGAGTTGGAATACTTCTACTCGCAGGAACTGGCCGAGCACCTTCTCGCCCTGAATCGGCAGAGCCGGTTCGATCTCGTGCACATCGAGGAGTCGATTCTTGCGCCGTACATCGAGCTGTTTCCCCGGCCGGGGACTCGACGATTGCTCAGCTTTCACAACGTTGGGTTCCAGCAACTCGCGCGCATGTCGCACCTCGCGCCCACTTGGAAGATGAAGTTGCGATTGCGAGCCTTCGCCGCGCACATGCGTTGGTGGGAACCGCGCTATGCCGCGCGCTTCGACCGCTGCATTGCCGTCTCCGAGAGCGATCGCCGCGGGCTACTCAGCGCCAATTCATGCCTGCACGTCGACGTGGTTCCCAACGGCGTCGATACCGAAGCTTACCAGCCGCTCCCGCTCGACGGCGGTTCAGCGTCCCTCCTCTTCATCGGCAACCTGGGGTACCTCCCGTGTGTCGATGCCGCACAATTTCTGGTCGCGGAGATCCTGCCGCGGGTACGGCGCGCGGTGCCCGATGCGGAGGTGTGGCTCGTCGGAGCCGAGCCGCCGCCTTCGATCACCCGATTGCAGAGCGACGGAGTTCACGTCACCGGCATGGTGAGCGACGTGCTTCCCTACTACCGCCGCACTGCGGTGGCGGTGGTGCCGCTGCGCGCCGGCGGTGGTACGCGCCTGAAGATACTCGAGGCGATGGCGCTCGGCCGTCCGGTGGTGTCCACCACCATCGGCAGCGAAGGACTCGATGCAGTAGATGGGGCGCATCTACTCAACGCGGATGGTGCCGACGCCTTCGCCGCACAGGTCATCCGCGCTCTGCAGGATCGATCGTTGGCGGCGCGGCTGGCCGGCAACGCGCGGCAGTTCGTGGTGGAGCGTTACGACTGGGACGCGATCGCCGCGCGTCAACTCCAGACGTACCGAGAGATCGTAGAATGAACCACTGCGCGCCGTCTGCGGTGGGGGCGGGAGTCCGTGCCCGGCGAGTGGCGCCACAGAGTCCGGCGCCCACCAAACCCTAGTCAGGAAAGCTGCACATCCGCATGCCTCCACCGCACGGTAGCGCCGAACTTCCGCTCGCTGAGCGGGCGCGCGGTCGTCGCCTCGCAATCGTCAGCCATCCGGCGGGTATGACACACCGGCTGGTCTACACCGACCAGCTCCCGACCCTCACCTTGGTCGCGCTCGGTGCCAGCGAAGCGATCGTCGGGCTGCAGAGCGCGTTCGAGCCATTGGGGCAATTGCTGCAACTGCCGACCCTGCGTTTGGTCGGTCGCTATCACAAGCGAACGATCCTGGTGGTCGGGCAAACGGTCTCGGTGCTGGCGGGATTGCCGTTGCTCGCATTCGCGGCATTGCTGGTCTTGCCGGCGCCGTGGGGTGTCGCGATCACGCTGCTGAGCTTGGCCATCAGCACGGCGGGTATCACCGTCTCCGACACCGCGTGGTTTCCGATGCTGCGGGCGTATGTCGAGCCCGAACGCACCGGACACTTCTTCGGCGTGTTGCGCACGGTCTGGCACTTTACCCTCATCGCGTACTTCATCGGCGCGCAGCGATGGCTCGCGAGCCGACCGGGCGCCTTTGCGGCGCTGTTCGGCGTCGCAACGGCGTGCGGACTGCTCCGCATCGGACTGATCGCCCGCCTACCGGAGCCGCCGGCGGAACACGGCGACCGTCTGCGCATTCGCGAAGCCCTCGATCTGCTGCGTCGTGACCGCCGCCTGCGGCGCTATCTCGTCGGCGTCGGACTCTGCGGGGCCGCGCGTCGCGCACTGGTTCCATTCACGATCGTGTTGATGCGCCGGATCTTGGGACTGTCTGAAGGCGACGTGCTGCTGACGACGCTCGCGTACTTCGCCGGTGGGTTCGTCTCGCTCTACCTCTGGGGACGCGCCGTCGATCGCTTCGGCGCCGCACCGATCTTCGGGTTGACCGGCGTCGGCCTGGCGGCGCTGTATCTTGCGCTCCTCGGCGTCGAGGCAACCCCGCATGCGCTCTACCTGATGATTGGCTTCTTCTTCTGGTTGAACGTGATGGCAGCCGGTTTCGGCGTTGCGGACACGCACGTCATGTTTCGGCTCGCGCCCGTGCACGCACCGACGCGGCATCTGGTGGTTGCCGACGTCGCGTCCAGTCTCACCTATGGCGTCGCGCCGCTCCTCGCGGGGATGGCGCTCGATCGCGCCGTGGCCGCAGGCGCCACGCCGCTGATCGCGTACCGCAGTCTTTTCGCCATTGCCGCGTTACTGACGCTCCTGAGTTTGATCCCGCTGCGCCACTTCCGCGCCGGCGCGTAGAGACACCCACGTCAAACGCCACAGTGGTGGCGGGACTCCGTGCCCACCGTCCCACCCACGTCGAGCATCGTCACTTCAGGTCACGTGCCTCGTCCGGCGTGATTCTCCCCAGGAGCCGCAGCAATCCATCGAGAATGCTAATCGGGTGCGGCGGACAGCCGGGCACGTACAGGTCGACCGGGACGACGGCGTCAGCACCATTGTGCACTTCAGGATGATCGCGATACGGGCCGCCCGAGATCGCGCATGCACCGACGGCGATCACGAGTTTCGGCGCCGGCACGGCGTCGTAGGTCTTCCGCAGCGCGAGCCGCATGTTCTCGGTCACCGGTCCGGTGATCAGCAGGCCATCCGCATGGCGCGGCGAGGCGACGAATTGAATGCCGAAGCGACCGAGATCGAAGGCCACGGTGCTCAGGACGTTGACGTCGGCTTCGCACGCATTGCAGCCCCCCGCACTGACCTGCCGCAGTTTGAGAGACCGGCCGAACAGGCGCTGGGTCTTGGCATCGACCGCTTCGGCGAGCCGAAGCGTCTGTCCACTCAGGACGAGATCGTGGCGCGCGCGGGTGCTCAGACGATAGTCGCGGCTAAACGCGAGCGCGCCCTCGGAGCATGCATCGGCACAATCCGCGCAGAACAGACAGCGGCCGAGATCGAGTTGCAGGCCGCCATCGCGGCTCATCGCCGCCCCGGTGGGGCAGGCATCGACGCAGTCACGACAACCAACGGGACACTGGCTTGGGTTCAATACCGGCACCCCGCGAAAGCGGTCCGGCATTGCCGGCTCATCGACTGGGAAGGCGATTGTGCGGTGCCCTTGGTGAAGACGGGCGAGCAGAACTCTCAGCATAGCGTCCTCAGAGATCGTGGCCGCAATACGACAAATTGAAGCTCTTATTGCAGAGCGGAAAATCCGAAATCGGTTGATCCCGGAGCGCCATCGCCAGCCCCATCCAGTTGTGAAACGACGGGTCGACCACCTTGTATGCGACGAAGCGCCCGTCGTCGTCGGTCATGGCGACGTGACAGATTTCACCTCGCCACCCTTCGACCAGCGAGACAGCGATTCGGTTTGCAACCAGAGGCGCGGGCTTCACCCGGTCGACGCCCTCGGGCAGGATACCGAGCTGCTCGCGGATGAACGTCACCGAACGTTGCAGTTCGAGCCAGCGCACGTATGCGCGCGCAAACACGTCGCCGGTCTGCCAGGTCGACAGCGGAATTTGCGCAAATCGATAGATGCCGGACGGGAATTCATGTCGGACGTCGCGCTCGACGCCGCACGCGCGTGCCGTCGGACCAACGAGCCCCAGCGCCTCGCAGTCGGCGCGGTCAACCACGCCGGCTTGTTCGAAGCGGGCCGGCACCGAGGGCGTGTTCCATAAGAGATCGACGGCGCTGGCAGCGTCGACAAAGGCGGCATCGAGGCGTTCGCCCAATTGCGCCACCCGCGCGTCATCCACGTCGAATGCGACGCCGCCGGGTCGGACGAGGCCACGCCCAAATCGACTGCCGCAGAGCAACGCGGTCAGATTGAGGAAATCGCCGCGAATGCGCCCGCAATACGCCGCCGTGGGCAGGAATCCGACGTCGCCGGCAAGCGCGCCGAGATCGCCGGTGTGGTTGGCCAACCGCTCCAGTTCCAGCGCGATCGCACGCAATACTTGCGCGCGCGCCGACACCCGCGCACGCGTGAGCGCCTCAACTATTTCGCAATACGCCGTAACGTGCCCGATCGAGGTGTCGCCGGCGAGCGTCTCCATGTAATGAATCGTTCGCTTGCTCGGCCCGCCAACCAGCGCGCGCTCGACGCCGCGATGCTGATAGCCCAGGGAGATTTCGAGATGGAGCACCTGCTCGCCGTGGCATTGAAAGCGGAAATGGCCGGGCTCGATGACCCCGGCGTGTACCGGCCCGACGGCAACTTCGTGCACCTCTTGTCCTTGGACGCGGAAAAAATCGGTGACACTCGGCGCGATCGTATCCGCGTCGCTGCGGTGCCACGCGTCGTGGCCAGGTCGACGGGCGCGGTGAAACCGAATCGGTTTGAGCCACGGATGGCCGTCGGGTCGCACGCCGAACTGCTCGGCGATTTCGCGTTCGAACCAATGCGCCTGGGGACACTCCGGCGTGAGCGCCGGATAGGCGTCATCGACCTCCGTGGTGCAGACCCCCAGCGTCCCCTGGTCGCCGCGCGCCACGACCGCGACCACCTGGAGCGACGAAGCGATCGCCCGGCCGAAGAACGCCGCCAGTCGACCGCCGGCAGCGATTTCGTCAATGATCGTCGTGCGGAACTGTGCGATCGTCAGCCGCGGAATGTCCAGCACCTCGGCGCTCTCGCCGTTGCGCAGTGTGTACAACGCCATGTTGACTATCCCAGCGCTCCGGCCGCGGCCGCCACGGCATCCCGGAGCAGACCGGGAATGTACACGCCCAGCACGAGGACGATCACCGCAATGATCGCCGGTGGCACGATGGCCAACAGCGGCTCACGATCCGGCGTGTCTTCCGTTGGAGCGCTCGGCGCCCCGTGCGCCATCCG
Organism: Binatia bacterium; assembly: GCA_035541895.1. Classification (GTDB taxonomy): domain Bacteria; phylum Desulfobacterota; class Binatia; order HRBIN30; family JACQVA1; genus DATKMK01. The sequence continues at coordinate 35,621 of DATKMK010000066.1, read as the reverse complement.
CAATACCACCGTCGCCATGCCCACAAAGACGACCGCGAGCAACGCGAGGTAGAGACCGGCAACCACGACCCGTCCCTGAGCCAGCGCGCCCTTGAGAATGGTGAATTCGCTGAGAAACGGACCGAACGGCGGTGAGCCGGTGATCGCAAGAAAGCCCGCCACCCACAGGGCTCCCGACGCCGGTAACACGCGCAAGACGCCGCGAACCTCCAGAGCCGATTTCGTGCGATAGGTCGCCAGGATATTACCCGCAACGAGAAATAGCATCGCCTTCGTCAGCGAGTGGTTGACCGCGTGCAGCAACGCTCCGAACGTCGCCGCCCCACCGACTCCCACGCCCACTGCCAGCACGCCCATATGTTCAACGCTCGAATACGCCAACATCCGCTTGTAATCCGCCTGCCCAACCACGAAGACCGCGGCGACCGCCATCGACAAGATGCCGAAGCTCACCAGGAGGTCTTGACCGAACGCGCCCTGCCCCGCCGCAACCAAGACCTGTTGCGCGCGCAAGACGCCGAGGAAGGCGCAGTTCAACAACGCGCCCGACAGCAGCGCCGAGACCAGCGACGGTGCTTCGCTGTGCGCGTCGGGCAGCCAGGTGTGCAGTGGCGCCAATCCCATTTTGGTACCGTAGCCGACCAGCAAGAGGATGAACGCCGCCCGCAACCAGGGCAGGTGCAGCTCGGCGGCGCGCTCAGTCAGGTCGCGCACGACCAGCGGAATCGGCGCACCGCCGTGATTCGACGCCGCCACGGCCAGAAAGAAATTGCCCAGCAAGGCCAACGCAATGCCGACCGAACAAATCAGCAAATACTTCCAGGTGGCTTCGAGCGAGCGGTGATGGCGGTGAAAGTATATCAACGGCGCGCTCGCTAGTGTCGTGCTTTCGATCGCCACCCACAGCAGGCCGAAACGATGACTGATCGTCACCAACGTCATCGCGGCGAGAAACAACAGCAGGCAACTGGTGAACGTGGCTTCCGGCGCGTTGGCGAACCACAGCCCTTCCTCGAAGTCGCGTCGCACGCCGCGACTCTCGCGTTGCAAGTAGCCGACACTGTACACCGCCGCCGGTAGCGAGAGCGCGGCGGTGATGCTCAAGAACAATCGCCCGAGCGCATCCAAGCGCAACCAGCCGCCGAAGAGCGACGCCGGTGGAGTCGCCCAAGTTGCGGCGACCACACTCGCATGCGCCGCCACGGCGGTCACCAACATCAGCCGCCGCACCGCGTCGTTGGTGACACCGTACGCAACGATGGCCGCCAGCGTTGGGATCAGCAGCAGCGCGAGGAGCATTACGACATCCAATCGGTGAGCAACGTGAGCTGCTCGGTGTCGATGTGATCGAACTCGCGATTGATGCGAAAAATCGCGATGCCCATCACGAACACCGCGACGAAAACATCGAGCAGCACCCCCAACTCGACGAGAATCGGCGTGCCTTGCACCAATCCGACGCCGAAGACGTAGATGCCGTTTTCGAGCACCACGTACGCCAGCACTTGCATCAACGCGGTTCGACGGCTCACGATCAGGAACAGGCCGATGAAGGTTGTGAACAGCGCAACCGGCACCACCAAACTCGACACCGCGGGCGTCGGCAACGGCAACTGCGCACTCAACCGGAACGAGATTGCCAGCATCAGCGTGCCGAGCAGCAACGAGCTGATGTAGCCGACGATCGGCTCGACTTCGCGTCGAACATCCGCTTCCCGCAACACCCGCGACAGCAACCACGGGAACACCGCCCCCTTCAACGCCACAATCGCCGCGGCCAGCATCAGTGGGCGGGCGAGAAATTCGTGCTGATGCACCGCGACAGTGATCACGCCCAAGAGCGCGCCTTGGAATGCGACGATACGAATGCAGCGCGTCAGCCGGCTGGACGCCACCAGCAGCAGGCCCGTGAGCGCAACCAACACCAGCGGCGTATCGACCCACGTGCTCATCCGATCACCGCAGCATCAACAGCAGCGCCAGTGCCGCCAGGACGCACGCCGACACCAGCAACTGCGGCACTCGCACCAGGCGCCAGCGGGCCATGGATGACTCGATCAGTCCGGTCGCCATCGCCAGCCCGGCCATACCAGCCAAGGCCGCCGCGCCGTCGAGCCATGCGTTGCCCGTGCGTGCGGGAATCGCCAAGCCGACTAACAGTGCGCCCAACACCCATAACTTGAGTGCACTGCCGTACACGATGAACGCCAAGTCCGGGCCGCCGTGGTCGAGCACCATCACTTCGTGGATCATGGTCAGCTCGAGATGGGTCGTCGGATCGTCCACCGGGATGCGTGCGTTCTCGGCGAGGAACACCACCAGCAACGCGCCCGTCACAAGAGCAAGCGCGGGTGCGGCAACCGCCCACGTTCCCACGCCGACGCCGCCGTACATCGCCGACAGCGACAGGCTGCTGGTCTGCCGCGCGATCGCAGCCAACGCGAGAAACAACGCGGGCTCGGCGAGTGTGGAAAATGTGACCTCGCGGCTCGCGCCCATGCCCGCGAAACTGGAACCGGTGTCCAGCGCGGCAATCACGGTGAAGAAGCGCGCGAGGCCGAGGAGATACGCGAGCACGATCACATCGCCGGAGAACGCCACGGACGCGGGCCGACCGCCGAACGGGACGAGTGCGGTCGACACCAGCAGCGCCGCCACGCCGACCGTCGGGCCGGCGCGAAACACCCAGGTCGTCGTCCCGCTGTACACCGCGCCTTTACGCAAGAGTTTGAGTACGTCGAGGTACGGCTGCAACCACGGTTGACCGTTGCGACCGGCCACGACGGCCTTGGTGCGGTTGATGACGCTGAGCAGCATCGGGGCGAGCAGCAGCGGCAGGCCGACCTGAACAATCGGCGCGAGGGTCATGCACCTACCCCAGCTTCCACATCAACAGCACCAACAACGCGAGCGCGATGTACAGCACGTACAAATTCACCCGCCCGTGCTGCAGCCATCGCAGCGCAAACAGGCCACGGCCGACGGCGCCGAACACGGGCTGGTAGACGCGCGTCGTGCAGATGTCGGGCGTGCTGGTTTGCAGCGACGCTGCGCGCGGGAATAGTCCCGCCGGGGTCACGATCTGTCGGCGTGTCTGCAGGAGCGCCGCAAACAACTCGGTCAGCGGCTGAGCGAATGACGAGGCCGTGTATTGCATGCGCGCGGATGGTTGCGCGTAACCACAATCCCAAGTCGGGCCACGTTCGACGTGTCGCCCGGCCAGCAGACGCTGGCGCAATCCAACGAGCAGCGCCACCGTCACCAGCAAACCCAGCGCACACGAGACGACCGCCCGGAGCGACGAGAGTGCCGGCGACAGATTCGCTGCGACTCGCCCGATCGGGAGTCCCGTCGCACCCGCGACTACCGGAACCAACACCCGCACCAGTGTCGGCGCAAGGCAACCGATCAGCAAACACCCGACAGCCAGCGCAATCATCGGTGCCCGCATCGTGAGCCCAGGTTCGTGCGCGTGCGCAACCTCGCTGCGCGCGGCGCCGAGGAAGACAACGCCGAACACCTTGGCAAACGCGGCGGTCGCGAGCCCGCCAATGAGGGCGAGGCCACCCAGCACCACGAGCGCGGGAACGGCAACCACCGACCCCGGCGTGACCACACCGCGCAACGCGCCGAGGTAGATCAACAGCTCGCCAATGAAGCCGTTCAGCGGCGGCAGACCGCAGATCGCCACGACCCCGACCAGGAACACGGAGCCGGTCCAGGGCATTAACTTCATCACACCGCCCAGCCGATCGATCTCGCGCGTGCCCGTCGCCTGCACGACGGCCCCCGCAGCCAGAAACAGCAAGCCCTTGAAGACGGCGTGGTTCACGATGTGGATGAGTCCGCCGACGAACCCCAACACTGCCACGGCCGGAACATCGGCGTTGAGTCCGACCACACCGATGCCGATGCCGAGTGTGACGATGCCGATGTTCTCGACGCTGCTGTACGCCAGCAGCCGCTTCACATCGTGTTGCGCCAGCGCGAACAGCACGCCGCCGATCCCGGAGGTCAATCCGATTCCGCACAGGAGCCAGCCCCACCACGCCGGCGGCGGTCCGAGCAACGTAAGCGTGCGCAGCAAACCGTACACCCCGGTCTTCAACATCACGCCAGACAGCAATGCCGAGACGTAGCTCGGCGCCGCGGGATGCGCCTCGGGCAACCAGACGTGGAACGGCATGAACCCGGCCTTGGTTCCGAACCCGACGACGGCGAGCAGAAACAGCACACTCGCCGGCGCCGATCCGGCACCGAGGCGATCGAAATCGAGCGAGCCTCTCGCCTGCCCCGCCAATACGAAGAACACCAGCAGGAAGACGGTTCCCAAATGGGTCGCCACCAGGTACGTCCACCCCGCCGCGCGCACCGCCTCGCTCTCATCGTCGAACATCACCAGGAAGAATGACGCGAGCGCCATGACTTCCCACGCCATCAGGAACAGCAAGCCGTTGCGGGCGATGACAACCATGGCCATGCTCGCAGCCAGCAGATTGAAGAAGAACCACGGCGGTCCCAACCACTTCTTGTGCTCGTAGTGCCGCACATACTCGCTGCCATAGATCGCCGCGAGCGCCGACAATCCGAAGATGAGAAGAAGAAAGAGCGCGGAGAGGGCGTCGATCTCGACGTAGAACGCTCCGCCCGGGACGTCCCAGGCCACTCGCAACGACTCGTTTGCGGAGTCGATCAGGGCGTGTGCGGCTGAGAACAGGCCGAGTAAGCAGCCGCCAACCGCGCCGCCCGCTCCGACCGCGTTGCACCATCGGGGCGATTGGATCACGACGGCGCCCAGGCCACTGGCGACCAACAGCGCGGTCGCCACCAGAACCAGCGTCATCTAGTCGCGCCTCGCGACCGCCGGAGTGATCGTCGCTTCGACGCGGCGCGCCGCATCGAGGATCTCGTCACGCGACGCTTGCCGCACGATCGCGTCTTTGAATCCAGGGTCGTTGAGCGCGAACGCCAAGCGCGACAACAAGCGGAGATGCGCCCGCACCGTCGGACACACCAGCGAGAACAGCGCAAGCACGGGCTTGCCGTCCAACGCCTCGAACTCGACGGCACGCTCTAAGAAGCACAGCGTGATCATCGGCCGTAACACGTGCAAGACGATCGGGTTGCGCACGTGCGGAATGGCGATACCGTCACCGATTCCGGTCGATTGAAGGCGCTCGCGCGCCAGCAGCACGCGCAACACGAATTCGCGGTCAACTTCGTCGGGCAAGCGCATGTGCTCGACCAGGCTGCGCAGCGCGGACGCTTTGTCGCTGCCACCGACGCGATAGAAAATACCTCCGGCTTGCAGCGCTTCGACCAGCCCGGGCACCGGCGTCGTGTCGCTCTCCGGCTCGTCAAACAGCTCGGCGGAAACGTTCATCTTTCGAGCGGTCGCCCATTCCAGCAGCTCGGCACGGTTGAACCGGTATTGATCGTTCACTCGATATGCCGGCAGTATCCCCTGATTTATCCAGCGATAGACGGTTTTTTCGGAGACCTTGAAGAGGTCGGACACGTCACGGACAGTCAGTTGCATCCAGCACCGGCATTACCGATTGGGCTCAGGTATGGGACACAATTGGACAAGTCAAGTCACCATTGGACATGGATGGCCATCATGACGAGACTCCGTACCCGCAATCGGTACCCAAGTCCCGGCGGGATACAGGTTAGAGGGCGAGCACTTCGGCGAGCGCAGACACCGTGCGAGTCGGGGCGATCGAGCTGTCGTCCGGCAGTCCGGCACCCGCATGATCGACCCAGACGTCGGCAATCCCGATCCGCTGCGCCGGGTAGATGTCCCATTCGAGATTGTCGCCAACCATCCACGCGTCGTTCGGCGCGCACGCCAAATCACCGAGCGCTCTCCGAAAGACTCGCTCATCGGGCTTTCCAAAACCGAGCTCACCCTCGATCAGGATCACGTCGAAGAGGCGGGCAAGATCAAACCGATCGATCTTCCGTCGTTGAAACTTGCCGTTCCCGTTGGTCAACAATCCCAGCCGCGTACCGTGGTCGCGCAGCGCTTGCAGGGTTTCGATCGCGCCGTCGAACGGCCGGACGCGTTCTTCGCGGTCGAACGTGAAACGATCGGCGAGCGCGACGGCCTCCGCGTCGGCCGCACACCCCAACGTGGTGAAGGCGTCGCGCACGATCAAGCGGCGCGCGGCGACCAGATCGAGGCGCCCAATGCGATGCCGCTCGGGATCGGCCCAGTACGCCCGCGCACTGCGTCCAATCGCGTCGTGCAACGTTTGCACGGTCAATCCGAGGCCGGGCGCAAACTCCGCGCACAGCGCTCGCCAGCACTCATCTCCCGCCGCACTGAAGCGGAGAATCGTGTCGTCGAGATCCAGCAACATCACAGGCGGCAGCGCGTTCATCCTGTGCAATCAGACAGAAGCGCGGCGGCCGGTCAATGGCATCAGACTTGACCCCCAGCGCGCCTCTCCATAGCGTGACGAGCGATGGAATACCCCAACCCCGGCGGGATGGCACTCGGCTTCGCAGAACTGGCGCTGCGGTTCGGCATCGCGTTGCTCTTCGGCGCACTGGTCGGGATCGAGCGGCGACTGCGACACAAGAACGCGGGCATTCAGACCCACGCGCTAGTATCGATCGGCGCGGCAGCGTTTGGGGTCCTGTCGCTGCTCGGATTCGGTCAGACGAACAACCCGATGCTGATCGCCGGCGCGGTCGTCACCGGTATCGGTTTCATCGGCGGCGGCGTGATCATGCATCGCGGTGGGTCGGTCCAGGGCATCAACACCGCCGCGACGCTCTGGGCGACGGCGAGCATGGGACTCGCCGCCGGCGCAGGGTACTACATGCTCACCGCCGTCGTGTTCGGCACCATGCTCATCATTCAATTCCCGCTGCGCTGGCTCGAACACTCGATCGAATCGCACGAGCAGAGCGACTCGGCCCCGCCGGGCGCTCAGTGAAAGTAGTGACCGCCGTTGACATCGAGCGACTGGCCGGTAATCGCACGCGACAGATCTGAGGCGAAGAACACCACCGCGTCGGCGATTTCCTCGGAGGTCGGGATGTGATTGAGCGCGGTGCGGCCGGCGACCTCTGCGTGCACCGCCTCATAAGTGGTGTTCTGTTGCTTCGCGAGCAGGCGGAAGTAGCCGGCCAGCTTGTCGCTCCAGATGTATCCCGGCACCACCGAGTTGACGCGAATCCTGTACTTGCCGAGTTCGCGCGCCAGCGTTTGGGCCGCCCCCATCAGCGCGCCTTTGGACGCCGTATACCCGCCCATGCGCGGCTCGACGATGCGCATCGACATCGAGCCGATGAAGACGATCGATCCGCCCCCCTGCGCCTTCAGCTGCGGGATCGCCAACTGCGTCAGTTGCAACGATCCGAACACATTCACATCGAAGACCTGTCGCCAGTAGTTCATGTCGACATGTTCGAACTCGGTTTCGACTCCGCCTTTGAACGCATTGTTGACGAGCACGTCGAGGCGGCCGAACTCCCCGTGCGCGGCGTCGACCAGGCGTTTGCAGTCTTCCGCCTTGGCAATGTCCGTCGGTACCCCGAGCGCGCGCCGATTCAACGCGCGCACCTCGGCCGCAACCGATTCGAGCGCGCGGGCATTGCGCGCCGCCAGCACGATGTCGGCGCCCTCCCGCGCCAACGCGAGCGAAATGTCTCGGCCCATGCCGGGGCCGATCCCGGAAACGATTGCCACGCGATCCTTCAACAACATGCCGGCACTCCTCGACCGCGAGGTTTCATCACTGTGCACAACGAACTGCAAGTCACCCGATCGTCGTCGCGCAGAAATCCTTGCCAGCTTGGCGCGGCGGGTGATAACGAGTTGCGAACGTCCAGCACGCGCACCGGACATTTGATGGTCGCCTCGCAAGACATCACTCTTGAAGCCGCGATGCCTCGCGATGGCGCGCGGCTGTCCAATTTGCTCGAACTGTACGCGCATGATCTGAGCGACATCTTCCCGATTCGGGTCGGACCCGACGGCCGCTTCGGCTACGACAAGTTGCCGCGCTACTGGTCTGAACCCGACTCGCATTTCCCGTATCTGATCCGTTTCAACGGCGATCTTGCCGGGTTCGCGTTGGTGACGCGTGGCTCGCCGGCAACTGACGCTCCTGACGATCTCGATGTGAGCGAATTCTTCGTGCTGCGATGCTTTCGCCGAAGCGGCATCGGCCGCCGCGCCGCATTCCTGCTGTGGGACCGTATGCCCGGACAATGGGTGGTACGGGTTTCGGAAATGAACCGTGGCGCGCTGCCATTCTGGGAAGGCGCGATTCGAGAGTACACGCACGGCGTGTATAGTGAGAAGACACACCCGGGAAAGTTTCACATGTTTCGCGTGTTTTCGTTTTCCAACGCCGTCCACAACGACTGATCGAGGGAATTCTCGCCATCTCTCGGCCAACGACGTCGATGCGACTGGCATCTCTCTGTGTCCTGCTGAGCGCTTCCTTGGCCCTTGGTGCCGAAGAGGCGGCGCGCGTCGTGAAGCGTTCGATTCTTCCAGGAACGCACAGCACGATCGTCGTCGCGGTGAGGATGATGAACGTTCGCCAACCACACTGATGAGCGCAGGAGCTCAACATGAAAGTCGACGGCCGATGTCATTGCGGGCAGATCACATACGAAGCGATCGTCGACCCCAAGAAGGTCGGGCTCTGCCACTGCACCGACTGCCAGATGCTGACCGGGTCGGTCTATCGTGTGACCGTGCCGGCGCCGCGCGAGACGTTTGTGCTACGCAGCGGCGAGCCACGGATTTATGTGAAGACCGCGGATAGCGGCACCAAGCGCGCGCACGCCTTCTGTCCCAAGTGCGGCACGCCGATCTACTCGGCGGCCGTCAGCGATCCGCCGACCTACTCGCTGCGGGTCGGCTGTCTGGCGCAGCGCCGCGAGCTGCGTCCGACGCGGCAGCAATGGTGTCGATCGGCGCTGGCGTGGGCGATGAATTTGGAGGGCGTGCCGCAAACGAGTGGGCAGTGATCTCAACTGCGCCGTGCGGATCGGCCCTGTCGACGCATCTCACGATCGTGTTGGCGGAGACGAAACAACGGGCGTGGCCAGGCCGAGCGCCGACTTCCGTTGCCCGACGGCTTTGACAGTACGGCTTTGACAGTACCTTTCGTGCTCGATGAAGATCCAACAACTTTCCGTTCACGAAGCCGTCGCGAGCGTACACAGTGCGCTGCAGGGATTGTCTTCGGCCGAAGCCGCGCGCCGGCTGCGCGAGATCGGCCCTAACGAGGTGCCGGAAGTCGCTCGTGAACCTCCGTGGCTGCGCTTGCTCAAGGAATTCGTCCACTTCTTCTCTCTCATCTTGTGGGTAGCCGCAGGGCTTGCGTTCGTGGCCGAGGGGAGCGCTCCCGGCCAAGGCATGGCGAAGATCGGGTACGCCATCGTTGCGGTCATCCTGGTGAGTGGAGTGTTCTCGTTCTGGCAGGAATATCGCGTCGAACAAACCCTGGCCGTGTTGCGCCAGCTACTGCCACAACAGGTTAAGCTCTTGCGCGACGGCAAGGTCGTTCAGGGGTCTGCAGCGCAATTGGTACCCGGCGACATCGTCTTGTTAGAGCAAGGCGACAACATTCCCGCGGACTGCCGGCTGGTCGAGGCGTTCGGCGTGCGGGTCAACAACGCGGCGGTCACCGGTGAATCGCTACCGAAGGCGCGGGATGCGGCCCCTTCCGAAGTGGATGAATTAATCTACGGCAAGAATATCGTGCTCGCCGGCACCGCGATGGTCACGGGCCAAGCCAAAGCGGTCGTCTTCGCTACCGGCATGCACACCGAATTCGGCAAGATTGCGCATCTCACCCAAACGGCTGGGGAAGCCGTTTCTCCGTTGGGAAAGGAACTCGCACACTTGAGCCGATTGATCGCCGGCCTTGCGATCTTGATCGGACTCCTGTTCTTCGCGATCGGCCGAATGATCGGGGTGGCCTTCTGGCAGGATTTCATCTTCGCCATCGGCATCATCGTCGCGATGGTCCCGGAAGGGCTGCTCCCGACGCTGACGTTGTCGCTGGTGCTCGCCACCCAACGCATGGCCAAGCGACGCGTGCTCATCCGCTACCTGCCCGCCGTCGAGGCGCTCGGTTCCGCGACGGTGATTTGCACCGACAAGACCGGGACGCTGACGCAGAACCGCATGACGGTGAAGCAGTTGTTCCTGGATGGCGCGGTTGATTCGCCGCTCGTCGTTGAACAGAACGCGAAGATCACAGAGATTTACCAGCGTTTCTTCCTGACCGCCCGTCTGTGCCATGACCTCAAGGAGGCCGAAGAGCACGGCACGACGCACTTCTTTGGTGACCCGATGGAGATCGCGCTGGTCGAAATGGCGCAACGCGCCTTGCCCCGGCTCCCTGCCTACCCACGGCTGGACGAGATTCCGTTTGACGCGGACCGCATGCGGCTCTCCGCCGTGCATGCGACGCCAGAGGGCCCCACGCTCTACTGCAAGGGTGCGCTCGAATCTGTACTGCCCCTGTGTAGCATGATTCTGGCGGACGGCGACACCCGCCCACTCGACCCCGAGCTGCGCGCCCAGATTCTTGCGGCGCAGGAAACCATGGCCGAGCAGGGCTTGCGAGTCCTCGCGTTTGCCTACCGCCTGGTGGAGCCGCATTGGGACCGCGATCACCTGGAACAAGATCTCGTCTTCACCGGGTTCGTTGGCCTGGAGGATCCGCCCAGGCCTGAAGTGCCCGAAGCGATCGGCAGGTGCCGCGAGGCCGGGATCAAGGTGATCATGGTCACCGGCGATCATCCCCACACGGCCAAAGCGATCGCCCGACAGATCGGGCTCGCCCGTTCGGACAATCCGGTTGTCATCACCGGCGACGCATTGCGCACCCTGTCCGACATCCAACTGATGCTGGCCCTGGACGCGCCTGAAATCATTTTTGCGCGGGTCGGCGCAGACCAGAAAATGCGCATCGTAGAGGCATTGAAAAACAAAAGGCACATCGTCGCCGTCACGGGCGACGGCGTGAACGACGCGCCGGCGCTCAAGAGCGCCCACATCGGCATTGCGATGGGGATCGCCGGTACCGACGTGGCCAAAGCGGCGGCCGCCATGGTACTGCTCGACGACAATTTCGCCAGCATCGTCGACGCCGTGGAGGAGGGACGGGCGGTGTTTGAAAATATCCGCAAGTTCCTCACGTATGTCCTCGTGCACAACGTTGCCGAATTGATTCCGTACCTCGGCTTCGTGCTCTTCAAGATCCCGTTGGCGTTGACACCTATCCAAGCGTTGGCAATTGACATGGGGTCCGACTCGCTCACCGCGCTTGGCCTTGGTACCGAAAAGCCCGTCCCGCGGGTGATGCAGCGTCCTCCCCGCTCGCAAGGCGACAGGCTGCTGAACGCCCCCCTGGCGCGGCGCGCCTACCTGTTCTTGGGGCCGATCGAGGCTGCTGCCGCCATGGCGGCGTTCTTTTTCGTGCTCAATCGAGCGGGGTGGCGGTATGGCCAGTACTTGGCGCCCCAGGATCCACTCTATTTGCAAGCAACCACCGCCTGCTTGAGCGCTATCATCGTAATGCAAATCGTAAACGTGCTCCTGTGCCGGAGCGTGTCGCGATCGATATTTTCGACAGGGGTTCTGGGGAACTGGCTGATCGTGTCGGGCGTCGTGTTGGAGAGCGCAATGCTGATCCTAATCAACTACAGCCCCTGGGCAAATTTCATTCTCGGTACGGCACCTCTCGCACAATCCGTGTGGCTCTTCATCATCCCGTTCGCGGCCGGCATGTTCATCCTGGAAGAATCTAGAAAATGGCTTGCGCGCAAACGGTTGGTTGAGAGCGTTTCGCGGCGCGGCGCTGGTTCCAGGGGCTAAGGATGTGCGCGGGCTTCCACCACCTTGCCCCCTTCGGTCGCCATCCTGATCGGTTTTCAGTAGTGCGGATTGGATCGTTGCTTCGTTGACCGCGCCGACCGCACGCGCCGGCGAGCAGGCTTGGTGGATGTGATGAAATCGAGGAGCACCTTGACGAAGCGATCGGGCGCCTCGCAGTGTGGGTAGTGACCCACCCCCTTGAAGATTTCGAGGCGGCTGCCGAGGATAGCTTTGTGCGCGGCAACCGCGTGACTCACCGGAATGAACGGGTCGTCGGCGCCCCACACAATCAACGTCGGCAACCGCGCTGCGCGGTACAGCCGACCAAGGGCGCTCACTGCTTGCCCTTTGAAATCGATCACGTCGTGCAGGCTACGGAAGAATGCGCGGCGGTTCTCGGCGTCTGCCAGCGAGGCATAGCTCCGCCAGATCTCCTGGCTAGCGGGCGTGGATGGAACTCCGGCGCGGTTGAGCCACGTGGCAACTAGGTTCCCAGCGTCGCGCAACCGTGGCGTGCAGAAGAGCGGGAAAACCGACTCGAAGCCGGGCACGGTCAGTATCCGGAGGTAGAACGTGACCTCGCGACCGAGTCCACCGCTGTTCACCAGGACCAGGCGTTCGCAGCGCTCCGGGAACTGATAGGCAAACTGCATGGCCACGCCGCCCCCGAGCGACTGGCCGACGATTGTCGCTCGCTTGTGCCTGAGGCCATCCATCAGGTCGCGCAGCATGTTGGCATGAGCGCCGAGTGAGTACTCGCCCTGGGGTTTGTCCGACTGCCCCTGCCCGAGTAGATCGGGGGCAAGGACCGTGAACCGCTGGGCCAGTGGCGGCGTGACGTATCTCCAGGTCAGCGAGTTGCCGGCCAGGCCGTGGACGAGCAGCAGCACCGGCCCCTTGCCGGCGACTCGGTAAGCGACTCGGTCGCCATCGATGGTGAGCGTACGCGGTTTCATCAGCGCCCAACGTGACTTGTCCAAGTGCATGATCTCACTATCTCCAGAGCGTTGTCAGACCACTTTCAGAAGGCGTATCCGAGATTCATGAAGTAGACCGACGAAGCCGCGCATGGTGTGGAACCGACCGAGCCCGCTGCGATCGCCCGTGTTGAACGCCAGCGTCGGCGCGCTGAGGAAGGGACGTTGCCAAACTGCATCGAGTACAGGGCACGGCCCGCCAATACCAGCTCACCATCGCCAAGCTGCCGTTGGCCAAGGACCTAGCCGACTTCGCCTTCGCGGGCACGCCCATCAATGAGCCCCTCGTCCATGACCTCGCCGCCGGGGGCTTCCTCGCTCAGCAGCGCAACGCCGTGCTGATCGGCGGGACCGGCACCGGCAAGACGCATCTGGCCATCGCCAGAGAGTTTCTCGCCGAAGCCCGCGGCGGCCACAGCTTCCGCGTATTTGCCAACCGCGCAGACGCCGAGGCGTGGCTGCGGTGATCCCGCGCAACGATGCCGCACTACCGAAGCGGTTCCGCGTGCGCGGGCACGCTGTCCCCGAATCGAAATTCCGCCAGCAACTGTTCGCGCAACGGCGACCGCGAGCGTTCCTCCGGAACTATTGATCGGGTAACTTCGTACAGTTGCAAGACGTCGCCCGGGCGAACCTTGCGCGGCTCACTCGCCAAGAGATCGGCCAGCCCCTGAAGCGCCGCCGCCCGCTCCGCCGGCGATTGCTCGAGAATGCGGTGCTGCGCGTGCGAGTGGATCGGGACCTGCATTCGGTGCGTGCGGCCGTTGGGTTGTCGAGTGACCGCTTCGATGACGGTCTGCGTCGGCCCGTGAAGTTGCGCGAACGTGGGGTAGACCGAGAACGGCCACGAGTTGATACACATGGCGCCGCAGTAGATGTTGGCGGCGAGCAACAGACCGCCAACGGTCAGGATGGGGGCGAGTCGTGGCGTCTTCACACTCGCGTCGCCCGCGCGCAATGCTGCGGCATCGCCCGAAGGGGCGACGATCCAGGTTGCAACGAAGACCGGCCACGCGGCGACGGCGAGCGGAATTCGTAGCCCAATCGCCAGAAGGTTGCGCCCTCTAGATAGCGTCTGCCCGTCGACGTGGACCCGCATCAGCTTCCCGTCGGAACGATCCGTCGCGGGCGAATTCGGCCTGCACTGCAGCCGACGAAGCAGATCGAGCGAAAGCAGTAGCGCCACAATTCGCCGATGGCGCGGATCATCCGGGTCGAACGTCAGAACGGCATCGCGGGCAAACAGCCGCGCGCCGATCCGCGCACCGAGCCATTGCCAGTCGACGAACACCGCGTAGCAGACGAGCAAGTTGCGGAAGAAAATCTGCAGGTACACTTTGGTGAGCCAGTGAAACGCGATTCCCCCCAGCACCGCGAGCCGGCGCAGCCACGGGAAAAGGAGGGTAAACACGAAGGACAGCTCGAAGACGATCGTCGCGAGGCCGCCGAGCGAGCACAGCAACGGGTAGCGGTCGATGCGAACCGCCGGCAGGAAGTGCTTCGACGCCCAGTGCTCGTACATCAGATAGCGCATGGAATCGCTATCCAACCATGCCGGACACGCCAACAACTTCCACATACCGGGAAAGAAGTAGATCACGCCGATCAGCAGCCAAGCCACGCGTATCGGCAGGGCGTACGCGGCGCCGGCGGATGGTGGCGCGAGGTCGGCGCGGTCGGCGCGCCGCCACGCGGCATGGACGGCGTCGATGCCCAATGCGTCGCCGGAGGGTGCCGCGGCCAACAGGGCCGAAAACCACACCAAGTGGTGGTTGACATGATTGATCTTGCCGAACCATCCCGGCAACCCGAGCAAATAGACCGCACACACACAGGTGACAGCCGCGGCGCTGCGCGTCATCCACCCAATCAAGGCGGCGCAGCCGGCCACCAAGGCGACGCGCCGCACTCCCACCACCCAGGCCAAGTCAAATGGGATCCACTGCCACACATGCTCGTACCCGTGCGGCGCAACACGCAAGGCCGCCGGCATCTCGGCGAGGTGGACGTAGTCGGTGTGGTGAAGGGTCCGCAGCAAACAGGTGAACACGACGATCCGAAAGACCGCAAGATTGAGCGGTTCGGCGGGCGAACAAAAGAACGCTCCCAATCGTTGCGCCACAGCGATCGTCGCCACCGAGCAGAGGCTCAACTACTTGGGTTCGCAGTCAACAGCCTCTCGGCCTCACCAACGTCGAATCCGTACGCCCACGCCAGCGCCACCACCGGATGCACCGCCTGCTGGCCGCAGCCTTGTTTGATGTGCAGGGCGGCCAAGCCGCAATCCGAGCACGCGCCGGAACACGTCTCGCCCGCCGCCGGCGTCATGCCGGCGAACAGCTTCTTGCCCCAGCGCAAGGACTCGTCGAAATGCTCGACCGACATGCTCCACGTGCCGTCGTGCCCCGAGCACTCTTGCACGGCGTCGACCTCGTCGGCGATCACCTTCAAGATGTCGCGCCCGCGCAACCCGATGTTCTGGACGCGGATGTGACACGGCACATGATACTTGATCTTGCCCAACCGCCGCTTGAAGTCGCGCTTGAGCCGACCGTCGCGGGCGATGCGAAAGATGTACTCCGCCAAGTCGCGGCTGTGCGCGGAGACTTCGGCGGACGCGGCATCGCCCAGCAGTTGCGGATACTCTTCGCGGACCATCAAGCTGCAGCTCGGCGAGGGCACCACGACTTCATAGCCGCGCGCGACCCAGTCGCGCAGGACGGCAACGTTGCGGCGCGCGTTGTGCGCCGCCGCGTCGACGTCGCCGCTGTCGAGAAAGGGCATGCCGCAGCAGATCTGTTCTTCCGAAAACGCCACCTCGACGCCGTTGTGTTCGAGCACCCGCACCGCTGCCTTGCCGGTTTCCGGCGAGTGGTAATCCACCAAGCAGGTCGAGAACAGCGCGACTTTCAGCGGCGTCGGGTGCTCGACGCCTTCCTTCAGCGGCTGCGGCGCTTCCACCTGCGCGGGCCCACGCCGGCTCCACCATCGCGGGAAGGTCTCGGCGTGAAACGTGGGCAGCAGTTTGTTGCGATGGATGCCGACGGTTTTCTCCATCGCCACTCGATTGAGCGAATTGCCCATCGCCCAGTTCGTCACCGCCGGCTGCACGCTGCCGAGCCGGCCGATCAGCCGGCTGTTGCGAATCAGTTTGGTCTTCAGGGGTACGCCGTCGCGCCGCACCCGGTGCGCCTTCCAGCGCAGCAGGAGGCGCGGAAAGTCCAACGCAAACTCATGCGGCGGCGTGTACGGGCAATTCGGATAACAGAGCTTGCACTGAAAGCAGAGGTCGACGACGCGGTCGATCTCGGCGGCGGTCAGATCGCCGGCGTGTGCCTGCAGCTCCGGCAGCTCATCGCCGAATGCCTCGGCCCGCTCTTCATGGTGCTCGCGCGGGGCCGCGGTCGCCGCGGCCTCGGCGCGCTTGCGTGCCGCTTGCTCGATCAACTCGGGATGTTGGGCGAGATGCTCGGCGCGCCGGGCTTCGGTCTTCTGGTCGATCGAGTCGAAGAGCGTGGGGAAGCTGCCGCAGAACTTGAAGCACAACCGGCAGCCGTGACAGATGTCGAAAATCCGATCGACCTCCCGTCGCAAGTCGCCGGCGTCCCAAAACTTGTTCTCGTGGATTTTGAGTCCGATCGCCTCCGCCATCGTCCCTCCTCGGCCTGACTTGGCGGACCACTAGCACGGTGAGGCGCGGGATCGGAAGCATTTTGTCGCCCTCGACAAGTCGCATGCGGGCGGGCTATCGAGGCGCATGGCATTACCCGCACACGCGGTGCAGCCCGCGCCGGAGGCGGCTGCCGGCGAGGCGCGCTACCGCGCATACGTGCTCGCACTGCTGGTGGTGGTGTATATCTTCAATTTCATCGATCGCCAGATCCTCGCGATCCTGCTGCAACCGATCAAAGACGATTTGCATATTTCCGACACCGCCCTCGGCTTCCTCTCGGGTTTCGCGTTCGCCGCGTTCTACACCACCATGGGACTGCCGCTCGCGCGCTTGGCGGACGTCTGGGTGCGACGGTCGCTGATCGCCGTCGGGCTGGGCGTGTGGAGCGTGATGACGGCGCTGTGCGGGGCCGCGCGCGGCTTCGGCGAACTGGCGCTCGCGCGGATTGGCGTCGGCGTCGGCGAGGCCAGTTGCACGCCCGCGGCGCACTCGCTGCTCGCCGACTACTTCCCGGCGCACCAGCGCGCGACCGCGTTGTCGATTTACAGCGCCGGGATCTACATCGGCGTCGGTATCGGCTTCTGGCTCGGCGGCTGGGTCAACGATGCCTTCGGCTGGCGGGTCGCGTTCGCGATCGTGGGTTTGCCGGGATGTCTGCTCGCGGTCGTCGTCCGCCTGACGATTCGCGAACCGCCGCGCGGCGGACGCGCGCAACCTGCAGCGGCCACACCCGACTTTTCAGCCGTGCGGGCGACGCTGCGCACATTGCCCGCGTTTTGGTTGTTGTCGTTCGCCGGCGCGTTCCAATCGTTCGGCGGCTACGGCATCGGCAGTTGGATCGCCGTCTTCTTTATTCGCGTGCACCACCTGAAGCCGGCGGAGCTGGGCCTCTACCTGGCGCTGATCAGTTCGCTGAGCGGCTCGTGCGGCGCGTTCCTCGGCGGCTGGCTGTCGGACCGCTGGCACGAGTATCCGCGTGCCCGCTTCTATGTCGCCGCCGCCGGCGCCGCGCTCGGCGCCCCGTTGAACTGGGCGGTGCTGTTACAGTCCAACCCGGCGGCCGCGCTGTGGCTCGCGGTGCCGGCGGGTTTGTGCAACGCCGCCTGGCTCGGGCCGACGGCGTCGCTGATCCAGGAAATGGTCGTCCCCGAAATGCGCGCGGTCACGGCGGCGGTGTTTCTGTTCATCGTCAATCTGATCGGGCTCGGCGCCGGACCGCAGACCGTCGGCATCCTCAACGATGCGCTCGGCCGACCCGACTCGATTCGCTACTCGTTGATGCTGGTGGTGTTGAGCAACGCGGTCGCCGCCGTTCTATTCGTCCGCGCCGCGCGCGCGGCGACGCGCGGTTGACTCAGCGCCCGTCCACGGCTTTACAGGAAGCACCAATCATCGGAGGTGCAGCATGCTGCGTCGCGTCCAATCCACCGCGTTGATCGTTGCAATCGCCACGGCTTGGAGCACCGTCGCCTTCGGTGCCGAGTTGTCGGCGGCGCTCAAGGATCAACTCGGCAGCCGCACGTACGTCTACATCGCCAGCCAGCGCAAGAACGGCAGCTTCAGCAAGCCGGCAGAGATTTGGTTTCTGTTCCACGACAACGCGGTGTGGGTCGGCACACCGCCGACGTCATGGCGCGCCAAGCGCATCAAGGCCGGCCGCACCGCCGCGAAAATCGCCGTCGGCAAACCCGACGGCCCGTCGTTCGAGGCGGTTGGCGCGATTGTGCAAGACCCGAAAATTCACGCGCTGATGTTCGAGACCTACGCCAAGAAATATCCCGACGGCTGGTCGAAGTTCGAAGAGAAGTTCCGCACCGGCTTCAAAGACGGCTCGCGCGTCTTGATCAAGTACACGCCGAAGTAACCTCGGAACCCGTTCCCTTACCAAGGGGGGCGACAGGGGGTTCCTCGCAAACTTCCCCTGCCCCCTCCGTGGCAAGGAGGGGAGCCGTCCCTTTGGCTAGCTCTCGTCCTCTTTCAGGACGCCATTCATCCGGTCCATCGCGTCGAGACAGCCTTCGACCATTTCGCGCACCACGTCGCGGCTCGACATCGCGACGTTCATCTGGCCGACGACCTGGCCGACGAAGTAGGTCACCAAGGGGCGCGCGCTCGAATCGGCTTTGTGCGCGACGCGGTGAATTCGCCGCTGCGCGTCGGCGACCAATAGGCTTTGCAGCGGCATCCCCAGCGGCTGCGGCGCGTCCGGCTCATCCCACGCATCGGTCCACGCCGTGCGCAGCATGCGCGCGGGCTTGCCGGTGAGCGAACGCGACCGGCGCGTATCGGCGGACGTGGCGGCGAGAAATTTCTCGCGAATCGCGGGCGTCGTCTCCGCTTCGTGGGTCGTCAGCCACACCGAGCCGCACCACACGCCTTCGGCGCCGAGCGCGAGCGCCGCCGCCATCTGACGGCCGGTGGCGATGCCGCCGGCGGCGAGGATGGGAATCGGTGCCACCGCATCGACCACCTGCGGGATCAACACCATCGTCGCGATCTCCCCGGTGTGTCCGCCGCCCTCGGTTCCCTGCGCGATGATCAAATCGACGCCGCCCTCCTTGTGCGCGATCGCATGATCGAGGCGGCCGGCGAGCGCGGCGACCGGAATCCCGTTGGCGTGCGCCTTGTCGACGAGCCAGCGCGGCGGCGTTCCCAGCGCGGAGGCGATCAACGCCACCTGGTGATCGAACGCGACGTCGATCAGCGGCGCCATGCTCTTTGGATCGATGCGCATACTCGCCATTCCGCGCTGCTCGCCTTCGCCGTCCGGCAGCGGCGGTACGCCGTAGCGTTCGAGCACTTGCTCGATCCACTCACGATGCCCGTCCGGCAGCATGGACTTGAGGCTGTCGGCATCGAACCCGCCTGCTTCGGCGCCGACATATTTGCGCGGGAGGAGGAGATCGACGCCGAACGGGCGCCCTTTGGTTTGCTCGCGCATCCACTTCAAGTCGGTGTCGAGTTGGTCGGGCGTGTGCGCAACGGCTCCCAGAACGCCGAGCCCGCCGGCATTGCTCACCGCCGCGGCGACATCGCGGCAGTGGGTGAAGGCAAAGATAGGAAAGTCGATGCCGAACATTTTCGTGACCCTGGTGTGCATGCGACTTTCCTAGCACCGACGTCGCCACCGGCAAAGTCGCCGCGTGCTGCTTGCGCGAGCGAATGGGCTCACCTATGAGAAACCATCTCTCATCGCGAGGAGGCTCATATGGCGAGTGCGGAACTGCAGACGGTCATCGACATGATGCGCGCCAACCCACTCGACCGCGACGCTTCGATCGAGTCGATGCGCGCCGGTATGGAAGCGATGGCCGGGGCGATGCCGCTCGCACCCGACATCGCCCGCGAGGACGTGAGCGCCGGCGGTGTGCCGGCCGCCTGGATCGCCGCGCCCGAGGCGCGGCAGGACTCCGTGATTTTGTATCTCCACGGCGGCGGCTACGTCATCGGCTCGATCAATACCCACAAGGAACTCGCTTCGCGTCTGTCGCGCGCCGCACGGGCGCGTGTGCTGCTCATCGACTACCGGCTCGCGCCGGAGCATCCGCATCCCGCCGCGGTCGACGATGCAGTGGCGGCCTATCGCTGGTTGCTCGCCGGCGGCGCGAATCCCAAGCGCGTGGCCGTCGCCGGCGATTCGGCGGGTGGTGGGCTCACGGTTGCCGCGTTGGTGGCGATTCGCGATGCCGGCCTCCCGGTGCCGGCCACCGGTGTGTGCCTCTCCCCGTGGGTCGACCTCGAAGGACTCGGCGACTCGATGACCTCGAAGGCCGCCGCCGACCCGATGGTGCAGCGTGACGGTCTACTCAAGATGGCCGCCGCGTTTCTCGCGGGCCAGAATCCGCGCACGCCGCTCGCTGCGCCGTTGTACGCCAATCTCAGCGGCCTGCCGCCGCTGCTGATTCAGGTCGGCACGGCGGAAACGCTGCTCGACGATTCGACCCGCTTGGCCGAGCGCGCGCGCAAGGCCGGCGTCACCGTGACCTTGGAGCCGTGGGAAGACATGATCCACGTCTTCCAAGCCTTTGCGCCGCTGCTGCCCGAGGGCCAACAAGCGATCGACCGCATCGGCGAATTCATGCGGCAGCAGTTCGCGTAAACGCTGCAAGGGCCAGCGGCCGCACGCCCTTGCTCTGGTCCCCGGTGGAGGGGCGCACGGCTGTGCGCCCCTCCATCCTACGCCGGCGGGTTGCCGATCTATCCGCCGCTGGGTACTCTGCATCGCGAAGGAGAATGTCGATGGCTGAGCAACGCGCGAGCGAGGCCGTGAGCGCCGACACCGTCGGCTGGGCGGTGTTGCACCTGTTCTTCCGCATCGACCGAGCCCGTTGGCAGAGTTTGTCCGACGCGACGCGCAGCGCCGCAATCGAGCAGTTCCGCACCTGGCTGCGCGGCGCGATGACGGAAGAAGGGCTGCAACTGATTCCGATCGCCGGCATTGCGAAGTCCGACGTGAACTTCATGGCGGTGCATCCCGATCCGCGGCGGGCACAGCGACTCGGCCAAGAGATCGCCGCGACGACCTTCGGCGCCTGCTTGATTCCAGTGTATTCGTTCCTGTCGATCTCCGAAGTCAGCGAGTACATGTCGACGCCCGGCGATTGGGCGAAGCAACTGGTCGAGGAGCAGAAGCTCGATCCGACGTCACCCGAATTTGCCGCCAGCATGAAGTCGTTCACCAAGCGCATGGCGGCGTACGCCGAGGCGCGCGTGCATCCGCAGTTGCCGGACAACTTTCCGATGATCTGCTTCTACCCGATGAGCAAAGCGCGGGACGAAACGCGCAACTGGTACACGCTCGAATTCAACGAGCGCAAGAAATACATGGGCGGCCACGCCAGCACCGGCCGGCGCTTCGCAGAGCGGGTCACCCAGCTCATCACCAGCAGCACCGGCCTGGACGATTGGGAATGGGGCGTGACGTTGTTCGCGCGCGACCTCAAGAGCCTGCGCGACGTCGTCTACGAAATGCGTTTCGATCCCGGCAGCGCGATCTACGGCCAATTCGGCGGCTTCTACGTCGGCGTCCGCTTCGCGCCCGACGAGCTGGCGGATGTGTTGAAGCTGTGACCGCGGCCACCGCACGGTTTGCGGCTCCGATCGACCGCCCTGCTCGCGAGCGCGGCGAATGAGCGTGCAGCAACCGATTCTCAAACAACTCGGCACTACCATCTGGGTCGCCGAACGCCCGCAGCGTTTCTACGGACTCGAAGTGGGCACGCGGATGACCGTGATGAGACTTGACGACGGCAATCTCCTGCTGCACTCGCCGGTCGCGCTCGACGCCGGCCTGTGCCGCGAACTCGATGCGATCGGACGTGTGCGCTACGCTGTCGCGCCCAATCGCGTCCATCACCTCTATGCCGGCAAGGTCGCCGACGTGTATCCGGAGGCGCGGCTGTGGATCGGCCCCGGTCTCGAACGCAAGCGGCCCGACCTCGTGTTCGTCGACATTCTCGGCGACGAAGCGCCCGCGGAATGGCGGGGGCAAGTCGACCAGACCTTCTTCCGTGGACGCCCGTACGAGAACGAGGTCGTCTTCTTCCATCGCGCCAGCCGGACGCTGATCATCTGCGATCTCGCCTTCAACATCGGCCCAAGCGCTGCCCCGCTGACGCGTTTCCTGATGAAGCTGATTCGCAGCTACGGCCATTTCGGCCCATCCAAGCTGGATCCCTGGCTCATCCGCGATCGGATCGCGGCTCGACGCAGCCTCGAGCGCATTCTCGACTGGGACTCCGACCGCGTCATCGTCGCCCACGGCGATGTGCTGGAGAGCGGCGGTCGCGAGGCGCTGCGGCGCGGCTACGCGTGGCTCCTTACCGACTGAAGATCCTCATCACTACTCCACCTCCGGACCGAGGCTTTCGAGTAATTGTAGGCGAGGACGCCTGCACAGAGATGAGTGCGGAGATGCACCAGGCAGCCCTGTTCGGGTGGAACAGGCACAAGCAAAGGCGCGAGCTCTGGCGCTGCGCGTTCTCGCGGATCGCCTTGAGAACGGTGAGGCGCCGCCGTTCGAGAGCGTCTCTTGTGCCGCCGCATGACCCAATGGGGAAGCGCGCCGGCACGACGTGTTCTCGCAGCACTGTTCAGAATCGGCTGGGCCGAGAAGCGCAGAGCCGGCGGCTCTCATCGCGTACTGAGCTGATACGGCTGGCCTGACTACGTTTGGGCATTTGGCTCATCGTCTTGATCACAGCTCTTGGTGTTGCAGCCGACTGATCATATTCCGCATTCCGCACTCGTCCGCCCCTCTTCCGCACACGCCGACTCCTGCTATGATCCAACCAATTCGCGCAGGGAGGTCGCAATGAAGCGTCGGCGTCTAGGCCGCACCGGCTTGGTGGTTTCGGAAGTCTGCATGGGAACGATGACGTTCGGCAATCAGGCCGACGAGAAGACGAGTCTCGCGATTCTCGATCGCGCGTGGGACACCGGCGTCGACTTCATCGACATCGCCGAGGTCTACCCCGTGCCGCCCAATCCGAAGTACGCCGGACGCAGCGAGGAAATCTGCGGCAAGTGGCTCGCCGACAAGCCGCGTGACGCGGTGTTTGTCGCCACCAAGGTCGCCGGCCCCGGCTTGGGCTGGTTCATCGCCGCGCAGCGCAGCGGCAAGACGGCGCTCGATCGCCATCACATCGAGCGCGCGGTCGAAGGCAGCTTGCGGCGATTGAAGACCGACTACATCGACCTCTACCAGACCCATTGGCCGGATCGCGATCTGCCGATCGAGGAAACCATGACCGCGCTGACCCGCTTGGTCGAAGCCGGCAAGGTCCGCTACGTCGGCTGCAGCAACGAGACCACGTACGGCGTCGCCAAGAGCCTGTGGGCCAGCGACAAGAACGGCCTCGTCCGTTACGAAACGATTCAAAACAACTTCAGCTTGCTCAACCGTCGCTTCGAGGACGAGCTGGCGGAAGTGTGCCGGCGCGAGCAACTCAGCTTGCTGCCGTACAGTCCGATCGCCGGCGGCGTGTTGAGCGGCAAGTATCAGAACGGCGCACGACCGAAGGGCGCGCGTTTCACCAACTACGGCGAAGGCAATCCGCGATCGCAGGCGATGACGCGGCGGTTCGTGAACGAGCAGACACTCGCTTCGACTGCGCGATTCATCGACATCGCGAAGGAAGCGGGCATGGCGGTCGCGACGCTGGCGACAGCGTGGAGCTTGACGCACAGCTTCGTCGGCTCGACCATCATCGGCGCCACCACCGTCGAGCAACTCACCGATACACTCGCCGCTGCGGACGTGACGCTATCGGCCGACGTGCTCGAGCAGTGCAACAAGGTGTCGAAGGAGATTCGCTACCCGATGGGATGAGGCGAGTGCGGAGTGTGGAATGCGGAGTGCGGAATGCGAGATGTCGCGTGAGACGGCCGGTCGGCACGCATTGATCGCGGCGGCGCGCGAGTTCAACGCCGGGCGCTACTTCGAAGCACACGAGGCGCTTGAAGACGCGCTCGATGAGGTCCCCGACGCGCTGTGGGACCTGTTCAACGGCTTGATTCAGATTGCAGTCGGGTACCACAAGGCAACGCAGCAGTTGTGGAGCGGCGCACTGCGCATGCTCGACAGCGGCTTGCAGAAGGTCGCGCCCTACCCCGCTAATGCGGGCGGTATCAATCTCGATGCCTTTCGCGAACGCGTGTGCGCCGACATCGACCGGTTGCGCGCGGGGGATTTCGACTCGGATACGTTGGCGCATCACCCGCCGCGGTTGCAACCGCTGGTCGTTGCGCACGCTCACTAGTCCGCATTGGCGCGCTGGAATGCCGGCAGACCTAGCTCTTCCAGGGGTCACCGAATGCGCACCGCGCGGGTACGGGGTGCGTAGCGGCGAGTACGATCTCGGCGTTGCACCCGGCTGGTTGGGCGCACCGTGTGGAATCTGGTCAACCACAGCCTCACGCCCAAGCGGACCGCGCTGTGGCGGTATGTGCAGGGTGAAGATCGCTTGGCGTACGTGATGGATCTGCCGTCGCGCGGCGATTGCTGCTTCCCCGCCGTCATTGCCGGTTTCAGCAATGCCGAGCGCATCGTCTACGACTACAGTTGTGCGCTCGATGGATCGGACCTCCCATGGCTGCAAGGGCAGCGCGGGACGACCTTCATCCATCGCCACACGTTGCGCTTCGAGCCCGTCTCTGTCACCGCATAGCGGCGCGTTCGGCCAGTGCGGCGTTGAGCGCGCGGAATGCGGCACGGTGCCAAGTCGACCTGCAGACCGCCCTGGTACACGGCCGGGGTGATGCGAGCCTGAGCACGCGAAGGATTCGCCACGACGCGTATCCTTTTGCGGTCGTCGTTCGTCTGTGATTGTGACCATCGCAAGGAGGAGAGATCATGCCGTCAGCCGAATCGGCATTCGGGGTCCAATCGGACGTTCGCACGCCATGGCGACGCTACTTGGACGCACTCGTCGGATTGCGACCCGACCTCCACCGCTACTGCTGCCGGCTCGCGGGCAATGTGTGGGACGGCGAGGATCTGGTGCAAGACACTTTGGTGCGCGTTTTCAGTCTGCTCGGAAAGATGGATGCGGACCTTGCCAACCCGCGTGCCTACCTCGTGCGAACGGCGACGCACTTGTGGATCGACCGCACCCGCCGTCGCAACCGCGAACGCGCACTGCTCGCCGCCGAGTCGATCGATGCGCCGCGCCAATTTGCAGGCGATCCGGCGCGCGGCGCGGACGTGCACGCCGCGGCCGGAGAGCTGATGCGGCGGCTGCCACCGCGCGAGCGGGCAGCGGTTCTCTTGAAGGACGTCTTCGATCTCTCGCTGGAGGAAACCGCGTCGATGCTGCACACCACCGTCGGCGCCGTGAAGGCGGCGCTGCATCGCGGGCGCGGCCGACTTGACCACGCGGATCGCGACTCCCCCGTGTCCGCCCGACCCCCGTCTCGAGCGATCGTCGATCGATTCGTGCAGGCGTTGAGCGCGAACGACATCGATGCGCTGCAGGCGCTGTGTTCGGCCGACCTCACCGTCGAGCTGGTGGGGGGCGCAGAGATCGACAATTTCGAGCACAGCCGCATGTTCTTCACGCATGCTCACATGGTGTTGCCGGCGTTGGGATTCGGCGAGCACCCGCATTGGACCACCGTTGTCTATGATGACGAACCCATCGTCATCGGCTTTCGGACGTTGAACGGGATCGAGGGCATCAACGAAGTGCATCGCATCGAGGAGTCGGACGATCGCATCGTTCGCGTCCGCTGTTACTGTTTCTGCCCCGACACGCTGCGGCTGGTGGGTCAGCACCTCGGCCTCACCGCGCTGGACCGCCCCTACCGCAGCCCCCCGTGAACAGTGCGGGAATTTTCGAGACGCAACACTAGACCGGCGGGGCGACGATCGACGCGCGCCAGGCCGGCAGCTCCATCAGATCGGCGAACCAACGCCGGATCTCGCGGAAATCGTCGATCGGATACTGCGCTCGGTCGGCGTAGTTGAGCCAGGCGCCGACGGAGAAGTCGGCGAGCGTAAGCTGGCCGCCGCACAGATAGCGACGGCCGCTCAGCCAGCCGTTCAGCACGCCGCCAAATCGCCGCACCTCCTCCTCGCCTTTCTCGATCTCCGACGGGTTGGGGGCACCTTGGCCAAAGACCTTCTTCAGCATGCGCTCGAAGATCAGCGTGCCGCACGCCGGATCCCAGTGCGCGTTCTCCCAGAACTGCCAGCGCGACACCTCGGCGCGGCCGCGCGCACCCGACGGCAACAGGCCGGCGTCCGGCTTCTTCGACGCGAGGTACTGGGTGATGGCATTCGATTCCCACAAGACGAATCCGTCGTCTTCGAGCACCGGCATCTTTTTGTTTGGATTCAGCGCGACAAACTCCGGGCGCTGATTCGCGCCGTTCAGTATGTCGACGGGCACCAGCTCGAAGTCGAGTCCGAGGTGGCGGGCAACCGCGAGCACCTTGAAGGCACGCGGGGACGGCGGCGCAACGTGCAATTTCATCGGGCTCCTCCTTTTCTGCGTGTCATGCGTTTGGGTACGGTCCTTCAGCCGTTGCCGCTCACTCGAAGTGAGCTTGCAGCCAACCCAGCACCCTTTCCCAGCCTTGGGTGTGGCGGGCACACGCATCGCGGCGAGCGGCGAATCCTTCGTGTCTGAGAGTCACGCGGGTTCCGCCCGCGATTGGTTCAAGCCAATAGGTGACGGTGGTAACGTTCCCGCCGTCCCAGTCCGGCCGCCACGTGTGTACCAGCTTGTGCGGCGGGTCGATTTCCAGGAACTCGCCGCCGACGGAAAACGGCTGGCCGTCGGCGCCGACGCCGTCGGTACGCCACGCGCCCCCGACGCGGAGATCGCCGGTCCACTTGGTCGTGCGGTAGGTCTCGGCCGATCCCCACCACTTGACGATCTCTTCCGACCCCAGCGCGCGAAACACGCGCTCGGGCGACGCCGCGATCTCCACGGTCGCCAGAATAAGTCCGCTCGCGAGATCGGCCACGGCGCGCGGCACTCCCTTGATCGTTGCCTGTGTCATTTGTCCTCCAGGTATCGCTTGAGATTGCTCAGGCTCGTCAACCAGAACGAGCGATAGCCCTCGATCCATCCCGCCACCTGCTGCAACGGCTTCGGCTGCAGCTCGTAGAGTCGCTCACGACCGACGCGTTCCTCCGCGACGAGACGCGCTCGCCGCAACACCCGCAAATGCTTGGAGATGGCCGGGCGGCTTTGGTGGAAGTCGGCCGCAAGGACGTTGACCGCCGTCGGCCCCGCCCGCAGCCGATCCAAGATCGCCCGTCGCGTCGGATCCGCGATCGCGCGGAACGCGTCGGACTTCGAGTCGGTCCGCTTTAGTGCCGTCGCCTTCACGGTTCGCCTCATTCACGTAAATAACTGGTTACCTTTCAGAGTTGGCCTGGCCGTGGCAAGGTCTACGAGCTGGCGCGGGTTTTGCGCGATATACTCGAAACACTTGGATGACTTCTGAATAGTTCGCGTAACCATGTGGGCACCTATTTATCTGAACGTAGCGTGTCGTGTCAATGCCGCCTTGCGACTACACGTGGAGAAACTCACGGCTCATCAGCGACTTCGACCCACGCGCAATCGAGGCCATGAAGAGCCTACCCGGGACGGACATGATCATCTTCGGCAGCGGCTCGATCGTGTCGCGGCTCACGCAGCACGACTTGATCGACGAGTATCAGTTCGTCGTCAGGCCGATTCTCCTGGGCAGCGGCCGGCCACTGATTGTTGAGGTGTCGACGAGCATGAGACTCGATCTTCTGGAAGCAAAACCGTTCCCATCGGGCAACGTGATGCTCCGCTACGCGCGCGCGAGCTGACGCGGGTGAGCAGGGGGGAAGCGCGGATCGCCCTCGTCTGTTTCCGCCTCCACAGCTTGCCCGCCGCGAAGGCGGTCAGGCCACCGGTCCACGCCGCGCCGGCAATGGCACTCGTCGCCGTCACGATACACGCAGGACACATCGCCTTCTCCTCTCTCCATCGAAGCCGTCCGTCGTCAACGGCTTGCTCAGCGCTCGTCGTATTCGTCGTGGCGGCGCCACCAGGGGCCGGTCTCGTTGCGTCCGTTGGGCGCGCGATCGAGCCACTGGTACATGCCCCAGAGGCCATCCAGTCCGCGCGCATAGGCGGAATAGGTGTGGTAGACGACGCCGTCCTCGAGCGCGAAGGCGCTCACCCCCGGCCGCTCGCGCGTGTACGTGGCGGCATCGGTTCCGCTCATGGCTGCGTGGGTCGTGGATGCCGGACCTCCGCCTTTCCAGGCCGGCTCATGCCGATAGTTGTATTCGATGCCACCGTCGCGTTGCTGTTGCTCCACCGTGAACCCGACGCTGAAGTCGGTGTTGAAGTCGCCGCCGGACGACGACGCCCACGGGAACGTCCACCCCATCCGTCGCTTGTACGCCTGCAGCTTCGCGAGCGGCGCCCGCGACACCGCCCAGAGCATCACGTCATGGTTGGCCAGGTGCACCGCGAACCCGTTGAAGCCGTCGGCGATCGCCGAACAGGACGGGCAGCCGGCGGCGTAGTCGGGGCCGAACATGAAGTGGTAGACGAGAAGCTGCGAGCGACCTCGGAAGAGGTCCCTCAGCGAGGCCCTCCCCTCGTCGGTCTCAAGTTGATATTCCTTCTCGATCCGCACCCACGGCAGCTCCTGCCGCCGCTGCGCCAGCTCGTCGCTGCGCCGCGTGAGGTCCTTCTCGGCCGCGAGCAGATCCATCCGCGCTGCCAGCCACTCCGCGCGTGTCCCGGTCCTATGTTTCGTCATCGCGTACTTCTCCTTCCATCGAGCGTCCATTTCGTTTCTCGCTGCGACTCGGTAGTTGATGGTCGCGGGATACACATAGCGCGAGAGATCGACACGGTGGGAGTTACAAGTGTGACGGGATTCCGATGGACTCGCAGATCGCGGCCGCAGCGCATGCACTCGCCGTAGGCGACCCCCTCGGCGCGTTGAAGCGGGTGGCGCTACGCGACGACGCGCCGGCGCTCGCGCTGCGAGGTATCGCACTGGCGCAGCTCGGCGATCTCGCTCGAGCGAAGGTCCTGCTGCGACGAGCCGCGCGTGCCTTTGGGCCGACCGCGGCCGTGGCGCACGCGCGGTGCGTCGTCGCCGAGGCTGAGATCGCGCTGGTGTCGCGCGACCTCGGCTGGTCGGCGAAGGCAATCGAGGCGGCGCGCGCAACGCTCGCGGCGCACGGCGACCGGGTCAATGCCGCGCATGCGCGGTATATCGAGGTCCGGCGCCTCCTCCTGATCGGGCACCTTGATCAAGCCGAGCATGCGCTCGCGCAGGCCGAGCCCGCGGCCCTTGCGCCGGCGTTGCGGACCGCCCACGAGCTGGTGCTGGCGGGGATCGCGACGCGGCGCCTTCGGACCAAAGCGGCCCGCGCCGCGCTCGCTCGGGCGAGGCGCGCGGCCCGCCGCGCACGCATTCCCGCGTTGACGGCCGAGGTCGAGAGCACCTTCCGCGTCTTGAGCACCCCCGCGGCGCGGCTGATTGCGAGCGGAACGGAGCGCCTGCTTCGACTCGAAGAGGTCGAAGCGGTGCTGGCGTCGAGCGCGCTCGTCGTGGACGCGTGCCGGCATGTCGTGCGCAACGCCGGCACAGTCGTCTCGCTCGCTCGGCGCCCGGTGTTGTTCGCGCTCGCACGCACGCTGGGCGAAGCGTGGCCCGGAGACGTGGCAAGGGACACGCTCGTCGCGCAGGCATTCGGAGGGAGGCTCGTGGACGAATCGCATCGCGCGCGGTTGCGCGTCGAAGTCGGGCGGCTCCGCGCGAAGCTGCGGACACTGGCCGGTGTCGCCGCAACCAAGCGAGGCTTTGCGCTGCTGCCGCGCCGCGCACGCGCGGTGGTCGTACTCGCGCCGCCCCTCGACGGGGAACATGAAGGGATTCTGGCTTTGCTCGGCGACGGCGAGTCGTGGTCGAGTTCAGCCCTGGCGGTTGCGCTTGGAGCCAGTCAGCGCACCGTGCAGCGGGCGCTCGACTCGCTTGCCAGCGCAGGCAAAGTGCAGTCGGTCGGTCGCGGACGCGCGCGCCGTTGGATTGCCCCGCCGGTGGCCGGGTTCACGACGACCTTGTTACTCCCCTCGCCGCTGCCGATCGACTAAGATGATGGCATGAGGCGATCCAGCGCTGAGATCCTCCGTGAGTTTGGACCCTTTCCTGGCGTCAACCACGTGCATGGCGTCACGTATGACGGTCAGCAGGTCTGGTTTGCTGGCGGAGACACGCTGCAAGCTTTCGATCTTGCAAGCGGGATGGTGCTGCGTTCGATCGCTGTCGCCGCACGCGCAGGCACGACCTTCGACGGCCGACACCTGTTTCAACTCGCCGACGGTCGCATTCAGAAGATCGATCCGAAGACCGGCCGCGTGCTCGCGACGATTCCGGCGCCTGGCGGCGGCGGTGACTCGGGGCTCACCTGGGCCGAAGGGACGCTCTGGGTGGGACAGTATCGGGACCGGAAGATCTATCAAATCGATCCCGAGACGGGTGCGATCCTTCGGACGATCGAGTCCAATCGCTTCGTCACCGGGGTCACTTGGGTCGACGGCGAGCTGTGGCACGCCACCTGGGAAGGTGACGCGAGCGATTTGCGGCGCATCGATCCTCGAACTGGAGAAGTTCTGGAGCGCGTCGACATGCCGCCCGGAGCGCTCGTCTCGGGGCTCGAGTCAGATGGCAGCGACCGTTTCTTCTGCGGTGGGGGGCGGAGCGGCAAGGTGAGAGTTGTCCGCCGGCCCAAGCGACACGTCGCATGAGTTCATCCCACTTCGCGTCGCCGGTCGGAATTCGTCAGACCGTCAGTTCGTGGCGAGCACTCCGACGATGTAATACACCCACATCGGAATCAGCGTGGCCCAATAGCCTGTCATCCAGCTCAGGCCGATGAGTCCGCCCCAAGCCGCGGCATCGCGCCGCGGATTCTTCACTCGAATGGACCGCGTTAGGCCGGCGGCCAGCCGCTGCGAGAACGACTGCGCACCGGCTCGGCTTCGCTCATAGTTCCGCCGCGCGTTCGCCCGAATGGCCCGGAGGTTGAAGACCTGCCACGGCAGATACACCGCGCCGAAGAGCAGGTTCAGTTGCAGGAGCACCCGCTCGTGCCCGAGTGTGTCGACGGTGACGTAGAGGTATGCACTCGCGATCGCACTCGCCGCACAGATGAGCACCCAACCGAACTCTTCGTAGAAGTAGAACTCCCACCAGTCGGTCAGCACGGCGATCCAGACGAAGCCTTGGCAAATGATGATCTGCACCACCATCAGCCAGGATAGGCCGGCCACCCAACCGATCTGATTGACGTTGAGCCGACGAACAACGTGAGAAAGCAGATAAATGAAGGCCACCTCGGCAAAGGTGGCGAGCAGACGCGTCGCGAAGACCGAAGAGAACACGGCGTGGAACACGATGTTGTCCTCGTACCGAACGGGGAACAGGCAACGATAGGCCGAGACGCAGAAAAGGATTTGCGCGGGGAAAATGAGATGCGCGTGCGTGCCTCCCACCCCGAGCCCAGGCATAGTGAGCAGAAAATAGATATTGGTCACCGCTCCCAGCTTCAACAGCCAAAGGAAGATCGTGTAGTCTTCCAACATGGCGCGTGAGTGCCACCGTGCGCGAGAATACTCAAGGCGCGGGGCTCCGCCTTCCGTTCCCTGGGGAATGGCGTAAGATTCCGCCATGCTCCCGCTGTTCGCCGCCGCGGTGTTCTTACCTCTCAGTCACTACGGACTGTCGAGCACCGGGCTGCGCGATGCGCTGGTGAAGCGACTCGGCGAGCGCGGCTATCTTGGGCTGTACTCGCTTGTCGCATTCGGCGCGTTCTACTTTCTCGTGTCGACGTACCGCCAGGCACCGCTCGCGATTCTCTGGATTGCGCCGGACTCACTGAAGCTTGCGATTTTCCCGATCGTCCTGGTCACGTTCCTTCTGGCGGTCATTGGCGTGACGACACCCAACCCGACAGCGGTTGGAGCAGAGAACCTCTTGAGTGATCCAAACGCCGTGCGCGGCATTCTCCGCGTCACGCGAAATCCGTTTCTCTGGGGCGCTAGCCTTTGGGCCCTGGCGCACTTGATCGTCCGCGGCGACATCGCCAGCCTCCTACTTTTCGGCAGTGTCGCCGTGCTCGGGCTCGCCGGCATGCGGCTGCTCGAAGCCAAGAAACGGCGCCGCCACGGAGCGGACTGGACTGTGTTCGCGGCGCTCACGTCGAATATTCCGTTCCAAGCCATCCTGGAGGGTCGGCAGCAACTCGTCTGGAGCGAACTCGGATGGTGGCGCGTCGTGCTCGCGGTCGCGCTCTTCGCGGTCGCGCTCTGGGGCCACCGCTGGGCGTTCGGCGTGTCGCCGATCCCGATGTGAAAAGCCGGCGCGGCTTCGGCGGCTGGGTACGAGAACAGATTCCACGATCGACGGGACGCACGCCCCTTCGCTAGCGTCGGCGAGACGACTCTGCCAGAATTGCCAGCGCTCAGCGGAGACTCATGGTACGCGGACGGTGTCTGTGCGGCGATGTGGCATTCGAAGTAACGGGCGACATCGGCATGGTGATGCACTGCCACTGCTCGATGTGCCGCAAGTTCCACGGCTCCGCATTCGCGACACACGGTGTCGTGCCGACGGATGGGTTTGGTTGGCGGAGCAGCCAGGACTCGATCCGTCGCTACGTGTCGTCACCTGGCGGCGCGCGGCCGTTTTGTCGCCGCTGCGGATCGAACGTGCCGTCGGATCACCTGCCGGGTGTTGTCGTCATCCCGCTCGGCAATCTCGACGACGATCCGGGTGCACGCCCGCTCGCTCATATCTTCGCCGCATCGAAGGCGCGTTGGTACGATGTCGTCGGAGACCTGCCGCGCTACGATGTGTACCCGCCGGGCATCGATGCGATGGCGCTGC
Organism: Binatia bacterium; assembly: GCA_035541895.1. Taxonomy (GTDB): domain Bacteria; phylum Desulfobacterota; class Binatia; order HRBIN30; family JACQVA1; genus DATKMK01. The sequence goes on along the minus strand of DATKMK010000066.1, from coordinate 2,710 downwards.
CCGATCCCGTCCGCGAGCCGGCGGCAACGGGCTATGTACGAGGGAGTTGTCTGTGCGGACGGGTGGCGTATGACATCGAAGGCACGATCGATCGTATCCACCACTGCCACTGCAGCCGCTGCCGGCGAGCGCGCAGCGCCGCTCACGCCAGCAACGGATTCGTCGACAGCGCACGCTTCCGCATTCTTCATGGTGAGGATCTACTCGAGAGCTACAAGCTGCCTGAGGCCGAGCGGTTCACTCAGACATTCTGCCGTGAGTGTGGTTCTGTGATGCCGCGGACCCGCCCGCAACGGCCGTACGTCGTCATTCCAATGGGCAGCATCGACGGAGAACCGGGCGTGCGGCCGCGTGCGCACATTTTCGTCGGCTCAAAAGCATTGTGGTACGAGATCGCGGACGCGCTGCCGCAGTACGCCGAGTACGCGCCGGAGTGATTGACACCGGGCAACGCGCCAGCGGCGGCAAGATCGCCTTCGCGTTCGCGCGATCAGCAGGCCGGCGCGTCGTGCTACCCACCCGCGGCAACGCGTCTTGGTCTTGCAACGGTTGCAACCGCTATCTCGGTCTTCCTCATGAGCCGATGCAACCACAGTGCTGGAACCAATCCGAGCAACGTCACTCCGGCTTCGAAGCCGAAGACGCCGGCCGTGCCGATGCGATCGACGAGCGCGCCGGCCAGGGCCAAGCCGCTGCTGCCGCCGATCCCGAACGCCACCAAGCCGTAAAGCGCTTGCCCACCGGTGCTGCTCTCGGGCGGCACCAAGCGCGAAAGCAACAACAACGCGGCGAGATGAAATGCGCCGAACGTGAACGCGTGCGTCATCTGCAGCAGCACGACCAGGGTTTGATCGCGAGCCCACGCCGTGATCGCCCAGCGCGTTGCGCTGACCAGCAGCGACACGATGACGAGCTGCGACGGCGTGACGCGTTCGAGGATGCGGCCGCCGGCGAAGAGAATCGCAACCTCAGCCGCCACCGCACACCCCCAGGCGAGACCCGGCACCGCGTCCGAAAGCCCCAGCGCGGCCGTGTGAAGGGCGAAGAATCCGCTGAACGCCCCGCAACTGAGTTGGATCAAAAACGCGCTCGCAAGAAACGCGGTCAGCGGCGGCGTCAGCAATGCCCAGGGGGCTCGAAAGTGTTTGGCGTGTCCCCGTTGCTCGCGTGGCAGTCGCGCCAGCGCGATCACCATCGCCGGCAGCGGCAGCAACAACACGAGCGGAACGATCTGGACCGAGAAGGCGTGCACGAGGGGCGCCCCGATCACGGCAAACGCGACGAAGGCGATCGACCCCCACATGCGAAGCCGCCCATAGTCGCCGCCGAGGCGCTCGAGATGATCCATCACCGCCGCGTCGACCATCGGAATCAACGGCGCGTGCAGCAGTGCGATCGCCGCGGTCACCGCCAACACCATCGCGAAGCTGCGCACCACCAGTAAGCCGAGAAAGCACAGCGCACCCGCGATCGCCGCACCCACCAACAGTTGGTGCCGAATGCGCCAGCGATCGGCGGCATACGCCCACCCGATCGCGCTGGTCCATCGCAGCGCCGGCTGCAAGCCGAAGATCATGCCCACCTGCCAGCCGGTGAAACCGAGATGCGAGAGATACAGCGGAAAGTACGGCATCCACACGCCGCCGCCGGCGAACAGCAGCACATACGCGAGGATGACGATCCGACGACGGTCCCGTCGCATGCGCGCGTGTCGCAGGTATCGCGCGCCAAGGCAAGGCGAGATTCCGGACAATCGTAGACGCATAGTGTTGTGACTCGATCGCACACCGGTATACTCGCCGGCGACACGCGGAGACGACCTATGGAAATCAACGGCATCGCCCACGCCATGCTCACCGTCAGCAACTTCGAACGCTGCCAGCCGTTCTACGAAAAGCTGCTCACCTTTCTCGGACTCAAGCCGGTGATCAACACCGACGGCATGTTGTATTGCGTCGGCGGGCGCACCGCGGTGGGCATCATGAGGGCCGATGACGCACACCGGGAGGAGCGGTTCGTGCAGCTCCGCGTCGGCCTGCATCATCTCTGCTTCCGCGCCCGCGAGCGCGGCGACATCGATGCGCTCTATCAGTACCTGCTGCAGATTGGGGCGAAGATCATCCACCCGCCGGAAGACGGTTCGTGGGCACCAGGGTATTACTCGGTGTTGTTCGAAGATCCCGACGGCATCCGGCTCGAGATGAATCACGTACCGGGCAAAGGCTTGCTCGCCGAGCAGTCGACCTAGCGTTGTGTCTCCAGGTAGCAGTCACCTCAGATCGCATACGAATTCCCGCTGGGCCGGGGAATCGAATCCCCCCGCTCCAACCCGGAGGCGCCAACCAAGCCGATTCTGTGTGGGACCGCCGCGGATTGACCGCCACCCCCGGCGCGGCCTATTCATCTTCCTCACATGTCCCATGACGACGAAGGGCCGGCCGCGAACTCGCGGCTGGCTCAGACGATGCTCTCGGCGACGACCGAGACGCTGCGGCTGATCAGTGCCCACCCCGGTGACCTGACCAAGGTGCTCCACGGCATCCTCGCCAAGGCCGCCGAGCTGTGCGGGGGCGAGGCCGGCTCGATCACTCTCGAAGAGGGCGACTTCATCCGCTACGCGGCGTCGCACGGGCCGGCGATGCAGCCGTACATCGGCACGCGGCGGAAGCGGGATTCGCTCGCCGCGGATTGGTTCGCCGTCTCGCCCTCC
>DATKMK010000065.1:0-59086 GCA_035541895.1 Binatia bacterium | reverse complement strand
GAGTCGGCGGCACAACGCGCGAATCGTCCTCGCCTTGGTGCGGTAGAAGCCGACGGGATAGATCGCCTTCTCGATTTGTCGCGCCGTCAGCGTGATCATGGCCTGCGGCGTATCCGCCAATGCGAACAGCCTTTGCGAGGCCGGCCCGGTGGTCTCGTCCTTGGTTCGCAAGCTCAGTAAACACGAGACCAGGACACGAAACGGATCGCGCGATTGGATCGCGATGAACGTGACCACCGGCGCGTTCCATGTCGCGGACTCGCGCCGGAGCGCGGCGATGACGGTATGAATGTCGAACGCTCGCACGCCCCTGCGGGACGCAAGACGCGATTGACTAGTCGTCGGACTCATTCCGCTACACTCGTACGTGATCGGCGCGGACTTGTAGTCGAAGCGCCGCAACGAGGCAACGCCGCGGCCGTCGCATCCCCGAACGATTGTCGTCGCGGCTGCGGTTCTGTAGTCTGCATTCACGATTTGGAACCGACCACAGGAGCTGACCGCAATGCCCGACCTGCTAGTTGAACGCGAGCCACACGTGATGATCCTCACCCTGAATCGGCCGAAGCGAATGAACGCGCTGTCCCCCGACATGATGGGACGCATGTTCGAAGCGTGGCACCAGGGATCGCTCGACCCCGAAGTGCGGTGCTTCATTCTGACCGGCGCCGCCGGGAACTTCTGCTCCGGCATGGATCTCCGCGCGATGAGCGGCGACGTCGACGAGGAGCCGAGTGAGTACACCAACCAAGTGCGGCAAGACCCGACGATCTATTTGAAGGCGCTGCTGCGCGACTACCGGCCGACCAAACCGGTGATCGCGGCGGTCGAGGGCGTGGCGATCGCCGGCGGCACCGAGATTCTACAAGGCACGGACATTCGCGTCGCCGGACACGGCGCGCGCTTCGGCGTCTCCGAAGTCCGTTGGGGTCTCTACCCCGGCGCCGGCTCCGCCGTCCGCTTGCGCCGGCAGATTCCGTACACGGTCGCTGCCGAGATTCTGCTGACCGGCAAGCACATCACCGCCGACGAGGCATTGAAGTACGGCCTCATCGGCCACGTCGTGCCCGACGGTCAAGCGCTCGCCAAGGCCAGGGAGATCGCCGCGCAAATCGCCGAGAACGGGCCGCTCGCAGTCGAAGCGATTCTCAAGACCCTGCACAAGACCGACGGCATGAGCGAAGCCGAAGCGCTCGCCTTCGATTTCGAAGTCGGCATGCCGATCTTCCGCACCGAAGACGCGAAAGAAGGCCCGCTCGCGTTCACGCAGAAACGCAAGCCGGTGTTCAAGCGGCGCTAGGATTCTCCTCCGTCACCACATACACCGCAGTTGAGGCGATCAACGGACTTCGGCTATTCTGCGCCGCTGAAACCAGTTCGAGAAGGGACCCGTCAAAGATGGAGTTCAACGTCGCTGACCTCGTCGAAGCCGCCTGCGATCGCATTCCGGATCGCGAAATCTTGGTGTGCGGCGCCAACCGGCTCACCTTTGCGCAGCTCGACGCGCGCGCGAATCAACTGGCGCACTATTTCCAGTCGCTCGGACTCGGCCGCGGCGACTTCATCGGCATTTACGGCTTCAACAGTTCGCACTGGATCGAAGCGATGCTGGCCGCATACAAGATTCGCGCGGTCCCCATCAACGTGAACTATCGCTACGTCGAAGAGGAACTGTTCTATCTGTTCGACAACGCCGACCTGGTCGCGCTGGTGCACGACGCGCAATTCACGCCGCGCATCGTCAACGTTCGCAGCCGAGTTCCGAAGCTCAAGCACTTCATTGCCATCGATGACGAAAGCGGCGAAGACGTCTCACCGCTGGGATCGGTGGGCTACGAATCCGCGCTCGCACACGGCTCACCGGTGCGCGACTTCGAGCCGCGTTCGGGCGACGACCTCTACGTTCTCTACACCGGCGGCACCACCGGCAAGCCCAAGGGCGTGATGTGGCGCCATCAGGACGTCATCTTCACCCTCGGCGGCGGCATCGATCACATGACCCGCGAGCCGGCGGAGAGTCCGGCGACCCTCACCAACAAGATCAACCCCGACAGCTATCTGACTATGGCGCCGCTCGCGCCGCTCATGCACGGCGCGGCGCAGTGGGCGGTGCTCGGTCCGTTGTTCATCGGCAATCGGATCGCACTGTGGACCGGGCGGTTCGATCCGCACGCGGTCTGGCGCATGGTCGAACAGGAGCGGGTCAACACGATTCAACTCACCGGCGATGCCATGGGGCGTCCATTGATCGAGGCGCTCAACGAGCCGGGTGTCGGTTACGATCTGTCGTCGATCATCGTCATCTCCAGCACCGCGGCCGTGTTCTCGCCGTCAGTGAAGCTGCAGTACCTTGAGCGCTTCCCCAACGCGATGTTGTTGGATGCGACCGGTTCCTCCGAGCAGGGTTTCACCGGCATGAGCATGGTGACCAAGGAATCGCTCACGCCCGGCGGCAACGCGCCGCGCGGCGTGCACGTCAATCCCGGTCGCGACGTGGCCGTGTTCGACGAAGATCTCCAGCGCGTGCAGCCGGGCTCCGGCGTGATCGGTAAACTCGCGCGCGGCGGCAACGTGCCGCTCGGCTACTACAAGGACCCCAAGAAAACGGCGGAGACGTTCATCGAGGCCGAGGGCAAACGGTGGGCGATCCCGGGCGACTACGCGATCGTCGAGGCCGACGGATCGATCACGCTGCTCGGACGCGGCTCGGTGAGCATCAATTCGGGGGGCGAAAAGATCTTCCCGGAAGAAGTCGAAGGCGCCCTCAAGTCGCATCCCGGCGTCTTCGACGCGCTCGTGGTCGGCGTGCCCGACGAGCGCTGGGGCAGCCGCGTCGCCGCCGTCGTGCAACCTCGTCCCGGACATCAACCGACGCTGCCGGAACTCGCCGAGCATTGTCGTACGCACATCGCCGGCTACAAAATTCCACGCGAGCTGCATCTGGTCGACGAAGTCCGCCGCGCACCGAGCGGCAAACCCGACTATCCCTGGGCGCAAGAGCTGGCACGCGAGGGCCGCTATCGAGTATGAGAGAATCAATCCGGATGAAGGACGCGAACCCTTCTCCTGCATCGGACATTGAATCGCTCCTCGTCCGCTAACCAGTCACGAGTCACCACTCACAACTCACCGTTCCCCATGCCCCACCTCGAACACCTGACCGACGCCGACATTCGCTTTCTCGCGCAAGAAGCGCGCGCCGGGCACGCGCACATCGGTTGGGTTATGGTCGTCGAGGGACCGCCGCCGACCTATGCGGACCTGCTCACGCATGTGAAGGCCCGGTTGCACCTCGTGCCGCGCCATCGCCAGAAACTCGCGCACCTGCCGCTGCCGCTCGCACGGCCGCTGTGGATCGACGACCCACGTTTCAATCTCGATTACCACGTCCGCCACACGGCCTTGCCGTCACCGGGATCGGTCGACAAGCTGCGCGCGCTCACCGGTCGCATCTTCTCGCAACGACTCGATCACTCCAAGCCGTTGTGGGAGCTGTGGCTCGTGCAAGGGTGCGAGAACGGCCGCTGCGCGTTGATTTACAAGGCCCACAACGTCGTCGGCGACCGCGGCGCGGGCGCCGACATCATCAATGTGCTGTTCGATCCGAGTCGCGAGCCGCGGGCGGTACCGCCACCGGAGCGGGCGTGGATCGCGCAGCCCGAGCCGACCGCGGCAGAGTTGGTTGCTGCGAGCGTCCGCGCCGCAGTCAACGCACCCGTGCGGGCGGCCGAAGAAGCCTGGGCGATGCTGCGCGACTCGGCGCGCGCCCGGCACACGCTGGAGACGATCGCCGAAGGCACGCGGGCGATCGCCGGCGCCTACCTCGATCCGCCGTCGCCGACTCCACTCAACGTCCCAATCGGCACGCACCGCGACACTGTCTGGTTGCGCCGGCCACTGGCAGATTTCAAGGTGATCAAAGACGCGCTCGGCGGCACGATCAATGACGTGTACATCGCCGCCGTGGCGGGGGCAGTCCGACGCTGGCTCGAAGGTCGCCGAATCGAGATCCACGATCTCACGTTGCGGGCCGCCGTGCCGATCACGTTGCGCGAAACGTTGGATGACGGGCGCGGCACGCATCGGATCGTCGAATGCCTCGCGCCGTTGCCGGTGGATCGCCACGATCCGATCGAACGGCTGCAGGAAGTGCGTCGAGCGCTGCGCGGGTTGAAGACCTCGCGCCACGCGCTCGGTGCGCGCGCCATCGCGACGCTGCAGAACTTCGGCCCCGCCGCGTTGCTGGCGCAGGCGTCTCGACTTGATTTCTCGACTCGCCGCTTCAATCTGGTGGCGACCAACATCCCGGGACCGCAGTTTCCGCTCTACCTGCTCGGCCGCGAGATCGTTCAAATCGGTCCCATCGGCACCTTGGTAGAACACTGCGCGTTGGGCATCGTGCTGGTCAGCTACAACGGCATGCTCGAGTTCGGGCTGACGGGCGATGCTGATGCGCTGCCCGACCTCGATACGATTCGCCGCGATCTGGATCTGGCCATTGACGAGCTGCTCGAAGCTGCGGGCGGGCGCAGCGCCCCGCCCCGGCGTAGGCGCAAGCCGCGGGCGCGGCAGGAGACGCAGGCATGAGCCACGGGCACCTCGATCGTCTGAGCACCACCGATGCGTCGTTCATCGTTCAGGAAACCGGCCCGGCGCACATGCACATCGGCGGCGTGATGATCTTCGAGGGTCCGCCGCCACCATACGAGACCGTGCTGCGACAAGTGCAGTCCCGTCTGCATCTCGTCCCACGCTATCGCCACAAGCTGGCGACGCCGCGCTTCGAAATGGGACGGCCGCTGTGGGTGCACGACGCGCGCTTCAACCTCAAGTATCACGTGCGCCACACCGCGCTGCCGCCGCCGGGGACCGAGGCTGAACTCAAACGCCTGACGGCGCGCGTCTTCTCGCAACGTCTCGATCGCTCGAAGCCGCTCTGGGAAATGTACCTCGTCGAAGGCTTGGACGGCGGTCGCTTCGCGATCGTCAGCAAGACCCATCACGCGCTGATCGACGGCGTGTCGGGCGTCGATATCATGACCTTGCTGTTCGACATGAGTCGCGACGCGAATCAGACGCCGCCGCCCGCCGAGCCGTGGAAGCCGCAGCGCGAGCCCAGCCAGGCCGACCTCGCGTCGGCCGGCGTGCGCGACGGCTTGGCGATGCTCGGCGAGTTCGCCGACGCCGCGGTGCAAGCGCTTCGCGATCCGTGGCGCACGCTCCGAGGCGCGCGCGCGGCGGCCGAGGGTCTCGGCGAGGTGCTGTGGGCCGGCCTGGCGCCGGCACCTCCCTCGCCGCTGAACGGCCCGATCGGTTCACACCGGCAGGTGACGTGGGTGAAGAACCGGCTCGACGATTTCAAGGTTGTGAAGAATGCGCTGGGCGGGACGATCAACGACGTCGTGCTCGCGGTCGTTGCCGGCGCGTTGGCGCGCTGGCTGCGCGCACGCGGCGTGCGCACCGAAGGGCTCGAACTGAAGGCGGGCGTCCCGGTCTCGGTGCGCGCCGAGCAGGAGCACAATCAACTCGGCAACAAGATCACGCTGCTGGTCGCCTCGCTGCCGGTGTACTGCGACGACGCGGTCGAGCGGCTGCGCCTCGTCAGCGACTCGATGCGCGACCTCAAGGAATCCAAGCAGGCGTTGGGCGCGCAAATGATCATCGGTCTGGAACGCTTCGCGCCGCCGACGTTGTTCGCCCAAGCGTCGCGGCTGCACTTCTCGACCCGCTTCGTCAATCTGATCGTCACCAACGTGCCCGGGCCGCAGTTTCCGCTCTACCTGCTCGGACGCGAGCTGCTCGAAATGGCACCGGTCGGATTTCTCGCCAACGACTTCCGCCTGATCGTGGCGATCGTCAGCTACAACGGGCAACTGACGCTCGGCCTCATGGGCGATTACGACGCGCTCCCCGATCTCGAACCGATCGCCGAGTATCTGCGCGACGCACTCGCGGAGATGGTCTCGCTCGCGACCGCGCAATAGGCGCGCAGCCCTACTCCGACTTCTGATACGTGCCGATCAGTTGAGCCTGCGCGATGATATGGCCCTTCATCACGGCTTCGAGTTGCGCTTTGGTCGGCGTGCCCAAATCGGCGAGCACAGTATCGAGCGCGTAGAGTTTGTGAAAGTAGCGATGGCGGCCGATGGGCGGACAAGGACCGCCGTAGCCGGTGCGCTTCCAGTCGTTGAGACCTTCCTTCGTGCCGGCGGGGAGCGCAGCGGATTTGACGCCCTGATCGAGCCCGGTCGCGGACGTAGGAATGTTGTAGAGCACCCAATGCACCCACGTCATCTTCGGCGCCTTGGGATCCGGCGCATCCGGATCGTCGACGATGAGCACCAAGCTGCGCGCGCTCGCCGGCACGCCGGTCCACGCCAACGGCGTCGAAACGTCACGCCCCTCGCAGGTATGCACGCGAGGAATTTCGCCGCGATCAGCGAACGCGGATGACGTGATTCTAAGCGACATGTTCACCTCCTAAAGGTTGGATGCGCCGGCTCGATGACAATCCATCAGTGCGCCGGCAACTACACTCACGCCACTGAGTCCTACGCGCCAGCGACTCCGCATTACAGGGCGCCGGTCAGGTGCGGAACCGACCCGCGATCATCGGCAGTTGGAGATAGGTTTGGATCCCGGGCGGGGCGTCGCACACGGAGGGGATGGCGTTCACCAAATGCATCGCGGTGGCGATGATGCCGTGATCCTTGCGATACGCAGGATCGATGCCGACCGCAGCCGCCGGATCCCACGCCGTCGTGATCCTGCAGCGCACCGGCGGATCGCCGTCGATGGCAATGATCCAACCTTCGCCGTCGAACGGCCAATCGGCATCGAGATGCTCGTGGCCCATGACCCAGGTGACGCGCGTGGTGATCAGCGGCCGACCACGATGCGTGCCGGACCAGGTGAAGCGCTGGCCGGCGACGGTCCCCTTGGCGATGGTGCCGTAGCGCATCTCGATCGGCGCCGTCGCCAGCGCGATTTCATGCTTGGTGTCGTAGCCGTCGAGTTGGACGTGCATCGCCGCCGCCACCATGTCGATCGACTGGCGAAAGCCACCGCCGAGCAGATCGAGCATCGGGCTGCCCTGGACGTCCTTCAACGGCTTGCCCATCAGCATGACTTCGCTGATCACCATCGGCGCGTTGTAGTTGCGAATGTCGGAGAACTCGTCGATCCGCGCGGCGGTGATGTTGCGGGCGAGCGCGGAGACCATGAGCGCGAAGCGATCGCTGATGCCGCCGGGATTGATGCCGGTGCCGTGCAACGATACGCCGCCCGCGCGGCAGGCCGCTTCGAGCCGCGCGACGACTTCGCTGCCGATGCTCGGCGGATAGATCCAGCCAACCGGCGTCACCACGTTCTTACCCGACTCGAGGAGCTGACAGACTTCATCGAGATTCGGCAGCAGCGGCGCATAGACCACGCAATCGGCTGGTTGTGCGAGCACGGCGGCGACATCGTCAGTCGCGGCAACGCCCAGGCGGCCGATGCCGCAGATCTCGCCGACGTCGCGGCCCGCCTTCTCCGCACTGTAGACAAGCGCACCGACCAGCTCGGTTTGCGGATGCTCGACAATCCCCCGCACGGCGTGCTTGCCGACGTTGCCGGTCGCCCACTGAATCACCCGATAGCGCATCTCGCCTCCGGTCATAGTTTCCAATACTCGCGCTGCGTCCGCCGCACTCGTTCGAGCAGCGGCGTCGCCCGACTCGCCGGCGCCGACTCGACGACACCCCCACCGGCGCGCAGTTCTTCGAGCACGGTGAGTGAACAGTTGCGGATCGCGGTGAGATCGTAGCCGCCTTCGAGGATCGCGGCGCAGCGACCGCCCGCATGGCGCTGCGCGACCCGCAGCAACGAGCGCGTCATGTCATCGAACCCGGCCTCGGTGGCATTCAATCCGCCGAGCGGATCGCGCGTGTGAGCGTCGAAGCCGGCGGAGATCAGGACGAATTCCGGCGCGAACTGCTCGGCGATCGGCTCGACGATGGTGGTGAACGCTTCGGCGAATTCGGCGTCGCCGAAACCCGCCGGGAACGGCAGGTTCACCGTGAACCCCTCCCCGTCGCCGCGGCCGACTTCGTCGATCGCGCCGGTGCCGGGATAGTAGGGGTATTGATGCGTCGACACGTACAGCACGCCCGGATCGCGCTCGAAGATATGTTGCGTGCCGTTGCCGTGATGGAGATCCCAGTCCATCACCAGCACCCGCGACAGCTTGTGGACGCGGCGCAAGTACTCGGCGGCGACCGCGACGTTGTTGAACAAGCAGAACCCCATCGCCCGATCGCGCTCCGCGTGGTGCCCCGGCGGCCGCACGAAGGCGAAGCCGTTCTGCACCTGCCCGCTCACGATCGCATCGAGCAACGCCAGAAAGCCACCCGCCGCGAGACGCGCGGTTTCGTATGACTGCGGCGAGGTCGGGGTGTCGGCGTCGAAAGCGTAGTGACCCTTGTGCTGCGTCGCCGCGACTTCCTCGACGTAGGCACCATCATGAACCAGTGCGAGTTCCTCCCCCGTCGCCGCGCGCGGCGCAATGCGAGTGAATTGTGCGTGCCGCTGCGGCACCGCGTCGAGCAGCACTTCTACCCGTTCGCGCCGCTCCGGATGGCCGCGACCGGTATCATGATCCAAATAGCGCGAGTCGATCACCACGCCCGTGTTCGGCATGCGACGGTTTTACCAAAGCAAGTCGCCGCGCTCTAGCCGGGATGTGATCGCGGACAGTTCACGCATCGAGGTGAGCGGCCGAAGGGACCACCGTTGGCGGTGACTGCAGCCCAGGATGGGCTAGCCGTAAGCCAAGCCACGCAATCGCTGCGGTGAGGAGCAGCGCGACGACGAGGGAGGACGACAATCGGCGCACGATGCCGTCTTCCTTCGCGGCGTCGACCGGCTCTTGCCATTGTTCGAAGCGTACGAGACGGTGGCCGAGGCCGAAGACGCTGTAGGTCGCCGTGATCATCAAAACGAAGAACAGGCTCAGTTTCCATATCAGCACGGAGCCCAGTTCGGCGAAAAAGGTTCCCCGCAGCGCGGCCTTGTAGCTGGTCAGGTTGAAGGCGCCGGTCATCAGCATCACGCCGAGCGCGGCGATCACCAGCGGGTTGTACACTCGCAACGCGCGCGATAGCAGCCGGCGCCGCGCCGCCGGATCGTCTTCGGCGCGCGCCATCGGCAACACGAACAGTACGATCGCCAGCGTCGAGCCGAAGTACGTGCCCATGCCGATCAGATGCAACCACAGATCGATGAAGTCGCTCATCGGCGTCCGCATATCGCGGCCGGACGCGGCGGACAAGGCGCGTATCGCGGATCGCCTATCGTCGGAAAGTTACGCCGTCAACGATCCGACCATAAGCCACATGCCATCAGCCATAAGCCGCCTTTCGTTGACTACGCGGACTCACGTGGTAAGGTCGCAGCACATCGGGAATCTTCATGGCAAAGCGGATTGATCCGGTCGGTAAAGGACCTGAAGCCTTGCTCGGCGACGCGGTGGTGTTGACCACCGTCGACAAGGCGCTCGGATGGGCGCGCAAGTGGTCGCTCTTCCCCTACCCGTTCGCGACCGCGTGCTGCGCGATGGAGTACATGTCGCTGTCGATGTCGCCATACGACATCGATCGCTTCGGCGCGTTGCTGCCGCGTTTCACGCCGCGGCAATCGGACCTGCTGATGGTGATCGGCACGGTGACGGTTCGACAAGCGCCGATTCTCAAGCGGGTCTACGATCAAATGGCCGAGCCGAAATGGGTGATGTCGTTCGGCGCTTGCGCGTCGACCGGCGGGTTCTACGACAACTACTCGACCTTGCCCGGCATCGATCGCGTGATCCCGGTTGACGTCTACGTACCCGGCTGTCCGCCGCGACCCGAGGCGGTACTCGACGCGTTGATGGCGTTGCAGCGTAAGATTCAGCGGCAGAAGCAAAAGCTCATCGGCGACGTCGTCGAAGCCCACTGACGACGCGCCACCGACCCACGACGCCATGGCCGAGAAAATTCTCCTCCGTCACGAGGACGTGCCGAACCTGCGGCGCATCGACGTGTACGAATCCGACGGCGGCTATCGCGCCGCGCGCAAGGCCGTCACCGAGATGCAGCCCACGCAGATCATCGAGGAAGTCAAAGACTCCGGCCTGCGCGGCCGCGGCGGCGCCGGCTTTCCGACCGGCGTGAAGTGGAGCTTTCTGCCGAAGGACTCGCCGAAGCCGACCTATCTCCTGTGCAACGCCGACGAGAGCGAACCCGGGACCTTCAAGGATCGACAGATCATCGAGCACAACCCGCACCTCATCATCGAAGGCATGATCATCGCCGCCGCCGCGATCAAATGCCGCACCGCGTACATCTACATCCGCGGCGAGATGGCGCTGGGCGCCAAGCGGCTGGAAGACGCGCTCGCGGAAGCGTATCAGCGCGGTTTCCTCGGCAAGGGAATTTTCGGTAGCGGCATCGACCTCGACATTTTCGTGCACCGCGGTGCGGGCGCGTACATCTGCGGCGAAGAGACCGGCCTCATCGAATCGCTCGAAGGCAAACGCGCCTATCCGCGAGTGAAACCGCCTTTCCCGGCAACCTACGGCGTGTTCGGCTGCCCAACCATCGTCAACAACGTCGAGACCCTGTGCTGCGTCGTGCCGATCATCAATCGCGGCGCGAAGTGGTTCAAAGCGATCGGGCCCGAGAAAGGGCCGGGACCGAAGCTGTACTGCGTCAGCGGGCACGTCAACCGGCCCGGCGTGTACGAGTTGCCGATGGGCACGCCGCTGCGCGAGATCCTCTACGACCACGCCGGCGGCATCCGCGGCGGCAAGCAGCTCAAGGCCGTGATCCCGGGCGGCTCGTCCGTCCCGCTCTTCACGCCGGACCAACTCGATACGCCGATGGACTTCGATTCCGTGGCCAAAGCCGGCTCACTGCTCGGCTCCTGCGGCATCATCGTGATGGACGAGGACACCTGCATGGTGCGGGCGCTGCAGATCATCGCCCGGTTCTACCATCATGAGTCGTGCGGCCAGTGCACCCCATGCCGTGAGGGCACCGGCTGGCTGCATCGCTTGTGTGGTCATCTCGAAGACGGCGGCGCCGATGCGAAGGACGTCGAACTGCTGATGCAGATCGCGGACAACATGATGGGCAACACCGTTTGCGTTCTTGCCGACGCCGCGGCGATGCCGGTGAAGAGCTTCATCGCCAAGTTCCGCTCGGAATTCGAAGAGCATCTGCGCGCCGGCGGCTGCCCGCAGAAGCGGCGCACCGCCGCCGCTTAACGCAAGCTTTTCACGGATCTCCCATGCCCACACTCGAAATCGACGGCAAGTCAGTCACCGTGGCCGACGGCCTCAATCTCATTCAGGCCGCCGAGCAGCTCGGCATCGAGATTCCGCACTACTGCTACCATCCCGGTCTCACCGTCGCCGGCAATTGCCGCATGTGTCTGGTCGAGATCGAGAAGATGCCCAAGCTACAGATCGCCTGCAACACACGCGTCGCCGAAGGCATGGTCGTGCGCACGCAAAGCGATCGCGTCAAGCACGTGCGGGCGTCGGTGTTGGAGTTCCTACTGCTCAATCACCCGATCGATTGTCCGATCTGCGATCAAGCCGGCGAGTGTAAGCTGCAGGATTACTACATGGACTACGATCGGCAGGCGAGCCGGGTGCCGGTGGAGGAGAAGGTCCACAAGGGTAAGGCGATCGACATCGGCAATCTCGTCATGCTCGATCAAGAGCGCTGCATTCTCTGCACTCGCTGCGTGCGCTTTCTCGACGAGGTGACCAAGACCAGCGAGTTAGGCGTCTTTCAGCGCGGCGACCACTGTCAGATCGACACCTTCCCGGAGAAGCGCGTCGACAACCCGTACTCCGGCAACATCGTCGACATCTGCCCGGTCGGCGCGCTCACCAACAAAGATTTCCGTTTCAAGGCGCGGGTTTGGTACCTCGACCACACCCCGTCGATCTGCACGCGGTGCGCGACCGGCTGCAACATCGACGTGCATCACCGGCGCGGCCAAGTGTTCCGCTACCGCCCGCGCGAGAACGACGCGGTCAATCGCTATTGGATGTGCGACGAGGGGCGACTGAGCTACAAGCAGTTGCAAGGCGAACGCCGCCTGCTGCGCGCGATGGTGCGGCAAGCCAATCAATGGGTGGCGACGACGCCGGACGCCGCCATCGACACGGTCGCGGCGCGCTTGCGCGTGATCCGCGATCACCACGACCCGCACCAGATCGGCGCGTTGATCTCGGCGCGAGCCAGTAACGAAGAAGTGTACCTGTTCGCCCGGCTGTTCCGCGACGGCCTCCGCGGGGCGCAACTGGCGGGCGTCTCGTGGTCACCCGCCGACGCCTACCACGATGCGTTTCTCATCGACGGCGACAGAAACCCCAACACCAGCGGCGTGCACGCGTTCGGGTTGGGCACCGACGCGACCGCCGTGCTCGATGCCGTGGACGCGGGCAGCATCAAGGCCCTGGTGGTGTATCGCACCGATCTCGCGGCGCTGCGGGGCGAGGCCTGGCTCGATCGCGTCGCCGAGCAGCTCGAGTTTCTGGTCGTGATCGACACCGACGGCCATCCCACGGCTGAGGCCGCGGACGTGCTGCTGCCGATTGCAACGCATGTCGAGACCGTCGGCACGTTCACCAACCGCCAGCGCCGCGTCCAACTCGCCCGTCAGGCGTTGATTCCGCCGGGCCAAGTGCAAGAAGGTTGGCTCGTGCTCTCCGATCTCGGCCGCCGCGTCGCCGGTTGGGAACTACATCCCTCGGCTGAAGCGGTCTTCCGCGAACTCTCGGCACACACGCCGGCGTTCGCCGGCCTCGACTACGGCACGATCGGTCTGCACGGCGCCGAGCTTGGCGCGTAGGGCCGTCGCCGCAGCGAGCATCCCACCGATCCCGCGCTCCCGTCGCCGGCTTCGGCTCGTCGCCAGCTTGTCATTGCGAGTTGGTGCACACCATGAGCGTATTGCTGGTTGCGTTCGTTGCGCCCTGACGAACTTTGACCACCACCGGCACCGGCGCGATGCAGGTGAACGGCCAGCGCACCACCAACATGGTCGGCGTGACCGCCTCGACGGCGGCCGGCACGCCGTCGATCTCGACGCAGTTGCCGCGCAGGGGCAAGCAGCGATTGCGGCCCGCCACGTCGGCGCATTGATTCTCAGCGAAATGTCCGTCGATGGCGTTGAAGCCAGACCCGAAGATCCGCAACAACTCGCCGACCTGACCGACAACCGGCTCCGCGCGCGCCAACACTGGTTGCTGGGCACGGTGCGCCTGCGCCGGCAGAAAGGTGGTCATGGCGCCGTGATCGCTCAAGTCGTAGGCCGCGATTTGCGTCTCGTCGCAGGTGGCTCCGCCGCCACAGTGCTCCCACTGATTGTTGACCGCACTGATCTGCAGCCCGGTCGCGTTGCGTAGATTGGCACCACCAGCGGGAAGATTGTTTTGCGCAAAGGCGTTGTCGCCCACGCTCCCCGCGGCGCTGCCGAAGTCAGCGGTCGACGTGTTCGCGACGACGGCACCGTCCACCCCGTTGCAGACGGCGCTGATTCCCTCGACGGTGGCGGTGGCCGCGGGGCCGACGTCGTTGAAGATACGCACCCCCGAGCTGGCGTTGGTGGCCACGTAGTCGTCATGCAGCGTGGCCACCGAAAAGGCACGGACGGAGATCCCGTTGGCGCCGTTGGCGCGCGAGATGTTGCCCTCGGTGATCAGTTCGGAGAATCCGCTCGAGATGCCCTCGTCGTTCGCGTTGACAGAGAGGCCGTTTTGCGCGGTGCTGCCACGGTTGCGCTCGACTAGGTTTTGGGATGCGAGCACGTGCCCCCCGAGTGTGGCTTGGATGCCACCGTTGGCATTGTCATGCACCCAAGAGCGCTCTACGCGCACGTAAGCATCGCGCGTTACCTTGATGCCCTTGTCGGCTGCCCCGCTGACGTCGCAATCGCGGATGACGTTGGCGGTGTCCGCGAAGTCGCGGCCGGCCCCCTGATCGACCCCGATGCCATCGGCGGTGGCCGCACCGTCGATTTGAGTCCGCTCGATGACGTTGGCAGTCGCCGCGCTCCCGCCGATGCTGACGACATCGCGCTCATTCCCGCCGGCGTTTCGGAAGCGCATGCCGACGACGTGATTGCGTGCCCCGGCGATGCTGAGCGCGCCGATCGCTAAGCCGCGGGCATCGACGATGCGGTTGCCGCCTGCCCCGGTCGCGTCGGTTCCATCGATGGTGACGTCGTCGGTTGCGAGTGTCGGCAGCGCAAAATCGAGATTGATGACGGTCGGTATGCCTGGGACGAAGACGTCCGGTGCAAATTGGATCAGCAGCGGCTTGGTCGCGTCGATTGCGTCCTGTAGGGCTCTACGGAGCGAACCGCTTCCCGAATTCGCCGGCGTCTGAATCGTCATCACGCTGGCGAAGATGGTGAAGCGAATGCGGTTGGGCGACGCACCTGTAACCAGCAGCGACGGCTGATGCTGTACTTGGCCGCTGTTCGGCGCGAGCACCGCGATGCTGTGGCGCCACGACCCGGGCGCTAGCGCGCCGATCTGCACACACGGCTCACCCGGCTGATCCGGGCAGGTCGTGGCGATGCGATACGACGGGGCGAGACCGGTCGAGATGCACTCGCTCCCAACGCGTGTCCCGCTCAGCTCGATCGACACCGGCGACATCCCGCTCTGGTTGACAATCTCTATCGCGAGATCCGCACCGGAGGTTGGACAGATCGGCGGTGTGCTCGTGCGCGTCGGAGTGGCCGTCGGTGTCGACGTAAGGGTTGGGGTCGCCGTCGGAGTGCGCGTCCCTTCGACTTGCGCTTGCAGCGCCGCAGTCACGTCGGGCGCTGTGGTGGACCCGTCACCGTTCAGGTCGCAGGTGCCCGCAGAGCCGTCGAAGAGTGCGGCAATCGCCGACTCGGTGCCTCGGCCTTCGTCGCAGGTCTGCGCCTCGACGGCCCCGACAATCCCGGTAGCCGCCATCACGATCATCTGCCAGGTGATCGCATATCTGCTCAGACAGCATCGAACCCAGCCGGGCACTGCCGATCCTCTCTTGCGCCAGCGTGCGGGAACGCGTCGACCTCTGTCAACCGGCGGGCCGGCAAACTTGCTCGACGCCCGCCGGCATGACATCTGGACATGCTCGGAGAGTCGACGAATGCGATTGCGGTGGTTGCTGACTGGAGTGATCTGCGTACTGTCGGCCGAGGCATGCCGGCGACCTGCCCCGACACCCGCGCCGGCCAGCTCAGCGTTTCGCGACCTCGAACGCGTGGCGATCTCCGCCGACAACCCGTTGCCGAGCGGAGACGTACGACTGACCGGCGACATCGTTGAAGTTGGCGTTAGCAGTGACGGAACATATTTGGTAGTCACCGAGCCTGAGCACAAAGACGAACGTCTCATCCTCGTCTACGGAACACCGGCCGATGTGGTATTCGCCAAATACGCCCAGGGGCAACGAATGGAAATAGCATTCAAGGTGGTCGGTCAGACCGCACTCGCGGACGGTCGGCCCGCCATTCGGATCAGCATCTGGGGAATGCAAACCGCCGGGGCCCCGACTCCGACGACGCCGTGAGAGTGGCCACGGTGAAGGATGATGCAATCACGCACCCACCGAGCGGATCGAGTGAGGTGAACGATGAAATGGGCCTCCAGCGTCTCGGCTGATCCGCACATCGACGCCGCCTTGGCGGCAGCCGGCGACGGTGTGCGCGATCAACTGGGCGGGCGTGTGCCGGATCTGATCGTGGTGTTCGTGTCGCCGCATCACAGCGGGGCGTTCGAGGAACTACCTCAGCGCATCATCGATGCACTCGGTGGCGGCTTGGTGATCGGGTGCTCGGCCGGCGGCGTGATCGGGGGCGGAACGGAAGTCGAGCAACAACCAGGTCTGTCATTGACCGCGGCAGTATTGCCCGGTGTCGAACTGACCCCATTTCATCTGGACGCCAACGCGCCGCAGTCGACTCTCGATCCGGCCGCGTGGGAAGCCACGCTCGGCGTCTCCCGCGCGGCTTCACCCTCGTTCCTGTTGTTGCCGGAGCCGTTCAGCTTTGAGAGCGAAGGCTTTCTTCGTACCCTTGATGACGCGTTTCCCGGCAGCCGGAAAATCGGCGGCCTCGCCAGCGGCGGACAGCAACCCGGCGTCAATGCGCTGTTCCTCCGGCAGCGCACCTATCGAACCGGACTCGTCGGCGTCGCTGTCTCGGGCAACGTCGAGGTCGATACCGTCGTCGCCCAGGGCTGTCGGCCGATTGGGCAGCCGATGTTCGTGACCAAGTGCCAACGGAATTTTGTTTGGGAACTCGACGGGCAACCGCCTCTGCGCGTGCTGCAGGATCTGTACGAACGACTCAGCTCGGCGGATCAAGAACTGGCCCGCCACTCGCTCTTCCTCGGCATCGTGATGAAGGCCGATCGGCAAGAATATCGTCACGGCGATTTTCTGATTCGCAATCTCATGGGCACCGACGACACCCGACACGCGCTCGCCGTCGGCGCATTGTTGGAAGAGAATTCGGTGGTGCAATTCCACCTGCGGGACGCGCACACCTCAGCCGAGGATCTCGAACGGATGCTCTCGCAGTATCAAGCAGCGCCGCACGGCACACCGGCCGGTGCATTGCTGTTCTCCTGTCTCGGCCGCGGCCGGCATCTCTACGGCCGGCCGGACCACGACACCGATCTGTTCCGCAAACACGTCGGTGCCGTTCCACTCGGCGGTTTCTTTTGCAACGGCGAAATCGGACCGGTACACGAGACCACGTTCCTACACGGCTACACCAGCTCGTTCGGCTTGTTCCGCCCGCGCCGCGCCGCACGCACCACGCTCACCCATCCGCTCGATAGCGATACAGATCGTTGAAATACTCGACCAGCAGCCGTTCGGCGAGCGCAGGCGGCAGTACGTTGAGCAAGCCGCTGATCTCGGCCATGCGTTCGGGCAGCGCGTCACCGTGGATGCCCGCGGCGCCGAGCAGTTGCACCAGCGTCTCGCCGCTCAAACTCGCCGGATCGAGCTGCGACAGCATCGCCTGAAGCGCCGGATCGAGCGACGGCGACGGCAGGGTTTTCGCCACCTCGACGCACGCGCGCAGATCGGCGAGCAGCGCATCGACCCACTTCACGCTCGCTGGATTGATCGAGAGATGGATGTTCTCCTTCGAGCCATGGGCGTTGAGTTGCGGCTGCACGTACCACGCGCGCTGCTTCATCTCGTCGATGATGTGAAATACGTTGACCGTATCGGAGGTGAATGCGACCAAATTCATTTCCGGCCGACCCAGCACGCGCAGGCCGTCAATGCGCTCAATCCCTGCAGCGATACGCTTGGTCGCATCCAACACCTGTCGCGCGATTTCGAGGTACCCGTCGTCGCCGATGAAGTGCACCACCGCCCACGCCGCTGCGAGTGGCCCGGCCGACTTGCTGCTCTGGATGGTCGGATTGATCATCGTGTAGCCGGTCCACTGGGCACATGCGAAGAGCTGGTACTTGCGCAGCGCGCGATTGCGATAGAGCACGGTCGACGCACCCTTGGCGGCGAACGCGTACTTGTGGAGATCCATCGACATCGACGTCACGCCCGGGACGCTGAAGTCGAAATCGGGTACCGGTGCGCCGAGGCGGCGGAAGTACGGCAGCAGAAACCCGCCCATACAGCCATCGACGTGAAACAATAGGTCGCGATCGAGCGCGAGCTGGCCGATTTCGCGAATCGGATCGACGACGCCGTGGGCATACGAGACCGCCGAGCCGACCAGCAGAATCGTATTGGGCGTGATCGCGCGGCGGATTGCCTCGACGTCGGCTTTGAACGTCGCGCCGTCGACCGGCACCAGCACCGGCGTGACGCAGAGATAGTGGGCGGCTTTGTGAAACGCCGCGTGCGCGGTCACCGGCAAGATGATTTCCGGTTCACGGATGTGCGGCCGATGATCGCGCGCATAGTCCCGCGCCGTCTTGACGGCGAGCATGATGCTTTCGGTACCGCCGCTGGTAAAATTCCCGACCACTTCGCCGTCGCCGTTGAGGTGCGCGGCAGCCATCGCGACCAGTTCGCTTTCGAGTCGTAACGTGCTCGGAAACGCCGTCGGGTCCAAAGCGTTCTCGGTCAGGAACATCATGTAGGCCCGCTTGATGACCTCCTCGGCTGCGGCACCCGGATCGTAAACGTAGGCCCACGTTCGTCCGCTCCGCCAATCGACGTCGTTGGCGCGAAACGCCTCCAGCTTCCGAAAGAGATCATCCCTCGACAGACCGTGTGAAGGAATTTTCATCTGTCCCCCAATTTGTTGAACCGTCGGGACTACCAATCGCGGGTCTCGCCGACGGCGAGCGTCCATGCGTGATCGGCATCAAGCCGGCGGTTTTCGGCTTCGGCATGCAATCGCCGGGGTGGTTCATCGAATGGCTCGTCGGTAAGGTCGAACGTTCCGTAATGCATGCCGACGATGCGCGCGGCGTGCATATCGAACCCGGCTTGGATGGCTTCCTCGGGATTCATATGCACGAAGCGCATGATCGTCTCGGGTTCGTACGCGCCGATCGGCAGCGCCGCAAGATCGATCGGACCGAGTCGCTCGCCGATCGTCTTGAATCCATCGAAGTAGCCGGTGTCGCCGGCGTGATAGAAGCGGCGAGTCGGCCCGGCGACGACCCAGCCGGACCACAGGCGCCGATTCGAGTCGGCGAGCGTGCGCCCGGAGAAATGCTGCGCCGGCACGCAGTGGACCCGCACGCTGCCGACGGTGATCGACTCCCACCAATCCAACTCGATCGCCTCACCGCCGACGCCGCGTACCAACTCGGCCATGCCGAGCGGTACGATGAATCGGGTGCCGCGCTTGGCCAGTTCGGCAATTGAGGGCAGATCGGTGTGATCGTAGTGGCTGTGCGACAAGGTCGCGAAATCGATCGGCGGCAGCTCATTCAACGGAACGCCGGGCGGCACGTGGCGCTTCGGGCCGAGAAAGGAGATCGGGCTCGCACGTTCGGAGAACATCGGATCGGTGAGAAACGTCACCCCGTCCATGCGCACGAGCATCGTCGAGTGACCGATCCACGTGATGCTCGGGTTGTGCATCAGCCGCTCGCGATCATAGCGAACCCACGGTGCGCCCCCGTTGCGCGGAACGATCGACGTCCACGCCTTGCGCAGAAAGAACGGCCACATCGCCAGCCCGCCCGGGCGCTCGCGCGGCCCCACGAGATTCACGAAGCGGTCGCCGGTGCGCGGCGCCCCGGCGGACGCGATCGCTGCCGCGGCCAGCACGAACGCGATGGTGGCTCGTCTGATTCCGATGCGCATGCCGGATCGAGTGTAGGACAGCGCGCGCCCTTGACCAAGACCAGCGGCCGCGCCATTTGCGTTCGCGCTCTCCGAAGGACTATAGCGCGCAGCACGATGATAGGAGGTCGCGCATGGAAGTCGTCGCCATCGTCACGGTATTGGCCGTGATCGAGTACATGATCCTCGGTCTGCAAGTCGGGCAAGCGCGCGGCAAGTATGGGGTTGAGGCACCGGCGATAACCGGCCATCCCATCTTCGAGCGGTACTTTCGCGTGCATCAGAACACACTCGAACAGATGCCGGTGTTTCTCCCGGGCTTGTGGCTGTTCGCGTACTACGTGAGTCCGTCGATCGCCGCCGCGCTGGGCCTCGTCTTCATCGCGGCGCGCGCGATCTACGCGCGCGGCTACGTGACCGAGCCGCGCAAGCGCGAGACCGGCGTGATTATCAGCCTGATCGCGACCAGCGTGCTGCTGCTCGGCGGGTTGATCGGGGCAGTGATCAAGATGTTCCGTGGCTAACGCGGCCGACATCCTCAATCCCAGCGCACCACCGGACAAATCGCGCAAGTACGCGCTGCCGGAGCGCGAGCGGCGGTTCCTCCTGGCTTGCCTTCCGGACAATCCGGTGATCGTGCGCACCGCCCGCATTACCGATCACTACCTGCTCGGGACGCGATTGCGCGTTCGTCATACCGTCGAAGCCGCCGACGGCTCGACGAGGGTCGTGTATAAGTTCACCCAGAAGGTGCCGGCGCCGGATGGGAGTCCGGGGTTGATCACCACCGTCTACCTCGACCAAGCCGAGTACGATGCACTCACGACACTGCCGGCGCGCCAACTGCGCAAGACCCGCTACAGCATCCCGCCGTTCGGGATCGACGTGTTCGATCCGCCACTCCACGGCCTGACGATGGCCGAGATAGAATTTCCATCCGAGGCCGCCTTCCACGCGTTTGCTCCGCCATCGTTTGCCGTCGCCGAAGTCACCAATGACATTCGCTTCACCGGCGGGCGCTTGGTGACGACGACGCGCGACGCGTTGCTGCAAGCGCTGGCGGATTTCGAAATCTATCCGGTCGAGCGTTGAGACGCTCGCCGATGGCGGGCGATCGCGACGACGAAGACGAACGCGCTGACCGCGAAGCCGAGTGCGGCGGCCAGAAACGCTCGCCAGTGCGATCGGCCAGCGATCGGACCTACGCGCGCCTGGCGAACCGCATCGGCCAGCTCGTTCGGCGCAAAGTCGACACCGAAGAGATAGCCGGCGAGGCGGAAGTCCGGCGTCAAGATCGCGATCAAGTTCGGATGTTGGAACTCGCCGTCATCGGTGACGATCGTGCGGAAGTCGATCGCGGCCAGCATCCGCGCGAGATCGGTCCTCTCTCGAGCCCGCAGCGTCAGCCACTCAGCCGGTAGTCCTAAATGGGCCCGGAACATCTGCAATCGTTCAGCCGTTTCGTCAGGGTCGAACGATACGCTCATCACGCGAAACTCCGAAGCGTCGAGCCCCGACCGGCTGAGCGCTCGCTGGAGCGCGCTCGTCAACGGCGAACACGTGCTCTTGCAGCGTGCGTAGAACGGGCTAACCACCCACGGTCGCCCGTCTGCGGCGGCTACGAACGGTCGCTCTTGCGCGTCGACAAATCCGACGAACGGAACGCGATGCCCGACCGAAACCGCCGGATCGGGAGGTAGCAAGAGCTGCGCACACACAGGTGCCGCTACCGCCAGCACAACGACGGAAACTGTTACAAGCCGTCGACTCACCAGCCTACGGGCGAACCGGTGCCGGACTGTTCGGGAGATAGCCGGGGGCGCCTGGAACGCCGCTCCGAACGATTTCGAACAGCGGTGGAGCATAGGCAATGACGACCAGGATGATTGCCGCCGCGACCCAGGGCGCGAAGTTACGCACGTACGGAACATCGGTATCGTGATGGACGTCCGCAGTCGGGAAGCTCAGCGTCGCGGCGCGCTGCGTCGATCCGAGCAGGGTCGCGAAGAACACCACAAAATACGCGAGCATGGCCAATCCCATGATCACGCCGCCGACGGCGCCGATCTGCGACCAAATCTGCCAGCTCGGCTGAAACAACGGCGAAGACGGATTGGCGTAGCTCGGCGCCAGATTCGACCGCCGCGGAGCCCCGAGGAGCCCTTCAACGGAGAGGCCGAGCGAGAACACCAGCACGCCGACGGTCCACGCATAGGGAACGAAGACATTCAGCCGCGGGCAGCGCACGCGCTTCCCGCCGAGCTGTGCCAACAGGAATACCGACATGCCCAGGAACGCGAGGAACACTGGCCCGCCGATGGTGGTGTGGAAGTGACCGGGAATCCACGCGGTGTTGTGAACCACGTTGTTCATGCTCACCGAGGCGTTGATGATGCCGGTGATGCCGCCAAGCACGAACAGCGCGAGTCCGGCAAAGAAGTATGCAAACAAGTAGCGCTCGGCGTCGAAGTAGGGCAACGCGCGCCACCAACTGAGGAGACCGGTCGCCCCGCGCGCCCGCGCGCCGCTTTCCAACGATGCCGCGAGCGTGAACGCGGTCATGAAACTCGGTAGCGCGACGCAGAACGTCAGCACGCCGTGCAGCCACTTGTACCCGGCCGAGATCCCGGGATCGGCGAACTGGTGATGCAGTCCGACGGGAACGGAGAGCACGATGAACAGCATGAACGCCAGACGAGCGGCGGGGTCGGAGTAGAGTTTGCCGCCCGCCAGTTTGGGAAGACTGACGTAGTACATCACATACGCCGGCAGCAGCCAGAAGTACACCAGCGGATGGCCGAAGAACCAAAAGAGCGTCCGCGCCAACACCACATTGACCGTGCTCGTCAATCCGAGCGACCACGGAATCAACTGCACGATCACTTCGTATGCGAGGGGGAGCGTCGCCAGCAGCCAGACGGTGAAGGTCGACAGCATCCCGACCACTGCCAGCGGCGTCTTGGCGCCTGCATGCTCGCGGCGCCATGTCAGATAGGCCGCGATCCATTGGAAGAACGGCACCCACGAGCCGACGACCAGGAGCGTTGCGCCGATGTAGAAGAACGGGCTAGCCTTGAGCGGCGGATAAAACGTGTACAGCACCGACGCGCGTCCGGTCAGCATCGCCGCCGCCGCCATCAGCGTGCCGACCAACATCAGGCCGAACGCCAGCCAGGTCACGCCTGCATGAAAGCTACGCCGGAGAAAGTACGCAACGATCGCGTAGCCGAACGCGACTTCGAACATCGTGGTGTAGACGATCGCGTTGACGACGCCGTGCAGGGTCAGCCCGCCGTAATAATCGAGCCCAAGCGCCGGTACCGACCGGATCACCCCGGCGCGCGCCAACACCTGCATGACGCCGAAATAGATGCCCAGCACCAGCAGCACAGTCGGAACGATGACCAACAGCAGCACCACCGCGCGGTGCGTCGCGTCGAGCGTGAAGTCTTCCTTTTCCATGGAGTCCACCTTGTGCCGCCGTCACGACAACGACTTGAGGTACTCGATGAGTTCGTGCAGGTCCCGATCGCTCAGCCCCGCCTCGGGCATCGCCGCCGGGTATCCTTTCACGACCTGGGCGTTCGGCGTACGGATCGCCGATTCGATGTAGCGGTCATCGGCACGGACCGTCGTGCCGTCCTCCAGTTCCGTCTCGCGGCCGAGCAAACCTTTGAGCGTGGGGCCGATGCTCGGCGAGCCGTCGACGCTGTGACATGCTGGGCAGCCGTTGTCTTGGAAGATCTTCTCTCCCTCGGATGAGGACGCTCCGGCAACCGGCGCCGCTTCAGCGACCGGCGCTGTTTGCGGCCCGCCGATCACGAACTCGCCCGCCATCAAATGATGCGCTGCGCCGCAGTACTCGTGGCAGATCATGGCGAACTCGCCCGCGCGGTCGAAGCGCACGTGGGCGGCGTTGACCGATCCCGGCACGGCCATCAGGTTGACATTGGTACCCTCGACGTACAGGCCGTGCGTCACGTCGAGAGCACTTAGATAGATGTCCGCTTCTGCGCCGACCGGCAGACGGATCTCGGGCGGATCGAACGCCCACATCTTCGCCACGATGTGAACCTCGTATTGGTTGTTGCCCTTGGGAATCACGCTGCCGCGTGTGAACGGCTTCACGTCGGTCACACATGTCGGCACCGTGATGCGGAGCCGTGTCGCCGCGTACACCAACGCGACGAAGAATATGCTCATCAAGACGCCGGAGACCACGAGAACGAGGCGCTCGGTGCGATCCATGTCGAGATCCTCACCCTCGAGCGGCCATCAACACATACATGGCCAACCACAGCGCGGCGTAGAACACGAGCATCACGACGAACGACGCGATGGCGCCGCGAGGAAAGAACGCAGCATCATTTTTCGACGATGGCACGGCCACACCTCCGGTCTGTCTGGCGGCGATTATCTATGGAAAGCGCTTCGTGTATAGCCCCGCTCATCATTCGGCGGAACTCGCTGCCCGTGTCTTCGGTCGAATGACAACAATCGGCCGGCCGGTCACCCACCAGCGCAGAAATGGCACCCACAGCGGGCGGAGCAGCGTGCGATGCAGTAGATTGAGAATCCCGACCGGTGCCACCGGGAAAAATGGGTGCTCCGAGACGATGCGGCACTTCACATCGAGCTGTTCAACAATCTCGGCTCGGGCCGGCACGATCCACCCCGCGCAGGTGATCGAGACCTCGGGATTGCGTCCAATGTTGCGAATCCAGTCGGACCGCCAACCGTAGGTGGAGATGACACACAACGCGTCCCTCCACCGCTCGCACGGCAACAGAACTTCGCGTGGCAAGCCGGTTCGTCGCCCGATGGTCGTGAGGAGAACCCAGTTCGGCGATCGCTCAAAGTAGCGGCGGAAGATTCGGACGATGCGGGCCTGCAGCGGGCGGATCAGCCGAGGAATGAAGTGCAGCCTCGCCGCCAACAACTGCGCTTGTTCAGGCCGGCCTCTTCGCGCCCGCGCCGTGGACTGGTCCGGGACCATGCACCTCTCAACGCGCCAGGGATTCCGGCGCGCCGAGACCATAAACGAAATCGGGCTGCGGGTCGAACGAGCAGCACGGCTGCCGTTGGGTTGTCGCCGATGCGAGATTCGAAGGGCTCAGCGCGCGTCGGCGGCGACGGGCTGGACCACTTCGCCGTCGCGAACCGCCTGGCCGACGTTGACCGCGACGAGATCGTCCGGACCGACGCCCCCGGTGACTTCGACCATCCGACCGTCGTCATAGCCGAGGCTCACCTCGGAGAGCGCAAGCCGATTGTCGCGCACGATCGGCACGAAGACCTTGCTGTCCCGGAAGATCAGGGCGTCGTCGGGTACCAGTGGAGCGGTGGACGAGCGCGTCACCGTGAAACTCATGCGGGCGTACATCCCCGGATAAAGGGCCGAGTCTTCGTTGGGGAGATCAACCTCGACCAGCATGGTCCGAGTGGCTGGTTGGAGCGCGCCGGGATGGCGCGTCACGGTGCCGGAGAAGACTCGGCCAGGATATTCCGTCACCGAGATCGAGGCCGGCTCACCGTTGCGGATGAACGGGGCAATACTCTGCGGGACATTGGCGAACACACGCACCGGGCTCAGGGTGGCAAGGGTGACGATCGGCACGCCCGCTCCCGGTGTCGTCACCTGCGGAATGAGCGTACCCGGATCCACCGAGCGAGCGGTGACGATGCCCGCGAACGGCGCACGAATCACCTTGTAGGCCTGCAGCGCTTCGAGCTGATCGAGCGTTGCCTTGGCCTGCAGCATGGCGCCGTGCGATTCATCCGCGCTCTGCTGAGCGATCAGCGCCTTCTCCACCAACTCCTGATTGCGGCGGTCGGTGGCTGCCTGCAACGCGTAGTTGGCGCGTGCGTTCGCGACCTGCTGATCGACTTCCGGCGACTCGAGTTCGGCGAGCACCTCGCCCTCGGTCACGCGGTCACCTTTGTCGACATGAATCGCCTTCAAGTAACCAGCCACCTTGGCGTAAATCGGTGTCTCGACGAAGCCCCGGACCGATGCGGGGATTTCCTGGCTACGATTCGCCGGGGCAGACACCACGCGGGCCACCAACACCCGCCGTCCCTGCGACGCTTGCTGGATGAGATCGTCAGCTTGCCGCTGTATTCGGGTATCACGAGCCCGCACCAAGGCGGCAGCGAGAATGATCACCACCACGACGGCACCGACCCAGCCGATGAAATACAACCGGCCGGGGGGACGTGGGACGTATGTGCGCGGATCGTCTTGCATGAATCAGCTTCCCATCACCGTATCGGATGCGACCACGGCGTTGATTTCTGCATCGCGATGATGCTTTCCGATCACCGAGCGACCGAAAACCGAGTACACTGCCGGCACCACGAAAAGCGTGGTCAAGGTCGCCATGATCAGCCCGCCGATGACCGCGCGGCCGAGCGGGGCGTTCTGATCGGCGCCGGCGCCCATCGCGAGCGCCATTGGTAACATGCCCAGAATCATCGCTAGTGCGGTCATGATGATCGGGCGCAGGCGAATCCGACCGGCCTCGATCGCGGCGGCCACCGGACTGTAGCCTTCCTCGCGCAGTTCGTTGGCGAACGTCACCAATAGGTTGCCGTTGGCGACGGCGACGCCCACGGCCATGATCGCTCCCATCAACGATTCTACATTGATCGTCGTCCCGGTCAGCACGAGCATCCAGACTACGCCGACCAAGGCCCCAGGCACGGCCAGTAGGATGATGAACGGCTCGAGCCATGACTGGAAGTTCGCCACCATCAACAAGTAGACGAGAATCACCGCCAACACGAGCGCTTCGCCAAGCGTCGCAAACGACTCCCGCATCGCCTGACTTTGGCCGCGGACAACGATCTTCGCCCCACGCGGCAACTCGCCGAGCGACGCAATCGCGCGTTCGACCGCCGCCGAAGCGCTGCCGAGGTCGCGGCCCGACACGCCGGCGTTGACGTCGATGACCCGTTGAACGGTGTAGTGATTGATCACCGCCGGCTCGACCGCCTGAGAAATCGTCGCGATGTTCGCCAACAGTTGCGGGGATCCGCCGGACCCGTTGAGGCGGGCGCCGTTCAGCGGCGTCTCCGCCAACGCCTGGATCGAGTCGACCAGGTGTTGGGGGGTCTGCAGCAGGACGTTGTAGTTCACGCCGTTGCTCGGATCGAGCCACTGGTTCGGCTGGAGCAAGAAGCTGGTGCTCAGCGAGGTCAGCAGGCTTGAGGCCACGTCCGCCTGTGTAATGCCCAGCGGCAACGCTTTCGAGCGATCGACGTTGACCTTGAGCGTCGGATAGTCGAGCGGTTCGGGAATGCGGAGATCCGTGAGCCCGGGGATCCGCTGCATCTCGGCCATCAGCCGCGTCGCAATCTCGTACTCCGTGTGCAAGTCAGCGCCCGAAATCTGCGCGTCGATCGCCGCGGGCAATCCGAAGTTCAGCACCTGGCTGACGATGTCCGCCGCCTGAAAGTAGATTTGTGTGTCCGGCAGCTTGCGCCCGAGTTCGCGACGGATGGCGTCCTGATAGCCTGCGGTCGGCGCATGCTTCGGCTGGAGCTGAACCAAGACGTCGGCATCGTGCGGGCCGATGCTGTCGGTCTGATAGAAGGCAAGGTTGTAAGAGATTGGCGTGCCGATGTTGTCGCTGATCCCCGCCAACTCGTCCGGCGGAATCAGGTCGCGAAGCGTGCGCTCGACTTCGTCGACGATGCGCTCGGTCTTTTCGATGCGCGTGCCGGTGGGCGCCCGCACGTGTAGCTTCATCATGCCGGCGTCGACGGTTGGGAAGAAGTCTTCGCCGACAACCAAGAGGATCAAGCCCGACGCAACAAACACCGTCCCAACGCACGACAGCGCGAACGCGCGCCGAGCAATGAAGCGGCCCAGCGCGCTGCGGTACACATTGCGCAGCCGATCGAAGTGATCGTCGAACCACCGCACGAAGCGGCCCCACAGTCCATGACCGACGTGTTCAGTGTGCGTTTCCGGCAACAGGTAGCGCGCCATGGTCGTCACCAGCGTACGCGACAGCAAGTACGACGTGAGCATCGCGTACACCACCGCCAACGCCAGCGGGGTGAACAAGAACTTGGCGACCCCCGACAGCAAGACAACCGGAAAGAAGACGATGCAGATCGCCAGCGTGCCGACGAACGTCGGCATCGCGATTTGCGACGCGCCATCGAGAATCGCGACCAGCAACGGCTTGTGCATGGCGTGGTTGCGGTGGATGTTCTCGATTTCGACGGTGGCGTCGTCGACCAGCATGCCGACCGCCAACGCCAGGCCGCCCAAGGTCATCGTATTCACCGTCTGACCGGACAACTTCAGCGCGATGAACGCGGTCAAAATCGACAGCGGAATCGAAACGATGACGATGATCATGCTGCGCATCGACCCCAGGAAGATGAGCACCATGACCGCGACCAACACCGCCGCTGTGACCGCCTCTTGCACGACATCCCACAATGCCGCGCGAACGAACTGCGACTGATCGAACGATAACGTCACGTCCAAGCCCTTCGGCGCCGTCGCGAGGATTTCAGGAATCATTGCCTTGACGCGATTCACCACCGCCAAGGTCGACGCCGCCGCATGCTTGATGACCAGGAGATACGTGGCGCGCTTGCCGTTCACGCGCACCACGTTGGTCTGCACTTGGTGGGTATTGGTCACCGGCGCCACGTCGCCGAGCAAGATAGGCGTACCGTCGGCGACTTTGATCGGCAGCTGATTGAAATCGTCCGCGCGCGGCGGGCTGCCGTTGAGCGCGACATTGTACTCGCGGTCACCAATCTTGGCGGTTCCCGCCGGAATGATCACGTTGGTCGAGGACAGCGCATTACCGATGTCTTGGGGCGACAGGGCGTTGGCGTACAAGTCGGCCGGATGCAGATTGACCATCACCGCACGCCCGACCCCGCCCAAAGGCGCCGGCGAGGCCAGCCCCTCGATGGTGAACAGTTTGATGCGAATGAAGTTGAGACCGTAGTCGAACAACTCTTGCTCGGGCAAGGTTTCGCTATGCACGTCGAGCTGCGCAACCGGAACGTTGGCGGCGTTGAAGTCGATGATGTTGGGCGCCTGAATGCCGGGCGGCATGAAACGCAAAACCGTTTCCGCCACCGCGCTCATCTGCGCGATCGCACCGGAGACCGGCGCCCCCGCGTGGAAATACACCTTGATCATGCCGATGCCGTTGAACGACTCCGACTCCATGTGTTCGATGCCGTTGACCGTCGTCGAGAAGGCACGCTCGCTGAGCAACACCACCCGACGCTCCATATCGGTCGCCGACAGGCCCGGATAGTTCCACACCACCAGCACGACCGGCAGATCGATCGACGGGAAGATGTCGACATTCATCAGCGCGAAGGACAGCGCGCCGAGCACCATCATCAGCAGGGCCATAACCGCGACCGACAGTGGGCGGCGCAGCGCCAGACGAACGATCCACATGGGTCAACGAACTCGCGAATGAGCGGCGACTGGACAATCAAACCGCGGGAGAAACCAGACGTGCGGTATGCATCGAACAGCCATCACTCGCGCGAGTGTAATCGAGTCGCAGGTAGCGGGCAACGTACCCTCTTCGCCCGTCAACCGCACACATTCGTGGATCGTTGAGGGACAAGAGAAGATCGCGCGATGACAAACATCACTTTTGTCGCAACCACCCTGCCGGAGCGATCATCGCGCCGGCAAAACGTCCGGATCGAGTGACATTGCAGGGGAAGGGTGTTCCGCGGACTACCCGGTGCATGTTGTGGAGGCGGTGGCGCCTCTTGTTTCGCCAGTACGACCACCGCGAGTAGCTGCAACCGCAATGCGGCGATCGCATGTCCGCGCGCGGCACGCCTGGCTCCCGGTTTGCTTCTTGTCACGTACGGAGTCTTGCGCGCTGACACCAATACCAAGGAGGTAGGAACCATGAAGCGACTCGCCATGTCCATGCTGTTGACCACCACGCTGGTGTTGGCGCATCGACTCGCGCTCGTCAGCCATCATGTCGGTCAGGTGATTGCCGATGAAGAGGGGGATGAAGGAGACGACGACGGCGGCGACGAGAGCCAAGGCGCGTAGGGGGCGGCGGACTGGCGAGTCTGCCGTGGCTCGCCGGACGTTCAAAACACTTCACGCCAACCCTTGGGCAACACCCCGTGCGGCAGCAGGTTGGGGAACTGCTGGTCAGTGCCTGCGAGAAGCGCGCGATCGGTCGTGACCGCGCCGCGGCCGGCGAACGTCGCGCGAGGATTCGAACCGCTCATGCCCAGGCCACCATCGATGCGCACGTCGCTGGTGGGGTCACACGTCAAGTCGCCGCGGACCAGCATGACGCCCGCAAACGAAAAGCTGCCGGCGATGCGCAATCCACGTGGCGCGATCAGGATGCCCACGCCATCGACGCTGGCGCCGAGTACCGCATCGTTGTCGAGCACCGTCACCTGTGGTTTTGATGCGGTGCCGAGGTGAGCGCCCGACGCAAGGGCGCTGACTGAAGTGGCAACTCCACCGGGCATGCTTGTCGACGCGGTGATCAACTTCTCCAGATCGGGGCCGGACGCCGCAGCGAT
This sequence comes from Binatia bacterium, assembly GCA_035541895.1. Classification (GTDB taxonomy): domain Bacteria; phylum Desulfobacterota; class Binatia; order HRBIN30; family JACQVA1; genus DATKMK01. The sequence continues at coordinate 29,207 of DATKMK010000065.1, read as the reverse complement.
GCTGGCCGGTCCGTTCTTGCCGACGAGCGCGGCGGCCTCGTACGGCTGCAAGCCGGCGCGCAGACTGCCGGCGGTGGTATCGCTGCCGACGCCAACTGCCGGCAACGCGGGATTGCTGCCGGTGGGATGGTCGGGGGCGTCACCGGCGACATGATCGAAACCGCTCACCAGGAAATCGCGCCCGAGGGCGACACTCACCAGCGCCGGCGAATACACAGCGGCGGCCGCGTAGGGCTGCGGGTCAAGCAGGGCCAGCCCTTCGACGACCACACGTGCGTTGCGCTGGCCGTACCCGGTCGAGGTCAGCCGAAATAACGTGGCGTTGACCGACTCGATGCTGACGTCATAGCGAAACGGCGCCCGCGGAAAGAAACCTGGCGACCCTTCGCGAAACGGAAAGACACCGTCGTCAGCGGTGCCGTGCCGCTGATCGGGCCCGTCAAGCAGCGCGGTCAACGTCACCTCGGGAACGACGTCGGCAAGGGCATGCGTCAATCCCGCTTCAGCAACGTAGAGAGCCTCGGCCTGCGCCCGGGTGTTGTTTTGGATGTAGAAGCTTCCACGCGCGAGCAAGAGCGCGAACGCCGCCATCGGCAGCACCACCGCAGTCGTACCCAAAGTGGCCGTCAGGGCACTACCGCGCTCTCGCGACGGCCGTCCAGCGTGGGGTGCGCTCATAGGCCGGCATTCCTGAGCTGCACACGTTCGGTGTGCGACACCACGACCGAATGGGGCGCAGGGTAGCGCAGGGGGAATTCCACGCCGAGTCGGATGACGACTTCCCGCACTTGGGCGCGCGCCGCCGCAGTGAGCGTGCCGGCGAGCACGGTTCCCGCACCGTCGTGATATTCGAGTTGGAAGGCGCCGGCGGGCACGTGATCGACCATTGGCTGCGGCGATCCTCCGCTGGTCGAGCGCATCAACGCCTGCTTGGCGGCGTCGTAGCTGTAATTCACAACTTCATTCGAATCGGTGACGGCACCGTTGCCGTTCAAGTCGGCCTGCACTTCGATCGTGGTGGGTCCGGCGATGCGCAACGGCAACAGCGGCGTCCCCGCTCCGCTGTAGCCGGCCAGTCGTAGCTCGCGCGCCATGAGATCGATACCGATGCGGGCGAGTTCCTGCGCCTGGCCACGTTGTTCCTGCGCTTGCACGCTGAAAGAGATCGTCCGCTGGAATTGCTGCAGCATGAGCGCCAGCCACAACGCGAACACCATGGTGACCAGCACTTCGGCAAACGAGAATCCGCGTTGATCTCGCGGTCGTCTCATTGCAGGACCAGCGTTGACATCTGGAGGACGTGCGCAGCGGGGTCGGTCCAGGTGACCGAGACATCGAGACGCGCCAGACCCGGATGATTCGGCACCGGCGTCACCGAGCTGGCGCGTTGGAAGATGCCGTTGGTCGGCTGATCGTCGATCACCACGCCAGCACGGAACGCTTCGATCCGCTGGACGGCCAACTCCGTGGCTCGCATCCAGTTCTCGCTCAGTTGTCGTCCGCGCTGCGTGGTGGCCACCGCGCCGGTCACCGCAGTCGCCACCACTCCGATGATTGCGACCGCCACCATGCACTCGATCAAGCTGTAACCGCGTGCAGTCATTGATCGATGCGAATTCGGCCGGCGATGTCGACGATCACGCGGCGCTCGTGACCGGATCGGTTGCGCACGGTGATCGTCCCGAAGGTTGCCGCGTTGCCGCGTGGGCGGAACGTCACCGCGGAGCCGGAAGCCGTACAGCCGGTCAGGTCGATGCCGGTCGGCAACACCACCGGAACCGCTTCGTCGGTATACTTGGTGTTGATCTGCACTTGCGGCTGATACGTGTTGGTAGGAAGGAACACGAGCCGATGGCCGGTGTTGTCCGCGAGGGCGCGGGTGCGCGTAGCCGCCAAATCCAGCAGGATCTGACGCGTGGCGTGATTCAGCCTGATATCGTCCAGCATCTTCGCGTACGCGAGGACGCACGTGCCCGCGAGCACCGCACTCACGGAGAGGGCGACAACCACTTCGAGCAGCGTGAGCCCCGCGCGTTGGCTCCACATTTCCTTGACTCCGCTCGGCAATCAGGAAGCGACCGCCGCGAATGTTAGATGGTTGCCTTTCGCGCCGACAAGACGCGCGACAGGTGGAAGATGGACGCCGGCTAGACGCCGGCAGCGAGGCCGAGATACCAATCGATCAGTGCGTCACCGAAGAACAGCGCGCACACCGCGCCGGCGGCCAGGAACGGACCGAATGGGATCGGGATACGCGTGTCGCGGCCGTAGACCGCACTCAACGTCAGTCCGACCACCGAGCCGCTCAATGACCCGAGCAGTAACGTCACCGGCACCGCTTTCCAACCGAGGAATGCACCGATCATCGCGAGCAACTTCAGATCGCCGCCGCCCATGCCTTCCTCCTTGCGCAGCCAATAGTAGCCGGTGGCCACGGCGTAGAGGACGCCGTATCCGAGCAGCGCGCCGATCAGGGCGCTGCGAAATCCCGGTTCATTGCGCACCGACGACAACGCGAGTCCGATGGCGATTCCCGGGATGCTGATCGCGTCAGGAATGATTTGATGGTCGAGATCGATGAACGTCACGACGATCAGCGCGGCCACGAACGCAAATGCGATTACCGCACCGATCACGTCATCGAAGCGCCACACCGCCGCGACACCGGCGAGCCCGCTCAGTGCTTCCACGAACGGATAACGCGGAGAGATGCGCACCTGACACTGCCGGCAGCGGCCGCGCAGCAGGAGATAACTCATGAGCGGAATGTTGTCGATCGGCCGAATGTGCATCCCACACTGCGGGCAGCGCGAGGGTGGAGAGACGATCGACTCCCCGCTTGGAATGCGATGGATGCAGACGTTGAGGAAGCTGCCCACTATCGCGCCGAAGATGAAGGCTACCGCGTAGATCATCAGCATGCCCCTCGCCCATCTCTTCCGGTCGCATCCAGAGACGAAGCGCTGAGCGGCAACAGATCCAACGCGCGCTGGTACAGCCAGAACATTCCGGTGAAGATAAATGTATAGAGCGCGAAGAGCCCGAACAAGCCGCCCAAGCGGACCGCGGGAATCGCGCCGATCGCGAATGTCAGCAGCGACAGCCCACTGATCCGCGCGCTGACGCGTCCGCCGACGACCCCCTGACTCAACACCAGATTGCCCGAGAATGCCGCGAGGATGCAGGCGACGGCGCTGAGCGTCGCGATTGCCAACAACCCCAGGCGTAGGGGAAATCCCGTCACCCCGATCTGGGCCAGACCGGCCAGATAGAGCACTCCGACAATCAGCGGCGACAGGCGTACGAAGCTGGTGCGAAACAGCCGTGCAAACGCGCGCAGGTCGCCCTGGGCAAAGAGCGGAAAGGCGAAGTTGTTGACTAAGGTAACGAGCAAGGTCGCAACCCCAACGGTAACAAAGCTGTAGACCTGGTACACCCCAACTTCGCTGAATCCCAATGCGCGCTGCGCGACGAAGCGATCGGCGTACAAGATGATCGTGTTGCCCAGGCTGGTGAGCAGCGCAAACTGCCCGAATTGAACGACCGGGCGATCGCGGTGTGTCCATTGTTGCGAGAAGGCCGCCACGAGATACTTGCCTGCCGCGAGCGTGCCGAGCAGATAGGCGAACCAAAATAGCCCGACAGCATAGACCCAGGTCGGCACCGCCACGCGCAGCGCCGCCGCGCACCCCAACATCAACCCGAGCCCCCACAGCAACTCGATGGCAACAAAGCGTCCCCAATCTTCCCTGCCCTGACACGCGAACTTGGCGAGCAGCCACAGCGCCATGCCGACGCCGAGAACTCCACCGGCAATCACCAGTGCCGGCGGGAGATCCAACCACACCGCGAGGAATGGCGCCGCAGCGACGACGACGGCAGCGACGATACCGGACGAGGCCAATGTCATCATGGCCGTCCACCGCAGCAGCGGCATCCACACCGAGTCGGGTTGCGCAGCGGCGTATCGCACGAACGCCGTGCCCCAGGCACCGGCCAGCGGAACGGCCACCACATTCGCCGTGGCCAGCACCACCGCAACCCGGCCGAACTCGGCGGGGCCGAGCAAACGACCGATCAGAAGCTGCCCGAGAGTCGACAGACCCTTGGCGACGATCATGCCGCCCAAGTAGGGACCGAAGCGGCGAATTGCCGCCGAGCTGCGCGGAGTGGCAGCCGTACCGCTCACGCGCTCATACAAGGCGATGAGCCAATCGTCGATCGTCATCGAGCAGTCGCCGCCGTCGTCCGCAAGATCTCGGTTACGCGCACCTCCCAATCGAAATCGTAGTGGGCGACACGGTTGTCGGTCAGGGTGCACAGGCGTTGATAGAAGTCGCGGTCGTCGAGTGCGCGCTGCAGTCGCACTCGCAGCACGTCGACGCGGTCCGGCGGGAAGAAGAGGTCGGCGCAAGCGCCGAGCACCTCGCGAATCTCGGGAATATCGCTGCCCAGGCACGGCACGCCGACGCGTAGCGCCTCGATCAGCGACAGCGGCGAGCCTTCGTGGCGACTAGGGAAGACAAACAAGTCGCAGCCGGCCAACACGCACGGCACGTCATTTCGCCAGCCGAGGAAATGCACGCGCTCTCCGTTGCGACCCGCGCGCGCCGCTTGGGTCGCGCGCTGCCACTCCTTGGCGTCGGGGCTTTCGCCGATCACGACGAGATGTGCTCGGGCAGCGTCCAATTCGGCGAACGCGGCGAGCAAGACGGCGAGATTTTTTCGTGGCGAGAACACGCCGCTAGTCGCGATGACGAACGCGTCCGTCGGTACGCCGTGCTCCGCGCGTAGCGCCGCTCGCGCCTTTGGGCGCGATAGCGGGGGGAGGCGAACGGTGTTCGGCACGACCTGGATCTTGGCGGTCGGCAGCGCCCAGCGCGCGGTCACGATGTCGGCCAGCGTCCGGTTGGTCGCGATGATGCGATGGGCGGCGCGCAGGCCGGCGCATTCCATCATCTGTTCCAGTCGCCGTACGACGGCTGGGCGCCGATGGAGTCGGTTGATCGTCGCCACGTCGGATTGCAGGAACACCACCATGGGCCGCGGCCAAACCCGCTGCGCGAGGCGCATGACCCACGCGTAGCTCCCCTCGAACACGGCGTAGAGATCAACCCGCTCGCGCCTTGCAACCCACGCGCTCACGATCGGCGCAATCAGAAAGAACCACGCCCAGAATGCCAATGAATCGTGACGGCCAGGCCATGGGAGGCGATGACGAACGATCCGGGGATGCGCAATCTCGAACCGCGCGACGCTGACGTAGTGCATCGACCAGCCGCGCTCAGCCCCACCCCGGAGCATCCGATAAATCATCTGCATCATCCCGCCGGGCCGATGCTTATAGTAGACGGTGAGGACACGCATGGTCGCTCACGCTACCGCGCGGTAGATCTCTTGGTAACGAGCCGCGCACGCTTCCCAGGTCACTCTGCGATCGGAGATCGCCGCGCGCGCCCGGTTACCGAGCCGAACACGCAGCGCCGGATCATCAACGAGCATTGCGAGGACATCGCCCAGTGCAGTGGGATCACCGGGCCGCGTCAGCAAGCCGGTCTCGCCGGGCTCGATCAAATCGCGGCATCCTGGAATGTCGCTCGCGACGACTGCCAGCCCGGTGGCTTGAGCCTCAAGGACGACGTTGGGCCGGCCTTCATAACGGCTGGGCAGGACGAAGACATCGGCTGCGGCCATCCATTCGGCTACTTCCGCCACGCTGGCTTCGCCGACGAAGCGGACCCGCTGCGCCACACCCTGTTGCTGCGCTCGTTGCGCGAGTACCGCCCGCTCCGGTCCCTCCCCAACGATCACCAGAAACGGCGCCTGCCGGCGGCTACACGAGAGCGCGTCGATTGCGACGTCCACTCCCTTTCGCGGAATCAAGCTACCCGCGAACACGGCAACGACGTCGTCGAGAGCGAGTTGGAGACGCCGACGGAGGGCGGCGCGCTCACGCGGGTGAAACAACTCCGTGTCGACGCCGCTGGCAATCACGTGCAATCGCGCTGGGCCAACGATCGGCGCGAACAACGCGCGCATCTGCTCGTTGATCGCCACCACCGCGTCGGCGCCGCGCAGCACGCGTTCGAACATTCTTCGCAGCCATGTCGATCGCTCGAACCACTCGACGTCGCTACCCCACAACGTCACCACCCGCGGCCGGTGGCGCAGTCGGGCCGCGGGTGCGAGCGGAATGAGGTTGGGCAGCCAATGCGCATGGAGCACATCGGCGGCGCGCGCCGCCCGTACGCTGGCCATGGCACCGGCGGCAAGCATCGGCGGCACCGCGAGCAGCCGCCACGGCGCGCGACGCAGCGCGACCGGGACGCCGCCGAACCCCGCCGTCAACGTCGACCAACGCGCCGGCAGAAAACGAAAGCGCTCGACTTCGACGCCTTCCAAAATCGACACGCCGCGCGCGGTCGCGGTTGCCGGAGCCAGCACACGCACCGGCGTTCCGAGCCGCCTCAGTGACCGCGCCAGTGCGTGCACGAAGGGGCCGATCCGATCGCCGGGTGCACACGGATACGAAGTGGTGAAGAACACCACGCGCGGCGGGATCATACTGCGGACGCGATCATGCGGCGTGGTCGTCGCCGGCGTCGAGCGCACCGCTCAGTCGGTCCATGCGCAGTTGCGCGATCTGCTCGGATACCAGACCGAGCATGAAGATGACCACACTGGTGCTCAACAGCAGCGCCGCCATGTTTGTGAAGCGGTGCGCGGTCACAAACGTGTACGCGTAGTACGCCAGTCCGGTGGCAAAGAAGCTGGCGCTGACGGGGAGAAATACGCGAAACGGGGCGAACAATGTCGCCACCTTGCTGATGATCAGCAAGAAACGCGTCCCATCACGCCACAGGTTGATCTTGCTCTCGCCGGTGCGTCGGCCGAACCCGACGCTCACGTATTGCACCGCGAGCCCCGAGCGCAGGAACGCCAGCGTCAGCGTGGTGGGATACGAAAAGGTATTGGGAAGCATGTCGATGAAGCGGAGCACGTCGCGCCGGCGCATCGCTCGGAAGCCGGAAGTGAGATCTTCGACGCGATACTGCGCGACGTAGCTGGCGAACCAACTGTAGATCCGGTTGGCGAACAAGCGATGCCACCCCGCTTCCGAGCGTCGCACGCGGGCCGCAACCACCATGTGATACTCGCCCAAGGATTCGAGCAGCGCCGGTATGGCCGTCGTCGGATGCTGCCCGTCACCGTCCATCAACACCACCAGGCGACCGCGCGCCGCGCGCAAGCCGGTCTTCACCGCCGCGCCGTTGCCGATGTTGTAGGGGTGGCGGATCACCCGCGCACCGCAACTCGCAGCAACCGCAGCGGTGTCGTCGGTCGAGCCGTCATCGACGACAACGATCTCAAACCGCGGCAGGCGCTCAGCCTTCAGCGCCCCAAGCACGGCGCCGAGCGCCGCCCCTTCGTTGTACGCGGGAATGACGATCGACAGCTCGGGCCCGCGCGTTTCAGCCGATTTCGTAGAGTCCGAACCCTCGCTCGCCATAGAGTCGTCGCAAGTGATCCCGTCCAAAGTCTTCCCAGCGTTTGTACTCGATCTCGCTCAAGTTGTCGCCCAGGAACCGAAACAGCAACCCGTCCGCCGCGGCGATATGCGTGATTCCCGCGCGTCGCAATCCGGCGGCGACCTCATCGCCGCTCGCGGCACCGCGGATCGTGTCGCGCAACGTGGTGCCGGAAAAGTAGGCATCGTAGCGGTACGGGCGCTGCCAGTAGTAGCCGCGACTGCCGAGAAACTCGAGGTCGACGCGTGTGTCCTTTGGCAGCTTCGTGTTGGCAAATTCAACCAACGGATACTCGGGCACGAATCGGGCGATGAACGCGCTCCGGCTTTCACGCCCGGTCAGGTACGAAAGCGGATCGATATGCATCCAAAAGCTCACCAGGTGCCAGCCATTGAATGCGAGGGCGGCAGCAATTCCGGCCAGCGCGACGCGGCGCCAGCGGCCCAAACCATGTTCGAGCACTTCCGCGAGCACGAGCGCCAGCGGGACGAGCACCGCAACCCCGTAGCGGCTGCGAAAGGTGTTGAGCAAGAACACCATCGCGAGTAGCAACGCCGCGATCCCCGCGAACCACCGCTGTCGATCGGTCGCGCCCGGACGGAGCGCGGTCGCAAACCCCAGCAAGTAGATTGGATTGAACACCCCGTCGAAGCGCGCCGGATCGCCCTCGTGGCCGGTGATGAACACCCGAATCGGCGCCAGCACGATCTCGAACAAGGTCTCCCCGTACAACACCTGGCGCTTGGTGAACAAGTCGATCGACGGCATCTGCGGCAACGGCCGCCCGCCGATGAGTCCGTTGAACAATGGGAAGATCGGGTTGCCGGTCTGCGCCGCGTTCTTCACCAGCCACGGGATCAGCGGGACCAAGCTGAGCGCGACAAACGCCACCGCCGACCCGAGCGCGGCGACGGTGCTGCGATTGCGCATCAGCCACAAGACGCCGAGCCCCAGCACGATCACCAAAACGAGTCCGTTGTATTTCACCGCGGCGCTGCACCCCGCCGCGAGCGCCGCCGCAACGAAATACTCACGTCGTTCGGTTTCCGACCAGCGCAACAGACCGATCACCGCCGCGGCGGAGAAAAACAGCAAGCCGAGATCGACATACGCGCTGGCCGCGAGAATCGACACGGTCGGAGTTGTAAACAGCAGCGCGGCGGTCAACAACGCGACGACGGCGTTGCCGCGTGCGGCGAGATACTCCGCGACCAGTGCGCACGCTGCGAGCCCGAAGGCCGCGTGCAACAACTTGGGGACAATCTCCCACCCGCGAGCGACCAGCGGCGTGTAGAGCATTTCGAGCGCCATTGGGTAGTACGATTGGTCGGCAAACGGCACCTCGATCACGCGCCCGGCGGCGACGTAGAGCGCCGGCATCGCCAAGTGATGGGTCAACTCGTCGCGGGCGATTGGCGGTGTCAAATTCAAGATCGTGACGGCACCCACCCAACAAAAGACCACGATCAGCACCAGCCACGACGCCCGGCTCCGCGGGGTGAGGGCGCGCACACCGCGCACCACGACCACCATCAGGCCACCCGCGGCCAACGCCGGCCAGAGTAGCCCGAGCGCCGATCGGACGCAGAACCCCGCGCGCCCGAGCGGGAGGTAGGCCTCGCCCAACAGCCCAACCGCGACGGCAACCCACAACGTCACGCGCAACCCATCCGAGGTCTGCACGGGCTCGCTCACGACGGTGTCGCCCCGGTGCGCGCTCGGAGCCAAAGCGCCGCCAGCGACAGCGCGCTCACCACGTCGCCGATCCACCAACCCGAAACGGTGCGACGCGAATAGGTGAGGGTCGCCGTCGAGTTGTGTGGCAGGACGTACATTCGCTCAACCGAGCCGCGAAACAGATCGGCATCCGGCGACGACCAGTACGGGAAGTACGTGTAGTTGAGACGAACCAGACGCCCCGGGTGCAACCCCGACAGCGTCATACGCTGAAAGTCCGCCGACCATTCGAGGGTCGGCGTGAGCGACTCGCCCGGTTTTGCGGGAGCCACGGGCCGAGACAACTCGCCAAGCGGCAACACACGATCAAGCAAGGCTTCGAGCTGTTGGTAGCGATCGGTATCGGGGTTCTCCACGTAGCGAATGTTGTAGGGATCGATGGCTTCGGTTCCGCTGAAGTTGAAGGTCATCGTCCGCGGCGCAACCGCCGAATCCGATCGGCGAGCCGTCATCGCGCCCACCACGGTCGCCGCCGCGGCCTCCGGACCGTTGACGATGACCGTTGCCACCTCGGCGGGCAGCGCAGCCTCCAGCGTGAGATCGAGTAGCTCGACGCCGCTGGCGAGCGGCTCGTGCGAGTAGAAGAAGTATCCAACTTGCTTAAAGGGCGCGGTGCCGGTGAGGTCGAGGTAACCGACGACCGGCTTATCGAGGGTGCGCACCAACGGAGCCGATTGCGCCGCGATTTGGACGACGTCGTACGGCTCGAAGCGTACCGGCGGGGCGACGCCAAAGGGCCGAAGCTGGTCGAGAAACTGTGCTTCACTCGCGACCACGTGAGTGACACCGCTGTCGCGGAGCTGCTGAATTGCGGTGGCCGCCGGCCAATCGGCACCAGCCTCCGTCGGGTACGGGCCACCGTAGATGCGGGCGCCGAGGCGAAGGGCACTCGCGCTGGCGTAGCGCGACGAGAGGGAACTTTGGATGAACAAGCCGTTCACCGTCTCTCGACCGCTGCGTGGGAAGAGCTCCGATGTCAGAAAGTGCGGAGAAAGCCCGCGGAACTTTTGGCGGTTCATGGCTCGCTCGACGTACACGCGGCCAGTCGGCGTCGCCGTGCGCAAATGTTCCAGGACCGCGCGCTCCGCGCGGAAGCGCTCCACCTGATTGGTGCTGCGCACCACCATCAGTTTCCACGGCGGAGTTAGGGTGGTCGCGAGCACTCCGAAAAGGCTCACGACGAGCAAGACCAGACGCGCCACCACGAACACGAGGCGGCGCGACTGCGCCCATTGCAACACGATCACCGGGGCGACGCTCAATAGATGAACGGCCATCAAGAACGCCAGACCGGTGAAGCGATAGAAGTGGAGGCCAATCGGCAAGCTCGCCGCCGTGAATCCGCTCGAGAAGACCACGTACAGCAACACGACGAAGAACCCGAAGCTGGTGAGGAGCGGGCGGCGCACCCATTGCGAGCTGAACGCCAGCACCAACGCGAAGCCGGCCGCCGCCAGCGGCGTGGGATCAATCACAATCGGGCGGCCGTGAATCCAACTCGCCAGCGTCGCAACCAGCCCCGGAAGCGGATATCGAAACAGCAGCGCCAGAAGATCACCGCCCGGGCTTTCGGTCTCCAGCATGGTGTAGTCGCTCGCGTAGCGAATCGCGGGCAGCAGCCAAAACGCCGCGATGCCCACACCGAACAGGTGTGCGCGGACAATCGCCGCGCGAACGGAACGAAATCGAAGCGCCGCCATCGCGCCGAGCGCGACGGCGTACACGGCACTGAGCGTATGAGTGAGGAGCAGCAGTCCGACAATCGCGCCGAGCGCGACTTCCCGCCGCACGGAGGAGTGCTCGATCGCTCGATAGATGACGCCCACGTACAACAGCACGAGGTGCCAGCCGAAGACTTGGGGAAAGAGCCCGGCGAGAAACGCGCCGTCCACGCCCAATCCGAACCCGGGATCGTCGGAGTTGAGATACCAGAGGGTCAACGCGCCGACCCACAACAATCCCACCAACTCGATGCCGGCGTCGACACGATCACCACCGCAGATCTCGCGCACGAGTGGTGTCCAGGCCCACGTCATCGATAGCGGCAGCAGGCTGCACGCCGCCAGACACATCAGGTTCACGGCGAGTTGCGGCGCAGATTGCGAGAACGGCGTGAGCAGCAGGGCGAACATCGCCGCCACCAAATGAGCCAGCAGGGCGTAGAACTCGCCCACTGGCCAACCCGCAAACCAGCGTGGGTCGTAGAAGAATATTCGGCCGTGGCGGAGTTGCTCGATCATGCGCTCCACCACCGCGACGTGTCCGGGCAGATCGCTGGAGATCAGCGGCTCGGCCGTACAGAAGTCGCGAAGCCACCACAGCACGAAGAAGACGAACGCCGCCGGAACAAGTGTGCCCGCGAGCCGGAGAGGTTGGGCAGCATCCGCACCATGTGGGACCCGCCGACCTGCCTCGCTCGGTCCAGGGACACGCTCTGGCTGCCGCACGGTGCGTTGATAGGACATGGGGTCTACGTCCGCAAGGCGAGCGGCGGACGACGACGCGCCGTGCGGAGCTTGCGCCGCTGAGGCGTCGCTCAAGCGAATTCTCGTCGCTGAAACAACGCGATGCTGAGCAGCAGGAGAATGCCGGTGTATCCCAGCGCGTACGCGAGCAGGGCGAACGCGTAGCGGGCTTCCAGGAGGTCGCCGTATACCACCAGATCGGCAATGTTGAATCGGTCGAGGTGAGGCAACAGCCAGTACAGCCCGCGAAACAGGTACCGAACGCTCGGCGGGTACTCGCTGGTCGTGAACAACAGCAAATAGCTCGACGATCGGCCGGCGACGAAGACGGCGGCGGTGAACATGCCCGCCAGCGTCGGGGTGACGACCACGGATGAGAAGAACAGCGCCACGGCAATCACCAGCATCAGTTCGCAGTCGATCGCGAGCGCCGCCACGATCAACTCCCAATCGGCGCGTCCCTCGTACAACCGCAGGAAGCCGACCAGCCCCCCGCTCATGAATGCCACGATCAGGGTCGAGGTCGCGAACAAGCCGAGGAATTTGCCGACGATGAACTGCCACCGCGCCACCGGCTTCGACAAGACGTTGAAGATGGTTCGACGGCCCAGCTCCTTGGCAAGCAGATTGACACCAAGCACGAGCGCGATCACCACGCCGAACAACGAAATACTCATCAGGCAGAAGTCTTTGACGAACTTCATCTGGTCGCCGATCGAGAAGGAACCCAACGTGCCGGCGACGGCAACCACCAGCACCGCAAACAACAGAATCGAGTAGAGAATCTTGTTGCGGATCGCCTCGCGCGCGGTGTTGAGTGCGATTGCAACGATCTTGCTCATCGATCTCTCGACACCGCCCAAAGTTCAGTCCAACGACGCCGCCGACCCGACGTGCGCCAAGAACCGCTCTTCGAGCGAGGGATGCGCCGGCACCAAACTTTCGATGACGCTGTGGCGTTCGCGCGCCGCGTCGAGTGCGGCGCTCACCGCCTCGAAGGTGGGCAGCACGATTTGCCATTGCATGCCGTTGATGCGCGTCGAACGGCCGCCGATGCGTTCGATCGCCGCGACCGCATCGGCGTCCGCCGAACGGACGATCATAACGTACGCCGTGACGGCCGCATCACCACGCAAGTCGACGATTTCCCGCAAGCGCCCGCCAGTGAGAATGCCCACCCGCGAGCAGAGCGTCTCGGCGTCCGGTAGAATGTGTGATGAAAAGATCACCGTCGTGCCGCGTTGTTGTAGCGACAAGATGAGCTCGCGCATGTGGCGCCGGCCAGCGGGGTCGAGGCCCGACATGGGCTCATCGAGAATCACCAGCCGCGGTTCGCAGATGATCGCCTGCGCGATGCCGACGCGTTGCAGGGTCCCTTTCGACAGCGTGCCCAGCGCACTATGCCGTTTGGCGCTCAGTTGCACGCGCTCGATGACCGTGGCTACGCGCTCGCGAGCCGTGTGGGCGGGCAAACCGTAGAGCCGCGCGTAGAAGTTGAGCGTTTCGGTGACGGTCAGATAATCGTAGAAGTACGGCTGTTCCGGCAAAAACCCGATCGCCGCGCGCGCGCCGGGATGGAGCGGTGCACCACAGAACGCGACCGTTCCGCCGCTCGGTCGCAGCAAGCCCACCAGCAATTTGAAGGTCGTGGTCTTGCCAGCTCCGTTCGGTCCAATCAGACCGAAGACTTCCCCTTCGTTGATCTGCAGATCGAGCTGCTCGAGCACACAGATGCGACGGAAGGTCCACGGGTGTCGGTAGAACTTCATCAGGCCGCGCGTTTCGAGGATGACCGCCATCGGCGCGCTCACCAGTCCCGCAGCGACTCGCCGCGAAGCACCTTCTCGCGCTGCGGACTCTGATGCAGTTTCAGCGGCCGATGTCCGCTCGATGACCGGACCTCGCCGGTCTGCGGATCGATCTCATAGACTCCGCCGAACGGGTCAGCCGGGACTCCGGGAATCAGTCCGGCTTCCGCCAACATCCAGGGCGACAAAGGAAGGTACCCGTGGCGAGCGCGAAAGATCTCGACGGCGGCAGTGAGGCGATTGATATCTGCGGCAAGCCTCGCTTCGCTCAGATGCCGACGGACCACATCGCGCATGTCCTGGCTGTCGAGGGTCCGCTCCATCTCGGTCAGAAACTGAACGGCGGTGTCGGGCCCGTATTGTTCGGCCGCGAGAACGGCCGCGAGGCGAACCGCGTTACGTGGGGCATCGGGCCGCTGTGCGGCACGCTGCATGTGTGCAGCCGCGCGGGCATAGTCGCCGGTGAAGAAATAGTAGTTGAACCCCAACAGGTAATGCAGCATGCCCGAATCGGGAAAGACCTGGATGCCTTTTTCGAGCAACCGATTTCCCGCCTCTACCTCTCCGGCTTCCCACGGCAAGATGACTCCCGCGAATCGGTACACATGCGCGGCACGCGGATCAAGGTCGGTAACGAGATCGCACATGTGCGCAAGCCAGGGATAGGTTCGCTCGCTTCGGTAATGCTGACCGAAATAGCTGATGGTGCGGAACCAGAGCAGATCCGCGACCACGTGACGATAGCCGAGGGAAACGGCGCGCAGGTACTTTGCATGGGGAAGATAGATCGGCTCGGTTGCAGACGCTTGCGGTTGAGGCCGGTGCTCCAACCGGCGACCGGATTCACCAACCACGATGCCGAGAACAATCGCGGTGGTCAGAAACAAGAACGTGTGCTGCACCCCACCCAACCGCATCGGCCCGGTCTCATCAATCGCTGATCAAAAGCAAAATACCATCCATTACACCAGCCCGGAAGTCGAGGGCTTGGTCGGCGCAAAAAAAAGGGGAGGGCTTGGCCCTCCCCTCTCTTCAACAAACCAGGTTCACCGATTATGAGCACGTCATATTCGGCGACTTGCCGCTGTCGTAGATACAGCTCGTGAACGAAGCCTGGGGGTGCGAGGTGGTCACCTGGTAGCTCGGGGTACCGGTGCCGGTCCCCAAGGTGCAGGTCACACCGCCGGACACGCTCATGCCGCTGAGGCCGGAGCAGTTACCCGAGGTGATGTACGCCTGCGCGTTGACAAAGTAGGCTTCTTCCGCGGTGGCGGCATTGCGCGCATCCGACTGAATCCGCGAGTCGAAGCCCTTCTTGCGATACGCACTGAACTGCGGAATGGCGATCGCGGCAAGAATGCCGATGATGGCGACGACCACCAGCAGTTCGATTAATGTGAAACCTTTCGACGTTCTGAGTGCCTTCATTGTGCTCTCCTTTTTTCTCCCGTTTTGCCTTCTCTCTCTTTTTCAGATTGACTCCGACAACATTTCCCTCCGAACCCTTGCTCGCCCGGCGTCGGCTGGTCGGCGTTGCGATCGAAGTCGGCGTGACGTTGTGACCGCCCTGCCCTGGCCGGCGAGCTGTTAGGGCCCCAGTGCCCTCCCAGCGCTCGGTGGTCCGTGGCTGAGCTTGAACGCGTCACGCCGTATCGGTCGCTCAGTGCGTTTCATTTGCGCCCCGGGGGTGTGCAAGTGACGTACCATGGAAGCTGCGGCCCGCTCGGTGAAATTGGCGGCCGCAAAGGGCCGCTCTTGTTGTATACTTTTCGGAGACACCGTCACGGAGCCGAAGCAGGTGACGAAGATTGTCCGCAAATGTTTTGACGATCCGCCTGATTTGCGGCGATGTTGGTCAGCCTCCCCGTGGTGCAAGCCTCCACATCCGCCCCGCTTCATGGCTGCAACCCTCCGGCGGTACTGTCCCATTTGAAAGTCTTCGAACTGGTGGCGTGCTTGGACGTGCCCGTAAACGATTGACCGAGGGACGTCATAACCACGGTGACTCCCTGCGACGGAGTCAGTTTGCTCGGCAGAACCGAGCACGGCGTCGTGCAACTCGCGTAGACACCATTGTATGTGAAGTAGGCCTCTTCGGCCGTTGCGGCATCGCGGAGATCGGCCATCGCCATCGCATCGAACGCCTTCTGGCGGTACGAGGAGTATTGGGGAATCGCGAGCGCGGCGAGAATGCCGATTACCGCGACAACCACCAGCAACTCGATCAGCGTGAACCCGCGCTGTCTGCCGTCCGCGGTATCTTCGAGATAGCTCGGGTGCGATCGATCCCCTGAGAGGCTAGGACTCCGCTTCATACCGGTTTACTCGCAGCCCTTCGTGCAAACGGTCTGAGCACGCTACGTGCCACGCAACCGATTGAATAAGAGGTGAGAATGCCGCCACCTTCGAGGTGGGTCTTGAACTGCTGTCGGAGGGAAAGCCGACCCGGTGACACAAAGTGCGCGTAAATATTTTGACGACTGTCTCGATGATAACGACTTCACTTGCTCGATGCATTGGCCCGGCGCTCCACCGGCTGCCGGAACGCACAGCGCAGGTTAAAGCCTGTGGTCAGACAATCGGCGGCTAGTTCACCAGTGCGCTGTCAGATTCCAGCCCGTACTTTTGCAGCCGGTGACGCAACGAGCGGTAGTTGATTCCGAGGATTTCTGCGGCGCGCTTCTTCACACCGCCGGCCTGCTCGAGGGCGCGCAATAACGCCGACTTTTCGAAGGCCGCGAGGTCGCGATCCAGATCGAACCCGCCAGCGGGAAAGCTGGGTGGGACCACGGGCGCGACCACGTGTGGCACCGCGTGCGTCGGCACCGGAGCAACCACAGCGGGCGTGGCCTGCCCGTTCGCGGTGAGATACGCCGGCAGGTGCTCTTCGTGAGCGGTCTCACCGTCACCGAGAGCTACGGCGTGTTCAACAATGTTCTCCAATTCGCGGACGTTCCCCGGGAAGCGGTAGGCGAGCAGCAACTTGGCCGCACCGACCGACAAACGGTTTACGTGTTTGCTGTGCAGATCGGAGAATTGACGCAGGAAATGCCGAATGAGCTGCGGGATGTCCTGGCGGCGCTCGCGCAGCGGGGGCAAGTCGACGGTGATCACGTTGAGACGATAGAACAAGTCTTCGCGAAAGCGCCCCCCGGCAACCTCTGCCGCGAGATCGCGATTGGTTGCGGCCATGACTCGGACATTGACGGCCACCGAGGCTTGACCACCCACCGGAGTGAAGACCCGCTCTTGCAACACGCGCAGCAACTTGACCTGTAGCAGAAGCGGCAGCTCCCCAATCTCATCCAAAAAGATGCTACCGCCGTCGGCCATGCGGAAATAGCCGGGACGATCGGAGACCGCGCCGGTGAAAGCGCCGCGCACGTGACCGAACAGCTCACTCTCAATGAGATGTTCGGGAATCGCGCCGCAATTGATCGCCACAAATGGCCGGTCTTTGCGTGGCCCGCGGGTATGGATCGCGCGCGCGACCAGCTCTTTACCCGTGCCGCTCTCGCCGGTGATCAGCACGGTTGCATCGCTCTTCGAGATCTTATCTATGACGTCCTGAATCTTGCGCATTGACGGGCTGGTGCCAAGCAACCCGTCGCGTGGCTCCGAGGCGTCACCGAGTTCTTCGAGCAATTCGTTACTCAGCGAGTCATCGAGATTCCCGGCTTCGAGCTGCTCTTCCAACTGTTGCAGCGGCGTCACGTCTTGCAAGATGTAGAGCGCGCCGATCGCGTGCCCATAGGTGTCGCGGAGCGGCGCCGTGGCGCAACGGATGTTGACGTGCCGCTCGCCCGCCAAACGGTGAACGAACTCGGTAGGCTGAAGCGGACTGGTCGATTGCAGAAACTTCGCCCGCGCCGAAGCGGTGAGATTCAGCGGAGGGAAAATCGCCCCAATGTCGGTGTCGCGCAAACCTGTCGGCGGTACGCCGGCCAGTTCTTCGGCCGTTTGGTTCACCGAGGTGATCCGCCCGTTGGGATCGGTCGTAATCAATCCCGAGCCGAGATTGCGCGCCAGCGCTTCCTGCAAGACCGTCAATCGATCCTTTTCAGCTTCCTGTTCACGTAGCAACTCTTCGGTGCGAGAGAGTCGACGGGCGAGCGAGCCGGCCAACATCGCGATCAGGAAGAACGTGATGTTGTTGGTGACCAACCGAATCACCAGTCGCCCATCGAATCCCGCGGGGGGGAACGAATAGTCGGGAGTCTGGATGACGCCGGTCACCATTCCCAACACCAGGCCACTGTAGGCGAGCGTCGCCATGGCCGCGGTCACCAGCGCCCCGCGACCGAACAGAATGGTCGCCGAATTAATGATGGGAAGACTGTACAGGAAGGGGAACGGGCTATCGGCGCCGCCGGTGAGATACAGGACGCCGGTGGTCAACAATACATCGAACCCAACCTGAACGTGCGCCAACGCCCGAACATCTTCCACCCGCTGGAGCACGGCGGCGGAGATGATCGTGAAGACGTAGGTCACAATGACAATGCCGAAAAGCAAATTGATCGAGACGACATACGGGTTGTCGACCCCGCTGAGCGACACCAACGACAGCGCGCCCAGAAACGCCGAGATGATCAACACCCGGCCGAACAGCAACCACCGCAGCCGGTGCCGCAGGTCTTCCACCGAAGCGAGACGGTGTGCGCGCTCGTGGCTCACTGGATGACCGATCCGAGTTTGAAGATGGGCAGGTACATCGAGATCACCAACCCACCGATCACCACGCCCAGGAACACGATCACCATCGGCTCCATGAGCGCCGTCAGGTTGTTCACCACGTTATCGACTTCGTCTTCATAGAAGTCGGCGATCTTCTGCAACATGGCATCGAGTGCGCCGGTCGCTTCGCCGACCGCGATCATTTGGCACACCATCGGGGGAAACACCTTGCTCTGCGTGAGCGGCTCGGCAATCGTTTTTCCTTGGCTGATGCTCACCCGGGTTTCGAGAATGGTTCGCTCGACGACCTTGTTGCCGGCGGTGCGCGCCGTGATGATCAACGCATCGAGGATCGGGACACCCGACGACACCAGCGTACTCAGCGTTCGGCTGAAGCGGGCCACCGACGACTTACGGATGAGGTCGCCGAATACGGGGACTTGCAAGAGTAGGTTGTCGATGGCCAGACGCCCCTGCTCCGTCTGATAGGCCTGTCGAATCGCGATCCCGGCGGCGATCGCGGCTCCCAACATGTACGGGAAATACGCCACCGTGAAGTTGCTGAGGTTGATCACAAACTGCGTCGGCGCCGGCAGTGCCTGTCCGAAACTCGAAAACAACTCCGAAAAGACGGGAATCACGTAAATCAGCAAGACGGCGGTGACGCCGACGGCGACCGTGATGATGGTGATCGGGTAGATCATCGCGCCCTTGATCTTGGCGATGAGCTTCATCGCCTTCTCCATGTAGCCCGATAGGCGATGGAGGATGGTATCGAGAATACCGCCGACCTCACCGGCCGCGACCATGTTCACGTACAAGTCGTCGAAGATCTTGCCGTGCTTCTTCAACGCGTCGGTGAAGGTGGACCCGGCCTCAACCTCGTCCTTGATCTGCCCAATGACCTGGCGGAACTTCTTCTTTTCGGACTGCTGCGCCAAAATGTCGAGACATTGAACAATCGGCAATCCTGCGTCGATCATGGTCGCAAGTTGTCGCGTGAAGATGACGACATCGCGCGTCTTGATCGATTCGCCGAAGCCAGGAATCGTTAGCTCGCGATCGAGCCCCTTGCCTTTCTCTTTGATTTTCGAAGTGATCGGTCGGATTCGCTGCGCGCGCAACCGTACCAGGACGGCGTCTTTGGTCGCGGCTTCCATCTCGCCTTGCAGGGTCTCGCCGCGGGGAGAAACACCTTGCCAACGAAAGACTGCCATTTTTTTGACCTCCCGGTCCTGCTCAATGCAACGAGAATCCCATCACTTACGGAAATCAGCGCGCTCCGCTGGTGAGAGGTAAGCAGTTGCTGTGCCAGTAGATCAGCGCCGCGAAGTGCCCGGACCAGGGCCGATCATGGTACGCAGTTCGTCAAGTTCTGTCGCGTGCCCAACCGCTTCGTCGTACGAAATTAGCCGACGGTGATAGATGTCGACGAGCGATTGAGTCATCGTCTGCATCCCAAACTTGCTCTGCCCCACCTGCATCTGCGAGTAGATCTGGTGAATCTTCTCCTCGCGAATCAAATTGCGGATGGCCGCGTTCGGGATCATCACTTCAACCGCGAGCACCCGACCGCGACCGTCCGCGCGCGGAATCAATTGTTGCGAGATCACCGCTTGCAGCACAAGCGAGAGCTGCGCACGCACTTGCGGCTGTTGATTGGTCGGAAAGATATCCAGGATGCGGTTCACCGTTTGCACCGCCGAGTTGGTGTGCAAGGTCGACAGAACCAAATGTCCGGTTTCGGCCACGGTGAGGGCCGACGTCACCGTCTCGAGGTCGCGCATCTCGCCGACCAAAACGATGTCGGGATCTTGCCGCAGCACGTGCTTGAGCGCCGCGGAGAAGTCTTCGGTGTCGGCGTACACCTCGCGCTGATTGACGATGCACCCGCGATGTTCGTGCACGAACTCGATCGGGTCTTCGACCGTGATGATGTGCTCGCGCCGCTCGCGGTTGATCTTGTCGATCATCGACGCCAGCGTGGTCGATTTGCCGCTGCCGGTCGGTCCTGTGACCAGCACCAGCCCGCGCGGCAGCTTGGTCAGCTCCGCGACAATCGGCGGCAAACCCAGCGCCGCCAGCCCGCGCACTTCGTACGGAATCAGTCGGAATGCACCACCCACCGCGCCGCGCTGCAGGAACAAGTTACCGCGAAAGCGACTGAGGCCGCGGATACCGAACGAGAAGTCCAGCTCGCGTGCTTCCTCGAACCGATGGCGTTGGCTCTCGGTCAGCAGGCTGTAACACAACTGCTTGGTCTCGTTCGCCGTCAGCGGCGGGAACGGCATGGTGACGAGGCTGCCGTTGATCCGCATGACCGGCGGGCTCTCCGCGGTGATGTGCAAATCGGTCGCGCTCTTCTCGATCACCAGGCGCAGAAAATCCTGCATTCCGGCCGAGATGCTGGGTTGGCGCTCGACAAACGGAGCTGCTTCGCCCTGAACCATATCGCTAGTCCGCCATGGTGACGCGCACGACCTCTTCCACCGTCGTCACACCGTCCTTCAACTTGCCGATTCCGCTTTGCCGCAGCGTCTTCATCCCAAGGCTCACGGCCAACCGCTTGATGTCGGCGGCCGAGCCGCCGTTGAGCACGAGATCCCGTAGCTCTTCGCTCATCGGCATCACCTCGTACAAAGCGATGCGCCCGCGGTACCCGGTTCCATTGCAATTCGGGCAACCGGCGCCGTGAAAACAGTTGAAGCCGCCAATCTCTTCTCTGCGCACGCCGATGTCGAGCAGGGCCTGCGGCGGTAGTTCCATCGGTTCGCGACAGCCGGTACAAATCACGCGCGCCAATCGCTGGGCCAGAATCAAATTCACCGATGACGCCACCAAGAACGGCTCGATACCCATGTTGAGTAGCCGGTTGATCGTCGACGGGGCGTCGTTCGTGTGCAACGTGCTCAGCACCAAATGCCCGGTCAACGCCGCCTTGATGGCGATCTCCGCGGTTTCGAAGTCGCGCACCTCACCGACCATGATGATGTCGGGATCCTGGCGCAGGAACGCGCGCAAGGCCGCGGCAAAGTTCAAGCCGATGTCTTCGTGAATCTGAATCTGGTTGATGCCCACCAGGTTGTATTCGACCGGGTCCTCGGCGGTCGAGATGTTCGACGTCGACTTGTTCAGCTCGGACAACGCGGAATACAGCGTCGTCGTCTTTCCGCTGCCGGTAGGTCCCGTCACCAGCACCATGCCGAACGGTTTGTAGATCGAATCCTTGAAATCCTTGAGCGCGCTTTCCTCGAATCCCAACTTGGTCATGTCGAGCTGCAGGCTCGACTTGTCGAGCAAGCGCAGCACGATCTTTTCGCCGAAGATCGTCGGCAACACCGAGACGCGGAAGTCCATTTCCTGGCCGGGACCGACCTTGAGCTTGATGCGGCCGTCCTGCGGCAAGCGCCGTTCGGCGATGTCGAGGCTCGACATCACCTTCACCCGCGAGGTGATGGCGTTCTTGAGCTTCAACGGCGGCTTCATGATTTCTTCAAGCACGCCGTCGACGCGGAAGCGCACGCGAAACATCCGCTCGAACGGTTCGAGATGAATGTCGCTGGCGCGCCGCTTGATCGCGCTGGTCAAGATCGCGTTGACGAGCCGAACGACCGGCGCATCCTCAGTCGCTCGTTCGAGTTCCTTGAGATCAATCTCCTCTTCGCTTTGAACCAGCTCGACGTCCTGGCTCTCGATCTGGGTGAGCACCTCGTCGTAGTTTGCCCCCTCGTCGTAGAAGCGGCTGATGGCCGCCGTCACCGACGAGGTCGCGGCAACCGCGACCTTCACGTCGTAGCCGGTGAGGAACTTCACTTCGTTCATCGCCACCAGATTCGACGGATCGGACATGGCGATCGTCAGCGACGAACCCGAGAGACTGATGGGGACCAGATGATGCCGGTTCACCAGTGCCACTGGAATCAAGCGAATGACTTCGCCCGGCAGATCCATGCCGGCCGGATCGACCAACGGCAGCCGATATTCCTTCTGCAAATACGCAGTCAGATCCGCGTCGGAGATGAAGTTGAGCTTGACCAGCGCGGTGCTGAGCGCCCCGCCTTCTTCTTCGGAGTGCTCCGCACCCTTGGTGAGTTGGGCCTGGGTGATCAGGCCCCGTTTGACCAGCAGTTCACCAAGGCGTGTGATCATGATCCCGTGCGCGCCATTGATCGTACAACGCCGCCGGCACGATGGCTAACGCTATCGACGACGTTTGGGCTTGTCAATTTTGTTTTGCACGCGCAGGCCCAACGCCTTTGCCATGACCGACAGCGGCGGCCGGCGGCCGGTCCAGAGCGAGAACGCGGCCGCGCCTTGATGGAGCAACATGGTCGCGCCATCGAGCGTCGGGCGGCGATGTCGGCGAGCGGAACGCAGAAAATCCGTGTCGGCACCGTACAACAAATCGTAGAACAGACACGTGGAGCGCGACGCCGCATATGCCAAGTCCGGAAACCGTTCACCATGCAAACCGATTGCCGTCGCGTTGACCACGAGATCGGCATCGGCCAACGTCGATTCTGCCGTCAGCGCGTCGAGTGGCAGCACGTTTATGGCCGTTTCTCTGCCACCGAACAGGCGTGCCAGGCGACGGGCCCGGCTGAAGGTCCGATTGGCAATCACCACGCGTCGCGCCCCGCTCCCGACCAGCGCGGCGATCACTCCACGAGCCGCGCCGCCGGCGCCCACGACCACAATCCGTAATCCGCGCGGCGTCACCCCGCGATCACGCAGCGCCCGCACGAAGCCGATCCCGTCGGTGTTCTCGCCGTGCAGATGACCGGCGCGATTGATCACCGTGTTCACCGCGCCCGCGCGCGTGGCCGCTTCGCTGACCGAGTCGAGCAGCGGCAGGATGCGTTCCTTATGTGGCACGGTGACGTTGACGCCGGCGAGATTGAGCGCGCGGATCGCAACGACCGCCGCGCGCAAGTCGTCGGGCTTCACCTGCAGCGGCACGTAGATGTAGTCCACCCCGAGGTGCGCAAACGCCGCATTGTGCATCGCCGGCGAGCGGCTATGCGCCACCGGATCGCCGAAGATGCCGACGATCTTGGTTGACCCACGAATCACCACGCCGGCAGTGATATCGGCGAGCCGCGGGTAAAGGCAAATGCGCCGCCCGCTTCCCGGCCCCCCGAAATGTCCATAGGGGCGACGCATCTGTCGCCCTCTGTCCGCGCGTCGGGCGGCCCCCTACGATCAGCGCTGCGTCACCGCGGCAACGTCCAGCGTGTCGAGTTGAACACTCGCCGACTCGTTGAGGGTCTTGCGTTCGACCAGCAGCAAGAGGCGGACTTCGTACGCCGGCAGCTTGTAGAAGCCGCTTGGATCTTGCTCGTACGGCAAACGATCTTCCACCGCGAAAACGCTGCGCGAAAAGTCGGTCGCCATAGGCACACCCGGGCTTCCCTCGCCAAACGGCAGCTCAATGACGTGGTTCACGCAATAGAGATCGGCACTCAACAACGCTCGTGCCCCCACGCTCTTGGTGATCGCTCCGCGCAGATCCTGCTTGTAGCCGAGCATGCGGACGTCGTCGCCCACCACCACCGGCACGCGAATCGCGGCGAACCACATCGCCCGCAGATCCGGGCCGTTCTGATCAAGCTCCACCTGCAATCGGTTGAACATGAACGAGAGCGTCGAACCGCTGCGGGTCGCCGACATCCCTTCGGGTAGCGTCCCGGCGATCAATTGAACCGGTCCCCATTCGAACTCTGTCATACGATATTCGCCTGTACGGGCGCAGCGCACGCCGCTGCTCGGTCACATGAGAAACGCTGGTGCATTCTGTCCCTCCGATCGAGACGACGACAATCAAAGGCAAACAATGTGCCGCCGCGTCGCACAATCCAGCATCGGACGATGCCTCAGCGGTCGTCGCAGCGCGTGACCGGTCAAGTGGACAAGACAGTCCAAAATTCTAGATAGGCGACTACGTCAGAGCAGCGCCGACGGCCAACTCAGGCGCCAGATCATGTTGCGCACCTCGAACGTTCCCGCGGACACGTCGTGCCAATCCTGCGGAGTCAACCCAGGCAGAAACGGCGCATCGATGGAACCACACGCATCAGCGGTCCGTACCTGCGCAGCACCGAAGTCCCAGCCGAAATACGAGCGCACATAGATGCCGTTGGCCCTCCGCCCCACGACCGGAAGGGAGAAGATCCACTGCACCGCCGCAAAGTTTGGAAGAGTGCACCGGTCACCGGACAGCCACTCGCCGGAATCGGCGACGGTGGCATGCAGCAGTAACGCGCCATCCTCGGCGGTGACGAGGTAGACTGGTCCTCGCCAGCCAAGCTTCGCCATCACTTTCGAGAAGCCATAGTGAAAGTTGCCGTTCCACGTCGCGATATCGTAGCTGGAATACATGCGCGCCATGAACGTGTGAATGAGCGGGTCGCGCCGATGTTTTACGAATGGGACCGCCACACCGAGTTCCTGGTACTGCACGCCCAGTGAGAAGGTGAACCCACCGAACAGCATAGCGCCTTGTGCCTGATCGCCGAAAATGAACACCACAGGATGAATATCGGGCGTCGCCGAAATGTTAGCGCAGAGTTCGAGGTCGGGCGGCAACAGCTTCTCGACTTCCGCGCGACTCCAATTCGAGAAGACGATATGGCCGTTGAAACTCGCCTCGCTCACGAACGACTCTCGTTCGGGGCGGCGTAACCGCATTGGGCCCGGGAATGCCGTCGGATCGAGGAACGTGTTCATACCCTGAGCGTCCATGCTAGCATGTCGACGACGCTGACGCGCGAGCCACTGCTGCATGGGTGACCCTCTGCTGATCTACGGCGCCACCGGCTACACCGGCCGCCTCATCGTCGATGCCGCCAAAGCGCGCGGCTTGCGCCCTCTGCTCGCCGGTCGCAGCGAATCGAAACTCGCCGCGTTGGCTGAGCGCACGGGGTTGGAGTACCGAGTCGTCCGCCTCACCGATGGGGCGGCGCTGGACAGAGTCCTGAACGAGGTCAGCGTGGTGTTGCACGCAGCCGGTCCGTTCTCCGAGACCGCCCGGCCGATGGTGGACGCATGCCTGCGGACCCGCACTCACTACCTCGATATAACCGGCGAGGTCGCGGTGATCGACGGGCTCAGTCACCGGGATGGTGACGGGCGCCGGCGCGGTGTCATGATCATGCCCGGCGTCGGTTTCGACGTTGTTCCTTCCGATTGCCTGGGGGCGCACGTGGCGCGCCGCCTGCCCAACGCGCAACGTCTGATCTTCGGCCTGCGCGGGCTGCAGTTCGTCACGCGCGCCTCGGCGAAGACCCTGATCGAACACGCCATCATTGGCGTGAACATTCGCCGTGACGGCATGATTACGTCAGTCGTGCCAGGCGCCTCGCAGCGAACCTTCGACTACGGTGCCGGCCCGGCGCTGAGTTTCGCCGTCAGTTGGGGCGATGTCGCCTCCGCCTACTACACCACCGGCATTCCCAACATCGAAGTCTACTTTGCCAGCCTTCCCTCACTGCAAGCCATGCTGACGGCGACCCGCTATTTCGGACGACTCCTGGGGAGCGGTCCGCTGCAGGCATGGTTCAAGGCTCACGCCGACATGCTGCCGGAAGGGCCCACCCCCGAGGAACGTGCAGGGGCGCAGATCGTCATTGTAGCCGAGGCGGAAGACCGTCACGGGCGTCGCGCCAGCGCCCGCATGGTCACCCCCGAAGCGTACGCTTGCACGGCGACGCTGGCGCCGGCCATTGCGCACCGGGTGTTACAGGGCGATTTCGAACCCGGCTTCCAAACCCCAGGGCGCGTGTATGGTCCCGACTTCGCGCTCTCGTTCCCCGGCATCTCGCGAGTCGACATCGGCTGAACCGTTGAGTGCACGCGAGCGCCGCTGTTTCATTCGAACCGGGCTTTTGATACGTCGCGCGACCGAGTGGATTGAAAGCGAGCGCCATGCCGGAGCCCCTGTCCGAAGAAGCTGAACGTGCGTCGCGAACAGTCGCCGCGTCCGACGCCGGTCGACCACCGATCCGAGTCGCGGTCGTCGGCGGCGGCTGCGCGGCCATGGCGGCAGCCTTCGAGTTGAGTCGACCCGAACATCGCGGGCGGTACGAGATCACGGTTTACCAAATGGGGTGGCGCCTCGGCGGTAAAGGCGCCTCAGGCCGGGGACCTGCCGACCGCATCGAAGAGCACGGGCTGCATTTGTGGATGGGCTTCTACGAGAACGCCTTCCGCCTGATGCGGGAATGTTACACCGAGCTGCAGCGCGACCCCGAAAGATGTCCGATCGCCGACTGGCGCGATGCGTTCACCCCGATTCCGCAGATCGGCGTGGCCGATGTCACCGCCGACGGGCGATGGATTCCCTGGACCGGGATTTTTCCTCCAACGGCGGGACTGCCCGGCGACCCGCTGCCGAACGGCCAGCGGTGGACCGTCGCGGACTACATGACTCGCACGGCGTCGCTGCTGCGTACGCTTTTCGAAACCTTGCTGTCGAGCGAAACGAGCGACCCCCCGCCAGTTGCCGAGACGAAGGCCGCCGACGGGGCGTCGTCCAACACAATCGTCGATGCGGCCGCGCGGTTGCTGCGGTATGGGGAGCTGGCAACCCTCGCCGGCCTGATCGAAGGCGCGCGCTTGTTGGAGCTGATGGTCGGGTCTGTCACCTCGTTCGAGGAAAATGCGATTCTGCGCTTCCTCGACGCGATCGCCAGCAACGCACGCATGGCGCTCGAAAGCCGGCTTGAGGGCGACCCGACCCTGCGTCGAGTTTGGCAGGTGATGGACCTCACGTTCGCAACGCTGCGCGGCGAGGTGCGTTTCCGCATCGCCAGCGACCCGCGGGGCTTCGACGCCATCGACGAGTATGATTGCCGGGAGTGGCTGCTGCTCAACGGCGCGTCCGAGAGCTCAGTCAACTCGGGCTTCATGCGCGGACTCTACGACTTGGGGTTCTCGTACGAAGACGGCGATGTCAGCCGTCCTCGCATCGCCGCGGGTCAGGCGTTGCGCAGCATGGTGCGATCCTTCTTCACCTACCGCGGCGCGTTTTTCTGGCGCATGCACGCGGGCATGGGCGACGTGGTGTTCGCGCCGTTCTACGAAGTGTTACGGCGGCGCGGCGTCCGTTTCGCGTTCTTTCATCGCCTGGAAAGCGTCCGCCTTGCCGACCGCGCTCATCTCAAAGACGGTGAGTCGCCGTACGTCGAAACCCTCGAATTCGACGTGCAGGCTGAGATCAAGGACGGCGCAGAGTATCAGCCCCTCGTCGACATCGACGGGCTGCCGTGCTGGCCGGCGCAACCCGACTACACGCAGCTCGTTGACGGCCAGCGACTCGAGCGCGAGCGCTGGGCATTCGAATCGTTCTGGGATCGCCGTAAAGTGCGCCCCAAGACGCTGCGCGTCGTCGACGACTTCGACTTCGTGATCCTCGGCGTCGGCGTTGGTGCGATCCCCCACGTCTGCAAAGACATCGTCGCGCGCGATCCCCGCTGGCGTGCGATGGTCGATCACGTCAAGACCGTCGCCACCCAAGCGTTTCAAATCTGGCTCAGCGAAGACATGGAAGCACTCGGCTGGCCCGGTCCCGCGACCACGCTCTCGGGATTCGTCGAGCCGTTCGACACGTGGGCCGACATGCGCCACCTACTTGACCGGGAACGCTGGCCCCATCGCCCGCGCGCGCTGGCGTATTTCTGCAGCGTGCTACCCGATGGAGCCGGCTGGGATGACCGATCGTGTCGTGAGTACCCCGCCGACCAACGTGAGCACGTGCGCCGGGCGGCCGTGCAGTTCTTGAATCGTGACATCGCACACCTGTGGCCGAAAGCTGTGAGGAAGCCCGGGGAGTTCCGTTGGGAGTTGCTCATCGATCCCACGGCAGCGAATGCTCCGAGCGCCGATGTGAAGAGCGAAGCCCGCCTCGATTCGCAGTTCTGGACTGCGAACGTCAACCCGTCCGATCGCTACGCGCTGTCATTGCCGGGGAGCACCACGTATCGGATTTCTCCACTTGACGACACATACGACAACCTGGTGGTGGCCGGCGATTGGACGGCGTGCGGCTTCAACGCGGGCTGCGTCGAGGCCGCCGTGATGTCCGGCCGCCTCGCTGCGCACGCAATTGCGCAGTCGCCAGCGCTGGAAGACATCGTCGGCTTCGATCATCCATGAAAAGGATTCGTCCATGAGCGATCGCGAACGCGTCAAACGGCCGAAATTGGAGCGCAGGGATCCGATTCGCAGTTGGTCGACCTTGTTCGGCCTCTCCGGACCGAGTGGCGACGACGCTGGCAACGGCGCCGCCTCCGGCAGCGGGGCGCTGCAAGATGTATTGGCTCGTTCGGTCGATCTGGGATACCGGGTCATTGACGAGTACATTCGCCGCGGCCAGCAAGCGGCGCAGCGGCTGAACAATCAATCGTACAGTTCCACGGCGGCGGCCGGCGAAGTGCAGGACTTGTCGGTGCGGATGGCGCAATATGCGTCCGACTTCACCGCCGTCTGGTTCGACATGTTGCAAGCCGTCGCCGGCGCCGCCGCGCGCCCGCCGACGAACCCAAGCTACAGCATGCGGCCCAGCCCCACAGCCGCCACTGCAGCCGCACCCGCCACCACTCCGGCGTCATCTGAAGCGGACGATCACGCCCGGGTGCGCATCGAAGTAGTCGCCGCACGCCCGACTGAAGTGTCGCTCGATCTGCGACCGCAGGCCGCGACACGTCCGCTGATCGTTCACGCGTTGCGTGCCGTCGATCCGGACATCCCCCGGCTGACCGACGTGACCCTGCGGGCCGGCTCGGCGGAAGAGCCGGCGGTGCTGCGCCTTTGCGTCCCGGGCGATCAACCGCCCGGCGTGTACAACGCCCTGATCATCGACGAGGAAACCAGCCGACCGGTGGGGACGCTCAGCGTTCGGATCATCGCGACGTGAACGGCGCCGACCAAACCGCAAGCGGCGGCGACGCGCAACTCGTCCCGGCGATGCTCGAAGAGTACGGCAACCTCACGCG
>DATKMK010000064.1:0-4255 GCA_035541895.1 Binatia bacterium | reverse complement strand
CTCGATTTCGGCACCGAGTTCAAGAATCCGAATTTCGCGGCGATGGCCGAAGCGGTCGGGATACGCGGCATCCGGATCGAGGACCCCGCGCGTGTCGACGGCGCGATCGCCGAAGCATTGGCCCACGACGGGCCGGTGCTCGTCGATGCAGTCGTCAACCGCACCGAACTCGCAATGCCGCCCTCGATCACCGCGCAGATGGCCGAGGGCTTTTCGCTCTTCATGGTGAAAGCAATCATGAGTGGCCGCGGTGAGGAAGTGATCGATCTCGCGCGTTCGAATCTCTGGCGGTGAGGAGGATGTTGAGCGGCTAACAACCCAATTCCATCGGCTCGTCGAGCCGCCGGGCTAGGATTCACGGACGCTCGCATCGACAATCGATCTCTACCTGCGTGGGTGAGGCGCGGTTTCTTGAGACTCTCCGGCACACAGCCAGTGTCATCTGGACCGATACGATGTTCGGTCTGAACGTCCGCTTGCCATTGCGTGTGGCGATCGCAGCGGGTGCCGTGCTCGTTGGTTCGGCCGGCTGCACAGGAGCGCCGGCGCACGACATCCTCGGCTCGTTCTTTCCGTCGTGGATGATCTGCGCGTTGCTAGGCCTGGCCCTCGCGATCGTCGTTCGACAAATCCTCGTGGCGAGGGGCGTAGACGAGGCGGTACCGGCTCCGGCGGTCGTCTACCTGGTCATGGCCGTCGCGTTTGCATTCGCGATCTGGCTCTTGTGGCTCAGTTAGCGAGGTGGCGATGACAACGGAACGTGCGTGGATCGGTCGGGCCGTCGCGATCGCTGCCGTCGTCGGCGCGATCGGTCTGGGGGTCTTTGCACTCGAGAGGCTGGATCGGCGCCCGCGAACGAACGACGGCTTCCTCTACGCAGATACGGCGGCGATCGCGCCGGACGTCAGCGGCCGCATCGTCAAGCTGAACGTGCGCGACAACCAACGCGTCCACAAAGGGGACGCCTTGCTCGAGATCGATCGCGAACCGTTCGAGTTGCGCGCCAAGCAAGCGCACGCACAGGTCGAAGCGCTGCGCGCTCAGATCGATCTCACGACCCGCCAGATCGCCTCGCAGACCTCCGGTGCCGATGCTGCCGAGACCCAGGTGCGTCGCGCCAGCGCGCAAGCGGCGCTTGCCACCGACACGCGCAAACGCCTCGAGCCGTTGCTCGGCAAAGGCTATGTCACCGAGCAGCAACTCGATGAGGCGCGCACGAGCGAACGCAGCGCCGAAGCCGCTTTAGCAGCAGCGGTGCAGCAAGCGACTCAGGCGCGCCAGGCCATCGCGGACACCCTGAGCCTGTCGGCCCAACTGAACGGCGCGGAAGCGGCGGCGGCGCTAGCGGAATGGGACCTCAGCAAGGCGACGGTGACGGCACCGTTCGACGGATTGGTGGTGGGCCTCGAGATCGCCGAAGGCGAATATGCTGCGATGGGGCACCCGTTGTTCACGATGGTCGCAACCGATCGTTGGTATGCGGTCGGCGACTTCCGCGAGACCGAACTTTCGCAAATCCGCGTCGGCGATCGGGCCACGGTGTGGATGATGGCCGACACGGGACGGCCGCTGCGCGGCCGCGTCGACAGCGTCGGTTGGGGTGTGAAGCCGATGAACACCGGCGCGCCGGGCCTACCGAACGTCGAACGGTCGCTCAGCTGGGTGATCGTCGCGCAGCGCTTCCCGGTTCGGATCCTGCTCGACGATCCGCCACCGGACACGATGCGCATCGGCGCGACGGTATCGGTATTGGTGACGCACGATGCCGCCCCCTGATGCCGTCGTTGGGCGGGGTTCGCCGTTGGTCGAATTCCTGCGCACTGAGCTCGCACCGCGTCCCGGACGGTTCGCGACGGTCGTGCGCATCACCGTGTGCTGCACCCTCATCGTCGTCATTTGGATGATCTTTCAGATCCCGCTGCCCGCCTATCCGGCCTACATCGTGTTTCTGCTGAGCCGGGGTGAAGCATCAGGAACGTTGATGATCGCGGTCGGTGGGGCCCTCGCCGCGACGCTGGCGGTCGCCCTTTCGCTGGTCTTGTACACCCTCGACGCCGGCGAGCCCGCACTGCGCATTCCACTAATGGCTCTGTCGACGTTTGTCGGCATGTATTTGATGCGCGCGATCTCGGTCGGGCAAATCGCCTTTCTCGCCGGTTTCATCCTGGTGATTACGCAGACGCTCATCGACGACGCTCCGAATGTGGAAGCACTGACGCGCCTCGTGCTGTGGCTGTGGGTCGTCGTCGTAGCGCCAGCCGTGTTGACGGCGCTGGTGGATCTCGTCGCTGGGCCGCGTCCGGCCACTCTGGTTCGGGCCTCGATTGCGGCGCTGTTCGCTGCCGCCACGTCGCGATTGCGCAGCACGACCTCAACGGAAGTCGCCCTATTGCAGCCCGCGGCCCCGGAACTCGCGGCGTTGCGCGAGCGGATCAACATGCTCGACAGGAGGCTGGTGGCGCGAACGGCAGCCGACGTCGAGGTGATCGCATCGATCGACGAGGTGGTCCGGCTCGCCGCACTGCTGCCGGCCGACGTGCCCGATACCGTACGCAGTTCACTCGCGGCGCGGTGCGACGCATGCCGCGATGCTGCCGTAACAGGCACGACTCCGCGCGATGTGGATCCGGTGCCGCGCGCACTGGTCGATGCGCTCCCTGCAGATTCGCGTCCGGTCGTCGTAGCGATCGTCAACGTGCTGGATCGCGTGACCGAGGTGCTGAGCCGAACCGAATTGCGCGATGCGCGCAAGTCCGGCCAGCGGGCATCACTCTTCGTCGCCGACGCGTTCACGAACCCCGAGCACGTGCGCTTCGCGCTGAAGGCGACCTTGGCGACGATGGCGACCTACATCATCTATAGAGGGCTCGACTGGCCTGGAATCCGCACGTGCGTCATCACGTGTTTTTTCGTTGCGCTCGGCACCACCGGCGAGACGGTGCACAAGTTGACGCTACGGATTACCGGCGCCCTGACGGGCGGCCTGCTCGGCGCGTTGTGCATCGTCTATGTACTGCCGCACATGACCGACATCGGCGATCTTTGCATCCTCATCGCGCTGGTGACCGCGCTGTGCGCGTGGGTGGCGACGAGCAGCGAACTGCTCGCATACGCGGGCATGCAGATGGCATTGGCGTTCTACATCGGGGTGCTGCAGGGCTATGGTCCCGGAACGGAACTCGCGGAACTGCGCGACCGCGTGGCAGGCATCCTGCTCGGCAATGTCGCAATGTCGATCGTATTCAGTACCGTGTGGCCGGTCAGCGCGCGGACCAGCGCGCGCAGAGCACTTGCGGGCGCCGTGCGGGCGTTGGTCGAGCTGCTGCGCACGGAGCGCGCGCGCGCGTCTGCGGCACCGCTCCTCGCAGTGTCGCGCATGCTGAATCAGGCACGGCAGCTCGTCGCAATCAGCACCTTCGAAGCGCCGCTGCTGCCGCACCTGAGGCGCTCGACGCTGGAGGAACGGGCGCTCGAGGCGGTCGAACAGATCGCCGGCGCCGTGTTGGTGCTGAGCAATCAAAACGCGCAGCGCGACATGGCGACACCATCGACTGACGAACCGACGGCGGCGTGGCTTAGGTCGTACGCAGCGTATCTCAGCGGCGGTTCGCCAAAGCCGGCGCCCCTCATCAAGGATAGTGGTCGAGTGACTGTCGAATCGCTTTCGAGCGCACCCACCGCAGACCGCGCGGCGTTCGAAGCGGAAGCGCTCTTGGTGTCCAGCATCGATAGAGCAAGCAGCGATGCGACATGAGCGACCCCAAATTCGTGCGCGGTGCGCCTGGCTGCTCTTGTTGCTGCCGCTGGCGGCACATTCGCGCGACTGGACCGAACTCGCTCCCGATTCGCCGGACGCGCCGTGGACCATCCCCAACGACTCTGCTGCAACGCGAGCACACGTCGACGTCGCCCCCGACGGCCGCGTCGACATCGATCCGGCCCGCGTCTATAGCCTCGCCGAACTCATCGACATCGCGCAGCGCAGCAACCCGCAAACCCGCGAAGCATGGGAGCGCGCGCGCCAAGCAGCGCTCGCGGTGGGTCTGGTCGAAAGCACGTACGCGCCGCAGTTGTCGGCCGAGGCGATCGCCGGTTATCAGCGCACGCCGTTGCCGATTCCGTCGACGCTGATCGAAAAAGGCTATTTCACGTCGGACTCCCGCGAGCTGATCCCGTCACTCGCGGTCAAGTGGCTGTTATTCGACTTCGGTCGTCGCGCCGGTGCCGAGCAGGCCGCCCGCGAGAATTCGTTCGT
>DATKMK010000063.1:0-76992 GCA_035541895.1 Binatia bacterium | reverse complement strand
GCGATCGCGCCGCCGACCAAGGCGCCGGCGACGATGAGTCCGGCGACGAGCTTGAGTGTGGGCGACACAATCAGTTCTCCGACAGCTGGCGGTCCAATTCGCGGCCAACCTGCGTCCGCGGTGAGCCAACGAACACCAAGGAGAGACTTAGGACGGTGTTGGGACGGTAGGGTTCCAGACGTGCAGTCGGGAAGCGGGCCAACAACGCGTCGCGCGTAGCGGTGTCCGCCCCGCCGATGATGAAGAGATCGGAGCCAGAGACCGCCGCGCTTTTCACGTAGGCGATTGGATCAGAAATCGCCGGCCGGCGCACCGGGAGGTCTCCAACGATCACTTGCAATCCTTCATGGATCGGCAACGGCCAACTGACGAGATGGATGGTGTACTGAGATGCGTACATTCGCGCGACTCGACCGGCCTCTGAATCGTTTTCCGCCGCGATCGTGGTCCGCATTGGAGCATAGTCGCGAAAGTAGATCAGCAGATTAGCGGTGATACTCACGCTCGCAATTGCAGCCATGGTAAGGACGCGCGCCGCACGGCTCAGCCACCCGCTGCCGTCGAAGAGTGCTGCGCAACATTGAACTATCGCGATTGCCGGCAGGATCATCGCCAGCGGCAGTGCCCCGGTGGTTCGATTGAACCCCTCGGCCACGAACATCCCGAGTGCAATGACCAGGTAGCCGAAAGTAAAGATGACGGCGTTGACCGCCGTAAACTGGCGCACGGAAAGCAGGGCAAGTGTCAGCCCCGGAATCATTAGCGCCGCGCTATAGGCGTCGGTCAAGGGATGGTTGATGGCGTACTGGCTTTCTTTGTCGCGCCCGAAGTGAAAGCCGCGCAGCCCAACCCAGGCCTGCTCCGCGACGACAACCAGCGCTGAATCCGTGTGGTAGAGATCGCGCTTCAGTCCCGTCATGAGGTGTTCTGACAGGACGCAGATGTCGCTAGATCTTGCGGCATACTGTTCGCGGTGCTTCCAGGACTCCACCGCAACAATCGCGCACGCGCTCACAAAACTCACTCCCACGATGGTGCCGGCAAGAATCAGACCTCGACGTCTCTCGGGTCGCATCAGCAGCAACCACGACGTGGAGACGCCCAGCAGCGGAAGCGCTGCGAGGGCCGGTTGATAGAGATTTGTCGCGACGGCGAGCCCGATTCCAAGCAGCGCCGCGGCGAAATAGGTGGGGCGGATCCACAGCCGCGCGAACAGCGCCCAGATGAAGCTGACAACGAATGCCGGCTGTATGTAGCTTGACGCCACTCGCGAGAACGCGATGTGGGTGTGATTCGCGGCCAACAGCACCGATGCCAAGACGGCCATCGCGGGTCCCGCTGCCACGCGGAGACCGTCGTACAAAAGGGCTACCGACAACGTCCCGAGCACCGCGCCGGACGCTCTTGCCCCAAGCGGGTTCACGCCAAACACCAAACCGCCCGCTCCCGCCACCCCAATACATAGGTTGCTCACGGAATATCCGGAGAATGGCGCAAGCCAGTCGCAATCGGGGTCATGCCACAGCCTCTCGGCCAACGACACCGACATCTCATCCTTGTGTACGGCTCGCGGCAGATCGGCGAGCTGCCAGGTGCGGACTCCGGCGGCGAACACGACCACGGCGCACCCGAGTATCAATCCACGAGCCTTTGAGGTCGCCACCGAGCCGAGCTTCGAGCGGGAAAGTCGCCAGGACCCAGCAAGAAGCCACACCGCCCCAATCAGCCACACCCGGTCGCTGAACCGAACAGGCAACTGAGTCGCGCGTATTGCGGCGGCTGCGCTCAGGAAGAGCCAACCAGGCATCAAAAACCAACACAACTCAAACCAACGCGGCCACGACATGGTCGTCGGGCACCCTTCCGGTTCGCCCCAGGCGAACCGGGGATGGCTCAAGACGAGCGCGCAGCCGCTGCTCGCCACAAGCCAATGCCACTCGAACCCACTGCGGGCGGATTGATAAGCGCTTAGGAGGCAACCAAGCGACGCCAGTCGACGCACCCAGACGTGATCGAACACCTGTCGGGCCATCTGGCGTGCGCCCATATGGCAAGATTTCTTACCCGCTCGTCTGATTCGAGGCAAATGCGCTTCAGAACCCGCAACGCTCAACTGGCAGCCCCTCCGACGAACATGAGCCACAAACTTGCACCGGCCGTCGCATGCGGCCGCCACTCCTCCACGCGCGCCGCCGGAAAGCGAGCCAACAACGCATCGTGCGCAGCGACGTCGTTGCGATCTAAGATGAAGAGGTCCGCGTGCGTCACCGGTGCCGTTTGTACATAGGCGACGGTGTCGTGTTGATAGTGAAGGGCGACAGGCAAGTCGCCAAGGATCAACTGCAACCCTTCGTTACCCGGCAGCGGCCAATCGACGAGGTGAATGGTGTAGTCGCGCGCGTACCGTCGCGCCGCCCACCCGGCTTCTGACGGGCTGTCGCCCCATTCGAGCGAACGGCCGTACTCGAGAAAGTAGATGTGCACACCGGCATATACGCACAGCGCGACCGCCGCCGCGATGATCAGGTCCCTCGCCCGACGGAGCACCCACGCGCGCCCGGCGCAGAGCGTGTCGGCGCATTGCACCAGCGCAATCGCCGGCACCACCATGCCAAGCGGGAGCGCGCCGGTACTGCGATTGAAACCCGGCGCCCACTCCATTCCTAATCCGAACCACAGATAGCCGAGCGTGAACACCAGCGTGTTGACGGCCAGGAATTGCCGCAGGCCGAGCAACACGAACACCGCGCCCGGCAGCATCAAGGCAGCGGTGTAGCGATCCGCCATCGGTAGATGGATGTCGTACTGCGGCTGATGGTCGCGACCGACGTGAAATCCGCGTACCGCCAGCCACGCCTGTTGGGCTACGACCTCGAGCGTCGAGTCGGTGTGGTAGACACCGCTTTTGAGCCCGCCCATGACCGGCGGACTGAGAATGCTGATCTCGTGCGAGCGCCCGAGCAACTCGCCGGCGTGCTGCCAGACGGCAACCCCGAACGGCGCGGCGGCGCTCGCGCAGCTCAGCCCGAAGATCACCAGCGGCGCCATCAGCCGCGCGCGGTGCGCACGGGTGGTGAGCAGCGCCGCCAACACCAGGCAAAGGAGCGGAAGCGAGACCAGCGACGGCGGGTAGGTCTGAACCGCCAACGCCATCACCACACCGAGCAGCGCCGCATTGAAATACGACGGCGCGGTCCAGACGCGGCTCAAGAGGTTGAACGCGAGCGCGACGACAAACGCGGTCTGAATGTACCCCGAGGCGATGCGCGAAAACGCCAGATGGCAATGGTTCGCGGCCAGCAACACACTGCCCACCACCGCCAGGCGCAGCGGCGAGACGCGGCGCAGGCCGTCAAACATCAAACCGATCGACAGAATCCCGAGCACGACGTCGGACAACCGCGCGCCGACCAGATTGAAGCCGAAGAGCAACACCCCCCATCCCGCCAGGGCGAAGTGGAGTTGCATGATCGAGTACGCACCCGCATTCGGCGGCGGCGCGAACCAGTCGCGAGCCGGGTTCGCGTAGAACGCTCTCGCCGTCATTACGATCGTGCCTTCGTCGCAATGCACGTAGTGCGGAACGCTGTCGATGCGCCACAACCGCAGGCCTGCAGCGAAGGCGATCACGAGCGCCCCGCACAACCACAACCACCGCGTCATTCCGGCCGGCGCCGGTGCAACGGCCCCAGCGACGCGTGAGGTGATCCACGTTCCGATGAGCAACCACCCGCACCCGGCAAGCCAGATCCAGATCACGATGCCCGGCGCCGCACCCTCCGCCTTGCAGACCGCCGCCGCGATCATGCCCAACCACCCCGGCACGAAAGCGAAGCCGAGCCGCCGCACATTCGGCCAGGCCAGCCGCGGCTCCGCGTACGACGACTCTGCCCAGAACGACTCGCCGGTGGCGACGACCGCCGCGCAAATTGTCGCGACCCCGAGCCAGCGAACATCGAAGTCGGTGATTGCCAACTCGTAGGAAGCACCCAAGCAAAGCGGTGCCGCCAATCGCCGTACGCCGTCGAGTAGGTATCTGCGCATGTGATCCGCTACGCGCTCAGGTGGCCGACGGGTTGGGCGTGAGTGCCTGACACGGGATTACGGTCAGGCTCTGGCCCGGCAACCGCCACCACAGGGTCAGCGTCGTCGGCAGACCGTCGAGCACGTTCGCGCTGATTGCGATCCGATGCGTGCCCGGCAGCACCCGCGCGGGGAGCGCGGCCTCATGGCCGGCCAATGGCACCGGCGGATTGTCGTCGAGCTGCAGCCTGGCACTGACCTGGTCGAGCGTCAGTCCGATCTCCATCGCCGGGCCGTCCGGGACCGTTATCTGGCCCCGCCACTCGATGGGCTGCGGCGGATTGTGCGGACACAAGTCGCGAACGTTGAGTAACGCGAGATATCCGTCAACCGCGGCGCTGGTCCCGTCACACGGGCCTCGCCGCAGCCCGCAACCGGCCGCGCTCGCCGCGTGGCCCGGCGCGACCCGCACCGCATAGCCGCCGAGCTTTCCGCTCGGACTGCTCAAGCTCTCGACTTCGGCGGTGGGATAGACCCGGCGGAGATAGTCGAGGCTGTGCATGCTCGACCAGTACGGGATCACGAACACCGCCGGCCGCTGCGAATCGACCCTGCGCGGCACTTGATCGACGAGGTTCGCGACGTTCACGACGGTGCGGCGATGGGTGAGCGAAAGCATCACCGGATGCTCCATCGTCACGGGCAGCGCTTCGATATAGTAGACCGGTTCCGTTGAACCACTGGCGATGAACCGTCCGAGCACTGTGAACTCGCCGGTATCGATCGTCTTGTCGAAGTAGCGAAACGTCCGAACGGCGTTCACATCGACATCGTACGCCGCCACTGCCACGACCACCAACCCCACAACCGGCCACGCAAGCCATCGCGGCGTATGACGCGCGAACCAATCGAGCGGCGTCACCACCCCGATGGCGGCGAGAATCGCCAGCGCCGGCAGGCCGATCGCGAGTCGATAGGAGGCATCCGGGACGGACGATAAGGTCACCGCGATCGCCGCCAGAACCGCCCACAACGGCGCGATGGTGTGACGCCACGAGCGCCATCGCCACACACTCAACAAGAGGCCGAGACCCACGGCGACGATTTCGGCCCAGTTCAATAACGGGTCGCCGGTCGAATGATTCGCCGCCAGCTCCGCCCCGCCGGTCGCCACGCGGGCGAGCGCAGCGAGGTGATCGCGCAACTGATCGAGCCCCGGTCGCCCTTCGGGTCGCACGTCCGGCGCCACCACCGTGCCCAACGATGTGACCGTGTAGACGCGTTGGAAGTAGCCCTCCCATCCCTGACGCAACAGCAACGGCTGCAAGGCCATCCACGCCACGGCGCCGACAACGATCATCGACAGAGCCGTCTGCCGCGCGAATCCGCGACTCACGACCGCATGCCACAGCCACCAGATCGGCACCAATACAAATAGAATCTTGATCGGATCGTAGAGCTGTAACACCAAGCCGCCAACCATCCCGGCCAGAATGGCATCGACCAGCCGGCGAGAATCGCACGCGCGAACGATCATCCACCAAGCGAGCGCCGCGCCGAACGGCGCGTTCAGAAACTGCATGCGCGAGCTGATCAAGTGCCAGTACGACAGGGTCAAAAAGAGGCCGGCCGCGACCGCGACGCGCGTCGAGAACAATCGTCGCGCGAGCAGATACGTTGCGGCGATCGACAAGGTGCCCCACGCCGCGCTCGAATAGCGCGTGGCCGCGAACCAGTTGGGAGAGACAAAACCGAACAGCCACTGCAGCGCGATGACGAGTCCTGGGTTACCCGTCGTGTAGCGGTCGAGCCGCGAGAAAATGTTCTCCGCCGTGCCGGTGCGCATCGCTTCCAACGCGTTGAAGGCATTGTCCTCGTCGAAGTGAATGCCGAACGGCATCGTCTCGGCGCGATAGAACCGCATCGCGCCGGCGATCAACACCAGCCCCACCGCCAACCACGTGTTCGCGGTCCAGCGCGGCCAGCGCCAGCGTGTCGGCGAGCTCCACGCTGCCAGCAGCACGATGAACGACGACGCCCACGCCCAGAAGCCCGTGCCGTAGGCGACCCCCGGCGGTCCGGGCCAGTGCTGGATGCCGTATCGCCAGAGCGCAACGCCGACGGCGCTCAGCGCGATGCGCGCGCCAGCCGCAAGCCAACGGCGCACACCGGTCGGCGATGGATCGGCGGTATCAGTTCGAACGGCGACCAATGGCCAACATGCTCAGGAAAAATGAGGAGAACAGGATCTCCGCGCCGAGTACCATCAACGTCGAGCCCAGCAGCGCCGGCCGGACGGCGTTCAGTTCGCCCATGCCCGAGCGCAGCCAATCGACCAGAATGGTTGCATCGATTGCGAAGCCAATCACGAACACCGCGGCGCCGACGAGCAAGCCACGTTCGAGATTGAAGTGCCGACCCAAGAATTGCAGCGTCCGGTCGGGCGCGTACAGCCGCGCGGCGTGCGAGTAGGCCTTGGCGAAAAACCCGGTCGCGATGATTTGAAAGCCGAGCAGCGTCAGCAAACTGCCGATCACCATGTAGTGGACATCGAAA
Source organism: Binatia bacterium (assembly GCA_035541895.1). Lineage (GTDB taxonomy): Bacteria > Desulfobacterota > Binatia > HRBIN30 > JACQVA1 > DATKMK01. Next base: position 70,413 of record DATKMK010000063.1, on the reverse strand, counting down.
TTCAATCCGAACAACCGCTGCGGTCCCTGCAACAACGCAAGCAAGGCGATAAGCCCGAGGGTCATGCACACCAAACCGGGCGCGAGAAACAAGTAGGTCGGCGAGAACAGCAGCATGAAGCGCAGATGCCGCCACCCGTCGCGGAACGACCGCAGGTGCGGCGGGCGATTGCGCTGATCCGGATGCAGCGTGATCGGAATCTCGGCCATGCGCAGGCCCGCGAGCGCGCCTTTGATGACCATCTCGGACGCGAACTCCATGCCGGTGGTTTGCAGTTGCATCTTCCAGTACGCGTCTTTGGTGAACGCGCGCATGCCGCAGTGCGCATCCGAGATGCCGGGATGAAACAGAAAGTTGAGCAGGCCGGAGAGCAGCGGGTTGCCGATCCAGCGATGCAGCCACGGCATCGCGCCGGGTTCGATGGTGCCGCGCAAGCGGCTGCCCATCACCACGTCGTAACCTTTGCGCAACTCGACGACGAACCGTTCGAGGTCGCCGAGATCATACGACTGGTCGGCGTCGGCCATGATGATGTATTTGCCGCGCGCCTCCTCGATGCCACGCATCAACGCGCTGCCGTAGCCCGGCCGCGACTCGAACACCACGCGCGCGCCTTCACGCGCCGCGATCTCGGCCGACGCATCCTTCGAGCCGTTGTCGGCGACCACCACCTCGCCGCGAATGCCGAGTCGTTTGATGGTTTCGACCGCCAACCGCACGCACGGCCCGACGGTCTCGGCTTCGTTGAGACAGGGCAACACGACGGAGAGCTCGACGTCGTTCGTGGCTTGTGCTGGCCGCTCGTCGTTCATCGATCCTCAATCATCCCTTCTTCAACGGCACTCGTGCAACTGCGTGACGGCCGCGTTCGCATACGTACACCGTCGTCTTGTCGGCCGCGACCCCGGCGGGTCCGAACAACGAGGTCGGGCTTTCGATCGAGGTCAGTTGATCACCCTTCAGCAGCAACAATTGGCTGCCGACCGGATCAGAGAGGATCACACTCTGCTCGACCACCGTCAGGTAGGCTTCCTTGATCTCCGTGCCGTGCCATCCCGGCACCGCAATCGCCCGCACGAAGGTGCCGTCCGGCTTGAACGCTTGCAAGCGATTGTGACCGCTGTCGACCACCCACACGAGGTCGTGCGCATCGACAACGATGCCGACCGGCAGCAGCATCTGTCCGTCGCTGTTACCCGCGCCGCCGAACTGGCTGAGGAAATGTCCGTCGAGATCGAACACGTCGACGAGATTGTTGCCGCCGTCGGTGACGTAGACGCGCTGTTTGCCGAAGGCGATGCCGCGCGGTCCGAAGAACCCCTTGGGGGGAAAGTAGGTGGTGAGCAGCTTGCCGTCGGGCGAAAACTTTTGGATGCGATGGTTCCAGGTGTCGACGACGTGCACATTGCCGTCCGGATCGACGCCGACGGCGGCGGGCTCTTTGAACTGCCCGGGTCCGTTGCCGGCCTCGCCCCAAATCGCGACCAGCGCGCCTTTCGCGTCGAACTTTTGCACGCGATGGTTGGCGGTGTCGGCGACGTAAAACTCACCGCGCTTGCCGCGGGCGATACCGGTTGGGCTGCTGAACTGCCCAGGTTCGAACCCGCGGCCGGCGCGCCACAATGATCCGACCGGCGGCGCCGCCGGCGCCTTCGTCTCCGCGGTTTGCGGCACGTCGCTCGGCGGGACCAACAGCGCGCGCGCGAACGCCGGACCGTCGGGTTCGGGATAGTGCAGATCGACGATCTCGTGCTTGGGAAAGCGTTTGAGCAACTCGTCGAAGACCATCGGCGCGTTGTCGATGGTGGCAAGAATCAACGCCAGCCCGCGACCGGGTGCCGGCTCCGGCGTAGTGCGAACCAAGGTGGCGACATCGTCGACCCAGGTATACTCGCGCTCGAACGGGTCGCGATCGCCGCCGGCAAAAGTCAGGAACGTCAGCGCGTCGCGCGGGAAATTCGCGCCGCCAACGAACATGCTGTAGCGCCCGACCAGCGTGCGCATGTAGTTGCCGAGCACCGTGGTCTCCGGATAGAACCCCCAAATCCGCCGGCGTTGATGGCTGAGATACTCGCGGTAAGTCGCGCCGGCTTCCGCCGCCAGACCGAGCGAGAGCACCACGCCGGCGACGACAACGCCGGCGCGGCCGAGCCGCTGCGCGTGGCGGACGAAATACAACAGGCCCAGCCCGGCGAAGCAGTACACGAACGGCATCGTGCCGATGCAGCGATTCGCGTTCGCGCGCGTGAGCAGCCCGGGCAGCAGGTTCACGAACATGCCCAACAGCAGAAATCCCGCGCGCTGGTCGCGCGCGCGCAGCACGCACCACAGCAACCCGAAGACGAAGAAGACCGCAGCCGGCACCTCGAGCAGCGGCGACTCGACGAAGAAGTCGTCGCTGTTGCCCCAGTAGTTGTAGAGTAGCGCGGCGGCGCGTGCGCCCGTCCACGCCAGCATCTCGGGCGTCTGATTGGTCACCAGCGAGCTGGCACGGCCCCAAAACTTGACCCAGTTGTTGACCGCGTACCACGCCAGCGGCGCCACTACGATGCTGAAGCTGATCAGCATGACCAGCGGGCCGCGCAGGGATCGCCGCGTGAACTGCACGCTGCCGCGGTGGTAGAGGACGTACGCCCCTGCGAAGAGCACGAACATCGTAGGGAAGAGCCGGGCCGCATTGTAGGTGTTGCAGGTGAGCGCGAGCGCCGCGCCGGCCAACGCGTAGTCGGCAACGCGACCGCCGGTCACGCCGCGCCAGAAGAACATGCAGGTCATCGTGGTGAACAGCGGCTGCAGCACCGCGCGCCAACCGACGCGCGCCGAGATCAACGGCCAGCCGGCGACGCCGAAGAGCAGCGTCAGCACCAGCGCCGCGCGCACGCCGAACATCCGCCGCGCAAAGCCGTAGAAGAACGGCAGCATCAGCACCATCGCCACCACCGCCGGGAAGGTCATGGCGAACAGGTTCATGCCGAACAGCTTGAGGGAGACGGCATCCCAGTAGAACATGAAGGTCTCGCGTCCCCACGCGGAGGAGACGTACGGCGTGTACGGAATCCCCTGGAGGATGGTAGCTGCGTATAAGCCTTCCCACGCCACGTCGTGATTGAGTCCAGCCGGCACCTCCGACAAGCGAAAGGTGCGGTAGAAGACGCCGACCGCGAGCACCGCGATTGCCAGCGGCCACTCAAGCGCCGGCGGCAACGTCTCGGCGACCGACGGCAACTCGCGGCCGCCGGCATCGAGCGCGAACAGCAGCACGAACACCGTCATCCCGACGCCCCACCCGACCGCGGCGAGCGTGGGATTGAATTGCACCGCGAGCCAGTACTGCCCGGCGATCGCCGCAGCCAACGCGATCAATGCCAGCGAACAGCGAGTGACGGGATGCTCACCGAATGTCGCCATACGGAATACGCACGATCTGATGTTCGAGATCGGCGACGTAAAGCTGCTTGCTGGCCGCGTTCACCGCAATGCCGATCGGCTTGTCGAAGAACGCCTGCGGGATCGACTGGCCCGTGATCGTACGCAGCAGCTTGCCGCCCGCGTCGTAGGCGCGCACTTCGTGGACGAGCGGCACGGTCACCCAGATCGTGCCCTTGGGATCGACGCCGATGTAGGGCTCCGAATAGACCTGGGCTTCCCACCCGGGTACCGGGAAGGTGCCGATGAACCCGCCGTCGCGGTTGAAGATCTGCACGCGCGCGTTGACGTTGTCACACACATACACTTGCCCGCGGCCGTCGACCGCGATGCCGATCGGCTCGACGAACTTGCCCGGCTCGGTGCCCTTGCCGCCCCACGTCGCTTCGAGATCACCCTTCGACGAGAAGCGAACGATCCGATGGTTGCCGGTATCGGCAACGAACACGCTGCCGCGCGCATCGACGGCGATGCCGCGCGGGCCGTAAAAGCTCCCCGCCCATTCGCGCACGAACTGGCCGGCCGCCGTGAACACTTGCACGCGCTGGTTCCAGGTGTCGGCGACGTACACCATGTCCTGCGGGCCGACGGCGATGCCGCATGGATCTTTGAACTGCGACGGCAACTCGCCGCGCTCGCCCCAGGCCAGCTCGACCTTGAGTTGCGGATCGAGCTTCTGGATACGGTTGTTGCTGAAATCGCAGACGTACAGCGCGCCCTTGCTGTCGAGCGCGACCCCGCGCGGCTGGTGGAAGGTGCCCTTTTCCTCTTGCGGCGGCGGCGCCGCTTCCTCACTCGTCACGCGCGGAACTTCTTCGACGGTGGTGACCGGGATCCCGCCGGTGAAGACGCCGCTCACGGCGAAAATCGTCACCGCCGAATTTTCGTACACCGGCGTCAACAGATCGTTCCAGCTCTTGAGCTGCTCCATGTTGATGGCGGGATAGGTGCGACGTTCGAGCGGCCCGATGAACATCAGCGCGACGTGGTAACGCTGCAGCGCCGCGCGCACCTGCTCTTTATTGTCGCTGGTGTAGATGAGCTTGATGTCGGCCTTGCGGCGCTCGATGTCGGCATGCGTCTGCGCACGCTGGAAGACGTGATAGTCCCACCCCAACACGGTCGGCAAGCCGGTGTTCATCGAGACCCGCGTGTACTCTTGATACGATGGGCCGTAGGCTTCCAGAATCACCGGGATGCCGCTGATGCGCTCGTTGAGCCAATTGTAGGCCGCCAACTCGTACGGCGCGTGGTCTTCGAGGTAGAGCATCCCGTTGAGGGTCGGTCGCGGGGTCACGACGCGTTTGGTGCTCAGCACGCCGTACACGTCGCTGCCGGCGGTGAAGGCGGCCACGCCGAGAATCGCGACGAAGCCGACCTGCCAGACGCGTCGCATCACGCCGCTCACCACCCGGCCGCGCCAGATCTCGGCACCGGCGGCGGCGGCCGCAGCGGCAAACAGAAACCACGAGTCCAAGTAGAACTTGAACAGCGTGTTCATGCGGTCCCAAACGTAGATCACTTCGCAGCCGGCGGTGACGCAGAACGCGAACGACGCCATCGCCAACGGGATGCGGTGGCGCATCGGCGTGCGCCGTTGCATCGCGAGCTGCAAGGCGAGCACCGCCAGGATGATCAGGAACGCGCGCGTCGAGACGAAGAGGCTGCCGGCGACGCCGAGTATGACGAGCCCGAGCACGATGCGGCGGAGCCAGCCGATGCCGGTGCGCGCCGTCGCGTGTCGCCCGAGCATTTGCCGGCGCCAGACGAAAAAAAGGTACGGCACCAACACGTAGAGAAACACACCGAAGATGGTGAGGAAGTCGCTCGGCTTGGCGAACGGCCCGTTTTCCCAACCGAGATTGCGCTCCGGCGCTTTCCAATGCCACCAGTACGGCAAGTAGAACGCGTACGCGAGCAGCACGACGGCGGCGGCCGGAAACAACACGCGGGTGAAAAACTGCGCGATGAAGGTGAAGAAGCCGCGTCGCGGGCGCACTACAATCGGGGGTGAAGGCGCGGCCGGCTCGACCGCCGGCTCCGCGGGCGGGGCGGGGTGAATCTCGGCGAGATCGGGATTGTTTGTGCCTTCGTCGGGGTAGACCGACTCCAGCGCGGCGCGCAACGCGTCGCGTGCGGGATCGGGCACGACCTCCGTCATCCTTGTGTCCAGCGGTGTCGGCGCTTCCGGCGGCGCGATCTCTTCAGGAGCCGGAGGCGGCGCGACCGGCGGTCGCCACGCATCGCCCGCGATCCAATGGCAGCCGAGCAGGAACGCGAAGAACGGCATGTACGTGAACAGACTCCACGTGTTGGTCACCATGATGGTGCCGAGCGTGAGTCCCAACAGGCCGATGACGGCGGCGGCGGATGCGCGCTGTTCGGTGTCGAAACCGAATCGCTGTCGCACCCACGCCACGGCGAGGCACAAGAAGGCGAGCGAGAACGGCATCACCATCACGTGCGCGTGGAGGTCGGCGAACAAGAAACTCCACAGCGGGAACTCGTTGATGGTGTCGCGAATCACGCGCGAGGTCGCCCAGAAGTAGTCGAAGTTCATCTGATGCCGCTGCAGCAACTCGCGCGGACCGGCGAGATTGCCGAGCAGCACGGTCAGCACCGCCGACACCACGCCGACGCGCCACCGGTTGCTGATGGCGTGACCGAGCGCGAACGCGCCGGCGGCAGTCAGGCCGCCGAACAGCGCGATCGCCAAGTTGAAGGTAATCGCCGGATCGATGTGACAGAGCTTGCCGAGCGCGGCCGAAATGTAGTGACCGAAGTAGCTGTAGTTGAGATCGGAGCCGGCGAACCACGGCTCGGCCGGCGGCAAATGCGTCGATCGCATCAAGATGTTGAGGAACGAGAAGTCCATCGGCTTCTCGCCCCAGTACACTTCGGGATTGAAGGCTCGGACGAGCAGGAAGAAGACGAACGTCCCCCAGAAGAGGATCTCGGTGGCGGCGATCTCGCGCCCGCGTGCCGGCGACACGTCCCATTCGGTGGCGCGCCGGCGCGTGCGGAGCGCGGCCGCGGCACCGATGCCGCCGAGCACCAACGCCCACACCGCCAACGTGGCGCGGGAGAATTCCACTTGCCCGAGATGCACGAGCACCCACGGGACATACGCGAACAGCAGCACGCCGATGATCTTCGCCAAGGCGTACGGACTCGCGCCCATCAGCCACCCGCCGCCGAGCGCGTAGACCGCCAGCCCGAGGACCTCGACGAGCAGCGCGAACGTCAGCGTCGCCAGCAGGCTCGAACGAATCGGCGGACGGAGCGCGCCGCCGACCTCGGCGCCCGGGCGCGCGCGCAGCAGATCGCTGCGCGTCATCGGCCGTGACGGCAGGCCGTTCATGATCTTGTCGTACAACGCGTCGGCGCTCAGCCGCCCGTCGTTGCGGAAGATCAGCACCTTCGGGTGGTCGTAGACGGTGAACGACTCGTCGGCGAGTTCGTCGGGGAATTCGATGCCGAACACGCTCGGGCGCGATGCCTCCTCGTGCACCAGCGTGTAGCCGAGGTCACCCGCGAACAAGAGATAGAAATAGTTGCTGCTGAGCGGATACTTCTGCGCCGCTTGCGTCAGCGCGCCGTACAGCCGTTTGGTTTGAAACGCGATGTAGTCGCTCTCGGCGAGATGGCCGGCGAGCTTGCGTATCTTGGTGGGATTGTCGGGCTCGTAGTAGCCGAAGTTGGTGATCTTGTAGCGCTCCGGTCCCATGCCCGGAAACGAGAACGGGAAGCCTTCGTCCCAATCTTGCGACAGAATCTTGCTGCCGGTGGGGACGAACTTGTAGACCCACTCCGACGCCGACACGACCGTGTGCGGTCGGGCGTAGATCGACATGAACGCGAACAGCGCGAGCAGCGTGCCCACCGTGACGATCAGCGACAGCACGCGCCCCACCATCCCGCCGCGCGCGCGCAGGCGCACGAGCCATTCGGCCGCAAAGAGAATCATGATCGGGTAGATCGGCAAGAGATAGCGGATGAACTTGACCTCGAACCAGCCGCTGACGAGGAAGAACGGCACCACCCACGCGAGCAGGACGATTTCCTCCGACCGCTCGCGCCAGAAATTGACCGCGCGCCGTCCCGTCGCCCACACCGCGGCGAGGCCGAGCGGCGGCGCCATGCACCACAGGACGATTTGCGTCAGCTCGTAGCCGTACTTCGGCGTGCCGACGTACTGATTGGTGTAGGGCAGCAGGCCCGCATTCGACACCATGTGACTCTGCTCGAGGATCGAGCTCGCGTACGCCGGCGCACTGATCGCGCGAAACAGGACTTCAACCGCGCCGCGTACTCCGTGCAGCTCGGGATCGGTGCTGCGAATCACCGCCAGCGCGCGCGGCATGGCTTGCACGAACAGCGTGACCAACGCGATCGGATTGAAGGTGGCGAAGGCATAGGGCTCGCCGATCGCGAACACGCCGACGGCGATCAACAAGATCAGCGGAGCATACAGTGCGATGCGACCGAACCCGTCGGTGCGCGCACGAATCGCCAACGTGACCGCGAGCGGCGCGAGCAGCGGCAGCGCGCTGAATTTGCACGCCAACGCGATGCCCAACGTGACGCCGACCCATACCGCGTCGAGTAGTCGGCCGCTACGGACCAGATTGATTTGCGCGAACAACGCCACCAGCACCGCCAGGGTCAGCGCGATGTCGGTGGCCATGAAGTGCGAGTTTTGAACGTGCAACGGACAGGCGGCCAGCAGGAATCCGGCGAGGATACCGACCGACAGATTGTAGAGGCGCGCGCCGAGGAGGATCAACACCACCACCGTCAAGGTACCCGCGACGCCGCTCACCACGCGGCCGGTGGCGATGATGCCATCGTAGCTGGCGAGGTGCGGCGCGACGTGCGCGAGCGCGTCCACCACCGCGCGGGTCAGATAGAACGGCAGCGATCCGTAGGCGAAGAATTTGGGGTCGAGACGGAAGTCGGACCAACCGAGCGAGATGCGCTGCACCGCCTCGGCGATCGCGCGCTCGTCGGGGTGAAAGAAGTGATGTTGGTCCCAACTGACGAAGCTGCACCGCACCAGCCCCGCAAACACCACCACCGCGAGGATCCAGGCCGACGGCCGCCCGAACCAGCCCTTCTGCTCCGCCATAGCCGTCTGCCGCTACCTGGATTTGATCGGCATTGCAACGAGCCGACGCGGTATCGGGACCCCCAATACTGCAGGACTGTAGCCGCACCCTTCAGGGCGCGTTTCGCCGCCGATTTTTCGGCCTCGTTGAAACCCGACAGCGCAGGCTGAAGCCTGTGGCTACGAGCAAGGCGCGGCCGTCGCGGTCAGCGGGTTAGGACCAACACCATGTATTTGGCGCAGCCGTGCACGCGTTGATGGGCGCGAGCCGACTGCACGAACTTCGCCCAATCGAGGTCGCTGATGGGACGCAGCAGCGGGTTGAAGCGTCGCAAGAAGGCGCGGCCCCAGGACCGCCGTGCCAGCCCCCCGACGATGCCGAAGATCGTGATGATCGGCGCGGTCACGTGCGAGGACCAATCGAGGCAGGCGTCGATCGTGAAGCCGTTGGTCTCGGCGTTGCGTCGATACTGGCCGACGGAATCGAAGTCACGCAACTGCCAGGTTGCACGCACCACCTGCAGCGCGTCGGCGTCGCAGCGGACGCGCGCGTCGTCGTTTTCCCACATGAAGTCGACGATCACCGCCCGCCCACCCGGCGCGACCACGCGACCGAGTTCGCTGAGAAAACGCCCGCGGTCGGGGAACTGGAATGCCGCCTCCACGCACAGAGCGCGGTCGAACGAGCGGTCGGGAAAGTCGAGGTTCATCGCGTCGCCGCGGATGAACTGCAGATTCGGCGTGTTGCTGAAGAGCGTTTGTGCAATCGCGACGTGGTCGGCGAGCAGATCCACGCCGCTCACGTCGAGATGCGGAAAGGTATTGGCCATGAGGTAAGAACTCATGCCGCGGCCGCAGCCGACATCGAGAACGCGCCGGCCGTCGTGCAACGGCAACAACGCGATCGCCCGCTTGATCAGGCTCAACTGCGCCGCCGGCAGCCGGAAGAACGGCGGAAACCAATGGGTCGAAATCAGAAAGTTCAGCAGCGTGAAGGGCTGGCCGAACGGATAGTACCCGAGGTTGAGCATCGGCCCCCACCCGAAGGCTCGCAGGACGCGGAAGGTCACGTCCGAGGCGTTGTACGCCAACCACAAGGTCCGTTCGTCCACGCGCGGGACCCCGACGTGCGGACGATCGTCGGCCAGCCGTTGTATCATCCCTGCGCGCGTCCCCAGTCCGTGTCGACGCAGTACTGCATGATCGCGTGGAAGTAGTCAGCGACCGCCGGAGGGTCGATGCCGGTGCCGTCGAGGTCCGCACGCGCCGTGGTGCGATCGAACGACGCCCGATAGCTGAAGTACGGAAAATACATTTCCCCGACGCGCAGCAGCTCGCGCCGCTTCCCCCAGACGGTGGCGTACAACACCGGACGCACCAGGCGATAGGAGATCTGCGGCGGAATCGTCCAGGGCGCCCGCACACCGAAGAAGGCGGAAGTCAATTGCAGCAGTTCGCCGAACGAGCTCTGCCGGTCGACACCCGCGGCGAGGTGATAGCATTTGCCCAACGTCTGCTCGCTCCTGCTGAGGGCCGCGAATGCACCGACGACATGGTCGATTGGCACGACGTCGACGACGCCGTTCGGATCGGCGGGCACCGCGATGATCAGGCCGGTCGCGAGTGCCTTGAGTGGCCAGTAGAGGACGCGAAAATTCGACGTGTATCCGGTTTTCGAATCGCCGACGATGATGCTGGGACGGTAGATGGTGATCGGCAGCCGTGGCTGCGCCGCGCGGACGAGTTGTTCGGCCTCCCACTTCGTTTGTTCGTAGGTGTTGTTGAAGGACGCGGGGATCAATCGGTCTTCGTAGGCTCGACCGATGCTCTTGCCGGCAACGAAGGCGGTGCTGAAGTAATCAACGCGGCCGAGCCGCCCGCGGGCCAGCAGCTCGTCGGCGAGGTGCAACACCTGCTGCGTCCCGCCGACGTTGATGCGCCGGGATTCGGCTAGCGGCGTATCGAACTCGACCGTGGCGGCGCAATGCACGATGCGATCGACCTCGCCGAGCAGCCGCTCGCGAGCTCGCGGATCAAGGCCGAGATCGGGCATGGCGATGTCGCCCGACACCGCATGGCAACGCGCGGACGCGCCGTCCGGCAGCACGTCGCGATGTCGAGCGATCAGCGCCGCGAGGCGCTCTTCGGCGCTGCGGTGGTTCTCTGGACGCAGCAGACAATAGACCGTCACGTTGGCGTCGCGGCGCAAGCAATCCCACAGCAGGTGCCGCCCGAGGAATCCGGTGACACCGGTCAGCAAAATCGCCTGTGGTTGTGTCGTGGACATCTCTCGTGACAACTCGGCTGCATTCAGAAGTCGTACTCGATGCGTGTCCCTAGGCGGTCCTCGTGGCTGATGGTGTCGAAGTAGGAGGTCTTGTTGTCTTCGTACGAGCGTTTGCCGGCGTCGACCTGCTCGCCGAGCAAGGAGATCCACACCGTTTGCCAGACGCGATACGACAGCTCGGATTGGAGCAAGCTGAAGTCGCCGGTGGCGTCATACCCGCCCCGCAGTCGTCCACGCAATCGTCCACCGGCATCGTAACGGATCTCACCGAAGATGAAACTTTGGAAAAATTGCCGCTCGCCTTTGTTCGTGACTTCCTCCGGTGCGGCGATGATCTGATCGTCACGCAGGTAGCTGGCGACGATGCGCCAGTCGTCGAGGGCGTACTCGACGCCGGCGACGCTTTGAAGCAAGTCGTCACGGAAGCGATCGGGGCTGTTGTAGTAGACCGACTCCACTCGCATGATTACGCGGTCGCCGAACGGATAGGAAGCCGTCACGCCGCCCGCGCGCAACTGCGGATAGCGATCGATGATCTGCGCTTTGAACTGCGGGCGACCGTTCTTGAAGCCGACCAGCACGAGCGGGCCGGGGACGAACACGGCCTCGGTATCGCGGCCGACGTAACCGATCACGGTCGCTTCGAGCTGGCCGAGGTGCGCGCCGATGCGCGCACCGGCTTGCGTTTCATCCAGTTGCACCGGCGGTTGGTCCTGCGGGCGAATCACATTCTCGTTGCGGATGATGTCCCAACGGCCTTGCGGGAGACGCGACGGCGTGAACGCGAGCGGGACGACCACCAGCTCGGCAAACGCGCCGCCGCTGCCATAGTGCGCTGCCACGCTCGGGACGCCTTGATCGATGCGGCGAAACGGGTCGGACTCGTCTCGCGGCGACATTAAGTTGGCCGGCTGCAACTCGTCGAAGATGCTCCAACTGACGACTTGGTTGCCGACGCTTACGCGCAGATTCTCCGACGGGCGGTAGTCGAGCACGGCGGTAATGAGCGACAGGTAGGGGCGCCGGCGGGTTGCGTTGCGAAGCGAGTACCCCCCGGCGGTAAAGGCGACGTCGTCCGCCACCGCCCGGCCCTCGAACTGCCACGTAAGCTCTGGGCTGATCTCGCCGTGGGCACGTAGGGTCGCAGCGAAGAAGTTTTCCCAGCGCTCTCCGGTCGTGTCCGGATCGGGATAGCCGAAGGTCTCGTATTGCACGTGCCCGTTGATGGTCGGGGGCGTCGCGCTTGCGGCGCCTGCCGCAAGCACCGCGAGCGCGAAGAACACGACCACGGCCGACGGTGGAGGAAGTCGCGACGGCATGCTCAATCGTGAAGTAGGATGCGACTACCGCTTCACCGACATGCCGCCGATGGTACCGTCGACCAGCTCGTGCCGGGTCGTCTGTCCCGTGAACGTTTGCAGTTGCAGGATGGGCCCGATCCCCGGGACGATGTAAAACTCGTCGTTCTCCAGTTCGCCGCCTTGGTTGGTGCTGCCGCTGAGATGAATGACGGTGCTGTACGTGCCGGCTGGAACGGTGACGCTCGCGACGATATCCTGCGGCGTCACCGTGTCGGTGCGATTGACGAAGCCCACGAAGACACCGGAGTCGGAAAACCGCACCTCGCACTTGATCGTAGTCGAAAAGGTCTGCCCGGCGATGAGCGGGGACGTGAGCCGCAGCAGCGGCGGGGTGCAGGTCGTCCGAACGTTGGCAACCAGATCCGTGTAGCCGTTGAACAACAGTTGCGTGCCGGTGTCACTGTACGACTGCATCTCGTGGACGATCACCTGCTGGCCGTCGGTCTGGAGATCGTCGAGCACGAATGCGCCGCTGCCCGGATCGTTCGATGGGATGGTCGTCGTTTCGGTCGTAACATGTCCGGTCGGGTCGGTGACGCGATAGATCAGCATGTCCCCGACGTCGTGGGGCGTTAAATTCGAGATCGTTCCGTCGTAAAGCAAGCCAACCGGTGTTGCGGTAGGCGACGGCGTCGGCGTAAGCGTGACCGTCTGGGTCAGGGTCGGCGTCACAGTCGGTTGTGTATTGGTTGCGGTCGGGACCGCGACCGTCGCAGTCCGCGTGCGGGTCGGCGTCGGCGTGAGTGGCGGCGCCGCGGGAAGCAAGAGAATATCGGCGATCGACAGGACGCCGTCGTCGTTGGCGTCGAGTCCGCCGGGATCCGGTGCGTTTCCGAACAGCACGTCGAGCAGCGCTTCCTGGGTCGCGCCGGCCGCCCATGCGTGCGGGATGTTCGCGGTTGCAAGCACGCAGGCGACGATGGCGAGAGTGAAAATCGATCGCCGGCAACCTGCAAAGACGTTCAAAGGTTGGCGCATCGTTGTGCTACTGCCTCTCTGTGACGTAGTCGCTCGCCGTTTTGCTGCAAGCCCTTCCCCGACCGCTCCTCAGTGCGAGAAGAAGTTGAAGATCGTTGCCACGTCGCCGACCGTGCGCTGGTCGATCGCCGGCGCACTCAGCACCAGCCGGCCTTTGTCGTTGCTCTGCCAGTTGTAGCAGTCGAAGTTTTCGCCCTGAGTGTCGAAGTTGAGGGTGTGACCGAGCATGTTGTTGGCGTCCGTCACCAACGAACTGGAGTGGCCGGTGGTGAGCGCAAAGGGCGACGGCATGCCCGGTCCTTCGTCGCCGCACGGCAGCGCGTTTTCAAATCCGAGTTCGACCGGCATCCCGTTGGTCAAGACGTTGGGATCCGGATTCGGCGCGATGAATAGTTCTCCCGGTCCGGAGTCCCCGGTTCCCAAGCCGGGCACCAGCGGGCCGTTGCAGACACCGCCGTGAAAGCCGCAGTGCCCGGCGGTCGTCCCTTGGTTGCAGTCCGCGTTCGTTTGGCACACCTTGCCGACCATGCCGGTGGTGCAGGCCGCCGGAACATGTGCGCAGGTGCCGTCGCCAGCGCCGGGCGTGGTGTCGCAATCGCCATCGACGTCGCAAGCCTGGCCAACCAGGCCGGCGCTGCAGGCGGCGTAGGGCGTTTCAACGTGTCCCTGCATCGCGGTGCAGTTGGTTGTAGTGAAGCCGTTGACGCCGAGTTGGCCGATGTGATGGTCCTGATTGAGCGAGATACTGACGTCGGTTCCGCCGTTGCAGCCGAGGATCCCCGCCGACATGACGGGCACCAGGGGTTTGAGACAGAAGACGAAGCCCGCCAACTGTTTGGAATCGACGTAAAGGTATTCCGATGCCGCGACGATGTTCACGCGGACGAAGCCGTTCGCGTCGGGCTGACCGGCTTCCAGGTCGAGGAACGCCGGCTCGTCCTGGCCGTTGGTTTGACCGCGGAAGAAACCGACTGGGATCTCAAGGCCGCCGGAGATTTTGACTGTGAAGGAGCTCTGGGTCGAGTCGAGAACGAAATGGCGAATCCCCAGCGGCCCGAGCGTGTTGGTCGCCGTGGGCGTTGCCGTAACCGTGGGCGTCAGCGTGATGGTTGGACTCAAAGTGATCGTTCGGGTCACAGTGACCGTTTGAGTCGGCGTTGTTGTTGCCGTTGCCGAGGCAGAGGGCGTCTCGCTCGGTGTCGCCGTTGAGGTGTCGGTCGCGGTCGGGGCGGGCGACGGCGTGTCCACCGGCGTCTGAGTCAACGTCGGTGGCGGCAAGGCGGTATTCGTTGGCGCCACGGTGGCCGACGGACTGGCGGTGCGCGTCGGACCGGTGGTCGGCGAGAGGGTCGGTGCCACCGTCGCTGCCTTGGTGGCGGTCGGGGCCGTGGGGGTCTCGTCATTGTCGCTCCCGCAGCCGCTGAGGGCGATGCCGGCGCCTACGATCACGCCGATGGCCAGAATCGTCGTGCGGTTCATCCGACCTCCTTTGTCGCGGGATCTTCCCAGCGATCGGCCGCCGCCGCATCGAGGCTTGGGCGGGTCTCACGTAGGATGCGGCCGTCCGACAATTCAATGATGCGATGCCCGTGCGCCGCCGCCACCGCACTGTGCGTCACCAATACGATCGTCAGATGCTGGGTGCGGTTCAGCATCTGCATGAGATCCAAGATCGATTGACCGGTGCGGGAATCGAGGTTGCCGGTCGGCTCATCGGCAACCAACAGGCGCGGCTTGGTGACCAACGCGCGTGCGATGGCGACGCGTTGCTGCTCGCCGCCCGACAGCGCGGCCGGCCGCCGGCGCCGTGCGCCGTCGTTGAGTCCGACCTCGGCCAGGGCGGCGTCGGCGCGGGCGCGCGCTTCACGCCAGTGCACGCCGAGGAATTCCAGCGGCCACGTCACGTTCTCTTCCGCCGTGAACGTGGGGAAGAGATTGAAGCTTTGGAACACGAAGCCGATGTGGCGCAGGCGCAGATCGCTGCGCGCATCGTCGGTCAGTTGCGCGAGATCGTGTCCAGCGACCCAGACCCGTCCGCGCGTGGGCGTATCGATGCCGGCAATCAGATTCAGCAGCGTGCTCTTGCCGCATCCGCTCGGCCCGACGATGCTGACGAATTCTTCCGGCTCGACGCACAAGTTCATGTCGCTCAGCGCCTCGACCGCTTGCGGGCCGCTGCCGTACCATTTGTGGACGCCTTCGAGATACACTGCGGAAGACTGGGGCATACAAGCTCTACTCGTATCGCAAGGCCACCGCGGGCTCCAGTGCCGCGGCACGGCGCGCCGGCGCCAGCGCGGCGACGACGCACACCAGCACGGTGATCGCAGCCACGGTACCAGCCTGGCCATAGGGCACATGGGGTTCGAGCACCCAACCGAGCAACGCGGGGAAGGTGGCGTCGACCCACAATCGGCCGAGCGTCAGACCGCCGATGGCGGCGAGCACGAGCCCGACCAGCCCCATCACGACGCCTTCCATGATGACCATCCGCCGCACCGCGCCGCGGCGGACACCGACGACGCGAATTGCGCCGATCTCGCGCGTGCGTTCCATCACCCCCGCGGCGAGCGTGTCGGCCATACCCACCAGCACGACGGCGAGCACCATCATGGCCAAGATGTAGACGCCGGCGAATGCGCGGCGGACCTGTGACGCAAAGTAGTCGACAATCTCGGCGGCCGACAGAATCCGCAAGCTGAAGGTGCGCCCCAGGCGCTGGGCGATCGCGGCGCGGACCGCGACGAGATCCGCGTTCGGATCGACGCGCACGAATGCGCGGGTGATCTTCTCGTCTCGCCACATGCGCCGGTAGACTTCGCGGCTCATCTCGATGGTCCCGCGCGGCGACGCGAAGTGGGTCACGACGCCGACCACCCGCAGCGCCACCGGCCCCGACGGACTGTCGAGCGTGATGGTGTCGCCGACTTGGGTGTGCAGGTTGCGCGCGAAGTTGCTCGACACCACCGCGGCGTTGCCAGCCGCCACCGCTTCCCACAAACCCGGCACCCCGCGGCCCGCCAACGGCCACTGGCCGAACTCGGGGCTGGTGAAGTACGCCGGATCGTATGCATCGATGGTGATCGTCCCGCCACCGTACTGCCAATCGGCGCCCCGCTCACCGACCACTACGGTCGCGCCGGGAATGCGTGCCAGTTCGCCCACCAGCGAATCCGAGACCGGCGCTTCGAGGAAGCCCGATTCGATGTGTGAGGAGCTGACAACCAAATCCGCGCGCATCGCGCCGCTGACTGCGTCGACCACCGACGATTGAAAGCTGTGAGCGACCATCCACAACCACAGGACGCACGCCAATCCGACCCCGAGCATCGCGACGGTCAACGAGGCGCGGCGAGGATTCTGGGTGAGATTCTTGATCGCCAACTCGCCGGTCGGTCCGGCAACCAGCCGAAATCCGGCCAACAACGGCCGCCGGATCAACTCGAGCGTCGGCCGCGCCGCGAGCGCCGTCCCCACTGCGATCAAGCCGGTGGCGAACAGACCCCACGACGCCATCCCGGTAACCGATTGGAGCACCACCGCGACGACGATGACGGCCAACATGAGGGCCCGGATGGCGTAGTGCGCGTTGGCGCCCAAGCCTTGTTGCTCCACGCCGCGCGCGCGCATCGTCTGCGCCATGCCCATCCGCGTCGCCCGCCACGCCGGCAGCGCGGCGGCCAGCAGCGCGGCGGCGAGTCCCATTCCTGCCGCCAACAACAACGACGTCCAATGCACGGCCAAGTGCGCCGTCGGCGTTGCGACCTTGGAATTCAACGCCGCCGCCGTGGTGATCATCGGCAGCACCACGCGGGCGAGCAGGATGCCCAGCGGAATTCCCAACACGACGCCGGCGATGCCCAGCAACGCGCTTTCCTTCAGCAACTCCTGCCACATCACGCGCGGGCGGACGCCGATGGCGCGCAACACGCCGAGCTGCCAGGCGCGGCCTTCGAACAAGGTGGTCAGACTGTTGAATGCGATCAGAAACGATCCGATCAATCCGAGCAACGCGAGCGCCCACAGCAGCACCTGGAACGAGCGCATCACGGTTTGCAAATCCGCCTTGCGCTGCGCCGGCGCCTCGACCTGCAACCCCGCCGGTAACACGGCCGCAACGGCGCGGGCCACTTGCTGAACGTCGCCGTTGCGATCGACCACCACGTCGATGCGATTGACGAAGCCGGCTTGGCCGAACATGTCTTGCGCGTTGCCGAGATCCATCACCAGCAGGTTGCCGCCGTAGATGCGCGCCAAGCCCTTGGCGTCGAGCATCCCGCGCACGGTCACGCGCTGCTGCCCGCGCGGGGTGTCGATGGTGAAGGCGTCACCCACCTTCAGGCCGCGGCGCTCGGCGAAGGGGCGCGGAACCACGATGGCGTCGGCGAGAAACAACTTGGGATCGTCGAGCCCGCGCTCTTCGTCGCGCAACTCGTAGACTGCGGCGGCCTTCTCGTTGGCGATGTCCATGCCGTGGACCGTGAGCAACTCACCGCTGCCGTCGGCCATGAACGCCGTGCTGCTGACCACCGGTACCGTCAGCTCGACGCCCGGCACCTTGGCAATGGCGGATGCGACGTTGTCCGCAAACGGCACGCCCTCTCCGGCGGTCACTTGCAGCGAAGCGCGCCCGGCGACGGTATCGATGATCTCGACGAATGCCCGCAAAGTTTCGCGCCCGACCAGGTCGTCCGCCGCCACCTGTGCGACGCCGCACGCGAGCGCGACCACGGTCAACGTCAGGCGCGCGTAGCTGCCGCGCAGAAAGCGGCGCGGCATGCGGAAAATGTCGACGGTCACGCGTTCACGGCTTCCGACGTGCGGCGGTCAGTCGGCGCCCGGATGCACGAGGTAGTCTTCGGTGAAGACTTGCGGCGGGAGCTCGGCGCCGATGCTGCGCTTGGTGACCAAGAGTACGGTCGACTGGTTCGCTTGCACGTCTCGCATCTCGGCGAGGTCGGCCCGATACACGTTTGGGGCGACCTCGTGAATCTCACTGTTACGCAACACTTTCCACAACGTGCCGGCGGCGTCGTAGAACTCGGCCTTCAGTGGAAAGCGTCGCTCCGTATCGACCCACACCTTGCGGCTGCCGTAGGCAGTCACCGTGTCGGCCTTGGGGACAGCACTCACCACGTCGGCACTGCGACCATCAACCGTTTCGGCGCCAACGGTCTTATAGGTGAACCGATCGGTTCGCTCGCCGGCCAACTCGCGCACGTCCTCGTACAACAGGTCGGTGCCGGCGAGGCGTTGCTTGCTGCTCATCGGAATGCGCCGCACCGCGCGGTAGCCCGGCATGAACAACCACATGTCGTCTTGCGCCGAGTCGCTCTGCCGCCACACCAGAAAGCCGAGACCGGCGTCGTCCGCCGGCAGCGAGAACAACAGGTGCAGTTTGTCGCGATGGTCCGGCGCATACAAGACGTGGCGCACCGCACGCTTGTGAATCACCCCGGACTTCCCGTCGCGCACGATCGCTTCGGCTTCCGCCCGCGAGAAGCCCGCCGCCGGGGGCGCGGTGACGACGAGAATCTCGCATTCTTCCCGCTCGCTCTTGACGCTACGATAGCGGGTCCAGGTTTCGGTGATCAGTGCCAGCGCGTCGGACTCGGCGCGGGCGGGGATCGCCGAACCGGCCAGAAGCATGAGGCCAACAAGCACGGAGCGGAATCGGTTCATGCGTGTTCTGCTCGAAGTCGGAGCTACTACTATGGCTGATTCGGCTCAGTCAATGACATCTCGCAATGCGATGTCCTCCCCATGTCATCGACGCTCACGATCTGATAGCGGAGACGATCAAGCACTCCCCGAACGCCGGCGGCAGAAACGGTCGTGCGCGCGGCCAGAAAAGCTGCACGGCGGCGGGGACGCCGAACACCGCCCGCTGCAGAGACGCCGGGACAAGCCTGAGATACGGCACGTCCCACCAACCGTCACCGCACACCCACTGCACATCGAGGCCGGCTTCGCGCGCCAGACCGACCCATTCGCCGCGACTCAGCAAACTGTGAAGATGCGCATCGCGGTGCGCGAACCAGCGGTCGCGCTTGAGTCGCCGTCCGAGGCTGTTTGTATTCGGTACGACGAACAGAAACACGCCGCCCGGCGTGAGCAGTGGCGCGAGCTGCGTCATGACGGCGGGTGGCCGTCGCAAGTGTTCGAGGGTGTGCAGCGCGACGATGATGTCGAAGCTGCGCGTGCGCTGCGAGCCCCACTCTTCCAGAATGGTGGCGTCGGGTGCGTTCAGTCGAGCCTGACTGCGCGCGTACGCCGAGGCGTCGTAGCCGCAGGCGTCGAAGCGCGCGGAGAGTCGCCGGAGCAAATGGCCCGTGCCGCAACCGAAGTCGAGCAGCCGGCCGCCCGTGGGGCGCAGGTGGCGCACCACGCGCGCGTAATACCACAGCGCGAGGCGATCATCCTCGATGCCGTGCTCCCGGTAGTAATCCTGATCGGCGGTCAACTCTTCAGGCGGTAGACGATCGTATTGCCCTGGCGGAACGCAACCGGAAGGGCGGCGAACTTGTCGAGGCCGGTCGGGAAATCTTTTCGCTCGAGGTCACCGACCAGCAGGTATTCGACGTGATACTGATCGAGGAGCGCGCGGGCTTCGTCCAGGCTGTTGGCCGAGTAGATCTTTCGCACGTCGCTCTTGCGCCGTTCGACGTCGCTTTCATGACTGCGCCACAAGCCTTCGTGATTCGCCCAACCCATCACCGTCGGCAAGCCGGTGTTGGCGGAGAACCGTGCGTAGTACGAGTAGGGATCGCCGCTGGCTTCGAGCAGGACGGGGAGGCCCGATACGTTGCGGCGGAGCCAATCGATGGCGGCGTAGTCGTCGGGATGCTCGCGGGCGAGGTACGCATTGCCGTCGAGGGTACCGTTACGGCCGACGTAGTTGGCGCGGCCGACGCTGAGGCCGAACGGATAGGCACACGATGCGATCAGCAACGCGGCCGTCGCCGCGGCAATCGCGCGCGGCGCCGGCGCCCATGACCATCGACGTGCCAGCAACTGCTGCAACGACCACGGCGCGGCGACTGACAGGAGAATCCACGCCTGGAAGTACAACTTGAACACGGTGTTCATCCGATAGAGCTTATCGCCGTACGGGTCCTTGAGATAAAACACCTCGCACGCCCACAATGCCACGCTTGCCGCTGTCAGCAAGAGATATCCCGTGCGTTGGTCTCCGGTGGTGTCGGGTCCATACGCACACGCCAGCCCTGCGATGACGAGCGCCGCCAACAGCAGAATGACGGCATTGCCGGCGAGCCCCGCGGCGACGATACCGAACGCCACGGTGGCGATCAGCAAGTGCCGCGCCTCGGGTTTGTTCGGCAACTGCACGCTGGCGTTGGCGGCAATCAGTATCGCGGGCGCAAACAGCAGCCCGCCGAAGACCGTGAGAAACTCGGCGAGCGAGGTCTGGGCGATCTTGATGCAGGCGGGTCCGATGCAGAATTCGTTGGGTCCGGGGGGCACAGTCGGGGCGACGAAGCCGATGTAGAACGGCAGAAAGAAGACATACCCGAGGATCAGCGCACCGAGCAGACGCAGCGCCAACGTGATGCGTGCGCGGGCGAGCAGCGGCCATAGTGGCTGAAAACGGCCGGCCAAGAGAAACACGAGCATGGCGGCGACCGGCGCCTCCCACGTCGAGATCACGATCATCGCGCCGAGGACGAAGGCGATCAGCAGGAACGGCAGCAAGCCGGACCACGAGTTCGCGTCGTCGTCATTTCGCGGCGCGAACAGCTTCGGGTCGAGCAACAGGCCGAGCAGCAGCATCGTGACCGGCAGCACCATGAAGTGGGGATGCAGATCGCCGTGGATCGTGCTGAAGAATGGGAACTCGTTGATGGTGTCGCCTTTGGCGACGACGCGCGACGAGCGCCAATAGTCGATGTTGGTGAGCGAGTTTTTCTCCCAGACCTGGAAGAACCCGTCGAGGTTGCCGAGTACGACGCCCATGGCGCCGCCCAGCAAGGCGAACGGCCAGCGCCGCGTGAGTCGCAGCGCCAACGCTACGATGCCGCCGGCGGCCAGTCCGCCGACGGTGGCAACACACAAATTGTAGGCGATGTGATTGGGGGCGGGCGTCAGCCGCGCCAAGTTGGCAAACATCAGGTAACCGAAATAGTAGTAGTTGAACGGCTTGCCCGACATCCACGGATCCTGCGGCGGCATCACGTCGGTGCGCGTGAGAGTATTGAAGAAGGAGAAGTCCATGTACTTCTCGGCGCCGAAGATGTCGGGACTGAGCGAGCGCTCCCAGGCGAAGAACAGGAAGCCCGCGGTCCACACCCCCATGTGACGGAGGACGTGCACGCGGCCGTCGGCCTTCAGCCAGGCACTCAACTCAGCGCGGCGCGGCACCGCGAGGGCCACGCTCACCGCCGCCAGGGCGATCAGCGAAATCGTCAGCGCGAGATGAAAGGGGACGCCGGCGAATGCCAGCAGCCACGACACGTAGGTCAGCAGCAGAACCGCGGTGATCTTCGCGAACGGATATCCGCGGTCATCGGCGGCGAAAATTCTGAACGTGATTGGGACGGCCAGCATGCCGAGGCCCTCCACGATCATCCACCAAGCAAGCACCGGCCACATCGGCAACGCGAATAGACGTTCTCGTCCGTTGGATTTGAGCGCGCGAACGCTATAACGCGTCGCCACCGATTGCAACGTCGCGCTCGGGCGCGTCGTCGGCTGCGGCCCGTTTTGCTTTGTGGTCGCGAACGCTATAACGCGATCGAAATGGCCGAGCGTCGCACCCCATCGATCGGCATCATCGGCGGCGGGTTCACCGGACTGACCGCGGCGCACCGTCTCGCCCAAGCCGGCTATCACGTCGAGGTGTTCGAGCGCTCGCATCAGCTCGGCGGGCTGGCAATGACCTTCGAGGTCGACGTGCTCGGCGGCGCCCGGTTGGAGAAGTACTACCATCATCTGTTCACCAGCGACCGCGACATCATCGCGCTGGCCGACGAGCTGGGGGTTGCAATCGATTGGCCGTCGCCGCCGATGGGCATGTTTCACGGCGGCAGAGTCTATCCGTTCACGACGCCGGCGGACCTGCTGCGGTTCACGCCGTTGAGCGTGGTTGACCGCGTCCGTCTCGGCGCCACCGGTGTGTTTCTCCAACGCTTTCCCAATCCGAAGCCGTTCGAGTCGGTCAACGCGGTCGATTGGTATCGCCGCTACGCGGGCAAGGCGGTGACCGATGCGGTCTTCGGTCCCATGTTGCGGGTGAAGTTCGGCCGCAACGCCGAGCGGGTGGCGATGGTGTGGATGTGGGGCAAATTCCGCCTGCGCGCCACCTCGCGCACCAAGGGCGGGACGCAGGAGAGTCTGGGCTACGTGCGCGGCAGTTTTGGAACACTGCTCGACCGCCTGATCGAGCGGGTGCGCGCACTCGGTGGCGTGCTCCATCCGGGGGCGGTGGTCCGACGGGTCGAGAGCACCCCGACGCGTTTGCTGCCGTCGGACGCAAGCGCTCCGGAGTTCATTTCCAACTTGCGCCGCGCGGCGTCGCGCAACGGCGGACCGGACTGGGCGAGTTTCCGCGGCGCACCGATTCGCATCGACACCAGTCGCGGCTCGTATTCCTTCGACGCGGTGATCAGCACCGTCGCGCCGGTGTTGCTCGCCGACCTGACGCCGGTGCTGCCGGCTGCGTGGCGACAGACCGCCAACGCGCTCGATCATTCGGGCGTGGTGTGCACCATCGTGATCCTCAAGCGCTCGCTGTCACCGATCTACTGGATGAACGTCAGTGACGTCTCCGTGCCTTACGGGGGCTTGATCGAGCACACCAACTACATTCCACCCTCACACTACAACGGTCGCCACATCGTATACGTGTCCCACTACACCTATCCCGACGAGGAGTTCTTCGGCCTATCCTCGGATCAAGTGCTCGCGCGCTACCTGCCACACTTCAAGCGGGTGAATCCGGCGTTCGACGCGAGCTGGATCGAGAAGGTGATGATCATGCGCGACCACTTTGCGCAGCCGATCGTGACCGTGAACTACGGCGAGCGTCTGCTGCCGTACGCAACGCCGGTTCCGGGCTTGTTCAGCGCATCGATGGCACAACTCTATCCCGAAGATCGCGGAACCAACTACGCGGTGCGCGGCGGCAATCAGGTGGCCGATGTCGTCCGCCGGTATCTGACAGTCGAACAAGCCGGCGCGTAAGCGCGGTTCCGACCGGCCCGCCGGTGACGCTCACGGCAACGCTCCCGCCGTGATCCAGTCGCGAATCAACTGAATCTGCGCCGCCGTCAACGGCGGCTTGCCCAGCGGCATCACTGACCCTTCCGCCGCGGTTGGCCCGCTGACCTTGGCGACTAGAAAGCTGCCGTCCGGATCGCCGGGCTTGACGCGCACTAGCCCGGCTTGCAGCGCGGCGAAGTTGGACGGCTGAACGCCGACGAGTTGGTCGTGCGCCTTGCCCGCTTCGAGCGACAAGCCGCCGGCCGGGAACGCGCCGCTGTGACACCCGGCGTCGATGCAGGACCTCGCAAAGATCGTGGTTTGAATCGCGGCGAGTGTTGCGCCGGAGTTGCCGGAACTCGTCGCGGTCGGTGTCGGGGTCGGTGGAATCGACGTCGGCGTCGCCGTGACAGCGACCGCCGCAGTTGCCGCGGTGGCGGTGCAGCCGCTCAGCGCCGCATTCACCGCCTTGACCAAGCAATCGACCGTGACTTGTCCGTTGTGGTTGCAATCGAATGCAGGGCAGCTCGCCGGCTGTTGCAGCCCGAGCGCAATATTGGCGCCCAGCACCAGCTCGTCGACCGACACGATCCCGTTGCCGTCGCAGTCGCCAAGGCAATCGGACGCGCTGGCCGCGGCGGCCGTCGCGATGGCCGTCGGCGTTGCAGTCACAGTGGGTGCCGCTGCCGCGGCGACCTCGCTGACCGATACCGACACCGTGGCCAAGTTCGAGTTGGTCGAGCCATCCCACGCGGCGAAGGTGTAGGAGTCATCGCCGCTGAAGCCGCTGTCGGGATAGTAGATGGATTGCGCCCCGGTGAGGGCGACGGTGCCGTGACTCGGCTGCGACACGATGCGGAGCGTGAGCGGATTCTCGTCGGGATCGCTGGCGTCCAGCGTGATCGTCACCGGCGTGTCCCCCGTGGTGACCGCCGCCGCGTCGCTGGCCTGCGGTGCCCGATTCGGATTGGCATTGTCGTTCTGCGGACCGCGATGACACGTGTAGCAGCCGATTTGGAAGCCGCGCCAAAATTGTTTGGTGCCGAATTCGGTACGCAAGGTGCGATCGGCCTGCGCGCGCGACAACTCGGTGCCGCGGTAGTCGATGCCGTGACAGGCTTGACATTGTGCCGTTCCGCTGCTCGCGGCGGCATCGCCGCCTTCCGAATCGTGGCTACCCTCCAACGCATCGGGATGGCGCTGCACCCAGTCCTGGCCGATCGGATGCATACCGTGCGGACCGCCGTTGATGGTGTTCGGCGTCGACGGATGACAAGCCGAACACTCGGCAAGCACGCCGACATGTCCTTGGTGCGCGATGCTCTGGATATTGTCGTTGGCGTGCGAGCTGGGAAACTCCGCGTGCGTTGGGCCGTGACACGCTTCGCACTTGAGGCCCCCGTGTCCGCTCGAAAACCGATAGAGCGAGTGACCGGCGTCGGGCGTGTCACGATCGGTCGCGAAGGTTTGATCGACGGCGACGCGCGGTTGGTTGTTGGTGTCGAAGGCCGAGAGGTAGCGAATCTGCCCGTTGTTGTTGACCGCGGTGCCGGTGTGACAGCTCTGGCACACCGGTTCATCGAGCCAGCCGTCGCGCGTCGTCGCCGCGACGTCCAGCATCGAGCCGTGACAACTCTGACATTGAATCGCGCGGGTGCCGTCCGCCGCGACGGCGTTGCCCATGACGCCGCGCAGGCATCGCGTGACTGCGCCCGGATGACAGCGGTAACACGCCGAGCGATTGGTGCTGTCGTTGAGGAGCGTGCCGGTGGCCGGATCGACCGTCGACGCCATGCGCCGATGGATGGCCTGCGTCAGCGGCTCGATGCCGGGCAGTCCGGTGCCGGGCAGCGCGTTGGACGCGTGGCAGCGGGCGCACAGAATCGGCGTGGCATCGGCGGTCGCGGTCGCGAACAGCCCCGACGCATTGTATCCCGCCATCGTGAGCGCCTGCTGAAATGCGGGTGTGCCGCCCTCGCGATCATCGTGCAGCCGCAAAATGTTGAGCCGCATATCGCGCTGCGGATCGGGATCGTTGACCCAGCCGGCGACCGGCTGCGCCCTCGGGCTGCTGCCCGAGGCGTGGCAACTGCGACAGTCCATCTCGTCGGAGACCGGCAGCACCACGTCGGTGCTGGCGAGCGCGGTGCCGTTGGCGTCGCGGGCGATCAGCCGCATCAGCGGATACGACTGGCGATTGCCGGCATCGTCGCGCGGCGTGATCGGGATGCCGTCCGCCACGAACCACCCCGCGGCGGCATCCAACAGCATCGCCTGCGGCTGATTGGTCGATCCGGGCATCGCGCTGCCGGCCAGTCCAACGTCCGGAGCCGGCGCGATGCCGAAGAGCGGTTCGACGAATTGCCAGAAGTTGGTCTTGCCGATGGACGAGGTGTTGATCGATCCCTCGGGATCGGCGATCGCCTGGTAGGTTACGGTGATCGCTCCGGGGTCGCGTACCAACCGACCTTGCGGATCGACGAGCTGGGCGTTGACGGTGTTGTACGGGGGCAGCAACGCGAACACCGAATAGTCGGC
Organism: Binatia bacterium; assembly: GCA_035541895.1. GTDB lineage: Bacteria > Desulfobacterota > Binatia > HRBIN30 > JACQVA1 > DATKMK01. Next base: position 44,498 of record DATKMK010000063.1, on the reverse strand, counting down.
GTCCATGCAATGCATACCGAGATTGTTCCAGCCGATCACGGTGTAGCCGGCGGCGTGGCCGATGGTCGGCAACACGACGAAAGCGATTGTCAGCAGCCAGGCGAACCGATGCTCAGGCCCCAGATGACGAGTGCTCAGTCTTTGATTGCAAGCAGCAGCGGTCGCGTGGCCGCGGCGATTCTCTTCTCGAACGTGCATCGACAACACTCCCGGCGCACAGCAGCGCCGACACCACGAGGGATGCACTGTGTCGGTGGAATGCTGCACCAACCAAGCGGTCGGTGGATGGGCGGGTCAGCGCTTGCGGAGCAGGAAGGCGATGTTGTCGTTGAACAAACCACGCGCGGCGCCGGTGCGGCCGTCGAGACCGACGGCGACGTAGTCCTGGATCGGCGTCAGCGTACCCTCCGAATGCGGGTAATCGCTGCAGCACATCAGCAGATCGGTTCCGCCGAGTTGCTGCACGATCGCTGCGGGCGATTCGTACGCGAACGAGGAGACGCGAACCTGGCGGCGGAAGTAGTCGCTTGGCGACAGCGGCAACGTCGGCAACGCCGAACCCCCGTTGATCTGGCGGGTGAACGCCGTCGCGCCGTCGAGCATCATCAGATACATCGGCACCCACATCGCCGACAGCTCGACGATGCCGATGCGCAGGTCGGAAAACCGCTCGAGCGTGCCGTTGAGGATGAGATCGCTGCAGGCGAGCGCCGCGGGGATGTAGAGAAAGACGGCTTCGAGCGCCGGCACGAACGCATTGCGATCGTCGGTGTACCAGGCGTCGGCAAAGACGCGCGGCTGCTCGGCGACATGGAAGACGGGCGTGATCCCAGCGTCGCAGAACGCCGACCACGACGGATCGTGGTCGCGGTGCGACAGTGGACGGCCGTCAACCAGCGCCGGCGCGATCATCGCCAGCCGCACTCCGGCGCGCCCGAGATCGCGGAGCTGCGCGCGCAGCCAGTCCGGATCGCGCAGGCTGAGATGCGCCACCGGATGCAATCGGCCGCTGCCCTCCTGCGCCACGGTGACGCACCAGCGGTTCCACGCCGCCATGTTGGCGAGCAGCGCCGGCAGCGACTGGTGCAAGGTGCGCTCCCACAGCAGCCCGTAATTCGGAAACAGCACGCCCTCGTCGACGGCGAGTTCGGCGAGCTTGGCGAGACGCGCCCGCGGCTCCCAGTAGTCGCGCGGCAGCAGCGCATCGTAGGATTCGAGCGGCGGCGCACCGTCACGCGCCCGGCGATGCCGCTCGCCGACGTCGGCGGAGCGGCCGGGCACTTGGATCTCCGCGATGCCGATATCGAGGGTGCGCCAGCGCAGTCGCGGGGTGCCGGTCGCATCGTCTTCGATCCGAAGCGCCTCATCGCGCATGGCGGGATCGATATGCTCGCGCCACAGCGAACGCGATTCGTACAAATGTTGATCGGAGTCGATGATGGTCATCGCGTGCTTCGCGTCTTGGCTATAGGGCGCCCACGCCACGGCGGTCAAGAACTGGTGGAGAAGAAGCGGCCTGAGCGCAACGATACACGCCACCTCCTAGCGCGGTGGCATCAAGCCGGAGTATGCGTAATCGCGTTGAAAGGGAGGGCGCATGAAGTTCGCCATGAACGGGGTTGGAACCGGCTCGACCGCGCGACCGGCAGCATTGCAGCAGGTGGTGCAGAAGGCCGAGGCACTGGGCTTCGAATCGATCTGGATTCCCGAGCATTTGGTGATCCCGGTGGATATGCGAACCCCGTATCCGTACTCGCCCGACGGCAAGTTCCCCGGCGGCCCGAGCGTGGCCTTGCACGATCCCATGGTGGCGCTGGCGTTCGTCGCCGGTTGCACCACGCGCATCAAATTGGGCACCGGCGTGTTCGTCCTGCCGCTGCGCAATCCCCTAGCGACGGCGAAGGCCGTCGCGACCCTCGATGTGCTTTCGAACGGACGCCTGCTGTTCGGGATCGGCATCGGCTGGCTGGAGGAGGAATTCAACGCGGTGGGCGTACCGTTCAAAGACCGCGCGGCACGCACGCGCGAGTTCGTCCGGATGATGAAGGCGCTGTGGAGCGAAGAGACGCCGGAGTTCTCCGGGCGCTTCCAGAGCTTTCCGCGGCTGGGTTTCAATCCCAAGCCGGTGCAGAAGCCGCACCCGCCGCTGATTGTTGGCGGCGAGACCCGCGTCGCGCTCAAGCGGGCGGCCGAGATCGGTGACGGTTGGTACGGATCACGATTCACGCCCGATCAACTCACGCCGGTGATCGCGCAACTGCGCGCGTTCGCCGAGGCGGCCGGCCGCGACTTCTCTCACTTCGAGATCACCTGCGGCATCGGCGGCGACTTGCCTTTCAACCTCGACACCGTGCGCCGTTTCGAGGACGTCGGTGTTCACCGTCTGATGGCTTTCGCGCCCGGTTTCGTCCCGCGGGCGAAGTTCGAGACGCATCTGTTTCCGCACATGGAGCGGTTCGCTGAAGAGGTCATCGCGAAGGTGTGATCAGCGCTGGACAAGTGGGGCACCACCCGGTCTAGAATCGGCACATGACGACCGGACGACTATATTCCTGCGACGATCATCTCGACCTGTGGAACTTGCCGCGCGATCTGTGGGGCGAGCGCCTGCCCGCCAACCTGCGCGAACGCGGCCCGCGCGTGGTCGAGCAAGGCGGCAGCGCATGGTGGACCTGCGACAATACGGTGATGGGGCCCTTCGGAACCAAGCTGATGGGAAACTACAGCGCGATCAGCCGCGCCGGCATCGAGGATGACGGGTTGCGGGCGGCGAATCCGACCTTGCGCTTGCAAGACATGGATCGCGACGGCGTCTACGCCTCGGTGATCTACGGGCCGAATCTGTTCGGTCTACCGATCGAGGATCCCGTGCTGAAAGCCGCGACGCTGGCGGCCTACAACGACTGGGCGCTGGAATTCAATCGCGCGGCGCCCGAACGTCTGTGTGTGCTGCCCGTGTTGCCGACGTCGTCGCCCGACGTGTCCACGGCCGAACTCCAACGCGTTGCGAGGCTTGGCCATCGCGGCGCCATCATCAGCCCGTTCGAGTTTCGCTGCACCGACGCCGAATGGGACCGCTTCTGGTCGGTCGCCGAGGAGACCGGCCTGCCGCTGAGCTTTCACATCGGCAAAGGCACCTCGCAGGTGCGAGTGGTGCCGCGCAGTTGGGAACTCGCGGCGTTCTCCGCAGTCGGCCCGATCCAACTCGACGAGCCGCTGGCAATGATGATTTTCTCCGGCGTGCTCGAACGCCATCCGAAACTGCGACTGGTGCTGGCGGAATCGGGCATCGGCTGGCTGCCGTATTTCGTTCGCCGCATGGACGAAGTCGCGAAGAAACACGTGCCGAACGCGCAAGACTACCGACTGAAAGCGAAGCCGAGCGAAATCTTTCATCAGCAAGTCTACGCGACGTTCGAGGAAGAGCCGCTCGGACCGCAACTGATTCCATTGCTGGGCGCGGACAACTTCATGTGGGCGTCCGACTACCCGCATCCGGACAGCACCTTCCCGCACTCGCGCGAAGCGGTCGCCGAAGCGTTTGCCGGACTCGATGCCGCGATCGTGGAGAAGGTCACCGCGACCAACTGCGCGCGGCTGTATCGGTTCGCGTGAGTCCCATGACACCAGTCATCATCGAAGCGGCGATCAACGGTGCCACCCCCAAGGCGCGCAACCCGCACGTGCCGACGGCTCCGGCGGAAATCGCCGCCGAGGCGTTGCGATGTTTCGGCGCCGGTGCCGCGATCGTTCACAATCACATCGACGACTTCTCGATTGCCGGCGCCGAGGCCGCGCAGCGGTACCTCGCCGGCTGGCGGCCGGTGATGCGCGAGCGACCCGACGCGATCCTGTACTGCACGGTCGCGGTCGGCGGATCGGTCGATGCGCGGTTTGCGCACGTGCCGCCGCTCGCGCAATCGGGCTTGATGAAGATGGGGGTGCTCGATCCCGGCAGCGTCAATCTCGGCGCCGCCGGCGACGACGGACTGCCCGGCCCGGTGGAGTTCGTCTACGCCAACGGCTACGGCGACATCCGCTACGTGGTGAACCAACTCGCCGAGTGCCGACTCGGCCCGAGCATTTCGATCTTCGAACCCGGTTTCTTGCGCACCGCACTGGTCTATCACCGCGCCGGCAAACTGCCGCGCGGCGCGTTCGTCAAATTCTACTTCGGCGGCGATCAAGGTTATCTCGGCGGCAGGGCCACCGGGGTGACCTTCGGTTTGCCACCGACGGTGAAAGCGTTGGACGCCTATCTCGAAATGATGGACGGCTGTGATCTGCCTTGGGCGGTGGCCGTCATCGGCGGCGACGTGGTCGAGTCGGGCATCGCCCGCGCGGCACTCGAACGCGGCGGCCACGTCCGCGTCGGGCTCGAAGACTACGCCGGGCCGCGCACGGCGACCAACCTGGAACTGGTGGAGGAAGTCGCAGCGCTCTGCCGCCGGGTCGGCCGCGAGGTGGCGACATCCGCGGAGGCCTCGCGTCTACTCGACTTGCCGCGTTGAGCGGGTTCGCGGGCTAAAACCACATTTGGCTGGGTCTGCAAAGAGCGCAGGCTTCAGCCTGCGCGCCTGCGCCTACAGCAGATCGGATCAAGAACCGGAATGACGAGCACGAAGTTGATTGCCATTTTGGTTCGGCAAACTCCCGCGCAAACCCGCGCGATGGATGGGCACGTGTGCCGGCTTCTGGTAGAAGAGAGCCGAGTTCGCAGTCGTGGAGGTGGCCCGTGCAAGTCACAGCCTGGATGAAACGCAAAGTACACACGGTGAAGCCGCTGGATTCGATCCAGCACGCGCGTGAGTTGATGGAAGCCCAGCGCGTCAACCAGCTCCCAGTGGTCGCGGGGGGACGCTTGGTCGGCATCATCACCGATCGCGATCTGCGTGATGCGTTTCCGTCGGTGTTCGACGCGGCGCGCGAAGATCGCCGGCACGAACACGTCGGGACCGACCCGACTCGCATTCCGGTCGAGACGGTGATGACGCAACAGACGTTGACGGCCGGCTCGAAGGACTCGATCGTCGAGACCGCGCGCCTGATGCGGCGCGAGCGCATCGGCGCGCTCCCGGTCGTCGACGACGGGCACTTGGTCGGCATCATCACCCGCAGCGACATTCTTGATGCCTTCATGCAGCTCGTCGAAGCGCGCGGCGGCTGAACCGCCGCGCTGACGCTGCAGTCGATCCTATTCGCCAACTCGCACCACGATTTTCTGCTCCGGACCAAGGTTGCCCGCCTGGTCGCGGACACGCGCCGCCACGATCGTGTCGCCCACCGGGAACGCCCACGCTTTGGCAATCGGAATGCAGAACTGCACCTGAGACGTGCTATCGACGGTAGCGAATCCTTGGACCGACCCGACGCCCGTAGGAACTCCAAGCTTGCGCGTGCACACCGTCGGTTGCCGTCCATAGGCGCGGCAACCGAGATCGTTGATCGCCGCCGCAGCAGCATCGGACTGGAAGTCGAGCGTGGGAATCGCGGGAACGCCTCCCGAGTGGCCGTCGTCCTCGCACACGTCCGCGATTCCATCGCCGAGGGGACGAGATACCAACACTTGCAGATCCGGCAGCTGCCCCGTTTCAGAGTAGGTGCTGGTCGCAACCGGACTGTCGCTCTGACCGCGACGCGCTTCGACGATGAGCGTCATCCCTTGGCCGAATAGGTGCACGTAGATCGGCCGGCCCATCGCATCGGTCGAGTCAGCCGCCAGCGGTCGATCGTCAGCCGTGGCGATGCCGAAGTGAGTGATCTCCGGGCCGACGCTTTGCGGGCTACGCGTCGGCGTCGCCGTCGGTACTGGCGTCACCTCGGGAGTCGGCGGCGATTGCGGATCGGGGCACCCGTTGAGCGCGCTATCGACCGCCGCGACCAATTCGTCCACAGTCACCTTCGCGTCGCCGTCTCGATCGGCGGGCGGACATGCATCCGGCGAGGTATTTCCTAATCCGATGTTGACCGCGAGCACCGTTTCGTCGATGGACACTTTGCCGTCCAAGTTACAGTCGGCGGTGCACTGCGGCAGTCGATAGGTGAGCACGTCTCCCGCGAGACGGACGCCCGCGCCGTGTAGCTCGGCGGCGTCGGAGTGCATTTCGTAGGGAGTCGTCGGGTCGCCGTGCGACTCAATTGCTACCGCGTGCAGGCCGCCCAAGGCGCCGTGAATGTTTGTGCGGCCGGTCAAGGTCCCGTTAATTGCGGATGAGAAAATGGAATGGCTCTCAAGTGAGGTGTCGATTTTCGATAGCGGCTTCACCAGTTGGAAACCGATCTGGGTCGACGTGGTGAAGCGCTGCGCGAACTCGTTGAAGACCAGAAACTGCGCGACGTTCATGCTCGAGAGGATGGTGTTGGTACAGTTGGTCAGCGCGAGTGTGGTTGCTGCCTGCGGGGTGATTGAGCCCGGCAGCGTGGATGCGCCGTCGAAGAAGTGTTCGAACTCGACGACATCCGGGCACGCGGCGTACTCGGCACTGGGGCCGCCGAGGTTGAGGAACTCGTCGCGGCTGATGGTACTGGCGGTCGCTTTGACGCCGATGGCGCGATATTCGGCGTCGTCATCGAATGCTTCCGGTGCGCCACGCCGCCGCACAATGGTGGCCTGACCGAACAGCACGTTGTCGGGCGCTGGACGGAACATGTCGGATGACACCACGACGCAGCGCAAGGTGCCGACAAATGGTCCGCCGCCCACGCCTGGAATCTCAGAGGACTGGTTGCTCTGCCCCGCCGGTCCGATCCGTGTGACGCCGTCGAGCGGCAGATTCTGCAGGCCGGCGCTCACGGACCAGGCCAACGGTTGCCGTGCGGTCACCCGGATTCGCATCGGGACGCGGGACACGCTCGGTTCGCACGCTCCCGAGCAGGTCACCGGTCCCGGTCCGCAGCGTTCGCCGGCTTGTCCGTTGATGCACAGCGGCGTGAGGTTTTCGTAGAAGCAGCGTAGATCGACCGGCCCGCTGGCCACGTTGCCGAGCTGAATCAGCGTATCAGTCCCATTCGCGGTATCGACGGCGACGTACGGATACACCAGCAACGCGGCAGGTTCGTCGGGGCTGGTCTGCGCGGCGGACGGCAACGGAGAAGAGGCGATCGCCACAGCGATCACGAATGACGACAATGCTCTTGCGATCGTCATTGCCCAACCTCCTCGGGCAATCCGACAATGTCGCTGCCCAACGGCTCAGTCTCGTGTGGCGGGACGGTGCCGGCCGCGGCAAATGTGGCGAGAAAGGCGGTCTCGCGCGTGCTCTGCTGGGTCAGAATAAAACCCGACGAGTTGTCGCCGGCGGCGCGCACGGTCGTCTGAAGCCAGTTGCTGCCGATCGTGTCGCGCTGGAAGACGGTGCTGATGTCCGACAAGTGCAGGTCGGCCCAACAGGTGATCGTCGTCGCGGCCGAGAAGGTTTCCTCGAATTCGTTGGTGAGACGGAATTGCAGCAGCAGCGGCATCTGCATCGCCGCTCCAAAGTCCTCTGAGCAGGGCACGACCGTGATGCTGGTGGAGCGCGCGTCGCCGTCAAACGAGCGGTCATCAAAGTCGGCCGGATGCGAGACGATCCAGCTCTTGGGACAACCGGCATATTCGGCGCCGTGCAGGCAGCCGACGCGCGGGTCGCCGCCCAAGCACAACGACGTGTCCGCGTCGTTGGTCTCCAAGCCGTGCAGGCCGACCGCCGGATACTTGACGATCTCACCGGACGTCCGATGCATCAGTGTGGCGACGCCGGACAGCGCGTTGCCGGTCCATGGCGCGCCCGACGCGTCGACCTCGATGCACCGGAGTTCACCGGCGAATGGTGCGTCGAGGGCAGGAATTGCGCCAGGATCGAACCCCGCCCCGTCACAGTCGTTGTTCGTCACCCCACATTCCTGATCGTTCGGGTCGAGGGCACGACCGCGTGAGGCCACCCAGTGTGTCGGCTGCTGCTGGTGAAATGCCAGGGAGAAATTGGTCGGGGCCCAGATCGTCCCGTTTGCATAGTAGCAGCGCGCGTTGGCCGGGCGATTCGCATTGTTGCCGATCTGAATGATCGTGTCCCATGACCCTGTGACGACGACGCGTGGAAAAACCAGGACCGACGCGGCTTCGGTGGTCGTGGTCTGCGCACGCGCTAGACCCGTCCAATTGCCCAACCAGACGACCCCGGCCATCCCGATCGCGACGCACAACCGATGTCCAACCATGTTGTCCCCCTCGACTCAGGCAATGAGCGTATTGCAGTAATCAACAAGAGGGGCGAATAAGCAATCCAAAAAATTGCAGTGAGCCGTTGCCCGCCGGCGCTAGATTCGGCATCAATCAAATCAAATGTCGAACTCGCAACCTGCGGGCGCCGCCTGATCCAAAACGCGGCGGATCGTCGGAACGCTAACCCTGGTTACGTGTCTCGGCGATGATCTTCTGTCGCAGCCGGAAGAGGTCGTAGAACGCCTTCAGAATCACGCGCAGGTGGGCACCGGTTTGGACGCCGGCCTCGCGCGGATAGTGGTGAACACCGACTTCTTTGATTCCAAAGCCCTTGCGCACTGCACGGCCGTAGAGCTCGGCGTTGATGAGGGCACTGTCGGTCTCCAGCGTGATCGCATCGAGCACGCGCTTGGGAATGAGCTTGAAGGCGCAATTGAGATCGCGTACCCGCACGCCGAGCATGATGCGCACGAGCCAGCCGCCGAACAGTTTGGCATTGAGCCGGCGAATGAACGGATCGCGCCGTTCGATGCGGTAGCCGGTGACGATGCTCTGGTGGTCGGTGGCGAGCGGCAACACCACCGCCAGGTCCTTGATGTCGAACTGCCCGTCGCCGTCCATGTAGAAGACGAAGCGCTTGCGGGCCGCGGCGAATCCGGTGCGCAATGCGCCACCGTAGCCGCGATTCTTCGGGTGGTGCAGCGGGCGCAAGCGCGGAAACTCCGCTACCAATCCATCGAGAAGCGCACCGGTGCGATCGGCGCTGCCGTCGTCGACGACCAACAATTCGTAGTCGAGGCCCAACGAATCGAGGTACGGCGCGACCGTCCGCACCACGCGCTCGATGTTCGGCTCCTCGTTGTACGCCGGCAGCACGACCGACAGCTCGGTCACCACGCCCATGTTCGGGTTGCTTTTTGTCTCACTCGCCATACAATCTCGCGCTCACGATCCGCCGATGATCATCCAGTGCCCATATTGCGCTACGCGCTTCCAACTCGACGAGTCGCGCCTCACCGGCACGAACCCCATGTTGAAGTGCTCGCGCTGCCGTCACATCTTTCCCGGCCCGAGTCGTCCGACTCCTGCGACTGCGCCGCTCGAGACTGCGCCACCGCGGGAGCCGGAAAATCTATCGTTTACCTTTTCCAAGCCAACGTTGAAAGAGCCGGAGCCGCAGGCGACATCGGACCTCACCATCGACGAATCGGAGCCGGAGTTCGAACTCGGCACCGAGCCCGTGGTGCCGCCGACGGCGCTCGGCGGCGAAACGCCGCCTGCCGGCCCGCTCGGCGAGTCGTTCGGCGATGACGAAATCGAACCCGCGCTGACCCGTGCGCCGACCCGCCGCCAAAAGGGTCCCGAGACGCCGGCAGCGGCCAAGCTCGACGCGGATTTTGAGGGCGAGAATGGCTTCGACGACGTTGCCGACGAGTTCGACGAGCCGTTCGAGGAGCCGCGCACGATGCCGCAGGGAATTTCCGCTCGCCCCGTCATCATCTTTCTGGCGCTTGTGGTCAGCGCCTACGCCGCGATTGCGTGGACCTTGCGCGCCAACCCGGTGCTCGCCGACTCACTGTTCCGCAAGCTGCCGTTCATCAGCTCACTCACCGAGGACCGCCTGCTCAATCGCAAGATCGTGCTGAGCGACGTCAGCGGGGTGTACCAGCGAATCAAGGACGGGCAAACCGTGTTCGTGATCACCGGCCGCGCGCTCAACAACGCACCGGTGACCGTCCGCAACATCGAGATCGTCGGCCGCCTCTACGACAATGACAATCGGCAGCTCGACGAAAAAACCATCTTCTGCGGCAATGTGATCTCGATGAAGATCCTGAGGTCGTTGACCCAGCGCGAGGTGTCGATCCTGCAGAACCTCAAACCGCCCAAGCGCTTCGGCATCGCACCAGGGGAAGAATCGACCTTCGTCATCGTCTTCATGCAGCCGCCGTCCGGGGTCACCGAATTCAGCAGCCAAGTGCTTGCGGTGCAACGTCAGGCGTGAGGTTCGTCATCGGCGCGCTTCGACTTGTCACCCTCGGCCTTGGGGGTGACGTCGATCGCGTCGGGCGATTTCACCTCGCGGCGAAAGTTGCGGATGCTCTTGCCCAGCCCTTCGCCGATTTCCGGCAACCGTCCCGCTCCGAAAATGATGAGGACGATCACCAAGATCACCAGAAGCTCGCCGATACCGAGTCCGAACATGCGCGATCACCGCCCTGGTGACGACTTATACGCGAACGCCTCCGACCGGCGCAAGGCGGTCACGCGCAACGAGCGGGCGATGTTGCGGCCCGGCGGCAGCGACCGCTAAGATCAGCCCATGTCCGATCAGGCGCGCCTGTCGTGGGCATTGGCGGTCTCGTTGTTGCTGCACCTGACGCTGCTCGCGTTGCTGCCGATCCTGCGGAAGTTCGAGCTGCCCGCGATTGCACCGCCGTCGATCGATGTCGATCTCGCACAACTCCCGCTGCCAAAACCAGCCGCGCCGGCTCCGAAGGTCGTCGCCCCGCCACCCGACGCGGTCGCCGATGCCAAGCCGTCGCAACCGAATTTGTTGCCCGAGCGCCAGATCGTCACCCCGCCCGACGCCGGCGAGGAGCGTCCGCCCGAGAAGACAAGGTTTCTCAGCGATCGCGACAACACCGTCGCGCAAGAAATGATCCGTCGCGGTCAGCCGGCCCCCGGCGAGGCAGGGCCCGAAAACAAGCCGCCCGCCCAGCGCGCGGAAGCGCGGGCCGCCGCACCGCCGAAGGCGCCGGCACCGCCGCGCCAACCACGCGAGCCGTCGGCGAACGAACAAGTCGCCTCGCTTCCAAAACTCGATCAATTGCTGCCGCGCGCCGGCGACTTGGTGCGCCAAGGCGCGGTCGTCGCCCAGCCGCAAGAGCAAGCCGCACCCACGCCGAGCCATCGCAATCTCCTCGCGAGTGGAGGTGGCGGCGCGTTTTCATCGCGCCCGGGAATCAACGACTACATTCCAACCATTCGCGAGGGCGATATCACCTTGCTGAACACCAAGGCCGAATTGTTCGCGCCCTTCGTGCGCCGAGTCGCGGGCCGCATCTTTCAACACTTGGCGATGGGACTCGACCGCGCCCGCTTCGCCAGTGGGGTCGGCTCGGGCCGCGAGTTTGCAGTCGTCGAAGCAATCATGAGCAAGAAGGGGCGCCTGGTCAGCGCCCGCTTGGTTCAAAAGGACAGCAACAGCGGTCTCGCGGCGCACCGCGAGCTACTCGCGGTCACGCAGCCCGACATCTTCTTCGATGAGAACCCGCCGCCCGGCGCCGAAGCCAGCGACGGCAACATTCACTTCATGTTGCTGGTCGACATCATGGTGCAGGGCATGACCGATCCGCGCACCGGCCGATCGAGCGCCGGCTACTACGGCATGGCCGGCGTCGGACTCGACGCTGAACCGAAAAAAGAGTGATGATCGATCAGTGACGCGCCGGATACGAGCGCGTCCCCTCCGACCGATCACTCGTCACTCATCACTTGTCGCTGCTTCCGCCAGCGCAGCACCGGATGGCGCGCGGCGCGGGCTTCGTCGAGCCGGCTGACGGGGGTACGCGTCGGGGCGTTGCGCACGGTATCGGGCGACTCGCGGGCTTCGCGGGCGATCGTCCGCATCGCCGCGATGAACTCGTCGAGCGTCTCCTTGCTCTCCGTTTCAGTGGGCTCGATCATGATCGCGCCGTTGACCACCAACGGGAAGTAGATCGTCGGCGCGTAGAAACCGAAGTCGAGCAACCGCTTGGCGATGTCGAGCGTCTTCACCCCCAGATTCTCAAATCCCTTGTCGCTGAACACGCACTCGTGCATGCACGTCGTCGGCGCGGCGAGGTGATAGTCGGCCGCCAAACTCTTGCGAATGTAATTGGCGGACAGCACCGCCATCCGGGTAGCGTGGGTCAAGCCGTCGCCGCCGAGCGCGAGGATGTAGGCATACGCCCGCACGTGCATGCCGGCGTTTCCATAGAACGAGCGAACACGGCCGATCGACTGCGGGAATGCGTCACTCCAGCGAATCCCGGCATCGTCGCGCACGAGCCGCGGCGTCGGTAGGTACGGCACCAAGACATCGCGCACGCCGATCGGGCCGGCACCGGGTCCGCCGCCGCCGTGCGGGGTCGAGAAGGTTTTGTGCAAGTTGAATTGCAACACGTCGGCGCCCATGTGGCCGGGCTTCGCTACGCCCATCAGCGCATTCAGATTGGCGCCGTCCAAATACACGAGCCCGCCGTTGGCGTGGACCGCGTCGGCGATCTGCGCGATCTCGCGTTCGAACAATCCCAGGGTGTTGGGATTGGTGATCATCAGCGCCGCCACATCCTCATCCATTGCGCGGCGGACGGCTTCGGCTTCGAGCAAACCGATGCGGTTGCCTTCGACCGGCACGACCCGATAACCGGCCAGCGCCGCGCTGGCGGGATTGGTGCCGTGCGCGCTGGCGGGAATGAGGACCTTGCTGCGACTGCGGCCGCGCTCAACGTGGTACGCCCGCACCATCTTCATCCCGGTCAGCTCGCCCTGCGCACCGGCGGCCGGCTGCAGGCTGATCGCGTCCATGCCGCAGATCTCGGCGAGCGCGTGCTCCAGCTCCCACATCAATTCGAGTTGCCCTTGCGCCAACTCATCGGGCGTCAGCGGATGCAAACTGGCGAAGCCGGGCAACCGCGCCACCGCCTCATTGAGCACCGGGTTGTACTTCATCGTGCACGACCCGAGCGGGTAGAACGTGGTCGCGGTGCCGAGGTTCCACTGCGAGAGGCGGAGGAAGTGCCGCAGCGCGTCGGGCTCACTGACTTCCGGAAATCCGTCGATGCGGTCGCGACGCAGCTCCGGCGGCAGCAGTTCGGCCGCGGCCGCAACATCATCTTCGAGTTGGAATGCGCTGCGACCGGGACGGCTGCGCTCGAAGATCAACGGCTCATCGAGCAAAAGTCCGGCCTGCTTTCCGGTCGCACCACTCATGCGATCGCCTCGACCAACGCCGCCACGTCGGCATCGGTGTTCACTTCGGTCGCGCACACCAGCATGGCGTCTTCCAGCTCGGGATACCACGTACCGAGCGGGACACCCGCCAACACGCCGCGATCTTGCGCGGCACGGATCGCCGCACGTACATCGCCGCCGCTCATCACGAACTCGTTGAAGATCGGCCCGGAGAATCGCCGGCACCAGCGCCCGCTGCGGCACAGCGCGCTCGCCGCGCCGTGCGCGCGCCGGAGGTTCGCCAACGCGAGGTCACGCAATCCCTGTTTCCCCACCGTGGACAGGAAGACTGTAATCGCCAATGCGATGAGGCCTTGGTTGGTACAAATGTTCGACGTGGCTTTCTCGCGCCGAATATGTTGCTCGCGGGTCGCCAGCGTCAGCACGTAGCCGCGCCGCCCACCGCCGTCGACGGTTTCGCCGACCAGTCGGCCGGGCATCAAGCGGACGTGCTCGCTGCGGGTCGCGAACAAACCGCAACCCGGCCCACCGTACGCGAGCGGAACGCCGAGGCTCTGGCCTTCGCCGACGGCAATGTCCACACCGCTGCTGCCGGGCGCCTTGATTGCACCGAGCGCGAGGGCCTCGGCCGTCGCCGACACGACCAGCGTCTCGTGTGCGTGGGCGGCCGACACGATGTCATCGAGGGGCTCGATGACACCGAAGAAATTCGGGTAGCCGACCACCACCGCGGCGGTTTGCGGGTTGAGCGCCGCACGCAACGCCGCGCGGTCGATCGCACCCGAATCGTCGAAGCCGATCTCGACCACCTCGGCATCGCCGGCGCCGGCCAGATAGGTCGCAATGGTTTGACGATAGTGCGGGTGCAATGCGCGCGACACCAGTACGCGGGGTCGTTTGGGACGCACGCGCAAAGCCATCAGCACCGCCTCGGCGGTCGCCGACGCGCCGTCGTACATGCTGGCGTTCGCGACGTCCTGATCGAACAGCATGGCGACCAACGACTGAAATTCGAAGATGGCCTGGAGCGTGCCTTGGCTCACCTCCGGCTGGTAGGGCGTATAGGCGGAATAGAATTCGGCTCGCTGCAGAATCTGATCGACGACCGCCGGTACAAAATGCGCGTAGGCACCGCCGCCCAGAAACGATCGGCACTGCGCGCCCTGGTTGCGCGCGGCGAGCGATTCCAAGCGCGCCCGCACCGCCGCCTCCGACGCGCCCGGGGGAAGGCTCAGGTGCGCGCGGTCACGCAGCGCAACCGGCACATCGGCAAACAACTCAGCCACCGAGTTGACCCCAACGACTTCGAGCATGGCTCGCACGTCGTCAGGCGTGTGTGGAATGAAGCGCATCGGATGACTGGAAGGGCGCCGGCAAAGCACCGGCCAGTCGCTGGCGAGCCGCTACTCTTTTTCCTGCGCGACGAATTCCTCGTACTCGGCGGAGGTCATGAGGTCGTCGAGGTCGGTCTTGTCGCTCATCTCGATTTTGACCATCCAACCGTCGCCGTACGGATCTTCGTTCAACATCTCGGGGCTGTCCGGCAGGTCGTCGTTAACCTCCAGCACCTTACCCGACACCGGCGCGTACACGTCCGAAACCGCCTTGACGGATTCAACGACCGAAAAGGCTTCGTCTTTGCCCGCCTTGTCGCCGACGGCTGGCAATTCGACGAACACGATGTCGCCGAGTTGTTCTTGCGCGTAATCCGTGATGCCGATGGTCGCCACGTCACCTTCGACGAGCACCCACTCGTGCTCTTTCGAATATTTCAAGTCTTCAGGGAACTCCATGCCGCCTCCTCAGGAGCGCCGATAGAACGGAAGCTGAACCGTCACCGCGGCCACGCGGCGACCGCGGATTTCGATGGCCAACTTGGTACCCACGTTTGCCGACGCTGCCGGCACATAGCCTAGTCCAATTGCCTTGCCAAGAGTGGGAGACTTCGTCCCGCTCGTCACGCAACCGATCACGTTTCCGTCATCGACAATTGGATAACCTTGCCGTGGAATCCCGGCTTCCGTCAACTCAAACCCGACGAGTTTGCGCGCCAGGCCACGCCGCTTTTGTTCGCGCAACGCGTCGCCGCCGATGAACTCGCCCTTGTTCAAACGCACCACCCAGCCGAGGCCGGCTTCCAGCGGCGTGGTCTCGGTGGTCAGCTCGTGGCCGTACAACGGGAGACAGCGTTCGAGGCGCAAGGTGTCGCGTGCGCCCAACCCGCACGGCACCAGCCCGTCCTTCGCGCCGACTTCGAGCAGCCGATCCCACACGATGCGCACGCGATCGGGCGCGCAGTAGATCTCCCACCCGTCTTCGCCGGTATATCCGGTGTGCGCCACCAGCGCGTGCTGGCCCGTGATCTCGCCTTCGGCGAACCCAAACGGCGCAATGCGATCGAGGGGCAGCGTTGTGAGGCGAGCGAGGATGGCGGTCGCCCGCGGCCCTTGCAACGCGAGCAGCGCAAAGTCGTTGCTGCGATTGATGACCGCGGCGTTGCCGCGATGCTCGTGCATCCATCCAAAGTCGCCGTCGGCGTTCGACGCGTTGACGCAGAACAGGTAGCGATCCACGGCCAGCCGATGCACCATGATGTCGTCGACGACGCCACCGTTCGGCAAACACAGCAGCGAATACTGCGCCTCCCCGTCGTGCAGGCGCGCGACGTCGTTGACGGTCAATTGCTGGCAGGTATCGAATGCCGCCGGGCCGGCGATCTCGATCTCGCCCATGTGGCTGACGTCGAACAGGCCGGCGCGGGTGCGCACCGCGGTGTGTTCGTCGATGATGCCGCTGTACTGCACCGGCATTTCCCAGCCGCCGAACTCGACGAAGCGCGCGCCCAAGGCCGCGTGGGCGTCGTGGAGCGGCGTCCGCTTGACAGCCATCGGGGGTGCCGGCTCAGCGCACGCGCTGCGCCGCAGTCACGGTGTTGTGCAACAACATGGCGATAGTCATCGGCCCGACGCCGCCCGGCACCGGGGTGATGAATGCCGCGCGCTCGCGCGCGGCCGCAAACTCGACATCGCCGATCAACTTGCCGTCGGCGCGGCGCGAGGTGCCCACGTCGATGACGATCGCACCCGGTCGAATCCAAGCACCGCGGACGAACTCGGCCTTGCCCATCGCCGCGACCAGCACTTCGGCGCGGCCGACTTCGTCGGCGAGATCGCGCGTGCGCGAGTGACAGAGCGTGACGGTGGCGTGGCGTTCGAGCAACAGGAACGCGACCGGCTTGCCGACCAGATTGCTCCGCCCGACCACCACCGCTCGCTTACCTTTCAAATCGACACCGGTGGAATCGAGCAACCGCATCACACCCAGCGGCGTACACGGACGCAATCCCGGTTGCCCCGACATCAGGCGGCCTTGGCTGATCGGATGCAAACCATCGACGTCCTTGCGTGGATCGATTGCCTCGAGGATCGGCAACGGATCGAGGTGCGGTGGAAGCGGCAGTTGCACCAGAATCGCATGCACGTCGGAGCGTCGATTGAGTTCGACGACCACCGCGTGCAACTCGGCCTGGGTGGTCGTAGCCGGCAAATCGTAGCGGATCGAATTGATCTGCAGCTCCGCACACGCCTTGTGCTTACTGCGCACATAGGTCGCCGATGCCGGGTCGTCACCAACCAGCACGGTCGCCAGGCCCGGCACAATGCCGCGCGTGCGCTGCAACTCCGCCACCGCAGCGCGCACTTCCTCTCGCACCGCCGCCGCCACCGCCTTGCCGTCGATGATGTGAGACATCGTCGTCCTCGCGTACAACGGAGGCGCGGTGATGTAAAGGTCGCTCGGAAGGCGGTTCGATTGATGAGGTTCTCTTTACGTTTCGCGGTTGAAGTTTTAGGCTTCGCGCCATGATTATCGGCGTACCGAGAGAGATCAAACCCGAAGAGAATCGCGTGGCAATTACCCCGAGCGGCGTCAGCGCGTTGGTCGGGCGCGGCCATCGCGTGCTGGTCGAGCGTGGCGCCGGGAACGGCAGCGGCATTCCCGATGCGCGCTATCGTGCAGCCGGCGCCCAGATGGCCAGCCGACGCGACGTGTGGGGCCGCGCCGAGATGATCCTCAAGGTGAAGGAACCGCTACGCGCAGAGTTTCGTTTCTTGCGCGACGGGTTGGTGGTGTTCACGTATTTGCATCTGGCGGCCGACGAAGCTCTCACCCGCACGTTGCAAAAGAAGCGTGTCACCGCGATCGGATACGAAACCATCGAACTCGACGACGGCGCATTGCCGTTGCTGGCGCCGATGAGTGAAGTCGCCGGCCGCTTGTCGATTCAGGTCGGTGCGTGGTGCTTGCAAGCGCAAAACGGCGGCTGCGGCGTCCTGCTCAGCGGCGCCTCCGGTGTCCGGCCGGCGAAGGTGGTTGTGATCGGCGCCGGCGTCGCCGGCGCGAACGCCTGCCAAGTCGCCGTCGGTGTCGGCGCGCATGTCAGCATCATCGACAAGAACCCGGCGAAGCTGCGCTATCTCCACGACATCCTCGGCGGGCACGTAACGACGGTCATGTCCAACGCGGCCAACATCGAGGAAGAACTGGTGAGCGCCGACTTGGTCATCGGCGCGGTGCTGATCCCGGGCGCGAAGGCACCGAAGCTGATCACGCGGAAACTGCTGCGGGCGATGAAGCCGGGCGCCGCGCTGGTCGACATCGCGATCGACCAAGGCGGCTGCGCCGAGACCTCACGCCCGACCAGCCACCACGATCCGATCTACGTCGCCGAACGCATCGTGCATTACTGCGTGACCAACATGCCCGGTATCGTGCCGCACACCTCGACCTACGCACTCACCAACGCCACGTTGTCGTACGCAATCGAGCTGGCGGACAAGGGCGTGAAGCGTGCCCTCGAAGCGGACGTCACGTTGCAACGCGGCGTCAACACCTTCCGCGGTCAGGTCACTCATCCGGGCGTCGCCGAAACCTTCGGCGTCAAGTACGTGCCGGTGATGCAGTTGGTGTAGGGGCAGGCCCCGGTGCCTGCCCATCTCATTCGACCCTTTACTTCATCGCTGGGTGGTACAGTACCAGCATCGTGTAGAGCAGCGCAGGCCGATCGCTGCCGACCACATGCACGGCGACTTCCTGCGTGATCTGCGTTCCCTTCGGCTTGGGATCGGCGGCGACCAAGCGTGAGCGCGCGTGGATCTTGCTGCCGGCTGGGACGGGGCTGACGAATCGCAGCTTGTCGGCGCCGTAGTTGGTGGCGTTGCCGTAGCCGGCGATTGCAAACTTGGCGCCCGAGCGCAGCGTCGGGAGCAGGCTCAGGGTCAGGAAGCCGTGCGCGATCGGCGTCTTGAACGGGCTCTCGCGCTTGCAGCGTTCGACGTCGACGTGGATCCACTGATGATCGCCGGTGATGTCGGCAAACTTGTTGATCATCTCTTGCGAGACCTCGACCTCCGGCCCCCAATCGCCGAACTCCTCGCTGACGTGTTTGCGCAAGCCCTCGATGTCATCGAAACGAATCTGTTCCATGCGTATCTCCTCCAAATGTCGTCGATCTGACGAACTGCCCTTGCCACAGTGGCCGACGGGAATTCAACCGGCGTCCAGGTGCGGAAGCAACTCCCTCCTGACCCTCGGAGGATTTTCCTATCGTTTGAACAGATCGGGCTGCACCGGGTGATCCGGGCCTTCGGACTTCGCTTCGACGGCATGCGATTCGACGCGCAGATCGACCGGCTTCATGCGTTTGATCGCTTTGCGGCCCTTCTGGGCGCGGTGTGCCGGTGCGGGCAAATGGAAGTGGCGCTCGCTGCCGTCATCGCCGATCGCGATCACCTTGTCGTCGGGACGGTGGCACACCGCACCGATGACGCGATCCTGCTTGTCGATGCGCATGAGAATGACCCCACGGCCGGGGCCGGAGAGTTCGGCCAACTCCGTTGCCGGAAAGACCAGCACCTTCCCGTCAGCAGTTGCGGCAGTGATCGTGTTGCCCGCGGCCGGCGCCACGACGAGCACTTCGTCGCCTTCCTTCACGCGGGCGATGCGGCGGCCGCTCTTGGTGGTCTCGCTCAGATCCGGCCGGCAGAAGAAACCCATACCACCGGCGGTCGCCACCAACCAGCGGGCAGCGCTGGGCTTGCTCTCACCGTTCGTCGCTGACAACACGGCGGCGCTGACGATGCGTTCGCCATCCTTGAAGTTGAGCAGCGACTGCACCGGTTCGCCGTACCCGGTCGTGGCGGGAACATTGGCGACCTTCAGCACGAACGCGACGCCGAAGTTGGAGAACAGCGCGAGGCTATCGCGCGTGTTGCCTCGCAGAATCCACTTCGCGACGTCGCCTTCGCGCACGCGGGTCGACGACGGATCCTTCACCTCGCCGAGGCGCTTGATCCAACCGTCGCGCGTGACCACGACGGTGGCGTCCTCGTGTACGACGTAGGCCTCGGCGTCGTACACCAATTCCTCGCCGCTGCTCAGCACCGTGCGCCGCTTATCACCGAATCGCTCGGCGACCGCCTTCAGCTCGTTCTCCACCAACCCCCATCGCGCCTTCTTGCTCTTGAGCAATGCCTCGATCTCGTCGGCGCGCTTCTTTTTCTCGCGCTGCTCTTCGCGGATCTTCTCGATCTCCAAGCGGGCAAGCTGATACAGGCGGGTTTCCAGGATTGCCTCGGCCTGAACCTCGTCGAGCTTGAACTCCTTCTGCAACTGCTTCGACGCGGCGGCGCGCGACTCGGCCTGGCGGATGATTTTGATCGCGCGATCGAGATTGCCGAACAGCTTGAGGAACCCGGCCAGGATGTGCAGCCGCGCCTGCAGCTCGCGCAGCTCGTGTTCGAGGCGGCGCGTCACCACTTCAAGACGGAAATCGAGGAAGTGGCGGCACATCTCGTGCAGCGTCAATCGCGCCGGTTGTCCGACACCCGGGGTCGCGGTCGGCACCAGCGCCGTGAGGTTGACGTTGAAGTTGATCTGCAAGCTGGTGTGCTTGTACACGTAAGCCATCACCGCTTCAGCCGACGCGTCCGCCTTCAACTCGATCACGATGCGGACGTCGTCGGTCGACTCGTCACGCACGTCGGTCGCCAACGGCAACCGGCGCGCCACAATGTGCTCGGCGATCTCTTCGACGATGCGTGCCTTGTTGACGGTGTACGGAATCGACGTGATGATCACCCGGCGGCGGCGTTTGTCGCTTTCTTCACGATACTGGCCGCGCAGACGCACCGGACCTTGGCCGGTCTCGTAGATCTCTCGCAGCTCCGTCTTCGAATTGAGGATCTCGCCGCCGGTCGGAAAATCCGGGCCCTTGATGAATTTGCAGAGGTCCTTGCTGGCAAGCTCCGGATCGTGAATCAATGTGATCAGCGCCTCGACGACCTCGCCGAGGTTGTGCGGGGGAATGTTCGTCGCCATCCCGACGGCGATGCCGGTGCTGCCGTTGATCAGGAGCTGCGGGATCGCCGCCGGCAATACGATGGGCTCGCGCAGGGTCGCGTCGTAGTTCTCGCGAAAGTCGACGGTCTCTTGCCGAATGTCGCGGAGCAACTCCTCGGCAATCGCCGTCAACCGGGCTTCGGTGTAGCGCATCGCCGCCGGACTATCGCCGTCGAGCGAGCCAAAATTGCCTTCGCCGTGCACCAACGGGTAGCGCAGGGCGAACGGTTGCGCGAGCCGCACCATCGCCTCGTACGCCGCGAGGTCGCCATGCGGGTGGTACTTGCCGAGCACCTCGCCGACGACCGCCGCCGACTTCCGCGGCCTGGTCCCCGCGGTGAGGCGCAGGTTCTGGAACATTGCGTAGAGGATGCGCCGCTGCACCGGCTTGAGGCCGTCACGCACGTCGGGCAACGCGCGCTGGGTGATGACACTGAGCGCGTAGTTGAGGTAGCGCTCCTCAGCCGCGTTGCGCAGATCGATCGGGTGAATACTGGGCGCGGTCGCCGCACGCTTCATACATTCGACTCACGTTCCGAGAAATTCGCTCGGGGAACCCGGCGGGCTCTGCCAATCCACCGCTCCACCGCCGCACTCGAACGAATTATAGGGAAGTCTGCCGGCGCCGTCGAGGTGCCCGCCGATTCTCGCCGATGCGAAGCGGAACGGTCACGCCTCACGCGGTCGCGAATTGTCTCGCCATCGTGCGGCGCGGCCCCGAAAAGAACCCATCGGCATCCCCCTTGCTCAACGATCTCGCTATGCGGACCGATCTTATCATCGGCATGGCCGGCTCCGGCGGCGACGGCGTCGTCTCGGCCGGCGAATCGTTGATCACCGCCGCTGCCCTCGAAGGCTATCACGCGATCATGACCAAGAGCTTCGGCTCGCAGATTCGCGGCGGCGAGTCGTCCTGCCGGCTGCGGATCTCAAATCGCGAAGTGCTCAATTCCGGCGGCACGCTCGACGTTGCGATCGCTCTGAACTGGGAAGATTTCCTGAAGTTCGGCGCTGAGCTACCGGTAAACGGCCACACCGTCGTGATTTACGACAGCAAAACCGGCGTCGCACCTGACCGGATTCCACTCGCCGGCGTCTCGCCAGCCGAAGTCGTGGCCGTACCCGTCGGCGACATCGCCAAGCAGACAGCCGGCACCGATAGAGCGAAGAACACCGTGGTGCTCGGACTTCTCGCCGGCTGGTTCGGCATTGCGCGTGACAGCATTCTTGCCGGCATCCGCAAGAAGTTCGGGAAGAAGACTCCGGAAGTGTTGGCAGCGAACGAGCGAGCCTTCACGGCCGGCATCGCGCATGCGGCGGCCAACCCGTTGCGCACGGAATGGAAGATGGCTCCGGCCGTCGCGGGCGAGAGGCCGCTCCTGGTTGACGGGAATGAACTGTGTGCGGCTGCTGCGATCTTCGCCGGTTGCGACTTCTTCGGCGGCTATCCGATCACGCCGTCGACCGAGATCATGCAGTTCCTGAGCCGCGAGATTTGGAAATACGGCGGCACCGTACTGCAAGCCGAGGACGAGATCGCCGGCATCGGGGCAGTGGTCGGTGCATCGTTCGCGGGCAAAAAGGCGCTGACCGCCACGTCCGGGCCCGGCATGTCGCTGAAAACCGAGATGCTCGGCCTCGCTAGCATCGCCGAGTTGCCGTTGGTGTGCGTCAACGTCCAACGCGGGGGGCCGTCAACCGGTCTGCCGACCAAGAGCGAGCAGGCCGATCTGCTGCAAGCGGTGTTTTCGGCGCACGGCGATGTGGTGCGCCCGGTGCTCGCTCCCATCAGCGTCGCCGACACCTTCGGCATCACGGTCGAGGCATTCAACATCGCCGAGCAATATCAGACTCCCGTCATCGTTCTCTCGGATCAGGAGATCGCGCAACGCAAAGAGACCGTGCGGCCGATCGACACCAGCGCGTTCCGCATCGTCGAGCGCCGCCGCCCGACCGCTGCCGAACTGGAGCACTACACGCGCTTCCGCATCACCGAGAGCGGGATCAGCCCAATCAGCCAGCCGGGCGAGCCGGGTGGGAACTATTTGGCGTCGGGTATCGAGCACAACGAGCACGGTGCGCCCACGGCGAGCGGCGAAATGCACGCGCGCATGACCGAGAAGCGGCTGAAGAAATTTCACCCGCTCAAGCAACGGCGCGATCTGTTCGTCATCGAAGGCCCCGCCGATGCGCCGATCGCACTCGTCGGGTGGGGCAGCGTTGCCGGCGTCGCGCGCGAGGCCCTCCGGCTCGCGCAAGCGGACGGACTGCGCGTCAAGCTCCTGATTCCAAAGCTGCTGTATCCGGTCGCGGAGGAGATCTACGCCGACTTCTTCGCGTCGGTACAGGCTGGGCTGATCGTCGAGCAGTCGTATCAAGGCCAGCTCCACCACATCATTCGAATGTTCGTCGACGTGCCCGCCGGGATCGAGTCGTTCGCACGCGCCGGCTCCAATCCAATTGTCGCCGACGAAGTGCTCACGCGCGCGCGCGAGATGACGCTGGCACTGCAGCGCCGTCGTGTCCCACAAACCGAGCCGCGGGAGTGAAGCATCCATGACCAGCGTTGCCGCAGCGGTAGCCGAGCAACATCTTCCCAAAGAATATCAGAGCGACCTGAAGCCCATTTGGTGCCCGGGCTGTGGCGACTTCGGGGTGCTGAGCGCGATCTACCGTGCCCTTGCCGCCATTGGCCGCCCGCCGCACGAGATCGCATTCGTCTCGGGCATCGGCTGTTCGAGCCGCATCCCCGGTTACACCACGGCGTACGGGTTCAACACCGTCCATGGCCGCGCACTACCGATCGCTCAGGGCATCAAGTTGGCTAACCCCAGCCTCCTGGTTCTGGTGGCCGGCGGCGACGGCGACGGTTTCTCGATCGGCGGCGGGCACGTCGCCCACGCCATCCGACGCAACGCCGACCTCACCTACCTCGTGATGGACAACCAGATCTACGGCCTCACCAAAGGCCAGTTGTCCCCGACATCCCCGCGCGGATTGAAGACCGTCACCTCAAGCTTCGGCAGCTTGGAAGCGCCCGTGAACCCGCTCTTATACGTGCTGGGCTACGGCGCCGGCTTCGTCGCGCAGGGCACGCCGGCCGACATGGTCGGCTTGGAACAAATCATCAGGGAAGCGATTCGTTTCCCCGGCTTCGCCTTCGTCAACGTGCAATCGCCCTGCGTCACCTTCGGTGAGCCCGACGCGCAACTCAAGGTGCACAAGCTGAAGATGCAGAGCCTGAGCAAGCTTGGCCACAATCCCGCCGACCGCTTGCGCGCGATGGATCTGGCGCAAGCCTACGGCACCGAGCTGTACACGGGAATTTTCTATCGCACGCCGGAGCCCTCGCCGACCTACGAAGAGTTGGTGCACGCGCGCCACGAAGAGCTCCGTGGGGCCGCGCGGCCGCGCGAGCGGATCCTCGACCAGTTTCGCCCCGAATGAATTAGCCGGCCGTCGTCGCCCCCCAACAGTCTGCCGGCCGCCGGCGCGATCTCAACTCTCTGGTCGCGCCGGCACACGCCCAACTTGACCGCCTGCGTTCGGCATGGAATGCGGAGCGGCCATGGCGACCAAACAGATCTGTGAGACCGCACACCAGGCCGTGGCCGACATTCCGGACGGCGCATCCATTCTCGTTCACAGCTTCGGACCGCCGCAAGCGTGGCCGACCGACTGTCTGCTCGCGCTCGCCGATCGCGGCGTGAAGAATCTCACCGTCATCTGCAACACGCCCGCAGGCGGTCCGACGTCGCTCAACGTGCTCGCCGACAAGAAACAAATTCGCAAGCTGATTTGCAGCTACGTCGGCTCGGTCACCATCCCGTCGCCGATCAGCGAGATGGTGAAGGCCAAGGAGATCGAGTTGGAGATGGTGCCGCAAGGCACGCTCGCCGAACGCGTGCGCGCTGGCGGGGCGGGGTTGGCCGGCTTCTACACTCCAACCGGCGTCGGGACGAAGATGGCCGAGGGGAAAGAAGAACGCGTGTTCGACGGCAAGCGCTATCTCTTCGAGCGCGCGATTCGCGCGGACTTCGCGCTCCTGCAGGCGCATCAGGCCGACCCGGCCGGCAACCTCACGTATCGTCGCGGCATGCGCAACTTCGGTCCGGCGTTCGCCACCGCCGCGAGGACAACGATTGCAGAGGTCAAAGCAATCGTCCCGCTCGGCGCGATCGATCCGGAAACGGTCGCGACGCCGGGGGTGTTCGTCGATCGCGTGGTCAAGACGACGACGCACCTCGACGTCGGTGTGTTGCGGCAAATCCTCAAGACGATCGGCCGGGTCAACAACATGGAAGGCCGCGCGCTGGGGGACGGCGGGCCGGTCGGGCTGCCGGCGGACCTCATGGCCATGAAGACCGCGATGCTGCTGCGCGAAGGCGAGTATGTGAATCTCGGACTCGGTCTGCCGACATTGGTGTCGAACTTCATCGCCGGCCGCGACATCACTTTGCATTCGGAGAACGGAATTCTCGGCTACGGCGCCTTCCCCCCCGAGGGCGAGGAAGACATCGACCTCTACAACGCCAGCGGTCAACTAGTGACGCCCGTGTCCGGCACGGCCTATTTCGACTCGACGACGTCGTTTGCGATGGCCCGCAACGGCCGCGTCACCACCATCGTCTTGGGGGCATTCCAGGTCGCGCAGAACGGCGACCTGGCGAATTGGAGCACCTCAGAAGGCAGCAGCGGCGGCATCGGCGGCGCGATGGACCTGGCCGCCGGTGGCGCTCGCATCATCGCCATGTGCTACCACACCGAACGCAACGGCAGTTCGAAGCTCGTGGAGCGCTTGGGCTACCCGGCGACCGCGCTCGGCTGCGTCAAGGCAGTCGTCACCGATCTCGCCTGGCTCGATGTCGACGCCGACGGCTTCCTGCTGCGCGAGTGTGCCCCCGGCGTCACCATCGACGACATCCGCGCCGCCACGGCGGCGCCGCTCCGCATCGCCCGCGACGTCCGCGAGATGAAGTTCGAGTGAACGTCAGGTGGAGCGCGCCTCCGGGCGCGCTCCCCGCGATCGCCGAGCTACCACTCGCTCGTGACCGCCGACACCCAGGCCGCGGGTCGCTCCATTTGCGGGTAGTGGCCGACGCCTTCCAGTACCGACAGCGTTCCGCCGGACATCGTGCTCAGTTGCCGGCCGATTTCGATGACCGCAATCGGATCGCGATCGCCCCACACGACCCGAATCGGCACGTCGGTGTGGCCGAGAATCGATCGCCACCGCTCCGCATATAGCCGGCGTTCGATGTTGTAGCGTGCGATGCGGCCCAGGATGGCGAGACCGTTGTTGTGCTGCATCCAGTAGGCGATCGCACGGATATCGACGGCGGGTGTCCGCTGCGGGTCGGCCCAGACGAAGCGCAGGCCGTCGGCGAAGCGTTCGGGATCGTAGTTCTGCGCGAACGCCGCCGCGCCCTCGTCGGTCATCAGCGCTTCTTGCACCGGCGTGAGGTGCGCCAGTTCGACCAAGTGGCTGCCGTTGCACAAACCCAACGCATCGATCGTGAATCCGAGCGAATGCTCGTGGTGCCGGCACAGCATCTCGACCGCGACGGTCAACCCCATGTCGTGCCCGATCACGCGGGCGTGCGTGATACCCAGTGCGCGGGCGATCTCACCGGCTCGTCGACCCTGATCGAGCAACGAGTAGGACACCTGCTCATCGACCGGCTTGTCGGAGAATCCGAAGCCCAACTGATCCCACGTCGTCACGCGGAACCGCGAGGTGAGCATGGGCAGCGCGGCAGCGAAATCATGACTCGTCGAGGGAAAGCCGTGCACCAGCACCAGATCCGGCCCGTTTCCTTCCTGCATCACGAAGATGCGGTGCCCTTCCGCCAGCGTAGTGAAGTGGCCGCGACGCAACCACTCATTCTGCACCCGCGCAACCTCGTCGGGGATACTCATCGGCTCTCCTTATCAAATCGAGTCGGGAAACGTCTCGCGCCATAGTTGCTCGAAGACCTCGTCGGCGAAGCGAGTGAAGAGCCTTCCCTTGCCGGGCGTGTCGGGGCAAATGCGCTGGACACGCGGCCCTTCGGCGAGGCGCGCCGCAACGCTCGGCGACTCTCCCCACCAAAGTTGGAGTCGCCGCTGTATCCGTTGGCAAAACATCGCGGGATTCCCTTCGCTTCACCGGCTACGGCGTGACGATCGCGAAGTTCGGATTCGGATCGTCGAGCAACGAGAAGAACGACAGCAACGTGGTTCGACTGCCTTGTACCTGATACTCGTCTGAGAATACCAGGTCCTTGATCGACACCTGCTTGGTGATCAGCTTCAGCCAGAAGGCGCGCGTTACCGTGACGGTGGCGTCCGCGTTGGGATCCGCAGGCGCGTCTTTGTGATGCAGGACGGCGTTCTCGACGCGCACGACGATCGTCTTGTCTTCGTCCTTGAATACGAAATTGATCGTCATCTGCTTGCCGTCGGCCTTCGGCCCGTTCAGGCGCGTCGCCATGGCGGTGAAGAACTGGTCGAGCGGAATGTTGTTCAGAATGTCCGCCGCCACGGTGATCGGGCCCACCGGCTTGACGCCGTGCCGGAGTTCCTGCGCGCCGGTCAAATACTCATCGCGCCACGGACCCGATTCGGCCTGATAGCCGAGTTGGTCGTACGTGCGCGCGAGCAACCCTTTTGCCGTGTCGTTGTCCGGATCGGCAAAGACGACGTGTTTGAGCAGAGTGGCGGCCCACCGATAGTCGCCCTGATCGTACGCCGCTTGCGCCTTGGCGACCACGGCTGCGACACCGCCGATCGCATCGACGTAGCGCTTACCCTCCTCTTCCGGCGGCAGCGAGTCGAGATTGGCAGGATTGCCGTCGTACCAACCGAAGTAAAACTGATAGACGGCGCGGGCATTGTGTTTCGCGGTGCCGTAGTAGCCGCGACTCGGAAACGATCGGCGCAAACTCTCGGGCAGCACCAGGGCGTCGGCGATCTCGCTGGGGGTAAGCCCTTGCGAGGCGAGGCGCAGCGTCTGATCGTGAAGGTAGCGATATGTGTCGCGCTGCTGCTTCAGGTATTCGATCACGCGCGCTTCGCCCCACACCGGCCAGTGGTGGCTGTTGAATACGACGGCGGTGTCGGCGCCGAACCGGTCGATCGCTTCGTCGATGTAGCCGCTCCACAACAGCGCGTCGCGCACCTTGGCGCCGCGCAGCGTGTACAGGTTGTGCATGTTCTGGGAGACGATCTCGGCGCCACAGAAGGCTTTGAATTGCGGGAGATGAAACGTCAGCTCCGCCGGCGCCTCGGAGTGCGGCACGTACTGAAAGACGAAGTCGACGCCGTCGATCCGCATCGTTTGACCGGTATGGTCGACGCTGTCGGTGGGTGCGAGGATGGAGATGTTGCCGACCGCCGGCCCCTTGCCCAAACCGGTATCGACGTGGCCGCGCTCGCTGCGATCCAGCGGCAGGCCGTACATGTATTGAGCGCGCCGGCCCATCACGACGCCGGCAATCACGTTCTCACTGACGGCTTCCTCCGTGAATCGGAGCGGCGCAACGACGCGCACTTTGCCGCTGCGCACGTCGGCGGCGCTCACCACACCTTTGATGCCGCCGAAATGGTCGATGTGACTGTGGGTGAGAATGATCGCAACCAGCGGCCGTTCGCCCAATGTGCGATTGACCAGCGCCAGCGCCTTGGTCGAGGTGAACACGGTGGTAAGCGGATCAACGAGGATCCGTCCGGTATCGCCCTCGATGACGCTCATGTTCGAGATGTCATAGCCCCGAACTTGAAAGATGCGATCGGTGACTTTGAAGAGGCCGTTGAAGTTGTTGAGCTGTGCCTGGCGCCACAGGCTGGGATTCACGCTGGGCGGCGCATCGCCTTTGATGAAGTCATAGCCGGGGCGATCCCAGATCACCGCGCCCGCGTCATTCTTGACCACCAGCGGGTCGTCGGTGGCGATAAACCCACGCTTGGCGTCGTCGAACTCCGCCGGATCGGCGAGCGACAACTCCGCACCGACCGCGGTGTTGTGGCTCGCGGTGAACTGGGTCGCCGCCGTGTGACCGTCGGCATCCGCATCGGGCCCGAAGTCCTGACTCGTCATGCCCTGCTGCTTGCCGCACGAAGCGAGCGCGGCGCACGCAATCAGGGCAGCCAATCGAGTGAGCGTGTTGGGCATAGGGCATTCCTCATTGGCGTGCCGGTTCTGAGTCGGACAGCGCACTCCGGCGCGCACCGGCAAACACCAGACACATCGCGACTACGACGGCGACGATCGCGGCGACGAACAGCAGATACATGAGGTTATTGGCGATACCTTCGCCGAACGCCAGACCGCGACCGCCGAACAGCGGACCGACAATCGACGCGATCATGTTGCCCCACGCGGTGACGATCAGGGCCCACGCCACGGTTTGCTGCGCGCGCTCGCTCAACCTGAGGCGCGCGCCGACCGCGGCGACACCGATCAGGGTGAGGCCGTTCAAGATCCCTTCCAGATGCGCCATCCGCCAGCCGCGCACATCGCCGGGCATCGCGACGGCGATCGCCCCCGGGATCGGCCACAGGACGATCTTGCCGAGCAAAAGAAACGCGAACGGAAAGCCGGCGAGCAACCCGGCCAGAAACACCAGCGCACCGTGTGCGATCATCTGCGACTGCAACCGTTCGTTCATCTTCCACCTCCGTGAACCCGCCTCTACATCAGAAACCGGTGCGGGGGGAATCCGGGCGGCTGGGTGTGGCCGGCTTCCGAAGGGAGGAACGTGCGGCTCCTCAATTCACAGAGCCCAGAGGCCGTCGGATGCGATTCGCCGCCGGTCATTGGCAGCGCAGC
The DNA here is from genome assembly GCA_035541895.1 of Binatia bacterium. GTDB lineage: Bacteria > Desulfobacterota > Binatia > HRBIN30 > JACQVA1 > DATKMK01. The sequence goes on along the minus strand of DATKMK010000063.1, from coordinate 15,132 downwards.
CCGATGTTGTTGGCGCGCGGCGATCGCGTGAGCCCGACTCGGGACGCAGCGGCCCATAGCCGAGCGCAGCGGAAGCCGAAGGGAGTCCGAGAGAAGGCGGCGTTTGAGCCTTCCCTCTGGGGGTGCAGGGCGAAGCCCGCAAGCCGCGACGCACGTCACTCGCGACCGCTCGCGAATCTGAGTTGTAGACCGCGCCCGGTTCTTCTCCGGAACGCACACAAAGCGGTGGAACCACCGCGACTGCGGCGTTGACGTACGCAACGCCGCGCCGTACAACCGGCCCCGTTTCGCGACGCGAAGAAGGAGACAACCATGATCATGATCGGCCTACGTTACGACTTGCGCGTTCCGTCGTTCAGTCCAAACACGCATGCCGCGGCCTATCATGCGTGCTTGGATCAATGCGCGTGGGCGGATCAGCTCGGACTGCACTTCGTGGCGCTGTCCGAGCACCACGGAGTCGATGACGGTTTTTCGCCCGCACCGATCACGCTGGCGGCCGCGATCGCCGGGAGAACAACGCGCTTGCCCATCAGCATTGCCGCGGTGCTGGTGCCGCTGCACGATCCCGTGCGGCTGGCCGAACAGCTCGCGACGGTCTCGCTGGTGAGCGACGGCCGCCTCAGCTTCGTCGCCGGACTCGGATATCGGCACGAAGAATTTGCGATGGCGGGGGTCGATCGGACGCAGCGCTGGCGACTGCTCGAAGAAGCGATCGGGGTCATGCGCCAGGCGTGGACCGGCGAGCCGTTCGAGTGGCGCGGGCGCACCATCCGCGTAACGCCAAAGCCCGACACCCCACCGATGATTCTGATCGGCGGCTCGACCGAGAAGGCGGCGCGCCGCGCCGCTCGTTTGCACTGCGGCTTCTCGCCCGCCATCGGCGATCCGGCTCTGGCCGCGATCTACAACGAGGAGTGCGCCCGCGTCGGTTTCCATGGCGGCTTTATCGCGATGCCGGGCGGTCCGGGCTTCGTGCACGTCAGCGAAGATCCCGCGCGCGACTGGGCACGCATCGGGCCGCACGCGCTGTACGACGCGCAAACCTACGCGGCGTGGCAAACGCCGGGGCAGCGGTCGCAGGTGCATGTGGCGGCGCAATCGATCGACGACGTTCGGACCAGCGGCGTGTACCGCGTGGTCACGCCCGACGAATGCGTCGCCTTAGCCAAGGAGTGCGGTCGCGTCCTGTTGCACCCGTTGATGGGAGGCATCCCGCCCGAATTGGGTTGGGAGAGTTTGCGGTTGTTCGAGCGCAAGGTCCTGCCGCGATTGCAATCGTAGCGGTGCGGAACCCTCATGACGACGACGGTCTTTCGCAATTGTACGCTGCTCGACTGCACCGGTGCGGAGCTAGCGCCGCGCTCGACGGTGATCGTCGACGGCGGGCACATTGCAAAGGTGGTCCGAGGCAGCGAGCCGGTGCTACCAAGCGGCGCCGTTCGCATCGATTGCGGCGGGCGCACGTTGATGCCCGGGTTAACCGACGCGCACGTCCACGCGGCCATCATCGAAACCGATCCCGGGAAAGCTCGGCGCGATTCGCCCGCCACCGCGGCCTTGCGCATCAAGGACGTGTTGGAGCAAACGCTCGCGGCCGGATTCACGACCGTGCGCGATGCGTTCGGACTCGATTGGGGCTTTGCGCAGGCGACCGAACGCGGCTTGGTGCGCGGCCCGCGTATTCTATTCGTCGGGTCGTGTCTGTCGCAGACCGGTGGTCACGGCGATTGGCGCGAGCCGCACAGCAATCACGCCCCGATCGAGGGGATCTACGGGCTGACCGCCACGCCGCGCATCTGCGATTCTCCCGACGAGATGCGGCGCGCCGCGCGTGAGATGTTGCGGACCGGCGCACACGGGATCAAGATCATGGCCGGCGGGGGATGCATGTCGCCCACCGACGAGATCGAGCACACCCAATTCACCGTCGAAGAGATGGCCGCGGCCTGCTACGAGGCACGCGCGGTGGAGAAGATCGCGCTGGCGCACGTCTACACGCCGCGCGGTATCATGAATGCGGTCGAAGCCGGCGTCCGCAGCATCGAGCACGGCAACTTTCTCGACGAGGAGTCTGCCGCGTCCATGCGAGAGGCGGGCGCCTATTTCGTTCCGACGCTGACCACGTACGAAGTCATCAGCGCGTACGGCGAGTCGCAGGGGATCCCGCGCAAGATGATCGACAAGATCAACAAGGCCAAGGCCGGCGGACTCGAATCGCTCAAGGTCGCGCGCGCCGCCGGGCTGACAATCTGTTCGGGCTCCGATGTGCTGTCGAGCATGCAGCCCTTCAAGTCGATGGAGCTGCGGCTCAAGGCGTCGGTGCTCGGTGCCCACGACGCGATCCTCTCGGCCACGCGCGCCAACGCCGAGCTGTTCGGGATGGCCGATCAACTCGGCACCATCGAGCCCGGCAAGTTGGCGGATGTGATCGTCGTCGACGGTCAACCGCTCGACGACATCGGCGTGCTCCAGGATGCCAACAAGGTCGTCCTGGTCATGCGCGACGGCCAGATCATGAAGCAGACGGCGATGCGGTAGCCGGCGGACCGGGTTTGACCGTCAAAGCGAATCCCTTGAACGCGGTCTCGTGGCTGTCTTCATCGACGACACCGACAGTAAAGTGAAACACGCCGGGAGTCGACGGCGTTCCGCGCAGCTCGCCGCGCTCCAACAGCCCGATCCCTGGCGGCAGGTTGCCCTCTTGAAGAAACCAGAAGTCGCCCCCGCAATCGGAGTGCAGCCCTTGGCTATACGAGGCGCCGACGGTCCCGTCGGCGAGCATCGCCGTGTCGATCTGCAGGTCACAGTCCGAACATCCCGGACCAACCGGCATCATCAAGACGCACACGAACAGCGGAAGGGTCAGGCCGAGGCGCCGAATCACGCGCGGCATCATGCGCCCGTCCGCAAGCCGGTGCAAACGACCGCGGATCACTTCTCGTCGCACCACACGTGACATGTTCTCCGAGCGATTGCGCCGTCGGGGGTTGATATGGTGGGGCAAGCCGAACAAGTGGCAGCGACCATCCACCTACCGGCACTTGCTACATACGTTGAAGGAGAATCACACGCTGCGGGATCGCAACGATCCCGAGACTCGCTGGCGCTGCTGCTCGTTGTGGCAACGCACCCTGAGCAACAAGTGGAACGCGCGCGAGTTTGCGCTGCGGCACGGCTGCCAAGTCCCGGAGCTGTATTGGTCCGGGCGACACATCGGGGCGGTGCCGATTGAGTCGTTCCCCGAACACTTCGTCGTCCGCCCGATCTGGGGAGCGGCACGCAGGAACGTCTTTGTCATGGCCGGCGACCTGAACCTGTTGACGGCCACGCACTACACGCGGCGCGCACTGGCGCAGCGGCTCATCGCTCGGCTGGGGCGGTTCTCGCGCTTTCCGCTGCTGGTCGAGGAGTTCGTGCGCACTGAGGCCGGCGCCTATGAATTGCCGACCGAATACAAGCTGCACATGTTCGGCGAAACCGTGGGTGCGATCCAAGTCGTCCACCGGCCGGCGGGCCGGAAACCCGCCACGCACCGCTTTTACGAGCCATCGTGGAGGCCATTCCCCGACCGGATGAACACCATGCTGGAGGAAGACGATCTGCGCGCCCCGCCGGCCTGCTTCGACGACATCCTCACGTGCGCCCGCCGGCTCGGCGCAGCCTACGAGACCTATGTTCGGGTGGACTGCTACGCCACTGATCGCGGCTGCGTCTTCGGCGAATTCGCGTCCACCCCTGTCGAGGGCGCCAATTTCACTCCCTTCGCCGATCGCTACTTCGAATCTTTGTGGCAGCAGGCATTCGGCGAACGCACATAAGCAAACGCGGCTTACCGACCCTCACAAATTTGGTTGACGACGCGTGGGCCAAGTTGATAAACAAACGTTCGTTCGGAACTCTGTGACCACAGCATACGTGGAGTCGAGGCGCCCATGCGACTGAGCGACGTGAATCTCACTGACCCCGACATCTTCCAACGCGGCACACCGCACGAGATGTTTCGCCTGCTGCGCAAAGAAGCTCCGGTCTATTGGCACCCGGAGCCGGCCGACCGCGGCGGCTTCTGGGTGGTCACCAAGTACGCCGACTTGCGCGACGTGTCGAAAAACCCGGCGCTCTACTCGTCGGAACGGCAGGGCGCGATCATGCGGGATCCGCTGCCGCACGATTTGCCGTTCATCCAATCGATCATGCTCAACATGGACCCGCCGCGCCACCGGCAGTATCGCGGGCTGGTCAACAAGGCCTTCTCGGCGCGGATGATCAACAATCTGCACGGGCGCATTCGCGACATGGTCACGCGGATCATCAACGGCGTGATCGAGCGCGGCGAGTGCGATTTCGTCGAAGACGTCGCCGCCCTGCTGCCGCTCGAAGTCATTTGCGAAATGATGGGCGTCCCCGACGCCGATCGCCGCAGCGTCTACGCCATCGGCAATCGCATGGTCGGTTTCGACGATCCCGACCTGCAACCCGACGGCAAGCCGGCGCCGATGACGGATGGCCAAGCCGCCGCGGCCGAGATGTTCATGTACGCCGGCCACTTGCTCGAGAAGGCCCGCACGCATCCCGGCGATGACCTCGCCACTGCGCTGGTCAACGCCGAACTCGACGGCCAACGGCTCAGCGACAACGACTTCAACTTCTTCTTCCTGCTGCTCATCATCGCCGGCAACGAAACCACTCGTACGGTGACCTCCAACGGCATGCTCGCGTTGATCGAGAATCCCGCCGAGCTGCGCGATCTGCGCAGTGACTTGTCACTCTTGCCCTCGGCGATCGAGGAGATCCTGCGCTACGCACCGGCGGTGCATAACTTCCGCCGCACGCTCACCGCCGAAACCGAGTTGCGCGGCCAGCGGCTCAAACCCGACGACAAACTGACGATGTGGTACCCGTCCGCGAATCGCGACGAAGAGGTGTTCGAGAACCCCGACACCTTCAACATCCGGCGCCATCCCAACGATCACCTGGCCTTCGGCATCGGCGAGCACTTCTGCCTGGGCGCCAATCTCGCGCGCATGGAGCTGAACGAAATCTTCCGCGGCATCGTCACCCGTTTGCACGACGTCGAGTTGACCGAACCGCCGCGACGCCTACGGTCGACGTTTATCAACGGCGTCAAGGAAATGCGCGTCCGCTTCCGACCCGGACCGGTTGAAGCCTGACTTTGTAAGGAGCCCTCCATGCATACCGAACTCTGTGATCGACTGGGCATCGAATTCCCCATCTTCGCCTTCACGCATTGCCGCGACGTGGTCGCGGCCGTCGGCAAGGCCGGCGGCTTCGGCGTCCTCGGCGCGGTCGGATTTCCTCCGGATCAGCTCGAAATCGAATTGAAGTGGATCGACGAACATATCGGCGACCGGCCGTACGGCGTCGACATCGTGATTCCCGGCAAGTACGAAGGCATGGGCGAGATCGATCCGAAGAAATTGGAAGAGCAACTGCTGGCCTCCGTTCCGCCACAGCATCGCGCCTTCGCCGACAAGGTCCTCGCGGATCACGGCGTTCCAAAACTTCCCGAGGGCGAGCGGCCGGTCGGGCAACTGCTGGGTTGGACCGCCGCGACCGCCACGCCGCAGGTCGAAGTTGCGCTCAAGCATCCCAAGGTGAAACTCATCGCCAACGCGCTGGGCACGCCGCCCACCGACATCATCGACGAAATCCACCGATCGGGACGGCTGGTGGCGGCGCTCTGCGGCTCGCCGAAACACGCGCGCTCGCACAAGGCCGCCGGCATCGACATCATCATCGCGCAGGGCTACGAGGGCGGCGGTCACACCGGAGAAATCGGCAGCGTCGTGCTGTGGCCGGAAGTCATCGATGCGGTTGCGCCAACGCCGGTACTCGCCGCCGGCGGCATCGGCACCGGCCGCCAGATCGCCGCAGCGCTGGCGATGGGTGCACAAGGCGTGTGGACCGGCTCGCTCTGGCTCACGGTGCAAGAAGCCGACGCACCGCCGGCGCAGATGCAACAGTTGCTCGACGCCACCAGCCGCGACACCGTCCGCTCGCGCTCGTTCACCGGCAAGCCCTGCCGCATGCTGCGCAACGATTGGACCGAAGCCTGGGAAGGCCCCGACTCGCCCGGCCCGCTCGGCATGCCGCTCCAGTTCATGGTGACCTCCGACGCCGTGGCCCGCGGCCATCGTTACGCCGACAAGGCGAAGAAGGTGCTGTTCAACCCGGTCGGTCAGATCGTCGGTCAAATGAACAGCATCCGCCCGGTCAGAGAAGTCATTCGCTCGCTGGTGGAAGAATACCTCGAAGCGACCGAGCGCCTGCAGCGACTGACGGCCGGCGCCGAGTGAGTGGGCGAAAAGGATCCGTCAGCTCTCGTCGGCCACCGCCTGCCGCGACGGAAGTCGCGATAGCAGCGGCTCGGCCCAATCCGACCGCAGCTCGTTGACCGACTTGCGCAGGCGTTCCTGCCACCAATTGGAGATTTCGGCGAGGTCCTGCTTCTCGTAGCGCTGCTGCACGAGTTGGAACGAGTTGCGCTCGTAGAGCACCACGTCGATCGGGAAGTCGACGTCGGCGGCGCTGATGCGAGTCGAATCGAAGGCCAGGCACCCGACCTTCAACGCGAACGACATCGGATCTTGATACTTCAAGGTGCGGTCGAGCACCGGCTTGCCGTAGCCGGCGGCGCCGATGATTTGCGACGGCGTCCCCTGGCCGATCTCCACCCAGTTGGCTTGCGGATACAACAGATAGAGCTTGTGCTCGCGGTCGCGCTCGAATTGACCGCCGACCAGGGCGTGGATGTTGAACACCAAGCCGCTCGCCGCCAGCGCCTCCTTGTCTTCCTCGGCGACACGCCGAACTTGCGCGCCGAACTCATTGAGCGCCTTGAAGAGGCGATCGAAGGTCGGGCCGCTTTCGTCGAGCACCTCTTCGAAGTAGGTCAGCGCCTTGTCGCGCACCGAGCGCAGGCCCGAGGTCATGATGAACAGGCACTGGCGCTCGTGCTGGTAGGTGAAGATCTTCGCCGCCGTGCTGCATTCGCTGCCGGTGGTGATCAACGTGTCGGCGATGCTCACCAGGCCGTCGTCGACTTTGATGCCGAGACAAAACGTCATTGCGCCGCACTCCACAGCGCGAAACGGGGTCCGACGTGATCGGCTTCCATCGATCGCACGAAGAAGGTTTCGTGAATCGCGTCGCCGACCCGATTCAGGCGGAGCTGCAATCCGTCGAGAAATTCGTGCAAGCCGGCGGCGACGATGTCGGCGACATCGGTGAACGCCAACTCCGACCGCAACTGACCGAGACGCTGCTCGGCCGCGTTGCTGAACGTTCCGATCGGCGTGCCCGAGATCGCGTGCAACGATTCGTCGGCGGCGATCAGGCAATAGTGGACCGCGCGCGGGAACTCGCGGTCGAGCAGCAGGAAGTCGACGACGCGATCGGGCGCCACGCGCCCGTAGCGCTTGCGGTACATTTCGAGCGCGCTGGCGGAGCGCAGCACGGCGATCCACTGCACATCGTCGGCGGGCGTTCCAACTTCCTCGACCGTCGGCAACAGCAAGAAGTATTTCACATCGAGGATGCGCGTCGTCTTGTCCGCGCGCTCGAGTTTGCGGCCGAGGCGGCAGAAGCGCCACGCCTCGCCGTGCGACATGGTGGCGTCGGTGACGCCGGTGAACAGATGGCTGGCCATGCGGACGTGGGTCAGAAAATCCTGCGGCGCCTCCAGCACGCTGGCGTCACGCGCGGCATCGCGCACGAGCAGGTAGAACATGTTGAGCTGTTCCCACATCTCGCTGGTGATGACTTCCCGGATCAAGCGTGCGTTTTCGCGGGCCGCCGTTAGACAGGAGAGGATCGAGTTCGGATTCTCCACGTCAAAGGCGAGAAACTTGATGACGTTGGTCCGCGACGGCACGGCGAACCGTTCGGCGAACAGCGCTCGGTCGCCCGAGGTCGTGACCAAGGCCTCCCACTGCTCCGCGGTGGCGGCTGCCGCGAGGTCGAGCGTGAGATGGACGTTGACCTCCACGCAGCGCGCAACGTTTTCGGCGCGCTCGATGTAGCGGCTCATCCAGTAAATGGAATCGGCAACGCGGCTCAGCATGCGACAGATGCGGCGGTGGATTTGGCGCTCCGCGCGGGTTGATCGGCGCAGGCGCGCGTCGGCGCCGCGACGACCCAGGTATCTTTGCTGCCGCCGCCCTGCGACGAGTTCACCACCAGCGAGCCTTTCTTGAGCGCCACGCGCGTCAGGCCGCCGGGCAGGACGTAAATGTCGCGGCCGTAGAGGACATAGGGCCGCAGATCGACGTGACGCCCTTCGCAGTGATCGTCGATCAGCACGGGCGCACGCGAGAGTCCGAGCGTCGGCTGCGCGATGTAGTTCCGCGGATGCGCGTTGATCCGCCGCGCGAATTCCTCGCGCTCGGCCGCGGTCGAGTGCGGCCCGACCAGCATCCCATAGCCGCCCGATTCGTTTGCGGCCTTGACCACCACCTGATCGAGGTGTTCGAGCACATACTGCCGATCGCGGACGTCCCAACACACATAGGTCGGCACGTTCGCGAGAATCGGCTCCTCACCTTCGTAGTACCGCACGATTTTGGGGACGTAGGCATAGATTACCTTGTCGTCGGCGATGCCGGTGCCGGGCGCGTTGACCAGCGCCACGCGGCCGGCGCGGTACACGTCCATGATCCCCGGAACGCCGAGCACCGAGTCGGGTTTGAACGCGAGCGGATCGAGCGAATCATCGTCGATGCGGCGATAGATCACGTCGACGCGCTGCAAGCCGCGCGTGGTGCGCGCGCACACCCACCCGTCGGCGACCATGAGATCGCGGCCTTCGATCAACTCCACGCCCATCTGCTGCGCCAAGAACGAGTGCTCGAAGTACGCCGAGTTGTAGATGCCCGGCGTCAGCACGGCCACCGTCGGCGAACTCCCGGCCGGCGGCGCCACGTACTGCAGCATGTCGAGCAAGCGGCTCGCGTAGTCGTCGACCGGCAGCACGTGCGAGGCCTCGAACACTTCGGGAAACGTGCGCTTCATCACGTGCCGATTTTCCAGCACGTACGAGACCCCCGACGGACAGCGCAGGTTGTCTTCGAGAACGTAAATCTGACCGTCGCGATCGCGTACCAAGTCGGTGCCGGTGATGTGGCACCAAATGCCGCGCGGCGGGTGGAGATTCACGCACGGTTGACGGAACGATTTCGCCGAGCGCACGATCTCCGCCGGCACAACGCCGTCCTTGATGATCCGCTGCTCGTGATAGATGTCGTCGATGAACGCGTTGAGCGCGTGGACGCGCTGCTTGAGTCCGCGCTCGATGATCGCCCATTCGGTGGCCGCGACGACGCGTGGAACGATGTCGAACGGGAAGATCCGTTCGGTGCCCGCCGTATCGCCGTAAACGTTGAACGTGATGCCCATTTGCAAGAGCAAGCGCTCGGCGGTGTGCTGGCGCCGCCGCAACTCCGCAGGCGAAAATGACCGCAGCTTTTCCACCAGCACCGCAGCCTCCGGCCGCGGCCGGCCGTCAGCGAGCAGCGACTCGTCAAAAAAATTCCCGGTGTCGTATCGATCGAACAGCATCCGGCATCCCCCTTTGTGCGATGCGGCGAGTGCAAGACCTGCACAGGGCGTGCCTCGCCGGACCTCACCGCTGGCGAGCAGCGGCAGGAGGACCCGGCGGGGCGGTCGCTGATGACCGGATAGTCAGGTGCCTACAAGCAGGGCATTCGCTTCAGATTCGAATCAGCACGTGCCGCCGGTAGAGGAAGCTCGAAACCAGGAGCCAGAGGAGCGTATAGCCGACCGCGTACAGCAGCGACGCGTCGAAGGGCGTTGCAATCGGCAGAAATATCCGTTCGAACACGTAGTGACTGGCGGCGGTGAGTGATCCGTCGGCACGTGGAATGCGCCAGAGGTACAAGAGCTTGGCCACCAGCACCGACAACACGTAGGCGACGATCGGATTGCTGCCAAACGCCGCGAACGGCTTGGTCCACGCCGTGCCGCCTGGGAACTCGCACACCCAGAGACACAACCCGAGCATCAGCAGTGCCGCCCCGGTCGTGAACAACACGAAGGAACCGGTCCACAAGCTCTTGTTCATCGGCCACCAGCGGTCGTCGACCATGAGCCCGGCACAGAGACCGAGCGCGCCCCAGATCCAGAGCAAACGAATCCGCTCCGCGATCGGATGGGATGTGCGCAGCCAATGACCGGTTAGCGCGCCGCACAGCGTGGTGGCGATGGCGGGCAACGTACTGAGCACGCCTTCGGGATCCCAGGCGTCATGCAAGAGATGACCGTGCATCAGATAGTTGTCGAGCCTCGCGGCAGGATTCGCGTCGGGACTTGCCGCTGAAGGCACCCACGTCATCGCGAACCAGTACCCCGCCACGAAGAACAGGGCAGTTAGAGCCTGCGCTGGGATGCTCAGTTCGAGGACGACCAGCGAGGCACAGCCGTAACATAGTGCGATCCGCTGCAAGACGCCGGGAATCCGCAGCGTCGACCAGGTAAATGCTGGAAAGCCGTTGAGGAAGATCCCGAGCGCAAAAACGACGAGCGCCCGTCGCGTAATGCGGCCTCGCAGTCTCCAACCGCTCTCGCTCGTCGAGGCCAGCGAGAACGGAATCGCGACGCCGGTGATGAAGAGAAAGAAGGGAAAAATCAGATCGGTGGGCGTGCAGCCGTTCCACTCGGCATGCTGTAGCGGACGGTAGACCGCGGCATACTCGCCCGGGTTGTTGACCAAAATCATCGCGGCGACGGTCATGCCGCGAAAGACGTCCAGGGCCACCAGCCGTTGCGCGCGCGGCACCGGCATCGACTCACCTGGCGATCAGTAGCTTCGGATCAGGATCAGTCCCAGCACTTCACAGACCGCGAGTGAGGCCCAAAAGGTTCGATACCAAAACCGGTCTCGTCGGTCCTCCATCCGATCGCGTGCTTCCTGGTGCATGTTGCCCCTCCTGCGCAAATGCCTCAGCAACGCGTACGCCACCAGGTGAGTCCTCGCCTCGTTGGCTATGAAGATGCCGGCTATTCGAGGTTGCTCATTCAACAGGCGAATTTGCGCGAGCGTGCTCATTGGAGGGGCAGACTCGCACGCGATGCGGACGGCCGCGAAAGCTTATCCGGAATCGGTCGAAACGCGTCGCTTGAACCGCGGTTGATCGGGTACCGGCTTGCGCTCATCGAGCAGATGACGGACGGCGAGGATCGGCCGGCGGAACAACAGGCGGGGTCCAGCGTAGCGCATGACCACCTTTACCTGCTCGCGACACGCCGGCTTGTAGCAATGGACCGGGCACTTGACGCAGGTCGGCTTGTCCTCCCCGAACGGACACTTTTGCAGTCGTTGCTCAGCATAGGCGAGCAGCGACGCACAATCGGCACAGAGCACGCGCCCACCATGATGATCGCGGCAAAAGATCGCGATCATTGCTGCGATCGTTCTGCCTTCTCGGTCTCGCCGTCCTCGCGCCACGTCGCTTCGATTCCCTCTCACCTGTTCGCTGAGCAATCGGCCAGCCACGCAACCCCGGTACGCAGGAGCCAACCAAATGCTTCAAAATTCCGAGGAAATTCCGGCGCGTGAGAATGGAGCGCGACGGGAATCACCGACGCTGCCGCAGCAGGCGTCCCGCGGCCACACCGGTCGCTCGATCGTTCTCGATCGTGACTTCACCGTTGACCAGCACGTAGCGATAGCCGACGCCATGCTGGACTCGGCGCCACTCGTTGGCGGGAAAGTCATGGACCTTCTCCACCGGCGTCATCGCCAGGCGCTTGAAATCGTACACCACGATGTCCGCCGCCTTGCCCTCTTCGAGCGTGCCGCGATCGGTGAAGCCGGCGCAATACGCCGGCAACGTCGACAGCTTCCAGTGCACGTCTTCGAGCGACAGGATATCATTGTCACGCGTCGCGCGAATGATGGTCTCGGTCGGATAGCGACCCGCAGTGAGGAAACGAGTGTGGGCACCGCCGTCGGAGACACCGGGGATGATGAACGGGTCGAGCATGAGATCGCGGAAGCCGTCGAGCGTAGTGTTGGCCGGCAAGGAAAAGAACGTCGCGCGCAACCCGTCCGCGCAGGCGATGTCGAGCATCACGTCGACCGGATCCTTGCCGAGCTGTTGGGCGAGATCGCCGATGGTCTCGTTGACGTAGGGCTTGGTCGCGTCGCAGAAGGTCTCCGCGACGACGACCTTCTCGATCGCGCTGAGGCTGATCCACGGCCGATTTGCGCGCAGCGCGGCGCGCCGCGTCGGATCAGACAACTTTTGCAGTCGCTCCGCCACCGTTCCGGTGGTCGCTTCACGCCAACATTCCACCTCGTCGAACAGGTTCCATTCATCGAACGAGAACGTGAACCCGGCGTCGGTGGTGACCCCCTGCCCATACACGGGCAACCCGCGCTCGTGCACCTCGCGCAGCCAGGCGAGCTGTCCCTTGTGCACGTGCGGCGCGTTGTCGAACGCCAGGACGACGTTCCACAGAATCGGCCGGCCGCTGACGCGCGCCAGCTTGGCGATGTGATCGAGTGTCGTGCCGTCGCTCTTGGCCAATGTGATCTGGATGAAGCCCTCGTTACGCTCGGCCAGCACCTCAGCAAGCTGCAGGCAGGTCTCGTCGCGCATCACATCGCTGACCATCGGCGAGCCGTCGAAGTCGCGCTGCACCTCGACGCCGCTGCCCGGTTCGAGGCGCTGCGCCGACCACCCGCCGGCGCCGTGGTCCATCGCCTCGTGGAGCAAGCGTCGGATCTCCCGATGTTCGGCCTCGGTCGGCATCACGCCGGCTTTGGCGCGCTCGACGCCGAGCACCCACACAAGCAGCGGATTGACCGGCATGAACGGCCGCAGGTTGACCGACTTCGGCAACCGATCGAGCCGGTCGAGAAACTCCGGATAGGTCGTCCAGTCCCACGGCAATCCGGCTTTCATCGCGTTGTACGGAATCGCTTCGACGCGGGTCATCGACCGCATCGCGCGGTCGCGATCAGCCGGCCGCACCGGAGCGAAGCCGAAGCCGCAGTTGCCGATCACCACCGAGGTCACGCCGTGCCAGCCGGATAGCGTGCAGTAGGGGTCCCAGAATACCTGTGCGTCGTAGTGGGTATGCAAATCGACGAAGCCGGGCGCGACGATGAGACCATCCGCGTCGAGCACGCGCGCCGCCTCGGATACTTTGATGTGCCCGAGCTTGGCGATCCGTCCGTCGACGATTGCCACATCGCAGCGTCGCCGCGGCATGCGCGTGCCGTCGACCACCATTCCGCCTCGAATCACCGTGTCGTAGCGAGCCATGTGCGCCCTCCGCGCTTCGGGTGCCGACTGTCCGTGCTTCTCTGCTAGTCCCGTGCTGCTCGGCTTGTCAACGGAAATCGTTACCGCGATCGCGTCACCCCGCGCTTGGGGCAACGAGTTTCAATCGGACACCGGCTGCACAATGGTGACGTCGGCTTGCAGATGGTCTGTCCGAACGCCACCAAGAGGTCGTTGTAGTCGAGCCAGTATTCGGCCGGGAGTTTGCGCCGGAGTGCCATCTCGGTGTCGTGTGGATTCTTCGTGTGCACGTAGTTCCAGCGATTGGAGATGCGATGCACATGGGTGTCGACGCACATGCCGGGTTTTCCAAAACCTTGGATCAACACCAGGTTGGCGGTCTTGCGCCCGACGCCGTTGAACGTCAGCAGGGTGTCGAGATCAGCGGGGACGCGACCGGCGAACTCATCGACCAACCGACGGCACAGCGCGCGGATCGTCTTGGCCTTGGTGCGATAGAAGCCGACCGGATAGATCGCCTTCTCGATTTGCCGCGTCGTCAGCTTGAGCATCGCCTGCGGCGTATCCGCCAACCCGAACAACCGCTGCGAGGCTGGGCCCGTGGTTTCGTCCTTGGTGCGCAAGCTGAGCAAGCACGACATCAACACGCGAAACGGGTCGCGCGATTGCATGGCGATGAAGGTCACCACCGGCGCATTCCACTTTAGGTACTCGCGCCGCAGCGTGGCGACGACCGCGTGGATATCGAATCGTGGACGCCGACCGGTCGGTGATGTCATTCGGAGCACTCGCGGCGCGGACTTGTAGTCGAACTACCGCAACCAGGCAACGCCACGTCGGATCGCGACTGGATTGTCGTCTCGGCTCGGGTTTTGTAGTGTGCGGTTGAAGATCCCGACCGAGGAGTTGACCGCCATGCCTGACTTGCTGGTTGAACGCGAACCCCACGTGATGATCCTCACCATGAATCGGCCGCAGCGGATGAACGCGCTGTCGCCCGATATGATGGGGCGGATGTTCGAAGCCTGGCACCAAGGTTCGCTCGATCGCGAAGTGCGTTGCTTCATCCTGACCGGAGCCGGCGGCAACTTCTGTTCCGGCATGGACCTGCGCGCGATGAGCGGCGACGTCGACGAGGAGCCGAGCGAGTACACCAACCGGGTGCGGCAAGATCCGACGATCTATCTCAAAGCCTTGTTGCGCGACTACCGACCGACGAAACCCGTGATCGCGGCGGTGGAAGGAGTCGCGATCGCCGGCGGAACCGAGATTCTGCAAGGCACCGACATCCGCATTGCCGGTGAGAGTGCGCGCTTCGGCGTCTCCGAAGTCCGCTGGGGGCTTTACCCTGGCGCCGGCTCGGCGGTCCGCTTGCGCCGCCAGATCCCCTACACGGTTGCGGCTGAAATCCTGCTGACGGGCAAGCACATCACGGCGGCAGAGGCGCTCCAATATGGTCTCATCGGCCACGTCGTACCCGACGGGCAGGCACTGGGAAAAGCCAAGGAGATCGCCGCGCAGATTGCCGAGAATGGTCCGCTCGCCGTCGAAGCGATCCTCAAGACCCTGCACAAGACCGACGGTATGAGCGAAGCCGAAGCGCTCGCGTTCGACTTCGAGGTCGGCATGCCGATCTTCCGTACCGAAGATGCGAAGGAAGGGCCGCTCGCTTTCACCCAGAAACGCAAGCCCAACTTCCAACGGCGCTAGCCGGCATGGAAAACCGGCGCGGGACGTCTTCAGCACCCCAAGCAACGCCGTTTCGGAGCTTCCCGTGATTCCGACCCTCAACAAGACTGACCTTGAAAGGCCTCGTACCCAAGCGCAACTCCGTACGTGGGTCGAT
>DATKMK010000062.1:0-26245 GCA_035541895.1 Binatia bacterium | reverse complement strand
GGACTCAATCCTGGCGGGTGCCGAGTGGTGGGCTGCGACCATGAACGTTTGCGGTGCGGATAGGCTGCAAAATTCTTGCAGCGTTTGTGCAGGCGGTGGTATACGCCGCGCGGGTGTAGTCGTGGGCAAGGAAGCGAAGCTGCACGATTGATAGCAGCGACGCGATGCGTGTTGAACTGACAAGATTTCCGCAGGCGAACACGCAGCAGTAGGCGCAGCCCAAGTAGGTCAACAGATAGCTAGGCAGCAGCCATTGGGACTCGTTGCGTCAGCTGGTCTGACCCCTGCGTTTGAGTCCATCCGACCTCTCGAAATGCGGTAGGCTGCGGTCCCTCAACGAGACGAGGGAGGGACCATGAGGAAGAGTCGATTCAGTGCCGAGCAGATCATTCGGGCGCTGCGGGAAGTCGAGGCCGGTCGACCGGTGGCCGACTTGTGTCGGCAGCTCAACGTCAGTGAGCCGACGTTCTACCGGTGGAAGAAGCAGTTCGGCGATCTGGGCGTGGCGGAGCTGCGCGAGCTCCGCGTGCTGCGCGACGAGAACAAGAAGCTGAAGCAGGTGGTCGCGGATCTCACGCTGGACAAACAGATCTTGCGGGAGGCGCTCGGAAAAAAGTTCTGAGGCCGGACCGAGCGCGCGCGCTAGTGGCCTGGGTCGAGCAGAGCTACCAGTGCAGCCAGCGCCGCGCCTGCCGGGCGCTCGCGGTGTGGCGGGCGAGCGTGCGGTACGTCGGGATCCGGCCGCCCCAAACCGCCTTGCGGCGCAGGATGAGGGAACTGGCAATGGACCGCATCAGCTACGGGTATCGGCGCGTGCACGTGCTGCTCCGTCGGGAGGGCTGGCCTGTGAACCATAAACGGGTGTATCGGCTCTATCGGGAAGAAGGCTTGGGCTTACGTCGCCGGCGTCCGCGGCGACGCCGCAGCGCTGTGCAACGCGGGCCGCGCCGGACCGCGACGCGGCCGAACGAGTGTTGGAGTATGGACTTCATGCACGATGCGCTGGCGGATGGCCGCGCGTTGCGCGTCCTGACGATCGTGGATACGTACACGCGCGAGTGCCTCGCCGTGGAAGCTGCGAGCGGGTTTCGTGGCCACGATGTCGCGCGAGTGCTGACGCGCTTGGGCTGGGAGCGCGGGCTGCCGACGACGATCGCGTGCGACAACGGCACAGAGTTCACTTCGAAAGCGCTCGACCAGTGGGCCTACACCCAGCACGTGCACTTGGACTTCAGCCGACCCGGCAAACCGACCGACAATGCGTTCATCGAGTCGTTCAACGCGAGCGTGAGGCGAGAGTGCCTTACGCAACACTACTTCATCGATCTCACCGACGCCCGCAGCAAGCTGCGGGCGTGGCAGCAGGACTACAACACCGTCAGGCCCCACAGTACCTTGGGCAACCAAACCCCGGCCCAGTTCCGAGCCGGACAGGAGGATCAACCGGACCGCAGCGAGGCTGTCTTTCCGAGAGTCTAGTGGACCAAAGTTGGGGTGCAGGCCACGTGATGTCTTTCCGAGAGTCTAGTGGACCAAAGTTGGGGTGCAGGCCAGATCGCCACATCGTTCATGGCTTCCCCCGTGCCTTCAGATTGGCCGGCTCCGGCTCCGGTCGGAGCGCGGACGGCTCGCACATTAAGAGGGAAACTCCGTGCCAACGCGGTGTGCTGAAAAATCGCCGCCTCCCTCCTAACCTCCCTGGGTCGCCGGATGTGGCGACAGAGGGAGGGACCTGGAGACATGATCTTGGTGAGGATCAAACCGTAGCCGGGTACGGGCGCTCAGTTCGCAGTTGCGGCTTGGTCCTCCGCCGGACGAAGTTTGATCCCGGCCCGGTTTTTGGTCACTCTAGCGCCGACGGAGGAGGATCTCGGTGCGTGGTCTGATGCAAGAGTATCCATTGACGGTGACCCAGCTCATCGGTCGTGCGGAGCGGCTGTTTGGCCGCGCGACGATCGTCAGCCGCGGATCATCGGGGATGCATCGGTACACGTACGCGGACGCGGCGCGTCGGGTGTGTCGAGTGGCGAACGTGCTGAAGCGACTGGGTGTCGAAGCCGGCGATCGCGTCGGCACATTTGCATGGAATACTCATCGACACTTCGAGCTGTACCTAGCGATCCCGAGTTACGGCGCGGTGCTGCACACCATCAACATTCGTTTGTTCGCAGAGCAGATCAGTTACATCATCAACCACGCCGAGGACGTGGTACTGTTCGTCGACGATTCGCTGCTCGCCACGCTCGAACCGTTGGCGGAGCAATTGCACTTGGTCCGCGCGTTCGTCGTCATGGGCGATGGGCCGCTTCCCGCAAGCACGCTCGCACCCCTTTACAGCTACGAGGAACTCCTCGGGAATGAGCCCGAGAGTTTCCCGTTTCCCAGTCTCGACGAGAACAGCGCGGCGGGGATGTGTTACACGTCGGGCACGACCGGGAATCCGAAGGGCGTCCTCTACAGCCACCGGGCGCTGTATCTGCAGTCGATCGCTCAGACGATGGCCGACAGTTTTGCGCTGAGCGAGCGCGACACCGTACTGTCGATTGTGCCGATGTTCCACGCCAACGCGTGGAACCTACCGTTCAGCGCAACTATGGTCGGCGCCGCGCAGGTGTTTCCAGGTGCACAACCGACGCCCGAGGACATCGCGCGCCTGATTCAAGACGAACAGGTGACCGTTGCGGCCGGGGTGCCGACGATCTGGATGGGCGTGCTCGGCGTGCTAGAGCAGAAGCCGTATGATCTCTCGAGTTTGCGCTGTGTGCCCTGCGGCGGGTCGGCAGTCCCGCGTAGCCTGCTCGAAGCCTACGACCAGCGCGGCATTACCGTTGTGCAGGCGTGGGGACTTACCGAGACCGCGCCGCTGGTCACGGTGTCGCGACCGCGCAAGCACATGGACGCGCTCGGACGAGACGAACAGCTCGCGGCGCGAGCGAAACAAGGTGCGGTGCTACCCGGAATCGAGATTCGCGCCGTCGATGACCGCGGCCAGGAGGTACCGTGGGATGGGCAAACCGTCGGCGAGTTGCAGTTGCGCGGCCCGTGGGTGATTCGCGAATACTACAACGATCCGCGCAGCGCCGCGGCGTTTGCCGACGGCTGGTTCCGCACCGGCGACGTCGCCAGCATCGATGCGGACGGCTTTGTGCAGATCACCGATCGCGCCAAAGACGTGATCAAGAGCGGCGGCGAATGGATCTCCAGTGTCGAGTTGGAGAACGCCCTCATGGGGCATCCGAAGGTGCTGGAAGCCGCGGTGATCGGCCTCCCGCACGATAAATGGCAAGAGCGCCCGCTGGCGTGCGTCGTTCCGAAGCCCGGGCAATCGGTGACCAAAGAAGAGTTGTTCGCGTTGCTGCGCGGGCGCGTCGCCAAGTGGTGGCTGCCGGAGGATATCGTGTTCATCGACGCGGTGCCGAAGACCAGCGTCGGCAAGTTTGCCAAGCGCGAGCTGCGCGAGCGTTTCAAAGACTACCGTTGGCCCGATCGGCGGTAGGTTCCGCCGCGCGATGGAGCTGCCGCCGCTGATTGCCGCGATGGTGCGGCCGAACTTTTATCCACACCGGCCGGCGACGGTCGAACTGGTGCAGACCCACATCTCATACGTGCTGCTCGCCGGCGATGACGTGTACAAGATCAAGAAGCCGGTGCGGTTCACGTTCCTGGATTTTTCCTCCCTCGAACGCCGTCATCACTTTTGTCGGGAAGAAGTTCGTCTCAATCGCCGACTCGCAGCCGATGTGTACCACGGCGTGGTCGCGATCGCGTCCGACCGTGACCAGTACGCTCTCGCGCCCGAAGATCAGCCGGGCGCCGTCGAGTACGCGGTCCACATGCGCCGTCTGCCGGATGATCGGCTGTTGGACCACTTGCTCGAACACGGCGAGGTCAGCGAGTCGATGATCGACCGCATCGCCGCGCGGCTCGCGGCGTTCCATCGGGAAGCCGACGGTGGTCCGATAGTGAGGAGCAACGGCGATCCGGCGGCGATCTGGGGAATTCTAGAGGACAACTACACCGGCGTCCGACCCTTCCGCGACCGGACCATCCCTGCGGTGGACGATGACGCGATTCACGACTTCAGCGCAACCTTCCTGCGACGAGAGGAGTCGCTCTTCCGCGAGCGACAAACTTCTGGCCGTATCCGCGACTGTCACGGCGATCTGCACAGCGAGCACGTCTGCTTCACCGACGGGCTGGTGATCTTCGACTGCATCGAGTTCAATCAGCAATTCCGCTATTGCGATGTCGCCTCGGAAATCGCTTTCTTGGCGATGGATCTCGACTACCACGATCGTCCAGACTTGGCGGCGCGACTGATTGCGTCCTACGTCGAAGGCTCGGGGGACAACGGGCTGCCGCGGTTGATGGGATTTTATCGCTGCTATCGGGCCTATGTGCGCGGCAAGGTCGACAGCTTGAAAAGTGTGGAGCCAGAAGTCGGCGAGACCGAGCGCGCGGCGGCGCGCGCGAGCGCGGAGCGACACTTCGCCCTCGCGTATCGGTACACGTGGAGCGACCGCCCGTTGCTGGTTGCAATGTGCGGACTGAGCGGCAGCGGCAAATCGATGAT
This sequence comes from Binatia bacterium, assembly GCA_035541895.1. GTDB lineage: Bacteria > Desulfobacterota > Binatia > HRBIN30 > JACQVA1 > DATKMK01. Next base: position 21,672 of record DATKMK010000062.1, on the reverse strand, counting down.
CGCCGCGAAGTTGCACGAGCGTACCGGGTTCACGCACTTGAGTTCCGATGTGATTCGCAAGCAAATTGCCGGCGCGGCGTCGAGCGCGGGACAGCGCGCGGCGTATGACCAAGGTCTGTACACGCCGGAGCAACGTGCCGCGACCTACGACGCCCTCTGTGCGCGCGCGGGTGCGGAGATCACGGCTGGTCGCGGGGTTATCGTCGACGCCACATTCCAACGGCGGCGCGATCGAGACACATTGCGGGCAGTTGCGGGCCGGCTGCGCGTGCCGATTCTGTTCGTCGAATGCCTGTGCCCGGACGCGGTCATTCGGGAACGGCTTGCGAAGCGCGGGCGGGAGACGGGCGTAGCGTCTGATGCCGATTGGAACGTCTACGTCGAACAGCGGGCGCGTTTCGAGCCGTTGGCTTCTGATGCAGCCGACGACCATGTCGTGGTTGATACCGACTGCGCGCCTGGGATCGTGACGCGAGCGATCGAAGACACCCTGCGTGCGCGCCAGTGACCGGCCTCGCCCCGCTAGCGGCGCGAGCGGTGACCGAGGAAGTCGTTCAGCGTATCGATCTGCGCCTGAACGTATTCAGCCCGTTCACTGCCGGCCGATAGTAGTGGCGCTGCTTTCTCGTACTGCTTGAGTGCGGCGTCGTATTCGCCACGGAGCCGCAACGCCTCGGCGATGTGAAAATAGCCATCGGCTTCCTGCCCGCTGCGTCCGGCGAGCATACCCAAGCTGTAGTGCGCGTCGGCGAAGTCCGGAACCAAGTCGACGGCGCGGGTGAATTCGCTCAAGGCGCCCGCGGCATCACCGAGGGCCTGGAGCGCTTTGGCCAACTCGGCATGGGCGCCGGCATCGTTGGGATCGGTTTCGGCGGCGCGCGCCAACAGCATGCGAGCGCGCTGCGGATCGCGCAACCGCAGCCACGTGCGACCGAGTTCGCGATCGGCAGCAGTCCAGCCCATGTTGGCGGCTTGCTCAAGGGTGCGGCGCGCCGCATCCAACGCGCCGGTTTCGAGCAATGCGACGCCCAGCAGATAGCGGGCGTGGGCGTCGTTCGGATGGTCGTCGACTCGGCGGTGATAGAGCGAGACGAGGTCGCCCGGCAATGCAGTTGCGGCGTGCGCCAGCAACTGCACGCGTGCAAGCGCGGCCGACGTCGGTGGTCGCGCGACCGCGACCCATTGCGAGGTGTGCAGCACGCTTTCCAGGTGAGTGAGTCGCTCGTCGGTGAGCGGGTGCGAGAGGAGATAGGGCGGGGCGGCGGAGGCAGCGAGGCGTTGCTGGTCGGCCAGACGCTTGAAGAAGTCGAGCATTCCATGCGGATCGAACCCCGCCTTTTGCATGTAGCCGGCGCCGAGATAGTCGGCTTCCTGTTCGAACTCGCGACGATACTTGAGCTGGGTCGTTGCGCCCGCTGCCATGGCACCGGCCCCGGCCGCGGGGTTCACCACCGACAGCAGCACGCCGAACAGCGTCGCATAGTTCATCAATCGGGTGGCGTCTTGCTCGCGCGCCAGATGGTGTGCGTGCACGTGCGCGATCTCGTGTCCGAGCACGCCCGCGACTTCATCGTCGTTGACTGCCTGCGTCAATAGGCCGGAGTGCACGTAGATATACCCGCCGGGCACGGCGAACGCATTGATCTTCGGATCGCGCACCACAAAGAATTGGTACGGGAAGGGATTCCCGTCGAGCGACGCGACGATTTGTTGGCCGATATGGGAGACGTATCCGACCACCTCGACGTCGTCGACGAGAGGCAACCGGGCTCGCGCTTGCAGCGCAAAGTTCCGACCCAGATCGCGTTCGGATTCGTAGGAGGACGTCGCCATTGCGGTGCTCACCGCGCCGCAGACGAGAAGCATGCTCAGCGCAGCAATTGCTCGGGTCGAGCGAGACATCGCCGGCAGTTCAGCAGTGCGGCCGGACCATTGCAACCTGTGCGGACATTCGCTCGCTTTGGGGGAAATTCCCGCCCTTGTTGCCCCACTCTCCATGTCGCCTACAGAAGCTCCGTCGCGATCGCGCGGGCTTGTAAGCGGCACTGTGCCTGCAGCGCAACCGGACGCCAACGGGGGGGAGGCATCATGGCGTGCTTCGAACAACACGCGGCGACGCTCCGGCAGTGGTTGGTTCACGGTACACCGCGGCAGCGGCAGATTGCTGCGATCGTAACTGAACGCCAACGTGGCACCGTGATCGACGCCATTGCCGCTCAGTTAGGTATCCATCGCGAAACCGTGCGGCGGTGGCTCGCGCGCTATCAGCAGGGCGGACTTGGTGCGATTGAGCGCGACAGTCGTCGGCCGCCGGTGCGACGCACCTTTGATGATCAGACCCGCGCGGCGATCCAAGGGGCGGCGACAAACGACTCCGGGGTGGTCTGGTCGCTGGTCAAGCTGCGAGCGCATCTCAAGCGGACGCATGTTGTCCGCGACATCAGTCCGGAACGCTTGCGACAGATCCTCCTCGAGATGAACGGACGGCCTCGAAGTTGGCGCGGCGACGACTGCGCCCCGGTGACGCTCGTACCTGAAGAGCGTGAGCAGCTCGGACACATGCAATTGATCCCGGCATTGCGGGCGCGCGCGACGATCGTGCTAGCTGCGGCGGCGGACGATCCCATCAAGGCGATTGCCGCAGATCTCAACACCTCGCAGACGACCGTGCGCCGGTGGATCGCTCGCTATCGTGAGGGCGGGGTACGGGCGCTGTTCGAGTCGCGGCGGTACGGTGAGCCGGTTGTGTTCACGGCAGAGACTCGCCAACGCATCCGCGCCGTGGCCCAGCAGTCGCCGCGCGCCTTTGGGTTGTACGCAGAGCGCTGGTCGCTCGCGGTGTTGCGCCAACATTTGGTGCAGCAGCACGTCGTGAACGGCATCAGCAAGGAATGGCTGCGGCAGATTCTCCGCGAGGGCGGGATTGCGCTGCTTGCCGAGGCTACTCTCACGCGCGAAGGGCGTACTCCAGCAACTCACTCAACACGCGCAGGCGCCGTGCCCACAGGTGCTGCTCGTCGGAAGATGCAAGGGCAAACTGCTCCAACGCCAGCCGCAGGTTGAGTTCGATCAACTGCACGCAGTGCTCGGCCGACGCGCGCTCGCGGTCACGCCGACGCGCGCGGACCAGGTCCGCAAATGGAATCACATCCGCCATCAGGCCTCGCGCCGGATCGAAGCGGTGACGCGATTCACCACCGCATGGCCGCCGCGCCCAAACCACTCGATCTGGCGAGCGAGACCGAGAAGGATGCGGACTTCGCGCGTGTCGAGCGTGGTGCGGCCGAAGAGACGTCGAAGCGCGAGCATGATGTGGTCCGGGTTGTCGGGATGCAGAAAGCCGATCGACAACAGCGCTGCGCGCAAATGGGCGTACATCCGTTCGACCTCAGCCGAAGTTGCGATCGATGCCGGCTCCGCCGCGGGTGTGGGTGCAGCGGCTGCGAGGTGCAACTCGTATGCACACAGCATCACCGCCTGGGCTAGATTGAGCGACGTGTACGCCGGAGCGGTGGGGATGGTGATCAGTTGCTGGCAGTGGTGCAGGTCGTGGTTGCGCAGGCCGTGGTCTTCGGGTCCAAACACGATCGCGACCGTTTGCAATTGGGCGCGGCGAACGATTTCCGGCGCGATGTCTCGCGGCGATCGTGATCCGTGGCGGTACGGGCCGTTGCGGCAGGTGGTGCCGACCACCAGCGCACAGTCGGCGACGGCTTCCGCCAGCGTCCGGAAGCGGCGCATTCGATCAATCACGTCGCCGGCGTGGGCGGCCATGGCGCGCATCCACGTCTCGCGCAGAGGCTGCGTGCGCACCAGCGCCAGTTCGCCGAGCCCCATGTTGGCGATCGCACGCGCCGCAGCGCCGACGTTTGCCGCACCCCGCGGTTGGTGCAAGACGATCCGAACGTTCAGCAACGACACGCGAGAGACGATAGCACGATCGCGCGGCTGCGCCAGCTTACGGCTGGCGATGTGCCCGCCAGCGTGTGGCGTAATCGCGCGGAATGGTGCTGATCTGATCGCCGCTGAGATGGCCGAAGATTTCGTCCGAACGAATGAAGAGCGCGAGGAATCGATCCATGACCCGCATCTGCGAGCGGTAGCGGCTGAGCGCGGTGTGCTTGTGCGCGAGTTCGTTCGGGGTCAGTTCGAGACGGAACCATGTCGTACGTGAGAGGTTCTCCTGTGCCGCGGTCGATCCGCCGATGCCCGCGTGATTGATCTGCGCGAGCCACATCGGATTGCCGGGATACTCCGGGTAGTGAACGAGATAGGTCAGGACTTCGGTGCGGGAGAACGGCGCGATTTGGGCTTCGCGCAACTCTCGCAGGGCATCGAGGACGAACCCGCCGGTCGAGCAGTGATCGGGATGACGATCGCGCGGATCCGGAATCACCACCCAATCTGGCGCAAATTGCTGGAGGAGGTCGCGAATCTCGCGCCGCAGGTCGACGCCGGCATACTCGACGCTCGGCTGCAACGCGCCATCGTACGGCGGGCGATCCGAATCGGTGAACGGAGATCGGTAGGGCCGCGCTTCGGACCAGTTGTCGGACCACAAGTCGTCGATCCCGTCATCCGGAAAGCCCAGGAAGGCTGACGAGAGGCGATGGCTCGCCAGAGCGGAGAGCGCCTGCAGCGCCTCGCGATGTCGATGCTCGCCGTAGGCGAGGAAATCATTGCGCGACACATTCGGGCGATTGGTTTGTGCGATGACACCGGTGCGGTAGCCGTCCCCGTTGGTCACAAAGACGACCTTCACGATGCCATCGGTCTCAATCACCCGTTGGATCAACCCACCGGCACCCAACGTCTCATCGTCAGGATGGGGCGCGAAGACGAGCAGACGCGCCCTGGGGGACACCCGCAACGCTTGAGGCGGACGACCGAATTGCTCGACGCTGGGGACGCCTGGCACCTTGATTTGTGGAGCGACGTGTTCGAGGGCCGGCCTCGGTGGTGAGCTCGGTGCGGGTTGGAGCGTCGAACGATCGGCGGCGCCTGCGCCGAGCGGAACAGCCAGCGCGACGGCGAGCACGGTGATCGATGCGAGCGGCCGGCGCATGCTCACGTCGTGGGGTGGCTGGCGGCGCGGCTACGACGGCTTCTTGTTGACCTTGGCAGCGGTTTCCGCTGCCCGGGCCAACAGCTCTCGGGAGTGCAACTGGGCACGCAAGCGGGTGAAGAGTTCGTGCTTGTTCAACGGCTTGGTGAGATACTCGCTGACGCCGAGGGCCATGCCGCGCGAGCGGGTTTCCATATCGTCCTTCGCCGTCAGCAAGATCACTGGAATGGCCCGCAGCGCGTCGCTCGCGCGCAAGCGCTCGCAGACTTGTAGGCCGTCCATGTTCGGCATCATGACGTCGAGCACGATCACATCAACCGGCTCGTTCGCGAGCAGGTCGAGCCCCCGCTGCCCGCTGTCGGCCGTGCGGCAGGTGTAGCCCTCGCGCGCCAGCAGACGCGACAAGATCTCCAGCGCGTGCGGATCGTCGTCGACGATCAATACTCGTCCCTTCGGGGAGGCGTCTGCTTCCGTGCCCGTAGTCGTCATGATTGCTACTCCACCCTGCGCTCGCAGTTAGATCAAGTATCCTTGTGCCGGATCGCCGTTGCCTCCCTTACGACGAAGCTTGGCGACCAGGGTCGTGCGCTTCAACCCCAACAAGCGCGCTGCCGCTTGTTTGTTGCCTTTGGTGCGTCGCAACGCCTCGTCGATCAGTCGATACTCGAATTCCTCCACCGCTTGATTGAGATCGATGCCTTCTTCCGTGAGTGTCGGTCGGGGAATCTTTTTCTCCGAAATGAACGAGCGGATGTTGGGCGGAAGGTGTTGCACCTGGATGATCCCGTCGTCACTCAATATCACCATCCGTTCGACGAGGTTCTCCAACTCGCGGACGTTGCCCGGCCAATCGTACTCCCACAAATGTACCATCGCTTCGTCGGACAACCGGCAGGGCGGCCCTTGGCGCTTCTGATTGTGCTTGTCGAGAAAGTGCTGCACTAGAATTGGAATGTCGGAACGGCGCTCCCGCAGGGGGGGAATCACCAAGGGAATGACCTGCAGCCGATAGAACAAGTCTTCACGAAAACGGCCCTTCTCCACTTCCGAGGCCAACTCGCGGTTGCTCGCCGCGATCACCCGTACATCCACTTTGACGGAGCGATCGGCGCCGACCGGCCGAATCTCGCGCTCTTGCAGCACCCGCAACAGCTTGACCTGAAGCGCGAGCGGCATTTCGCCAATCTCATCGAGAAAAATCGTCCCGCCGTTGGCCAATTGAAACATGCCCATGCGCGTGCCGACGGCGCCGGTAAAGGCGCCGCGCTCATGACCGAACATTTCGGATTCAAGCAATTCCGAGGGAATCGCCCCGCAGTTGACTGCAATGAAGGGATTGCTGGCGCGGCGGCTATTGCTGTGGATGTAACGGGCGACCAATTCCTTGCCGGTCCCGCTTTCGCCCATGATCAGGACCGTCGAATCCGTACTCGCCACCTTGTGTGCGATGCTGAGAATCTTTTCCATCACCGGGTGGCTGCCCTTGATCGCAAATGCGTCCATGAATTCGTGGCCCCTCGCGTGGCGGCAAAAAAGTAACAGCATTCGGAAAGGAACACAACCCTAATTCGCAGGGGAGGTACTGTCCCTCTTTCGTTCGGACAGTACCCGCAGGGATTGCGGCAATCAGTCGATCGATTGCCTCACCGTGGTCCGGCTTGTTATGAAGCCGGACCATATGTTCATCCGCAATGATGGGCGCCAGGCGAGTGAGCTTCGTCCAATCAGGCTCACTCCGGGATTCATTACCAACGTCGAAGGGTCGGTCTTGATCGAAGTTGGGTCGACACGAGTGATCTGTACCGCAAGCGTGGAAGAGCAGGTGCCCCAGTTCCTGCGTGACGCGGGACGAGGCTGGGTGACGGCCGAATACAGCATGCTGCCCGGGGCGGGCGAGACGCGCATTCCGCGCGAATCCGCTCGCGGGCGTATCGGCGGCCGGACCCATGAGATTCAACGACTGATCGGGCGCAGTATGCGAGCCGTCATCGACACCGGCCAGCTCGGGCAACGCACGATCTGGTTGGACTGCGACGTCATTCAAGCCGATGGCGGCACGCGCACCGCTTCAATCACGGGCGCATACATTGCGCTGGCGCTTGCCTTGCGCTCGTTGAAGCGACAGGGCAAATGCACCGGCGAGCCGCTGCGCGGATCGGTCGCCGCAGTGAGCGTTGGCGTCGTGGCGGGGGAGGTGCTGTTGGATTTGTCTTACGAGGAGGACCGCCGTGCGGCGGTGGACATGAACTTCGTCATGACGGACACCGGACGCTATGTTGAGGTTCAAGGTACCGCCGAGACCGAACCATTTGATCGGATCCAGATGGAGCGCATGGCCGATCTAGCGTGGAGCGGGATTCAGCAGCTCAGTCGCGCGCAGGCCGAAGTTCTGGCGCACCCGTGACTGACCGGACTCGGATTGTCATTGCCACCCGCAATCCCGGGAAGCTCGCCGAGGTGAGTGAACTGCTCGAGGGTTTGGACTTTGAAATTCTGTCGCTGCGGAGTTTTCCCGACGCCCCGGAGGTTGAGGAAGCGTTTCGCACGTATGTCGAAAATGCCACCGCCAAAGCTCGGGCGGTCAGCGAGTACACGGGACTCATCGCTCTCGCGGAGGATTCGGGACTGGAGGTCGACGCGCTCGGCGGTCAGCCCGGTGTGCGATCGGCACGGTTTGCCGGCGAGCCGGCAGACGACGCGAAGAACATCGACAAGCTCGTGGGCCTTCTCGAGGGCATCCCCAATTCCGAGCGCACGGCGCGCTTCCGCTGCGTGATGGTGGCGACGCGGCCACGATCCGAGTCGACACTGGTCGTTGATGGCGTGGTGGAAGGAGTGATCGCAACGAGTCCGCGGGGATCGGCCGGCTTCGGCTACGACCCGGTGTTTATGATCCCATCGCTTGGCCGAACTTTCGCGGAGTTGTCACCGGCGGAGAAGCATCGGTTGAGCCATCGGGGGCAGGCCTGCCGGCGGTTGCGGGAGCGACTGCCGGCGTTTCTTCGTGAGAAGAAAGTAAGTTGATTTCGCGCTAGGCGTTTGTTAGGAGCACCGCTGGTTTCGTGGCCTATTGGCAGTCGGGAAGTGAATCTGTCGAGCGCAGCGTGAATGCAGTGATCGGGGTGTGGCGCAGCCTGGTAGCGCACCTGCCTTGGGCGCAGGGGGTCGGAGGTTCAAATCCTCTCACCCCGACCTTCTGCAGACGGGCGGGCGCAACCCGAGGCGACGAATCGTTCCCGTTGGCTGAGCGCCAGTAGCTCAGGTGGATAGAGCAACGGCCTTCTAAGCCGTGGGTCAGGGGTTCGAATCCCTTCTGGCGCGTCTGTGCGCTATGGATGTCGACCGCGGAACGGATGTAGCGGCGAGCGCATGATGAAACATGGTGAGTGTAGCTCAATGGTAGAGCACTGGACTGTGGCTCCAGGGGTTGAGGGTTCGAAACCCTTCACTCACCCTTCCACTGTTTCCTGCGCGCGAGCCTCTTGAGTTGTCCGCGCTTGTATGGTGAGAGTGCGCGACCGTGAAACCCCGATGGGCCGCTAGCTCAGTTGGCTAGAGCAGCTGACTCTTAATCAGCGGGTCCCGAGTTCGAGTCTCGGGCGGCCCACTTCCACGAACCCCCTGAGCGATCAGGGGGTTTGCCTTTCTGGGATCGCTCGCACGTTCGTCGCGGCGGCGTACCGCATGCAGCCGCGACGACCCGCTCAGCACGGACACTCAGGCAGGTTGCAGTCTTCGCCATAGTGTAGGATCTGACCGACCTGGCAAGACCCGACTCCATCCAGCGCTGTCCCGGAATGGTCAACCGCGCACGTAAATGGGGGAATGTCGACAATCTGGATGGCATTCTGACACTGGCTCACCAGGACGTTCGGGAGGTTCGGATCAAACATGTGCGTCGTTTGCATCGAGCACTCTCCGGCCGTGATGACAATCGCGCCGGGCGGGAATGCGTAGGCCAGCGCGGACAATACGAGGACCACACTGATCGCAGGAATAACGTGCCCAGTCCCGCGACGCAGGAAGTGCGCGGCGACCCCCGCAAGCGCGACTGCCAAGAGCGCCAAGACAGGCGTTCCCATGACCGGCGCGTTGGCCAGGGGCGCTGTCGTCACGCTCGCGTTGCTCGTCTGTCCGAGCGCGGTGAGTGGCGAAGCCAGTGCGATCAGTGCCGCGACAACGTGACGCAATCTGCAGATTCGCATACGTTCCCTCCCCAGCGAACGCGCAGATCTATAGCGCAAAAGTCGGTCTGAAAAAACAGCCAACGCCATGCGTCGCCTACGCCTTTGGCGGCGCTGGTTGCTCCCCGGCAGCGCCCGCCGCGACCCAGTCAACCAGCAGCGTGTAGCCGACGGCCAGCACAACCGGCCCGATGAAGAGGCCGATAACGCCGAATGCGATCAAGCCGCCAATGACGCCCGAGAAGACCAACAGAAGCGGCAGGTCCGCCCCGCGTTTGATCAGCACCGGACGCAGGAGGTTGTCAAAGGTGCAACAGAAGATCGCCCACACCAGAAATCCGGTGCCCCACGCGCCGCCCTTCGTCGAGTAGACCCAGAAGACGATGGGGATCAGCATAATGGCAGGGCCGATCTGAGCGATCGCCAAGATGAACGCCACCGCAGTCAGGATCGTCACCAGCGGCACTCCGACGATGAACAGCCCCACCCCGGTCGCCATCGTTTGAAGCGTCGCTGTGACGACCACGCCTAACGCCACGCCGCGAATCGCCATGCCGGCAAGATGCACGGCGTTCTCACCGCGCTGGCCGGCGAGGCGGCGGGCGAAGCGATCGACGCCGCGAGCGGCGGTCTCGCCGTTGGCATACAGGATCGCCGCGACAATTACCGTGAGGAGGAATTGGACAAACAACTTTCCGATCCCGCCGACCTGACCGGCGAACCACAGCACGAGCTTCTGGGCGTAGGGTGCAAGACGTGCCGACAACTCGTCGGGCGGCAAAGCCGCGAGCTGCTGCCAGCGGCTCGCTATCCTTGGACCCACCAGTGGAAGAGCCTCGATCCAGCCGGGGAGGGCAGGGAGGCGGAAGGTGGTCAGCGCCTGCGACCACTCGACGATGCGTTTGGCGTTGCCCACGATTGCCGTAACGCCGAAGTACAGCGGCACCACCAAGATCAACAACAGCGCCAGCGTCATCACGAGTACCGCGAGCGAGCGCCGACCACCCAGCCATGCCTGCGCCGACAACAAGAGCGGCCAGGTGGCGATTACGATCATGGTCGCCCACGTGACCGCGATGAGGAATGGCTGAAGGATCCAGAACGCCGCGGCAATGAGAATGCCGAGCGCGAGCAGCTGAAACGTCGTCCGGGTCAGATCCGGTGATCGGCTGGCTTCCATCGTGGTCCTTTCTGGTGACGTGCTGCCGCTGGTCGTGCGGCGTCAGGCATCATTGCGTTCCCTACCGGGCTCCGCTTGCTCGGCTTTGCCGGTCAGGATCCGTTTGATGTCCGGCCAGAACTCTCTGAAGATCGAGCCCATCATATCGACGCCCAGTTGGATGCCCCACTTGATGGCGGTGTCGGAGACGCCCCGGTCTTCCGGCGGCGCGTACAGGTTGGAGGCGACAGCCATCACGGCATTACCGCCGAACTCGGAGACATTGAACTCGGCGCTGCCGTCGTCGCCCCGTGTGACGCAGATGCGGGTGGCCGCGTAGGCGACGCGGTCGAAGACGCTGCCGCGGCCGAGCCGGAGGAAGCGAGGATCTTGATGCAACACGATGGGGAAGACCGCTTCCGACATCACGTTGCTTACGGTCTGATCGGCAAACGCGGCGAGAAAGCGCCTTCCGAACCCGTCCGCTCCATGCCCCCACGACGGATAGTTATTCTGAAGCTGGGAGATGCCGGCGAAGAAGGCGGCCGTCGGAAATGCGTACGGATCGAAGGAGTCGTTGATCGCGATCGAGAACTTGTCGCGGCTGGTGATGACCGGCTGGCTGCGCTGTTCGTCGACCGTCTTGTAGTTCGGGATGAGCCAAAACAGGCGGTCCTCGTTTGTCCCCATTACGCCCGTGCGTTCCTCGCTCCAAGCCGGCGCGCTCGCGAGCAGCAGCATCACCGACGCCCACGCTCTGAGGTTCCGGATTGATCTCCGCGAGAAAGGCACGAGCGCCGCGAGGGCCGACGTGCGCCGATCACTCGTGCGTCAGCGCACGTTTGATGGCATCGAGGACCTTCTGCTCGTTGCCCGACACGGTGAACATGAGATTGAGAATTCCTCCGCTGGCCTCCGCGACGTGGCGCGCATCGTCGAGCAAGTCGTTGCGGAAGGATTCGAGTTCCTGCGCGCTGAGTACCTTGCGGAGTTCTTCCGCGTAGAGGTACCAGGCCTTCCGTGAATCGTCGCGCGGCCGATTCTTGAGGGCGTTTTCCAGCAACGCAAAGGCCGCGCTACCACGGCCGACCCCATGACGCTCAGCGGCGCTTAAGACCGCGTGAATCTCTCGTTCGTCGACCTCGCCGTCCGCCCAGGCTATCTCTACCAACGGATAGAGTTGGAACGCGGCCATCGACTCTCCGCTCAGGTTCAGCGCCACCAGGTTATCCAGCAAACCCTCGTTGGTGATGCCGGTGGCCTCTTGGATGGCTTCCCGATCGATCTTCCTATGAAAGACCGACTTCAGCTTGTCGACCAGTTGCGCGTCCTTTTTTCGAAAGTATTCTTCCTCCAATTGCTTGCGACGGGCCTCAAAAACATTCTTCGTCATCTCACGGCTCCCCTTCTGCGAGCTCGGTGGAACCCTCGCCCCTGGTAAGCATACACGCGCCGGGGGCCGATGTTTAGCCTGCGACGCTCGATTTCATGTTGGAGGCGAGACAGCGATCCTAGGGCACCGACGGAAGGGCAGCGAAATTCTCGACGACATCCGCCACCGAGGCGAAGCGGTTGACGCCGCCGACCTTCTCGTCGACCCCCTCGGCACGAAGCATGTCGCGAACGCTGGCGAGGGCATCGGTGACGCGCAGCCCAACGCTGTGCTTCCCCAGTTCGTCGGCCAACTGCTCCAGCATGCGCGCGCCGGCCAGGTCCACATGTGGAGACGACGACAAGTCGCAAATCACCAGGCGGATACGGCCGCCCTCGCGAAGATGGTCGAGCACGACGCGCATCACGTGCTCCACGTTAAAGTACAAGAGGGAGGCCTCGACGCGGAACGCGAGGACGCCCTCGATTCGTTCGTTATCGGGATGACGCTGGAGGTCAGAGAACCGACGCGTGTTGGGAATGCGGCCGAGGAAGGCGACGTGGGGAAACGCCGCGCGCCGCAACAACATGAGGATCGATACCAACGCGGCGAACAGCACCCCGCGCAACACGCCTTCCACCAGCACGGCGGCAAACGCCACCATCGCCACGCCGAACTCGAAACGGCTGATCCGCTGCAGCCGCGCGATCTCGCGCACATTGATGAGACCCTTGACGGCGACCAACACGATTGCAGCCAGAACCGCTTTGGGGAGGTTCTGCACCAGGCCGGTGAGGAAGACGAGGCAGAGGCCGAGCGTGACCGACGCGAACACCAGCGCCAAAGGCGTCTTCGCGCCCGCCTTTTCGTTCACCGCCGATTGCGACAGACCGCCTGCCACGGGATAGCCGCCGCCGAACGCCGCCAGCAGATTGCCGACGCCCAGCCCCAGGAGCTCCTGGCGCGCATCGAGCGCATAGCCGTGCTTCGTGGCAAACGTTCGTGCCGCCGAAACGCCCTCAATATAGGCGAGCAAGAGACAGCCGAACGCCAACGGGATCACGCCGTCCACGTCGCGTGGTCGCAGCGCGGGCGGCGCGAAGGCCGGCAAGCCGCTCGGCACGCTGCCCACGACTTTCAGCCCCATCTGACCGATCGGTGTCAAAGAGACGACGGCAATCGACAACGCAACCACCATCAGCGCTACCGGCCGCCCCGGCAGCAGTCGTTCGCCGAGCAAGAGCAGCGCGAGCGCGGCGAAGCCAACTGCGGTTGTAGGTGGATCCAAGTGAATGAGCTGCTTGCCGATCGTGAGCACCCGAACGAAGAAGCCATCGCCGCCTCCGGGCACGCCGAAGAAGGCGGCCAATTGCGTCGACGCGATCGTCAGCCCCGCGCCGGCCTTGAAACCGAGCAAGATGGTTTCGCTGATGAAGCTGGTGAGGGTGCTCAACCGCAGCAACCACGCGATCAGACTCATTGACGCGAGCACAAAACCTGCGAGCGTCGCGATCTGTCCGTAAAGGACCGTATTGCCGCCGGCCAGTTCGCCGACCGTGCCGCCGACCATCAACGAGATTGCCGACGTCGGCCCAACCGCCAGATGCCGCGAGGAGCCGAAGAGGGCGTACCCGATGCCGCCGAGCAGATACCCGTAGATGCCGACTTGCGGCGGCAACCCGGCGAGACCGGCATACGCTAGCGACACGGGGATCGCGTACGCTGCCAACGTGACGCCCGCGAGTGCCTCTGCACCCAACCACTGCGGCTCGTAATTGGCGAGCCATCGGGCGGGCGGGAAGAGGGCCTTCCAGCCGGTGGCCGGGTTAGCAAGCTCGATCGGTTGCGGTGTGCTCATTCGATTCCCCAAATCTCGCGGGCGTACTGGCGGATGGTTCGATCGCTCGAAAACGCGCCGGAGTTGGCGACGTTGAGGATCGCCATGCGGGTCCACGCCTCGCGGTCGTGGTACACGGCGCCGAGGCGTTGCTGAGCCGCGGCGTAGCTCTGAAGATCGGCGAGGTGCAAATAGCGATCGCCGCGCAAGAGCGTGTCGACGATGGGCGCAAAGATTCCGGGCTCGTCGCGGTTGAAATGACCGGCGGCGATGAGATCGATGGCCGCGCGCGTCTCCGGTTCCTGATCGTAGTGCCACCGAGGATCGTACCAGCCGCGACTTTCGGCCACCTGAGCCGCGGTTAGACCGAAGAGGAAGAAATACTCTTCGCCGGCGGCCGCAGCCATTTCGATGGTGGCGCCATCGCGCGTACCGATGGTCAGTGCGCCGTTCATCATGAACTTCATGTTGCTGGTGCCGCTGGCTTCGTACCCCGCGGTGGAGATTTGCTCCGACACGTCGCTGGCGGGAATCAGCCGCTCGGCAATCGACACACAGTAGTCCGGCACGAATACGACTTGGAGGCGCTGGCGCACGGCCGGATCGGCGTCGATGATTGCGGCCAGATTGTTGATGAACTTGATCACGAGCTTGGCGAACTGATAGGCGGGCGCGGCTTTGCCGGCGAAGATGAACGTGCGGGGCGGGGCGTCGAGCGCCGGGTTCGCGCGCAACCGGTTGTACAGCACGACGATGTGCAACGCGTTCAGCAGTTGGCGCTTGTACTCGTGGATGCGCTTGATCTGACTATCGAAGATCATCTGGGGGTCGACGCGCTGACCGAGGTGGTGCTGCAACCAGTCGGCGAACCGGCGCTTGGCGGTGTACTTGGCCTCACGAAACGCGGTGCGGAAGCCGGCATCCGCCGCCAAGGGCGCCAGCCGCGCCAGTTCACTGAGGTCGGTGATCCAGCGGTCACCGAGCGCGGTCGTGAGCAGCGAAGCCAACGCGGGATTGGCGAGCAGCAGGAACCGGCGTTGCGTCACGCCGTTGGTCTTGTTGTTAAAGCGTTCCGGGAACAACGCAGCGAAGTCGGGGACGACCGTGCGTTGCAACAACTCGGTGTGGAGCGCGGCGACACCGTTGGTGCTGTGCGTGCCGACGATGGCGACGTTGGCCATGCGCACCTGACGCAGCGGCTCTTCTTCGATCAAGCTGACGCGCTGCACGCGGCTTTCGTCGCCGGGGTAGCGCCGCCGCACGTCTTCGAGAAAGCGCCGGTTGATCTCGTAGATGATTTCCAGATGCCGCGGGATGACCCGCTCGAACCATTGCACCGGCCACTTCTCCAACGCCTCGGGGAGCAGGGTGTGGTTGGTGTATGCCAGCGCGCGTTGCGTCAGTTCCCAGGCGTCGTCCCAACTCAAGTTTGCATGATCGAGCAGGATGCGCATCAGCTCGGGCACGGCCAGCGCCGGATGGGTGTCATTGAGCTGGATCGCCACTTTGTCGGGCAGCGCGGACCAATCGTTGCCGGCTCGGCGAAAGCGACGGACCAAATCCGCCATCGAACAGGCGACGAGGAAGTATTCCTGCAAGAAGCGCAGTCCCTTTCCTTGCGTGGTGCTGTCGTCCGGGTAGAGCACGCGCGTGACCGTCTCGGCGGTCAGCATCTCAGCCAAGGCGCCGACGAAGTCACCGCTGCTGAATTGCGAGAAGTCGAAGAAGTCCGGCGTGCTTGCACCCCACAGCCGCAAGGTGTTGATGGTTGCGCCGCCGTAGCCGACCACCGGTCGGTCGTACGGAATGCCGATGAGGATCGAGGGGCGGTCGGCAATCACTCGGAGAGATCCCTCACGGACTTCAAACGAGCAACCGAGCTGGATCTCGACCGCGTCGTTGTAGCGCGGCACCTCCCACGGGTCCGGGCGGGCGAGCCAATGATCCGGCATTTCCCGCTGCCAACCGGAGCGGATGTCCTGCTTGAAGATGCCGTACTCGTAGCGCAAGCCGTAGCCCATGCCCGGAATCGCCAAGGTCGCCATCGAATCGAGAAAACATGCGGCGAGTCGGCCGAGCCCGCCGTTGCCTAAGCCCGCATCCGGCTCCTGCGTGATGATCGCAAGTGGGTCGACGCCTCGCTCTTCGCACATCCGGCCCCAGAGCGAATCCAGTCGCAAGTTGGTGATGTTGTTCGCGAGAGCGCGGCCGATGAGAAACTCCATCGACAAATAGTAGACCCGTTTGACGTTCTGCTCGTCATAGGTCCGCTCCGTCTTCAGCCAGCGCTGCGAGAGCACGTCCCGCGTCGCGCGCGCGACGGCCTCGAAGCGATCGCGGGCCGTCGTGTGATCGACGGCAACCACTTGGTCAAAGGTCAGATGACGCTCGTACAGCGCGTCGTTGTGGCCGGAGAACGTCACCGGGCCGCAGTTGAACCGGGCGAGTGGGTTGTCTTCGGACATGGACTTCCTCACTGGGCGCGCCGAGGGACGGCGCTGATCGCTGACCTCAAACGCGGGTAGAGCCGCCCGCCGCCTTGCGCGGTCAAAAGCTGTCTGCGACCGGATTCCATGAGTCGTCGGGATCGTATTGAGTCGTCGCAGCGGCAAGCTCCCCAGTTTTCTCGCCCAGGTCTTTTTGAAACACGATACCCAACTGGTTCACGACAAAGGTCATGATGCCGCTGTCGCCGTACTGCGCCGGATACGCCACGAGCGCAAATCCGCCGGGCCTGTGGCGGTGCTTGTTCGACGATGCCGATCTTCATGTTTCTGATCCTTTGAACAACGTCGTGCCTCCCGCGCGTAGGTCGCTGACGGCCTGCTTGACTCGTTCCGCCATCGCTATCTCCGCTACCGCGAGATACGAACGCGGGTCGTACGCCTTCTTGCTGCCGACCTCGCCGTCCACTTTGAGCACGCTGTCGTAGTGCGTGAACATGTGGTCGGCGATGGCGCGGGTGAACGCGTACTGCATGTCGGTGTCGACGTTCATCTTCACGACGCCGTAGTCGACCGCGGCGTGGATCTCGTGGAGAGCCGAACCGGAACCGCCGTGAAAGACGAAGTAGAAGCGGGCCATCTCGCCATAGGTCTTCACCACGGCTTCCTGGCAGTCCTTGAGTACGGTCGGCTTCAGCTTGACGTGTCCGGGCTTGTAAACACCGTGGACGTTACCGAAGGTCGCCGCGAGCAGATAACGCGCACCTTCGACCGCCTTGAGGCGGCGCGCGACCTCCAACGTGTCAGCCGGCGTCGTGTATAGTTTGGCGTCAGCGCTTCCCACGACGCCATCCTCTTCGCCTCCGACGACGCCCACCTCTATCTCCAGCACCAGCTCGTTCTGGCGAAAGCGTTCGAGTAGCTTCGCTGCGATGTCGAGGTTCTCGCTCAACGGAAGGTTGCTGCCGTCGAACATATGGCCGTTGAACAGGTTCGGCCGGCGCGCCGCCCGCCGCTTCTCGGTTTCCTCCACCAGCGGGATGACGAACTGGTCTAGCTTGTCTGCCAGACAATGGTCCGTGACCAACGCGACGTAGATCGGGTAGCGCTCGGCGACGCGATGTACGTGCTCGGCGATCGACATGGCGCCAAGGGCCATGTCTTTGACCGCGGAACCCGAAGCGAACGCGCCGCCGCCGGTCGAAATCTGAATGATGCCGTCGCTGCGGCTCTCGGCGAGTCCCCGCAGTACGGCGTTCGCAGCGGTGAGTGACGTCACATTGATCGCCGGATAGGCGAAGCGGTGCTCACGGGCGGCGTCGAGCATCCGACAGTACGTCTGGCAATTGGCGACCGGCATAGGTTTGCTCCCATCCTGAGCTACGAGGGAAAGCCGTCGAGACACGGGGCAGACCCGATCAGTGGGCCGTTACAGTTCGATGATCTCCAAGCGGTGATTCCCCTCCGGATGCTCGGCTGATGGACCGGCGGTCAGCATCGCCAACTTCCCGCTCACGCCCTGACGTCGGTGCCACTCGCGAATATAGCCGCTCCACGACTCGGGATTGCGGGGCTCGAACACGGGTGCGACGCCGTAGGAGAACTGCAATTGCTGGCAGGTCTCCGCGAGCGGGCTGACTGCGATCGTCCACACCGGCAGATGCAACATCGCCATGCGGCGCGCACCGTTGCCGCTGACGGTCGGGACGAAGACCGCGGCCGGCTCGATGTATTGCAGACAGGTTTCGACGCTGAGCGAGACGAGATGTTCGGTTCGGACTACAGTGCGCAGATCGATACCCGCGAATATCTCATCCACGCGGACGCGATGCCGCGTGGGCTCGACGACGGCGGCGATCTTGGCGAGCATGGTCACGGCCTCGACGGGATGCGCGCCGGTTGCCGATTCGCCGGAGAGCATCACGCAGTCCGTCCCGTCGAGGATCGCGTTGGCGACGTCGGTGGCCTCGGCCCGGGTCGGCAGACGGTGGGTCGTCATCGATTCGAGCATCTGGGTGGCCGTGATCACGGGCTTGGCGAACTGGTTGGCTCGCCGCATGATGTGCTTCTGGATCACGGCAATCTGCTCGATCGGCACCTCGACGCCGAGGTCGCCGCGAGCGATCATCACGCCGTCCGCGGCCACCAGGATCTCGTCGAGGCGATCGAGCGCACGGGATCGTTCAATTTTGGCGATGATGAACGGGGCGTGCCCGCGGGCGCGCGCCGCCTGCCGCACCGCGGCGATGTCCGCCGCGCTCTCGACGAACGACTGACTCACCGCGTCGACACCGTTCTCCAACGCGAACGCCAGACACCCATGGTCATGCTCGGTAAACGCGCTGATGCCGAGATCGATGCCGGGTAGGTTGAGGCCTTTGCGCGATCGCAACTCGCCGCCGACCCGGACCACGCAGTCGACGTTCGCTCCACGCACCTCGACGACCTCGAGTTGGATGTAACCGTCGTTGAGGAACAGCGCGTCGCCAGGCTTCACTGCCAGCGGCAATCGCGAGAAGCTCACCGAAGCGCGGTGCTGATCGCCGATGACGTCGTCGGTGGTGAGCGTGAAGCGCTGGCCACTGTCCAGCTCCACTTTGTCAGCGACGAAGTTGCCGACGCGCATCTTCGGTCCGGGGAGATCGGCCATGATAGCCAGACGCCGGCCGGTCGCAGCAGACGCGGCGCGCAGAGTCTGGATCACCTGCTGGTGACCGCTGAAATTTCCGTGCGAAAAGTTGAGGCGGGCGACGTTCATCCCGGCTCGGAGCATCGCTTCCATTACCTCTTGTGATTGCGATGCCGGGCCGATCGTGGCGACGATTTTCGTCTTGTTCGGGGGAAGATCGATCATGTTGATCCCGCGTGCGGTGTCAGTCTCCGAGGCAGATTCCCAACGCGCGCGCGCTGCGCACAAAGCTGCCTTCCAGGGGCACTCGGCGCAACTGTCCAATCGCGTCGGCGAGCGGGACACTGTCAATATGTGCGCCGGTGTACGTGACCATGCGGCCGAACCGCCGCTCGGCGACCAGTTCCACCGCCGTGGTGCCGAACAGCGTGCACAGCGCGCGGTCGAAATTGGTCGGACCGCCACCGCGCTGCAAGTGCCCGAGCACCACGACGCGCGTCTCCTTGCCGGTTCGACGTTCGATCTCGGCGGCGACCTGTGCGCCGACACCACCGAGTCGCGCTTCGCGGTCGCCGGCATGGTCACCAGCTGTGACGAATTCGCCGCCCGTCGGCCATGCCCCCTCAGCGACCACGACAATGGTGAAGTGACGGCCGGCCTGCTCGCGTTCGGCGACCTTCGCGCAGATGCCTTCATAGCGGAATGGAATCTCGGGGATTAGAATGACGTCCGCGCCGCCGGCGATGCCGGCGTAAATCGCGATCCACCCCGCGTAGCGGCCCATCACTTCGAGCACCATGACGCGGCGGTGGCTCTCCGCGGTACTGTGCAGGCGGTCGAGTGCATCGGTGGCGCAGGCGACGGCCGAGTCGAAGCCGAACGTCATCACGGTTGCTGCGAGGTCGTTGTCGATGGTCTTCGGAACGCCGACGATCGGGATGCCGTGTTCGTGAAGCTGCTGCGCGATGCTCAGGGATCCGTCGCCACCGATGGTGATGAGCGCCGACAGACCGAGCGTCTCGAAGCTGCACTTGGCCTCATCGAGCACGGCCGCAGGTATCCGCTGCGTCTCGCCATGTCCGACCTTGGCGGCAAACCGCCCGCGGTTGGCGGTACCGAGGATGGTGCCGCCGCGCTGCAACAGGCCTGCAACCTCGCGCCGGTCGATCTGCCGATAGTTGAGCGGTTCGAGCATCCCGTCGTAGCCGCCGAGGAACCCCAGTGTTTCCCACCCGCGTCGATCAGCGGCCTTTACCACCGCACGGATCACCGCGTTGAGGCCGGGGCAGTCACCGCCACCGGTGATCACGCCGATTCGGGTGTTCATTGTGCCGATCTCCACGATGGTTGCGTAACCTCACGTTCGCGTCGCGGCTGCCGCTTTGGCCGCCGCTTGTGCGCGCAGCCATTCCTCGCGGTGGCGGCGGATCAGCGCGAGCGTTTCCTGGATGTCGTCGACACAATGCGGAATGGTGAAGTCGACGGTGCCGGCGAGTTCATGGCCTTCACGGAGCATTGAGCGGCGACCCCAGTCGACGAGTTCCGCCCACATCTTGCCAACCAAAATGAGCGGCGTGTTGTAGAGCTTGCGGACCTGCAGGAGCTGCCAGACCAGCGACAACTCGAGCAGCGTGCCGATGCCTCCCGGGGTGACGACGAAGGCATCCGAGGCAATCATGAAGTGGTGGAGGCGGGAGAAGAACGTGCGATGCTCGTACGCCTGGCCGACAAATGGATTTACCTCCTGCTCGAACGGCAAATCGACGCGGATGCCGATGGATCGCCCGAGGGAAGCCGGGTCGATCGACGCAGCGCCTTCGTTGGCCGCCTGCATCAGACCGGGACCGCCGCCGGTGATGATGTCGCACCCCAAGGTCGTCAGCTCGGCGGCGAGGTGCTTGACGCCGTCATACGCGACCGTGCCGCGCTGCAGCCGAGCGGATCCGAAGATGGTGACGCGGTAGTTCTCGCGGGTCGTGCGCCGGAACCGGGTCAACTCGTTGACGACGTCCCACAGTCCGTTGATCGCCCGCTCGAGCAATTGGACGGAGGCGTCCTCGTCGCTGAACCGAACCACGTCCGGCTGTCCGAAGAGTGGGTTGGCGTCGCTCATGATTGTTCACCTTCACTCTGTCGGTGGTACAGCTCCATTGACACGAGACGAGCCAACAAGATGGCGGGAAAAAGCTGGCCGACCAGCGCCTCCAATGTCGCCAGCGAGCGCGCGATCGGATGCACCGGTGTGATGTCGCCGTATCCCATCGTGGTCAGCGTGACCAGGCTGAAGTAGATGAAACGGGACGAGAGGTCCTCATTCGGACTCACGCCCACCGGCGACGCCGAGGCAAAAGCCGTCGGCCAGCGCAGTGCGACGAGTTCGTAGCCAAAGGCCCAGAACAGGCCGAACAGGAGGTAGGCCGCGATAGCTCCCTGAATTCGGTTGAGCGTGATCGCGCCCTCGCGGAACACCTCCGTCAGCACGATGATCGCCGTCACTCCGCAGAACAGTGCCCCGAAGAACCCGTCCAATACTGGGAGCGTGGTCGACTCAAACGACAACCGCATCCAGCGCGCGGCCAGGTTTGCGAGCACGAGGGCTCCGACGACGGCCCTCGCCAACTGACTTCTCGAGACCGCGCCTACGCCCGAGATCAACAAGAGCGAAAAGGAAACACCGATCATGACCGGACCGACGGCGGCGAGTTCGTTCAACGGGTGGACGACGAAAACCATCAGGCACAGAAACAGCAGCAGGATCGAAAGGCCGCGATCGGCGGCCGAGAATCGAGGGAGCCACGTCATGGTAGCGCACCCACCTCAGCTCGCCTATCAACCGGTTCACCGTCTGGACCGACTATGGTGCAAGTATGCTCACGTGGTTGGGCCGGTGGCGTGTGGGGCGCCTCCCCCCGTCGCGGCCGTCGCCGCGTGCTGCTTCGCGGCCGCCCGCTTTGCACCAAGGCCGCGGATGACGACGTAGAA
>DATKMK010000061.1:0-2224 GCA_035541895.1 Binatia bacterium | reverse complement strand
GCGGCGCTACCGGTGAACCAGTCACTGGGAAACCTCGAAGGCAAGGAATTACGCTTTGGCATGTCCGCGGGTCCGACGTGGGCGGCGCTGACCACGAACACGTCCAACGGTTCGGTCAACGCCATGCACGACAGCCTGAATCCGCTCGCCGGCCTCGTGCCGTTGGTTGGCATGATGCTGAACTGCATCTGGGGCGGGGTCGGTGTGGGGCTCATCAACTTGCTCATTTTCCTCGTCGTCGGCGTCTTCATCGCCGGTCTGATGGTGGGGCGGACGCCCGAGTACCTCGGAAAGAAGGTCGAAGGCCGCGAGATGAAGCTCGCCTCGATCGCTCTGCTCACGCACCCGTTGATGATTCTGATTCCCGCAGGACTGTTCTTGGCGACGCCGTGGGGAATGAAGGCGGAGAGCAATCCCGGCGCCCACGGATTCTCGCAGATCGTGTACGAGTTCACCTCGGCTTCTGCGAACAACGGCTCGGGCTTCGAGGGATTGGGCGACACCTGGGGCTTCAACAAGGCTGAGGACAACCCGTCCACGCCCGCGCCGACCAGCCAGGCGTGGGATATCTCGTGCAGTTTCGTGATGATGTTCAGCCGCTTCATCCCGATCATTGCTCCTATCGCTCTGGCGGCGAGCCTGTCGCGCAAGAAGCGCACCCCGTTCACCAGCGGCACGATGCGCACGGACACTGTGACGTTTGGCTGTCTGCTGCTCGGAACCATCGTCGTCATTGGGGCCCTGCTGTTCCTGCCGGCCCTCGCGCTTGGCCCGCTGGCCGAGCACCTGGGGCCGATGCCGTTTGGCGGCTGAGAGTAATTCGCTGAGGCAACTAAGGAGGAAAAAACAGATGGAAGCCGTTCGTTTGGCGCAGCCGACACCAGAAGTGAGGCGGCCGCAGGCGCGCCCGCCGCGCCGCATGCGGCGGGAGCGATTGCTTGCGCCGGAGCTGCTGCAAGCCGCGCTCAAGCAATCGTTCGTGACGTTGCGTCCGGACATCCAGTGGAAGAATCCGGTGATGTTCGTGGTGGAAGTCGGCGCCTTTCTGACCCTGTTGTTTGTCGTGCAAGCTATCTTCGTCGGCTCCGCTAGCCAGGTGCCGGTCACTTACTTCATCGCACTCGATGCGTGGCTGTTTCTGACGGTGCTCTTCGCCAACTTCGCGACCGCGCTCGCGGAGGTCCGCGGCAAGGCGCAAGCCGACTCGCTGCGGCGCACGCGGCGCGACACACCGGCGTATCGGCTGCGCGCGGACGACAGCATCGAGGAGGTTTCCTCGATGAAGCTGCGTCCCGGCGACCGGGTCGTCGTCGAAGCGCGTCAGATCATCCCCGGTGACGGTGAGGTCATCGAAGGCATCGCTTCGGTGGACGAATCCGCCATTACCGGCGAGTCGGCGCCCGTCATCCGTGAGTCCGGCGGCGATCGCTCCGGCGTTACCGGCGGCACGATGGTACTGTCTGACCGCATCGTGGTGCGCATCACGGCGGCGACGGGCGAGTCGTTTCTCGACCGCATGATCGCGTTGGTAGAAGGCGCCATTCGGCAGCGCACGCCGAACGAGATCGCGCTGTCACTGGTGCTCTCGGCCTTTACACTCATCTTCCTGATCGTCGTCGTGCCCTTGTGGCCGATGGCGTGGAACGCCGAGCAGTACATGATGGGCTACATCGGCATTCAAGAACCCTTGAAAAGCCTGGGCACAGACGTGCCAACCTTGGTTGCGCTATTGGTGTGCCTGATTCCCACTACGATTGGCGCGTTGCTCGCGGCGATCGGCATCGCCGGCATGGATCGGGCGCTGCGCGCCAACATCATCGCCAAGAGCGGCAAGGCGGTCGAGACCGCGGGTGACGTCGATACGGTGCTGCTCGACAAGACCGGCACGATTACCGTCGGCAATCGGCACGCAACCGAGTTGCTGCCGGTCGGCCGCTTCGCCGTGGCGCAGTTGGCGCGCTTGGCCGCACTCGCGTCGGTCGCGGACGAAACCCCAGAGGGTAAGACCATCGTGAAGCTCGCCGGGGAGCTGGATCGCTCCTCGGGCGTCCCGAGTGCCCCGCGCGGCTCGAACTTCGTCGCCTTCAGCGCGCAGACGCGCATGAGCGGCATCGACCTCCCGGACGGGCGACAGATCCGTAAGGGAGCGCCCGATGCAGTGGTGAAATACGCGCAACAGCAGAATGGAAGCGTGCCGCCGGAGGTCGACGGCCTGGTGAAACGT
>DATKMK010000060.1:0-3256 GCA_035541895.1 Binatia bacterium | reverse complement strand
GGGCTGATCGTGTTGACTCGCGCGCCGCGCTTGCCCCACCGCACAGCCTCGGCCATGACCCGCAACGAATTCCCGCGCTTTGACACTTGATACGCGTGCAGCGAGTCCGTCACTTGGTCCGGCTGCAGCATCGGAAGGGCGAGCAACTCTTCGGTGGGCGTTGTCGCCAGCGCCTTGTCTTGCTCCGGCGTCAGCGCGGGGAGGCGATGCCCGGACTGCGAAGAGATGACGACGCCTGCGCCGCCGTCCGCGATGACGTTGCCGAATTCTTCGAGCACGAGCGCCGTTCCATACAAGTCGACCCTCAGGATGGTCGACGGTGATGCTTGCGTAGGAGACACGCCGGCAGCATGGATGACGCCGGTGATGGCTCCGATCGCCGTCGCTCTCTCGACAAGCGCCCGAACGGACTCGCGCGACGACACGTCGACGATCGCCGTGCTCACTTCGAATCCGGCGTTGCTCAGAGCGTTCGCGGCTGCATCGACATTGTCCTGTCGCAGATCGGCCAACAAGACGTGCTTGCCGGCGCCGACACGCCGCGCAATCGCCTGACCGATCGAACCCGCACCGATGACGACGACAACTTGGGTCATTGCGAATCCTCCAACTCAAACTCGGCTCGCGAGGGTCATCGGCCGACGCGTTCCGCCAAGTGCGGCGGATAACGATCTCCCTGCACCGTGATCTTCGAGAAAGCGCTGTCGATGTCGCGCAGTTCGCCGGGCGTCAATTCGACATCGGCTGCGCTCAGGTTCTCGTCGAGGCGATGCAGCTTCGTGGTCCCGGGAATCGGAACGATCCAAGGCTTCTGTGCGAGCACCCAAGCGATCGCGATCTGCGCAGAGGTCACGTGCTTCCGTGCGGCGAAGTCGCCGAGCAGATCGACCAGCGGCTGATTTGCCCGCCGAGCCTCCGGGGTAAATCGAGGAAAGATGTTGTTGCGGCCGTCGGTCCGATCGAACGTCGTGTTGGCACCGATCGCGCCGGTGAGGAAGCCTTTGCCGAGCGGACTGAATGCGACGAAGCCGATCCCGAGTTCCTCTAGCGTCGGCAATACCGCGGCTTCGGGCTCTCGCCACCACAAGGAGTATTCGCTCTGAAGTGCGGTCACCGGTTGAACCGCGTGTGCACGACGGATCGTCTGTACGCCCGCTTCGGAGAGGCCGAAGTGTTTGACCTTGCCCGCCTGGATCAAGTCCTTGACCGCACCGGCGACGTCTTCGATCGGCACGTTGGGGTCGACGCGGTGTTGGTAGAAGAGATCGATGACATCGGTCTGAAGTCGTTTGAGCGCTGCCTCGGCCACCTGCTTGACGTGTTCGGGCCGGCTGTTCATCGCACCCTGTGGTCCGGCGCGATTCGGATCGATGTCGAAGCCGAATTTGGTGGCGATGACGACGCGGTCGCGAAACGGCGCCAACGCTTCACCTACCAGCGCCTCGTTGGTGAATGGACCATAGATTTCTGCCGTGTCGAAGAACGTGACGCCGCGTTCAACGGCCGCGCGAATCACGGAGATGGCCTGTTGCTTTTCGGTGGCCGGACCGTAGCCATAGCTTAGCCCCATGCAGCCGAGGCCAATGGCCGATACTTCCAATCCGCTTCTACCGAGTTTGCGTTTCTGCATTGCGTTCTCCGCACGTGACCGAGTCCGCAGAAGTTAGGCGCGTCGCGTGAGGAAGAAAATACGTATGAAATGCATGCCGTGATTAGTATTCCTTCATGATCGAACAGGCCGTCATCGCGTTGTCGGGGCGGCAACGTTGGCGATTTCACGCGCGACGTCGACGAACGCGCGTAAGGCGGGCGACACCTGTGCGCGACTCGGGAAGTAGAGGAACAGGCCTGGGACGTTCGGCGCGTAACGCTCCAGAACCACACGCAGGCGCCCTCGTTCGAGAGGCGTCGCGATCACTGCGTCCAAGGTGTAGAGGAGACCGTGGCCGCCGAGGGCAAGCGCGTGAATGAGTTCCGGGTCGCTCACCGTCACCGGACCACGCACGGGCACGCGCCATGTCTTCTTCCCTCGCTCGAACTCCCAAGGCCTCGGCTCGTCGTTCGGCGTTCGTCGGAAGCACAAGCAGTCGTGTTTCAGAAGGTCGGTAGGTGTCTCGGGCACACCCTTGCGCTTGAGATATGACGGTGCTCCGGCAACAACCACTCGACATGGCCCTGTGAGCCGCACCTGCACCATGTCGCGGTCAATCGCCTCGATCAACCGAATACCTGCATCGAATCCTTCGCTCACGATATTCACGAAGCGATTGTCCACCTGGATATCCAAGTCGACGCGGGGGAACCGGTCGATGAACGCTGGGACGAGACGTTTGAGGATCAGCGGTACCGCGGCATTCGGTGCGCTGAGTCTGACCCGCCCCGTCACCTCACCCGGGCGGGCGTTGATCGTCTTGAGTGCATCGAGCGCCTGCTCCACTGCGGGCCCCGCATGCTCGAGAAGACGCTGTCCGGCCTCGGTGAGCGCCACGCTGCGTGATGTTCGAGTCAGTAACGCGGTGCCGACGCGCGCCTCGAGCTGTCGAACCGCCTGGCTCAGGGCGGAATTCGAAACGCCGAGATCGCGTGCTGCCGCCGCAAAGCTGCGACGGCGTGCTACGGCGAGGAACGCGTTGAGCGCGTTGAGCGGTGTGAATGCCACGTCGAGAATCCCCACATGATCCGGTGAGTTCGGCGAGAAAATATCGTCGGTCGGATCGAGTAGCCTGCCGGCTTGTCGCCAACGGCCGTACTGGTCCGCGCCTAGTACACCTTGATCACCTTCGCGACGGCGAGCCGCAGCACCATGATGTCGAGCTGGGTGCTCCACTGCGCGATGTCCTTCTCGGCGTCTGCCGGCGCGCGGTATCGATGCGTGATCAACCGCAGCCATTTGCCGCCGGTGTCCTCTTCTTCCTTGCAGTTACCTTTGAAGAGATATCCCGCGCTGACTTCGCTGCCGGCGCCTTCGCCGCCGCCGATGCAAATGGACGCCTTCGGATTCGCGGCCAAGAAATCGACTTTGCGCGTATTGCGATCGCTGATCATCACGATGTCGTCGCCGTCGACGGCGTACCAGAGCGGCACCGTGTGCGGGTAACCGTTCGAGTCGATGACGCTGAGCCGCGCCACGTGCGGCGACTCCAAGAACGAACGAACGTCGGCTTGCAGCATCGAAAACTCCTCAATCCTCGGGTTGGAAATCGTAGCGTTTCAATTCGCGGGTTTTCACCATCGGGTGCCGCGTTCGGGAAGGCGA
>DATKMK010000059.1:0-26337 GCA_035541895.1 Binatia bacterium | reverse complement strand
GTCGGGCAACGGCCGGCGTTCGGCGACTTCATCGGCGGCATGTTCGTCGCCGGTGGGATTGCCGGCGCATTGTTCCACCGCGAGCGCACCGGCGAGGGCGTGGAGGTCGACGTGTCGCTGTTGGGTAACGCGGTGTGGATCATGTCGCCCGACATCGTCGCCTCGATGGCGTACGGGTTCGAACTGCCGCAATCGGGCCTCATGGGTTCACCGAATCCGCTGGTCAACACCTACTGGAGCAGCGACGGCAAGGGCGTGGTCTTGATGATGTTGCAGGGCGATCGCTTCTGGCCGATCTTCTGCAAGACCGTCGGACGCGAGGATCTGCTCGATGATCCCCGTTTCAATCCACCGCAGCAGCGACAGATGAACGGACCGCAACTCGTCGAGCTGTTGCAAAAGATGTTCGCGACCAAGACACGCGCCGAGTGGGCGGATATCCTCAACGCCTCCGAGTGCATCTGGGCGCCGGTGCAATCGCCGGCGGAAGTCGTCGATGATCGGCAAGTGAAGGCCAACGGCTACATCTTGAACTTCGAGCACCCGAACTTCGGCCCGTTCCGCGTCGCATCGAGCCCGGTGCAATTCAACGGCGAGCCGCCCGAAGTGCGCTCGCCCGCGCCCGACGTCGGTGCGCACACCGAAGAGGTGTTGCTGTCGCTCGGCTACGATTGGGAGGCGTTGGGGAAGCTGAAAGGCGAGGGCGTCATCTCGTAACTCACCCTCCGTTGCCGCCTGACTCGAAGCGGTAGCCGACACCGCGGACGGTGACGAGGTAGCGCGGGTTGTCGGGGTCGGGTTCGAGCTTGGCGCGCAAGCGCGCGATGAAGTTGTCGACGGTGCGCTGGGTCGTGAACTCGAGCTTCCACACCGCGTGCAGCAGCATGTCGCGGGTGATGACGCGGTCAGGATTGCGCAGAAAATACGCCAGCACGTCGAACTCGCGCGCGGTCATCGGCACGTCCTTGCCCCCGCGAGTTACCGTGCGGCGATCGTAGTCGACGCGCACATCGTTGAATCCGTCGACGCTGCGCTCGGAGGAGCGATGGCGTTTGCGGCGCAGGCTGGCGTTGAGACGTGCGCGCAGCTCACCGAGGCTGAACGGCTTGCTGATGTAATCGTCTGCGCCGAGTTCGAGACCCAGCACCTTGTCGGTCTCGTCGCCGCGGGCGCTGACGATCAGCACCGGCACGTCGGCGTTCTCCGCCCGAATCCGACGCAACACCTCCAAGCCGTTGCGCTTCGGCAGCATCACGTCGAGGATGATCACGTCCGGATCGCACTCGCGCACGCGGCTTAAACCCGACTCGCCGTCAGACGCCGACACGACTTCGTAGCCTTCGAGCGATAAGTTCATTTCCAGTCCGGCGACGATCGCCGGATCGTCCTCGATCACCAACACGCGTTCGTGCGCCATGTCGAGCCCTACCTCAGGGCTGGTAGCAAGATCGTGAACTTCGCGCCACCTTCGGCGCGATTGCTGACGTGCACGCGCCCACCGTGGGCTTGGGCGACGTGTCGCACGATCGCCAACCCCAGGCCGCTGCCGCCGACTTGCCGGCTCAGCCGATCGTCGATGCGATAGAAGCGATCGAAGATGCGGCGGTGCTCGCGCCGCGGAACGCCGGGGCCGTTGTCCATCACCGACAGCGCGACACGGCCGTCCTCGCGCTGGCACTCGACGCGAATGAACTTCGACGGGCCGGTATACTTGTACGCGTTGTGCAGCAAGTTCAGCAGCGCGCCGCTGACCGCCTCGCGGTCGGCTAGAACCAGCGGCAGATCCGCGCGCACGTCGACCTCGAACTGCACGTGCTCGCGCATCCGCAACGGCTCGAACGCGCGCACCGCATCGTCGACGATCGCCGCCACTGACTCCGGCTGGCGGTGATAGGCCATCTTGCCCGCCTCCATTCGGCCGAAGTCCAAGAGGCGATCGATGAGATCGTTCAGCCGGCCCGACTCCTGCCGCAGCAATGTGAGACAGCGGGCGGTCTGCTCCTCGGACATGTCGCGGCGCTCGGCGAGCGTGTCGACGAACATGCGAATGCTGGTGAGCGGGGTCTTGAACTCGTGGGACACCTTGGAAAGGAAATCGACTTGCAGTTGCGACAGATCGGCGGTGCGCTTGAAGGAAAACACCAGCCACACGGTGCCGGCGAGCAGCAAGCCGCAGAACGCCAGGATCAGGATACCAAGGGTGGTGTCGACCATCGCGCGACTGAACACCAGCACGAGTATGCCGACGACGATGAGCGCCACCGCCGGGATGAGCAGGAACACCGACGACAGAAACATCATCCGCGGAAAGCGCATGGCGCAACTGTGACGTGGCAGTCGGGATGGAGTCAAGCTGACCTTCGCGGAAGACGTTGCAAAGGCGCGACCAACGGGACTATACCGCGCCCATGTCACTACAGGGCGCGCAGGAGTTTTCCACCGAGGTGGCGGCCTCGGTGGCCGACTGCTTTGCGACCATCACCGACTTCGACACCTACCCGCAGTGGTCGTCCTCGGTGCAAGACATTCGAGTCCTCGATCGCTATCCCGACGGCCTGGCGCGCCAGGTCGAGTTCCGGATCTCGATCACCGTCAAGACCATCCGGTACGTGCTCGAATACGAATACGAGCGACCGCATGGTCTGACGTGGCGCGCGGTCGACGGCGACATCGACGCGATCGAGGGGGCGTACGAATTCGAGAAGCTCTCCGCCAAACAGTCGCGCGCGACATGCCGCCAAGCGGTCTCGGTAGGATTCTGGGTGCCGGGACCGATTCGCCGCATGCTGGAACAGAGTGCGGTGCAGCAATCGGTGTTGGAGTTCAAACAAGAAGTCGAAGCGCGCGCCAAGAAGCGTTCGCGCCGTCGAAAAAAAGAGGATGCATCATGACCATGCCGCTCGACGGAATTCGGGTGATCGATTGGACGATTTGGCAACAAGGACCCGTGGCGTCGGTAATGCTCGGCGATCTCGGCGCCGAAGTGATCAAAATCGAAGAGCGCGTCGGCGGCGACCCCGGGCGTGGCATGCTGCGGATGAGCGGCGTCGAACTCACCGACCGGCCGAACTTCTATTTCGAAGCCAACAATCGCAACAAGAAAAGCCTCGCCCTCGACCTCAAGCAGCCGGCGGCGCGCGAGATCATTTACAAACTCGCGGCCAAGTCGGACGTCTTCGTCCAGAATTTCCGCCAAGGAGTGGCTAGCCGCCTCGGCCTCGGCGCCGCGGCGTTGCGTCAGCACAACCCGAAACTGATCTACGCGA
Organism: Binatia bacterium; assembly: GCA_035541895.1. Lineage (GTDB taxonomy): Bacteria > Desulfobacterota > Binatia > HRBIN30 > JACQVA1 > DATKMK01. The sequence continues at coordinate 23,071 of DATKMK010000059.1, read as the reverse complement.
GCGCATCGGGCTACGGCCCCGAGGGACCGGAGAGCGGCGCGCCCTCGTTCGACTACATGGCGCAAGCGCGCTCGGGCATCATGATGTCAGTTGGCGAACCGGATATGCCGCCGATGACGATCGTGAGCGGCTTGGCGGATCAAATGGGCGCGATCATGCTGGCGTACGGCGTGCTCGCGGCGGTCATCGCGCGCGAACGCTTCGGTGTCGCGCAGGACGTCGACGCCTCGCACCTCGGCAGCATGATGTGGCTGCAAGGTCTGAGCGTCTCGGCACGCGCGATGATGGGATTCGCCATCCCGCGCCAAGCGCGTGCGTACGCCTCGAACCCGCTGTGGAACCACTACCGCTGTTCGGACGGGAAGTGGCTCGCCCTCGGGATGCTGCAGCCGGATCGCTATTGGGTGGATCTCACGCGCGTCCTCGGCAAGCCGGAACTCGGCACCGACGCGCGCTTCGCCAATCTGCGCGTGCGCGCCGGCAACGCCGCCGAATGCGTCGCGGAACTCGACGCGATCTTCGCCGCGCAGCCGCGCGATCATTGGATTCACCGGCTCACCACCGGCGGCGACTTCATCTTCACCATCGTCAACAGCGTCGATGATCTGCCCGACGATCCGCAGGTGATCGCGAACCGCTACATCCACGACTTCGAGCACCCGACGTTCGGAACCACCAAAGTCCTCGGCGTGCCGTTCCGTTTGAGCGCAACCCCCGGGAGCGTGCGCACGTCGGCTCCCGAGTTCGGCCAACACACCGAGGAGGTTCTCACCGAACTACTGGGCTATAGCTGGGAGGACATCGGACGGTTGCGCGAGCAGGAAGTGATCTGACGGGGAGTGGTGAGCCGTGAGTAGTGAGTTGGCGGAGCACCCGCCCTTCTCCACCGGGCACTCACGATTCACGACTCACCACTCACGCGGTAGCACCACCATCCGCCGTGTGCTAAGCGGGCCGCGATGTCGGATCCATCGACGGCGCGGCCGTTGGCGCAACAACTTGCCGAGTTGTCGGCCATCAACGAGCTGATCCAGGCGTTGATCTCGACGCTCGATCTTTCCGAGATCCTGCGGATCATTCTCCACCGCATCAAGCTCCACACCCGGGCGGAAGCGTTGTCGCTCCTGCTGTACGACAGCGAGCGCAACGAGTTGGTCTTCGCCGCCACCGAGACGCTGCGCGAGAATGCGATCGTCGGCATGCGAGTGCCAGGCGATCAAGGCATCGCCACTTGGGTCGCGCGCTCTGGCCGCAGCGCCCGAGTGAACCGCGCCGACCGCGATCCGCGCTTCTACCCCGGCATCGACGTCGCGGCGCAGTTCTCGTCCCACGCCATCCTTGCCGTGCCGGTGCGACACGACGACCGCGTCGTCGGCGTGATCGAGGCGGTCAACCCGTATGGCGCAGTCAGCTTCAGCGAAGCCGATCAGCAGCGCCTGGAAGCCATCGCCGCGGGGGTCGGGCAATCGTTGGACGCGGACGCCCTGGCGAGCGATCAAGACGCCACGCGCGCGGTGTTGGCGCGCGTGAGCGCCGCGGTGCCGTGCGAAGCCTGCTCGATTCTGATGCGCGATGCGGCCGGGCGCGAGCTGACGTTCACCGCCTCGCGGACACTGCAAGCCGGCGTGGTCGACGGGCTGCGCATCCGCGCCGACCAGGGCATCGCGGGCTGGGTAGCGCAGCATCGACAAGCCGCCTGCGTTCCGGACGTCGCCCGCGATCCGCGCCACTATGCCGGCGTCGACAGCAAGACCCATCTGACGACCCGCAGCCTGCTGTGCGTACCGGTGGTGTCGAAGGACACGCTGCTCGGCGTCATCGAAGTGATCAACAAGGTCGATGGCAGCGCGTTCACCGCCGAGGAGCAGCGCTTGGTGCAGACGCTCGCCGACCACGCCGCGATCGCGATCGAGAACGCCTCGCTGTATCGGCAAGCGCAACAAGCGGCGATTACCGATGATCTGACCGGGCTCGGCAACACGCGCCGCTTCAACCGCGCGCTGCCCGATGCGATCGCGCAGGCGCAGGCCGCCAACGAACCGGCGTCGCTGCTGGTGCTCGATCTCGACAACTTCAAGACCGTCGTCGACACTCACGGGCATCTCGTCGGCAGTCGCACGATCGCGATGATCGGCCGGATGATCGGTCACATGGTCCGGCCCGGCGACATTGCCGCCCGCTTCGGCGGCGACGAATTCGTCGTGTTGTTACCGAGCACCGATACCGGCACGGCGATGAGCATCGCCTTGTCGATTCGTCAGGCGATCGAGGCGTCGAGCACGCTCGAAGGCAACGGCGTCGACATCTCGATGGTCACCGCGAGCCTCGGCGTCGCCACCTATCCCGATCACGCGCGGAGTGCCGAGGAACTCTTTCGCGCGGCGGACACCGCGATGTACGGCATCAAGCGCACCACCAAGAATGCGATCGCGATCGCTCCGCGGGTGGGGTGACTCCTTCGGGCTGCGGACGCGCCGCGGTCAACTGTCGCCGTTCTCGATCGGCGCAGGATCTTCGGGCTCGGTCACCTCGATCTCGACTTCCTTTGAGCCGTGTTGGCCAGCGCCGTTGAAGGCAGTTACGACCGCGGTGTACGTACCCGGCGCTCGGTAGGTGTGGCGTACCGACTTTCCGTGGTCCTTTGAACCATCACCGAGATCCCACTCGAACCGGTCCACATCCGGAACGTCGTCTTCGTCGACACTGGCTGTGAAGGTGACGGCCAACGGCGCGGGACCCGAATCGGGATCGACCTCAACGTCAACGTCGAAGGCCGCCTCGCTGACCTGAATGTCGACGGAATCTTCCTGCGCGTCGCCGTGCCAGGTGAGGGTGAAGGTCGCGGTGTAATCATCCGGCTTGACGTAGGTGTGGTCGACGGTGGCCTGGCCGGATGCGCTGGTGCCATCGCCGAAGTCCCAGTGCACCTGCATGTCGCTCCGCGGCGATTCGATTTCGGCGACGAAATGAACCGTCAGCGGCGCCCCACCGCTCTGCGGGTCGGCGCCGATCGACAGCGAGGGCGCCTGAGCGTCGTCATCACTGCCGCTGTCGCCGGCTGCCGACTGGCCGGAGCCCGGGCGGAGGGTGCGGGAATCGAGATCCAACTTTTGGGGAGGTGCCGACAACTGAATTCGGCCAGACGCGGCGGGTCCGCCACCAACCGCCGGGGCCTCAACCTTCTCTTGCTCAGGTGCCGGCGCCAGCACTGCGGGCGGTGAATCCTCACTGCAATGACACTGGCTGCACGCCGGCGCGATCGCGAGGAGCGCAGCCAACCCGAACGACGTACGCGTTAGCCTTGACGACATTTGCCCGCGACACACCTTGTCTGATCAGAGGACGGCTGCCGCAGCGATGCACTGATGAGACAATCCCGAGCGCGCGTGAGTCAGGCCGAGACACGCAACGCCGGTCGTCCGACGCGTTCTCCGCGGCGAGGGACCCCGAACAAGGCCCCGGGAACCCCGAGCACTTGCTCCGCCTCCTCCAGCAGCTTGAGCCAACGAATGTTGTAGTAGCGGGGATTTTCCAGTTCGCTGATGCTGGTAGCACGCAAGCGCTCGAACAACGTGGCCACGGATTCCTCAATCGAAACGATCGGTCTGAAGTCCAGCACGGTTTCGATCCTGCGACCCGACACGCGATAGTTGCGCACGCCTTCGTAGCCGTAGTCGGGCGCCACGGCGATGTTGAGGCCGTGGCTGGCGAGGGCTTCTTTGACCCGCAGTGCGAGCTCCGAGATGCGCATGTTGCGATACAGGACGTTGAAGATTTGCCCGCGAACCTTGGCTTCGTCGGCTTCGAGGCAGGCGATGTACGCACGCGCAACGTCGCGGACGTCGACCAACGGACGCCACATCTCCCCGCCAAAATGAATGGTGATGCGGCCCTTGGTCAGCGCATCTTTGACGAACGTGTTCACCACGAGATCGAAGCGCATGCGCGGCGAGTAGCCGTAGACGGTCCCCTTGCGCAGAATCACCGGGCAGAATGTTTCATCGGCCATCGGCAACAGCCGCCGCTCGGCTTCGAACTTCGAGCTGGAGTACGCGGCGCGCGGGCTCACATCGGCGGTCTCATCCAGAATGAGATCGGCGTCGAGGTCCTCGACACCCCGGTCGTAAATCGAGCAGGTTGAGGCCAACAGGTAGCGTCGGACGCCCGCCTCCTTCGCCTGCTTGGCCGCTTGCTCGGTTGCGACCGTGTTCATCTCGTAGTTGGCGGCAGGATTGAACTCTGCGGTTGGATCGTTCGAGAGCCCCCCGAGGTTGACCACCGCCATCACGTCTTCGAAGATCCCGGGCTCCATCGCCCGCATATCGCCGGTGACGAGCTCGACGCGATCACGTACCGCACGCAGACCCTCGTCCCCAAATATCAGGCGGTCGAAGACCTTGACGGCGTAACCGCGCTTCAGCAACTCTTCGACCAGCACCGACCCGACATAGCCGGCCCCGCCGATGACAAGCACCTTCCGCGCACTGAAACTCATCGGTCGCTCCTCGCTGGCTGGTTCAACGCCGGGTCGATCTCGCATCCGCGCGATCCACGTGGGTACCCAACCAGTGATTACCCTAAACGATTCTGAACGACACTGTCAACGCGGACTTGGACGACCCTCGACATTCGCGAACTAGTCTCACTGAACCGCTTTTGCTAGAAGCACCGCCATGCGACATGTGGTGGTGCTCGGAGCCAACGGGCAACTTGGCACGGACCTGCGAACCGCGCTGCGTCGGGTCGACCTCACGCCGTTCACGCACGCCGATCTGGACGTCTGCGACCGTGATCGCGTCCGCACTGTCATCACCTCGCTGCGACCCGATATCGTCATCAATACGTGTGCCTTTCACAAGGTCGACGTCTGCGAAGACGAGCCAACTATGTCCTTTGCGGTCAATGCGACGGCGGCGTACGAGTTGGCGCGCTTGGCGCGCGAGCAGAACTTCACTCTCATTCATTTCAGCACCGACTATGTGTTCGATGGCCGCAGCCGCACACCATACACCGAAGACGCGTGCTCGAACCCGCTGAGCGTCTATGGCGTCTCCAAACTTGCAGGCGAGCTGCTGATTCGTGCCGCGTGCCCGCGTCACTATGTAATTCGCACCACCGGGCTGTATGGGCTGGCGGGCGCGAGCGGCAAAGGCGGCAACTTCGTCGAAACCATGATTCGGCTCGGCAAAAGTGGCAACCCGGTGCGGGTCGTGAACGATCAGGTGATGACGCCGACGGCCACCGCCGATTTAGCCGCGGCGGTGGCGACATTGATCGACCGAGACGGCAGCGTCCCCTATGGTCTCTTTCATGTCACCAGCGCCGGCCAGTGTTCATGGCATGAGTTTGCGAAAACAATCTTCGGTCGTTGCGGAATGCGCGTCGACTTGTCACCGATCACGACCGCGGAATCCGGTGCCAAGGCGACTCGACCCGCCTACTCAGTCCTCGACCATGGCGCCTGGATGCGCGCCGGCCTGCAGGAGCTGCGTCCGTGGCCCGACGCGCTGGACGAGTACCTGCGCGCCAAGGGACACATCTCGCAGTAGGTCAAATAGCGGTCGTCTGCCGGCATCGACCGCGCTACCACGGACCCGCTGCGTCCAATGCCCTTAATCGAACCGGCTCGCGACCCAGTTTTTGTCGTCGTGCTCAATTGGAATGGCCGTGCGGATACACTCGTCTGTCTGCGGTCGTTGACCACGGTCGTTGCTCCTCACCTCACGGTGGTCCTGGTCGACAACGGGTGCGCGGAATTTTCCGCTGCGGAGCTCTCCGCGTTGGTGCCCAATTCGTACTACCTGCGATCGCCGGACAACCGTGGATTTGCCGGCGGATGCAATCTCGCGATACGACACGCGCTCAACCGGGGCGCGCAGTTGGTGTTTCTGCTTAACAACGATGCCGTGGTTGAACCCGACACGGTGGCGGAGGTTGCTCGCGTGGCAGCGGCGGACCCAACGGTCGGGGTCGTCGGAGCGAAGCTTCTGCAAACGCACCGCCCGAACATTCTCGAATCCGCCGGTCTGCGAGTGAATCTCCGCTCGGGTCGTCTGTACCAAATCGGCTTCGGGGAAGAAGATACCGGGCAATACGACACGGGCAGCGACGTCAGCGCCGTCAGCGGCTGCGCGATGCTGCTGACGCAGGCCGTGTGCGAGCGGCTCGGCGGATTCGACGAACGCTATTTCGCCTATCTTGAGGATGTCGACCTGTGCTTGCGCGCACGCAGTGCGGGATTCGCTGTTCGATTCGCACCGCGTGCCCGCGTGTACCACCGCGGGAAGGGTTCGACGGCCCGGGACCAATCCACCCTGAGTTCGTACTACGCCACCCGCAATCACTTGCTGCTAATGGATACGCATGGCTGCGGCGGGGCGGCGCAGCGCAGCCTTCGGCGCATTGCGGTCGTCCTCTTCAATCTGGCGTACGCACTGCGCGGGCGGCCGGACTCGATGTACGCACGATTACACACGGTCGCCCGCGCGGTCGGCGATTACCGTCGCGACAGGTTCGGAGCCGCGCCGCTCGGCGGATCAGCCTACTGACGAGCGAAGCGAAAGTGCTGCGAGCGCGGGTCTGCGAGCCATTGCGACAAGGTGGCCGCTTCGCGGTCTTTCGCCGATACGATCGGCGCGATGTCGGGCCAAGAGATGCCGAGATCCGGATCGTTCCACAGAATTCCGCCTTCGCGGCCCGGACCGTGCTCGCCGGAGCACTCGTAGAGCACGATCGTGTCGTCTTGCAACGCGAATGTCCCATGCGCAAAGCCCGGCGGCGCCCAGATGACGCGATGGTTGGTTCCGCTGAGCTCTACGGCGATGTGGTCACCGAGCGTCGGCGATCCATGCCGAACGTCGACGACCACATCGATCACCGACCCCGAGATGCACCGCACCAACTTGCCCATCGGTGGGTCCCACTGGAAGTGCAACCCGCGCACGACGCCTTTTTTCGAGAATGTCTGAATGGCCTGTTTGAATTCCGACGGAATGCCGGCGGCGTCGAGGTCCTTCTTCACCCACGATTGCAAGAGGAAGCCCCGCTCATCGGGGTAGTGGTTCGCCGTAAGGATCTTCACCGCGGGGATGCGATTGATATCTGAGCGCATGGATGATCTCCAACTTGGATTTGGTGCTTCATCAAACAACGCGTGCGTCGCGTCAAGTACCGCGGGTTCGCGCCTCGGCCACCGGTTGCGCCTGCCGCTAAGTTACCGCTATGGATTCTCCCACCGGCGAGGCGATGCGCTCTGTTGTCGTGGGAACGGCCTCGGCCTTCATGCCGACGTTTCTTGACTCTCTAACCGACTCAAATGAACGCTCAGCCAACTTCCCCGGTCGCGACAATCATGCGGAGCCACGCGGTTGTTGCCGGCTCCGCCGGCGTCGTTGCAGGCTTGGCCACGTACACCCTATCGCTTTTGATTGCGCGCCTCTTGCTTGGGCCGAGCATACGGATCATTCCCAACGATGCTGCGGGACACGTACTCGTCGGAGTCTGCGGCGTCATATTGCTGTCCGTCTTTGATCGAGTGCGCGGCCGCTCGACCCGTTCGTTCGCGGCCACAGCGGCCACCGTGGTTGCGATGCTATACGCGGTTCCCGTGTACGAAGCGGCTGCGCGGGCAACCAATGGTTCCGCGTACCCCGGGCTACTCAGATCATGCGCCGGTGTGGCCGCGATGGTCGCATACGGTGTGTGGATTAGTCTGCTACGTCGAGCCGCCAGTCGGGATAGCGAGTGCCTGCCTGCGGCGCTCGGCGGGTTAACCATAGCGATTGGAACCGCCTTCAATCGCGCGATGGCTCTAGCGTCGCCGCTTGCCCCCGCAGCACTCGCCCGCGATGCCGCGCTGCTACTGTCGGCTGCGACCATTGCGGCGGCCACGCGCGCGAGCCGGCGGGTGCGGCTGCAACTTGCGCTCGGTGTCATCGCCATCACTTCGGTTGCGTGGATTGCCTATATCACACACGCCACTTCGACCGAGCCGGCTGACAAGCCGGACCTCGTGCTCGTCATCATCGACACGCTGCGTGACGACGTGTTCCGAGCGGTGGTGCACGAAACGGAGGAGGGTCGGCGCTTTGCAGCCGCCGTGCCCGGTGCCGCATGGTTCTCGCACACCATCGCCACCGCACCGTGGACCCTCCCCGCCGTCGGATCGATCATGACCGGACTCCACCCCGCCGGACACGGTCTCCAACGATACCCGGGCGCGGAAATCAGCGATTCAGTCAGTCCCCTCGTCGACTCCGCACGCACGCTTGCGGAAGAACTCACCACGCAGGGATACCGAACCGAAGCCATCCTCGCGAACGTCTTCCTGCTTCCATCGACCGGGCTCGGGCGCGGATTCGACTGCTATGATCTCCTTGACGGCGGCCGCTGGAAGCTGCCGCTCGTTGCATGGCTCCAATGGCTGAAAGTCACCCCGAACTCGCCGGTCCTGCTGCGCGCACAAGACGTGCGGGTGCAATTCGCCAATCGACTCGGCGCCCTCGCCGGCAACGCTCAACCTCTGTTTTTCTGGCTGCATTTGATGGAACCGCACGAGCCGCTGCAACCGCAGGTGGGCTTATCGCCCGACCCGGTGGGCGAGCGGCTGCCGCCGCTCGAACGGCTCTACCGCGACAACGTCCGTCATGCACTCGACGAGGTGGCGCAGATGATTCAGTTGATCAACGAGCACGGGCGGTGGGCCCGCACCGTGTTCATTCTGACTGCGGATCACGGGGAGATGTTCCCATCCGACGACCGCCAGACCTCCGTTCGCTATGGACACGGCCACGCTCTCTACGAAGAACTGATCCATGTCCCGCTCGTCATCCACCCCGCCGGCGGATTGCCTACTGATCGCGCGATCGACGCCCTCAACAGTCACGTCGACTTGTTCGACACCGTCGCGGAGCTGCTGCGGTTGCCACGCGCCGGCCACGCCGGCAACAGTCTCGCCCCCTGGCTCTCCGCATCTGCAGCACCCTCCGGCCCAGCCCCCCTGGCTTCTGTCATAGCCGGATCGGTCGCATCCGGACCGGATCAACGGACGTTGCGTACCGATCGATTCAAGGTCATCGAGTTCCCGAACGGGGAGCAACCCGACGAACTCTACGACCTCGCCGCCGATCCGGGTGAGAGGCAGAACCTCGCGGGCTCACGACCGGACGTGCTTGCCCAATCGCTGGAGTCACTGCGCGGCGAGTGGGCCGCGCGATCCGGAGTCGCAACGGCCAGTCGCCACGCGATCGACCCGGCAACCAGCGAACGGCTCAAAGCACTCGGATACGTCAACTGATTCCTGCCCGTGCTACCTGGAGAGATCCGCACCCAGCAACTGGTTGTTCGCGCGGGTGGGGTTTGTTATTGGGCGCCGGTGCCGTCGTCTGCTCGGCTCGCCCTGATTCCCGTCGGATTCGCGGCGGTCGTCTACAGCCCGGTACTGCGCAACTACTTTTGGGCAGATGACTTCCTTCACCTGTACCAGATCGTCAACACTGGCTGGCGTGAATTCGTTCTCACCCCTCATGGTGGACACATTTACCTGGTTCGCAACACGATCTTCTATCTTCTCCATCACGCCTTCGATCTTGATCCACAACCCTACTTCGCCTGCGTTTTGGCGACCCATCTCGTCAACGTCGCCTTCTTGTTCCGGCTGATTCGCGGGCTCACCGGTAGCTCGGAGGTCGCGTGCTTCGGCGCCACGTTGTGGGGTGTCTGCCCGGTCAACGAAGGTTCGCTGGGCTGGTACTCGCTCCACGGTCATCTCCTGGTGGGCACCGTCTGGTTATGGGTGATGTCCGATCTCGTCAGCTTGATCGCGGCGGGACGAACGATTTCGTCCCGTCGAATCCTCGGGTGGTACCTGCTGCTGGTCGCTGGCATCACCTGCTTCGGCATCGGCATCGCTCTGGCCATGGTGTTCCCGCTCGTCGTTTTCGTCCTGCTGCCACCGGGAACTGAGCGCAGGCGGCTCACGCGATGGTTTGCGCCGCTCGTGGTGGTCGCACCCGCGATGCTGGCTGGGTTCACCGCCTTGTACCAACGACTGACTGGAAGTTCGGCAGGGGCACCGGCGCTGGTGCAGCACCTCAGTCACTGGCACGCCGTCACTGCAATGTTCGGCACACTGCTGGTCTTCGGTACGGGCAGCGTGGCGATCCCCTACGGTTTCGGGACGGGCATCCGATTGGGAGCGGACGGCTGGCGAACGCTGCGCACGCTCGGCCTTCAAGACCATGTGGTTACCGCCGTATGCGCCGGCGGCGTACTCGTTGTGCTGGTTCGATCGGCTCGCGCCGTGAAGCGCCGGCTTTTGGTCTTCGTCGCGAGCGCGGTCGCGACCTACGGAATCATCGCAGCCGGGCGCGGTCCGTTCTACGAGATCATCAATGCCTCGATTGAATGGGAAGCCTCGACGCCGCGCTATCATTACGTCGGAACCGCGGTGATCGCCGTCGTGTTCTGCCTTCTGTTGAGCGAACTCGGCACGGCGGTGGCGCTGCGACCTTGGCTACGGCGCGCGGCCTTGTCCGGTTGGCTGGCGTCGATGGTCGCGCTGTACCTAACCGTGGCCCCGCCATTGAGTCACCACGATCAGGCACGGCGCGATGTTCAAGCCGTGCAACAACGAATCGCGGCGATCATCGCGCGCAGGCCCAGCGGTCAACCGGTCTTTCTCATCAATGAACCGTTTCCCGCCATCGATTGGGATCCCAACTTTGAATTTCCAGGTTGCGCGGGGATCTTCATGTTGACCTATCCAACCAACGTCGTCGACGGTCATTCGGTGTACTTCGTTGAACCCAACCCGGCCGCACTCGCGGCCGCCCGCCGGCGGCCGCGGAGCCGCGTCGCGACGCTGCTGATCGGCCCGCAAGACCTCCCAAAGACTTCGCCCTAGCCACGAACGGCCGCTGCGACCGTTCGTCACGCGCCGAGGATCGGTGCCAATTGGCCCGCGTGATCGCGGAGCCACGCGTAGGTATCGTCGACCAGCCGCTCGATGCCGCGACTCGGCTTCCATCCGAGTGCGCGTTGCAGCTTCGTGCTGTCGGAGAGGTACAGAGGAATGTCGAAGGGTCGCATCTCGCTGACTGGTGTGATCGGAATCGTCTTGCCGGTCACTCGTTGCGCCAGCTCGGTGAGCTCGCGCAACGAAACCGAAATCGCGCGCCCACCGCCGACGTTGAAGAGTTGACCGCGTACGCGATCGAAGTCGGCCAACTGCCGGGTGACCAGATCGCACAGATCGTCGATGTGCAGCACGTCGCGCACTTGTTTGCCGCTCCCGTTGAAGCCGATGTAACTGAGCGCGCCGCCGAACACGTGGCGCGCGAGCCACAACACCACGAAGCCTTGGTCGACCTTGCCCATCTGCCACGGGCCGGCGATGACGCCGCAGCGATTCACGACCGTTTCGAGGCCATAGGCGTCGGCGTATTCGGTGATGAACAGCTCCGACGCCAGTTTGGTCGCGCCGTACAGCGAACGCGCCCCTTCGAGCGGGAACCCCTCGCTGAACCCCGCCGCGCTGACCCCCGGCACGTCCTGCTGCGCCGCCAATTCGAATCGCGTCGGCGCCTCGTCCAGTCGCAGCCCGCAGAGCGCGGCGATTGGATAAACGCGGCTGGTGGACAGAAAGACCATCCGCGCCCGCTGTCGGCGACAATATTCGAGCAGATGCAGCGTGCCAACCAGGTTGGTGTTCAGCAGGTAGGCCGGCGACGCACCGACGCCTGCGAGAACCGACGGCTCCGCCGAGCATTCGAGCAACACGTCGGCTGCCGGTAGCCCGTCGAGGTCTTCGGGCTCGCGAATATCTCCGTGAATGAACTCGACGGCGGCGTCTTTGAGTCGTTGGAGATTCAGTTCGGAGCCTCGCCGGCGCAGGTTGTCGAACGCCACCACACGCAAAGCCGGGTCCTGACGCTTCAAGTGCAGCGCGAGATTTGATCCGACAAAACCCGCGCCGCCGGTAACCAAAATCGTCTTCGGTGTCATGAGAGCTGCACGGCGAGGGCGCGATCGGAAGCGAGGGGCGTCATCATTGCGGGTGCGCTTGTTCGGCGTCCGAACCAACCGACAGGGAGCGCGCCACCGTCTCCCCGATCTGTCCCGCGCTGCGACCCTTGGCGGTTTCCGCCCTGATATCGTCCGAGATCAACATGCGCTCGAACCAGATCTTGAGCAGCGTGGCGAGGTAGCGGCGCCCCATTTCTCGTAACTTCAGGTTGGACACGCCCCAGGTGCGTCCGCACCAGTCGATCGGCAGCTCGGCGATGCGGTAACCGCGAATCACACACGAAAGCGACAGCTCGATCGTAATGTTGAAGTGACACGCCTGCAGCGGTCCGATGCCTTCGATGGCGGAGCGCCGATAGAGTTTGAACGCGTTCGTCAGGTCGTTGCACGGCGTGAGAAACAACACCTGCAACATCCGGTTCACCGCACGGTTGATCGCCAACTTGACGAACGGGTACGCGGTCACGTGGCTGCCGGGACGGAATCGCGAGCCGAAAACGCAGTCGTAGCCCTCCAGCATCTTGCGGTAGCAGCGCACGAGATCTTCCGGAGAGTCTGAGCGATCGGCCATCACGATCGCCACGGCGTCGCCCGAGAAGTGGCGCAAGCCCGCGCGAATGGCACGGCCGATGCCGCCGGGCGGCGTGTTGTTGACCAACACCAGCTCGGGATCACGCGAGAAACGCTCCATGACGATGGCGCGGGTGTTGTCGTGACTGTTATCGTTGACGATGACGATTTCGAACGGAATCGCTTCGCGGCGCAGCACCGCGAGAATGCCGTCGAGCGTCTCCGGCAGATTGTTCTCCTCGTTGTAGGCAGGAATGAGGACCGACAGCTTCATCACGTGCCGTCGCTCACGCGGGCCGCACCTCGCCAGCGCTCCGTCGAAAATCCCAGCATCAAGCCGCGACCAGCTCCTCCAGAATTTGATCCAAGGAATAGGTCAGGCGCCAGTGCGGATAGTGGGCCTGAAATTTCGTCAGGTCCGAAATGTAGCAAATGTGATCACCCTTGCGGTTCTGCTCGACGTACTGGGTCTGCAGTTTTCGACCCGTCAGCGCTTCGAGCTTGGTGACGCACTCCATCACGCTGGCATTGTTGGCGCGGCCGCCGCCGAGATTGTAGACCTCCCCCGGCTTCGGATTCTGCGCAAACGCCCACAATGCCTGGATCACATCGTAGCTGTGGATCTGATCCCGCACCTGCTTGCCCTTGTAGCCGAAGATCGTGTAGCACTCGCCCGCCTTGGCGACTTTGACCAGGTAATTGAGAAACCCGTGCAGTTCGACGCCCGAGTGACTCGGCCCGGTCAGACATCCGCCGCGAAACACGCCGGTGCGCAGGCCGAAGTAGCGGCCGTACTCTTGCGCCATCACGTCCGCCGCCACCTTGCTGGCGCCGAAGACGCTATGCAAGCACTGATCGATCGACAACGTCTCCTTGATCCCGTTGTAGTCGTTCGGATCGGCGTAATCGTAGCGCGTGTCCTGCTCGACCAGGGGCAAGTAGTTCGGCGCGTCGCCGTACACCTTGTTGGTGCTCATCAGGATGAAGACGGCTTCGGGGGTGAAGCGGCGCGTGGCTTCGAGCAAATTGACGGTGCCCACCGCGTTGACGTCGAAGTCGTCGAGCGGCCGGGTCGCAGCGAGGTCATGGCTCGGCTGCGCGGCGCAGTGGATGATGAGGTCGGGACGGAAATCCTCCCACAGCCGAAACATGGCGGCGCGATCGCGAATATCCGCGGCGCTGTGATCGAAGCGGCGCGTGCTCTCGCGCAGGCGGGCCAAGCGCCACGAGGTGTCGCCCTTGGGTCCGAAGAAATCGGCGCGCATGTTGTTGTCGACGCCCAGAACGCGGTGGCCCTGTCCGTCGAACCACAACACCGCCTCCGAGCCGATCAACCCGCTCGATCCCGTCACCAATACCTTCATTCGTCCGCTCAATGTCCTGTTCGGATAACACGGCAGGTTCCGATTTCGCAAGATCTTGCGGCACCGGCCCAACATTAGCTTGCTTTCGACTGATCGCGCATAGTACCGAGACGCGCGCCGGTTGTGATCGGGTGGCGTCCGGCTGGAAGAACGCCGGGAAGCTGCCCGCCTTCGGCCTGAACTCATGCTCTTTCTGGAGTCCTGGTTCTGGATCTTCGCCGCGGCCGCCACACCGCTTTACTGGCTGTGCCCGATCCGGCTCCGAGGTCACTGGCTGTTGATTGCCAGTATCGTATTCTTTTACCACTTCGCCGGGCTCACCGGCCTCACGTCGGTTCTGCTGCTCGGGGCGTTGACGTACTTCGCCGGACTCGGCATCGCCGCCAGCCGGACCCGCTGGGCGTTTGTCCTGGGATGCACCAGTCTGGTGGGTGCGCTGGCGTTCTACAAGTACGCCGGTTTCTTTCTCGGCAATTTGGCCATCGCCTTGAACATGAGCCGGCTCGGTGCGCCGGCTTGGATGCGGACGTGGCATTCCCCGGCGGCGCCGTTGGGAATCTCGTTTTTCACTTTCGAGTTCATCCACTACTTGTACGAAGTGCGCGTGAATCGCCGCGAGCCGATTCGCAACCCGGTCCACTTCGCCGTGTTCGCGGGATTCTTTCCGACCTTGGCGTGCGGCCCGATCAAGCGCTACCCGGACTTTGTTCCGCAGTTGCAGGCGCCGCGAACACCCGACCTCACCGAAGTAACGGCGGCCGCGCAACGTGTCATCCTCGGGCTATTCAAGAAGGTCTGCATCGCCGATCTGTTGGTGGAGTACGTCAAGGTCTTCGAGGCGGCGCCGCACTTCAACGCCCCGCTCGTGGCGACCCTCGCCGTGCTCCAGGGATTCCGCATCTACTACGACTTCGCCGGCTACTCCGATATCGCGATCGGCTTGGCGCAGCTCGTCGGCATGCGGGTCCCGGAGAATTTCAACCGGCCTTACTTCTCCACCACGCTGCAAGAGTTCTGGCGGCGCTGGCACATCAGTCTGAGTTCGTGGATTCGCGACTACATCTACATTCCCCTCGGCGGCAACCGCGCCCACCGGGCGTTCAACCTGCTTGCGGCGATGCTCTTGTGCGGCCTCTGGCACGGTGCCGCGTGGAACTTTGCGTTGTGGGGCGTCTACCATGGGATGGGCCTGACCATTGAGGCCGGGATACAGCGCGTTCGACCCGGCCTGTTCAGCGATGGTTGGCGGCACCGATTGCTCGGGTGGGCGGTCTGTTACACCTATGTAACCTACGGATGGTTGCTTTTCTTCTACCCGATCACCACGGTATTCAAAATGACCTCGGAGGCGTTGCGGTCGTGTGGATCTTGGTGAAACGCAGCATCACGGTGCTGCTGTACGCGCTCATGTTGTTGGCCGTTCTCGCGTTGTGGAACAACGATGCGCCGAAGTTCATCTACGTGGCGTTCTAGCGTTGCGGCGCTCGTACTGGCGAGCGCCGCCGCCGCAGCCGAACGACCGAGTCTCTGCCTGCCGCCGCTGTTCGAGGGTGGTAGCCGGCTGCATGAGCTACCCGGTGCTCCTTCGGTGAGCTGGCTCCAACTCGCTCTGCGTCAGCACGAGGTGTGCTGGCACACACCTCGACATCCCGGCGAACAGCGGGTGTTCCTGTACGGCAACAGCGCGATATTCGGATATCCGCTCCCCACCGAACAGACCCTCTCCTACCTACTCAACCAACACTTCGATCGAAGCGATGGTCCCGCATACGTCTTCAATCTCGGTTTCGCTGGGAGCTTTCAGGTCAAAGACGCGCTGATCATGCGCGCCTCGCTCGCCTATCAACCTGACGCGATCGTGTACGCGGCCACACTATCCGACTTCGATCACTTCGCACCCTGCTGGTTGCCCGGAATCGTCAGGCTCTTTGACGGCAATCGGTCGCTGGCTCTCCAATTTGCCTCCGAGCGCCCCGCCGGCCTCGCAGAGCCGCTACAGATTTACAGAACGGTACTCACGACACCGAGTCCCGAGCATTCACGCGCTCAACCGCTCTGGCAGATCGGCGCCTTCGTCCGCACCTTGGCACGCGAGCATGCCGACCGAGTTCGACACTACCTGCTACCGAGCCTCCGGGATAGCGCGATCAACACGTCCGGACGGCAGACACACTATGATTGCGCCAAAACAAGGGAGGAAGCCGGGCATCTCTACAATCACTGGCAAGAGTGGAACATTCTTGCGTACCTCAAGGAAGTCAGCGATTCCACCGGCGTTCCCGTCGCCATAGTCAACTGGCCTGTTGCACACGAACCCGTAGACGATTGTTACAATGTTCGGTTCACAAACGCCGCGTTGAGCGAGTACAATCTGTGGCTCGCGGAAGAGGCCAAGGCAGCCGGATTCGCCTACCTAGACTTGCATGACTTCCTCGCGCCGGAGGATTTCGTCGACTCCCTGCACGTCTCGGCTCCGGGCCATCGCAAGCTCGCCGAAAGGTTCGCCCCATTTTTGGATGCCTTGCTGTCGGAGATCGAATCCACCCGGCAGCGCACCCGGCAGACCGCCACGGAACGGACAGCAACAGCGCAGACCGAACGGAGCGGTGATCGTCCTCCCGAGCGGCAACATGAGTAGCGAATAGCCCCCATCGTGGATCTGCTTCATTGCGGCAGCAGATCGGATCATCCGTGCGCAAACACGCCATCGCCCTCTCGATCGTGGCGCCCGATGTCCTCGCACGTGCGGTCACCATGCTCCTGCAGCAAGTGATTTGACCGGCGCAGCTCATTCCGGTAGCGGACCGGCGCATGCTGTTCCTGGAGCCGTGGTTCTGGATTTTCATCGCCATCGCCATCCCCATGTATTGGCTGTGTCCGCCACGATTGAAGGTCTATTGGCTTCTCCTCGTGAGCGCGGTGTTCCACTATCACTTCGCCGGTCCCGCCGGCATGGCACCGATCATCGTGTTGGCGATTGCGACCTATTTCACCGCGATACTTCTCTCAGCCGGCAGAACTCCCCGGCTGTTCGGCGCCGCCTGCGCGGCGATCATCGGTGCCCTGGCCTTCTACAAGTATTCCGGCTTTGCCGTGCGGATTGTTGCAGTGCTCGTTCAACGTACGGTTGCCAGCACGCCACCTTGGATGACGGATTGGCGCGCGCCGGCCGCGCCGCTAGCCGTCTCGTTCTTCACCTTCGAATTCATCCACTACCTCTACGAGGTGCGGGTGCACAACCGCCGACCGATCCGCAACCCCCTCCACTTCGCGGTATTCGCTATCTTCTTCCCCACTCTCGCAAGCGGGCCGATCAAGCGTTTCCCGGACTTCGCGCCGCAACTCGCCGCGCCACGCAACCCGCGGCCTGCGGACGTATGGGCCGCCGGTCAGCGGATCATTCGCGGTTTGTTCAAGAAGATCTGCATTGCCGATCTGTCGGTCGAGTATATCAACATATTCGAGGCGTCCTCGCATTTGACCGCCGCGACACTCGCGTTGCTAGCGGTGCTGCAGGGTTTTCGCATCTACTATGATTTCTCCGGCTACTCCGACATCGCAATCGGTCTGGCCCAGATGATGGGGTTCAGGGTACCGGAAAACTTCGACCGGCCGTATTTCTCGACCACCTTGCAAGAATTCTGGCGACGGTGGCACATGAGCCTCAGCTCGTGGATTCGCGACTACATCTACATTCCACTGGGCGGCAATCGCGCCCACCGTGCGTTCAATCTCCTTGCCGCCATGGTTCTGTGCGGGCTCTGGCACGGCGCGGCGTTCAACTTTGCTCTGTGGGGCCTCTACCATGGCGCCGGCCTAACGATTGAGGCCGGTGTGCGTCGATTGCGCCCCGGCCTCTTCACGAATGGATGGCCGCAACGCATTCTGGGGTGGACTATCTGCTACAGTTTCGTGACCTACGGCTGGTTGCTGTTCTTCTACCCGGCCGAGATCGTCTTCGCGATGACCAAGGAGGCAGTGTGGTCGTGCGTGCCCTCGTGAAACACGGCCCGACGGTGTTGCTCTACGCGCTGATGTTACTGGCAATCGCCGCCTTGTGGAATAACGATGCGCCGCACTTCATCTACGTGGCTTTTTAGTATCGCGGCTCTCCTGGTGGTGAGCACCGCAGCGGTAGGCGAAACCCACCGGCCGAGCCTCTGCCTACCGCACCTCTTCGAAGAGGGCATGCGATTGAACGATACCGCCGGCATCTGGGTCTATTGGCTGGAACTTCTGCTGCGCCAGCACGAGGTCTGTTGGCGGGCTCCACAGCAGCCCGATGAACTGCGGGTATTCCTCTACGGCAACAGCGCCGTGTTCGGGTATTCCCTCCGACCCCAGGATAGCTTTGCGTATGGACTGAACGAGCGTTTCGATCGACGCCGCATTCCCGCCCACATCTTCAATCTCGGCTTCGCGATGACTTACCAACTCAAAGACGCCCTGATCATGCGTGCATCGCTGACGTACCAGCCGGACGTGATCGTCTACGGCGTCACGTTGTCCGATTTCGAGCACGTCGCCCCATCCCCATTTTTTGGAATAATGCAGTTCTTCGACGTGAATCGAGCACTGGCGCTGCAGTTTGCAGCCGAACGTCCGGCTGGGCTGGAAGAGCCGCTGGAGATTTACCGATCGTTGCTGAGCATGGTGAGCCTCGAGCATTCACCCGCCCAACAACTGTGGCAACTGGGCGCAGCCATCCGAGCGGCGGCGCGCGAGCACGCGCGCCGCATTCCTGGGAAAACCTCCCCGGACCTTCCGGATGATCCGGAGTGGACCGCCAGGCGTCGGACGCTGCGTTATGACTGCGGAAGGATCAAAGAGGGTATCGAGCAACGCTTCAAGGACTGGCAGCAGTGGAATATTCTCGCGTATCTGAAGCAACTCAGCGACTCCACCGGCGTTCCGGTGGCCATCATCAACTGGCCGGTGGCGAACGAGCCTGTCGATGATTGCTACAATGTTCGGTACACGAATGCCGCGCTGGCTGAATACAACCAGTGGCTGGCAGAGCAGGCGCACGCAGCCGGATTCGCGTACATCGACTTGCATGACTTTCTCTCGCCCGAAGATTTCGTCGACTCCTTGCACGTCGCGCCGCGGGGCCATCGAAAGCTCGCCGAGCGGCTCGCGCCGTTCTTGGACACCTGGCTGTCACACATCGCATCAGATCGGCGAACCAGCCCGCAGACGGCGACGGATATCCCGTCGAGAGTCAGCGACGGGGTGCAAAGGTAAGCGTGATCGAGCTAAACGCGTCGTGGTCGTGATCGTCTCGCGATCGAATTTCGGCGCATCACCTCCAACCGCCGGAAAGCAGCAGGAATCTACGGCTTCCTGATCAATCGGCCGCGGCACGCCCGCCGACGCCCGGCCGGCACTACCCTGAGTCCGCTTTTTTCCCTTTATCTCCGTCTGTAAACCGTGCTAACCGAGAGTTGTTCGTCGGATTCGGTAACAACGGAGGCGAGGTTCGGGAGCATCTCCCGGACCCGAGAGGGGCGCGTTCGTCGGTATGGTGACTGGGTCGCACCATCAAAGCGTTGGGCACCAAGTCACGCCCTCTCTCTCGCCATAGTCGGAGGTAAAATAGGGCGCTTCATTTTCGCGAGCAGGCAGTACGATGCTGCGGTCTACCGATTTCATGCACGTCCGCAAAATCGCCGTCTGGACCATCGGTGCTACCTTCTTCATTGCGGGCGTCGTGCTCGCGATGCATCGCTTGACCCACACAGCTAGAGGCTATGCAACCACCACAAGCGTTGTCTTGATCGTCCTCGATACGTTTCGCGCCGATCGGCTTGCGGCCTACGGCAACACCCAACACGTGACCCCGTTTCTCAATCAGTGGGCGGCACACAGCACGGTGTACGAGCACGCGTACGCGGCGAGCGCTTGGACGGTGCCGAGCATCGCCTCGCTGATGCTCGCGCAGTATCCCTCCGAACATCAGGTCATCAAGTTTTCTTCGTTGCCCGATCGGGCGCACACTTTGGTGACCGCACTGCACGACCAAGGCTTTCGCACCGGTGGATTCTCGGCCAACCTGTCGATCGATGCCCGACACGGCTTCGATCAGGGCTTCGATACCTTCGAGCTGCTGCTTCATCCGAACATCACCCACGGCGACGCCGCGCAAATCAATCAGGCCGCCTTGGGATGGGTCGCGCAGCAGACCGGCGGCGAGCGGCCGCTCTTTGCGTATCTCCAGTACATGGACACGCACGCCCCCTACCCGCAGTATCCCGGCCTGACGGCGCCGCGTACCAACGAGCCGCTCGCATCCGATCAGGCACTCAACCAACGTGTGGTCAGCGGCTCGGTGGCCGCCGCGATGGGCAGTCATGAACCCTGGCACTTCGAAGGCAAGGAAGTGCGGCGCCTGCTCGATCTGTACGACGGCACCGCGCGCTATCTCGACCACAAAGTCGGGGAGCTGCTGCACGCGCTCGAGCAGCGCGGCTGGCTCGACCACGCGATCATCATCATCACCGCGGACCACGGAGAACAATTCGGCGAACACGGCCTGTTCAACCACGGCGTGTCGCTCTACGAGTCGGGCATCCACGTGCCGTTGATCGTTCGCTTTCCGGGACAAACGACCGGTCGGCGGATCGCGCCGCCCGTCGAGATGGCCGGTCTCGCGCCGGCCCTGCTCAGATATCTGGCCATTCCCGCACCCAGCGATTTTCACATTGCACCGTTGCCGTTCGGCCAAGCCGTCACCGGCGACGAATCGGACGCCCGGGTCTTCAGCGAGCTGATCAAGACGAGTCCGGGCGACTTCCGACTGCACCGGTATGCGCTGATCGAAGGCACGCGCAAACTGCTGGTCACCGAAGACGGGCAGTATCTCTCCGACGACCTCGGCGCCGATCCGAGCGAAGACAATTTCCGCACCGACGCAACACTCGACCAGCCGCTGCGCGAGCATCTATCCGCCCTAACCGGCCGACTGGTTGGAACGGCGCACCCCGGTCCGCCGGTGTCGCTTGACGACACCGCGCGCGAACGCCTCCACAGCTTGGGCTACGTCGACTGATCGGCACACGCCGCGCGCCTCGCCTCGACCACGCGGCTCGCCGCGACTGCGGCCGGGAGGGCAACGTCCCCTATCGAGTTCTCGCGATTGTCGCCGGCGGCGCGGTGTGCGACAAGAACGGGTTGGAGTGAGCTGACAGCAGGTGACCAGGCTCTACCCGCCGACGAGAAGCGAGCAGCGCGAGGTGACTGCGTGAACGGCCAACGCCGACCGAAGATCACGGTCATCGTCTTGACCTGGAATGGGCTCGACGACCTCGTCGCCTGTCTCGATAGCTTTTCGTGCGTTGAGTACTCGAACCAGGAGGTCGTGGTCGTCGACAACGCCTCCGAGGACGACACGGTCGCGACCGTGCGCGCCCGCTATCCGTGGGTCCAGTTGTTGGTCAACGCCGACAATCTCGGCTACGTCGGCGGCAACAACGTCGGCATCCGCTGGGCACTCGACCACGGCGCCGACTACGTGTTCATCCTGAACAACGACACCAAGATGACTCCCGAAGTTCTCTCGCGGCTGCTGGCGGTGATGGAAAGCGATCCGCGCATCGCCGTCTGCGGCGCCAAGAATCTGCTGATGGAAGACCCTGCGTACACGTGGGGCAAGTACGGCCGGCTCACCTGGGGGCCGATGCTGGTCAAGACGGTCGGCCGTTTCGAGAAGGACGGCGCCGAGGAATCGCCGAAGGATGTCGAGTGGGTGATCGGCAACGGCTGCCTGATGCGCCGGCAGGCGATCGAGGACGTCGGGCTGTTCGACGAGGAATTCTTCCAAGCCAATGAAGACGTGGATTGGTCGGTGCGCGCGCGCCGCCGCGGCTGGCGCGTGGTCTACGTCGGCGATGCCGCGATCTTCCACAAAGGCGGCGCGAGCGCGGCCGTGCACCGGAAGGTGGCCTTCAGCTACCGCTACCTCCTCGGCCGCAATGCGATCCTGTTCGCCCGCAAGCACGCCGGGCCGCTGCAGTGGACCAAGCTGCTCACGTTGTTGATCGTCGGCGCCACGCTGCGCACCGCGATCCACGCCGCCTACCTCGTGTACTCGGTGTTCCGCGGACATCTCCCGTTCGTCGTCGGCATGATCGACGGGTTTCGGCACCGCTTGCGGGTTGCCGAGCCGGTGGTGCGAGTCGCCCGCCCGCCGGTTCTCGATACGCCGATCGATCGCTTTGTGCGGTGGCTGGGAGGATGAGTTCAACGAATCGTCCCCGAGTGGTCGTGGCGATCATTTCGTGGAATCGGGTTGCCGAGGTCTGCACCTGCATCGACAGCGTCGCGTCGGTCGCCTACCCGAACTACGAGTTGCTGGTCGTCGACAACGCGTCACGCGACGCAACCGTCGCGACGGTGCGCGAGCGATTTCCCCACGTCACCGTCCTGCGGAACGAGCGCAACCTCGGCTATGCGGGCGGCAGCAATGTGGCCTTTCGCTATGCGCTCGACCGCGGTGCCGACTACGTGCTGCTGTTGAACCAAGACGTGCGCGTCGCGCCCGATCTGATTGACCGCCTCGTCGAGGCGGCGGAGAGCGATTCGCGCATTGCGATTGCCGGCGCCAAGAACCGTTTGATGGACAACCCGGCGTACACCTGGGGCCGCTACGGCATCCTCAACTGGGGCCCGATGCTGGTGTACACGCGCGGGCGGTACGAGCGCGACTACGACGAGCCCGGCATCACGGACGTCGATTGGGTGATCGGCAACGGCTGCCTGCTGCGCTGCGCCACGTTGCGCGAGATCGGTCCGTTCGACGAGGAATTCTTTCACTTCAACGAAGACGTGGACTGGTGCACGCGGGCGCGGCGGGCGAGCCGTCGCGTCGTGTACGTCGATCAGGCCGCGCTGGATCATCACGGCAGCAGCAGCGCGGACGAAGCCGAGGAAGTCGCGTCGACCTCCGGCTACTTTCTCGGCCGCACCTGCATCCTGTTCGCGTCCAAGCACGCATCAGCCTGGCAGTGGCTGCGGTTGCTCGTCAACATGGTCGTCGGCTTGGGTCTTCGTTTGGCGTGGCACACGGTTGGGGCGGTGAACTACGCGATTCGGATTCAGTGGCCGTTTGTCGAGGG
>DATKMK010000058.1:0-29412 GCA_035541895.1 Binatia bacterium | reverse complement strand
GGCGCAGCGCGTCGCCAGCGCGGACTCGATAAGCACTGCGCGATATGCGATAAGCGTCGCCCATGCGCCCGTAGCTCAGGTGGACTAGAGCGGCTGGCTTCGAACCAGTAGGTCGGGTGTTCGAATCACCCCGGGCGCGCTGTCTTTCAAGTTGTCCGTCGTTGACTCGATTGCGGTTGATTCGCCCGCATGTGTTGCGGTGACGGGGTACAGCCGCCGGTGCGCAGGAGGAGATGATGGCCATCTGTTGTGGTGGTCGTCACGTCTGTGGTGGTCGTCACGTCACGCGATGCCACGGAGGCCGCATCACGATCGTCGAGTTTCCGCACGACTGTCGCAGGGGCCACGGACGCAAGTTTCTCCCGACGCCCCCAAAAAAGGTATTTCCTGTTGACCGAGTGACCTGTACCATACTGACGTATGAAGAAGGTGGGCTGAGTGTTGAGGAGGATGGCACGGGCCTCCGAGGGCCGCGCGGTCGCCCGCTCTGCTGACGGGTTCCAAGCCTGGGCGCAGCTAGATTCGAAGGTGGCGCCGTGGTGTCGCGCCGTCGCCGTGAGTCTGGTCATCACCGCGTGGGCGACGCGCGTGTTTGCGGTCCCAGTCTTCGATGCTGCGTCGAGTGGCGATACCGGCACAACCGACCCCGGAGCGACAAGTCTCACCTGGTCGCACAACGTCGTGTCGAACACCAACGGCTTCTTGGTCGTTGGCGTCTCATTGCGAATCCGAACAACCACGCCGAATTTCGAACGCGTAAGCGGCGTGACATACAATGGTGTGGCCTTGACCTTCATCGGTGCCGTGAACGATTCGACCGGTACCGACGTGCGTTCCGAGATATGGGGTCTGAAATTGCCGGCGACCGGGGCACACAACATTATTGTCACCCTCGCGGCCAACGGAACCGGCTCGACCCGCATCGTCGGAGGCGCGATCTCATTCACCGGCGTTGATCAGACCACTCCAACGGGTACGTTCGCCTCCGCCGCGGGCAGCAGCATTGGGCCGTCGGTGACTTTGACGACAGGGGGCCAAGGAGTGACCACGAACGATGTGGTCGTGGATACCCTCGGCGAGATCGCCACGAGTACCGGCGCCACACCGCCAACGGCCACGGTGGGTGGAGGACAGACGCAGGAATGGAATCGGAACACGGCAACGGCAAGCACCGATGTCCGCGGCGCCGGCAGCTACGAGGCTGGGGCCGCAAGCGTCACGATGTCATGGACACTGAGCGCGACCACTGTGTGGGCGCTCAGCGCCGTGCCGATCAAAGGCCTGTCGGTAACTCCCACCAGCACCCCGACAAACACCCCAACGAGGACGCCAACGCAAACCCCTACGCGCACGCCGACCAACACACCCACGCGCACGCCGACGCGGACTGCAACGTCAACGCCGACCAATACACCCACGCGCACGCCGACGCGGACCGCGACGCTCACGCCGACCAACACGCCGACTCGGACTCCGACGCAGACCGCGACGTTTACCGCGACCACTACGCCCACCCGCACGCCGACTCAGACGCCGACGCAAACCCCAACCGCGACACCGACCAGTACGCCAACTAGCTCGCCCACCGCGACCGCGACGAGTACGCCAACCGCCACCGCAACCGCGACGCCAACCTCAACCGCCACGCGTACACCGACGTATACGCCGACGGCGACGCCGACCAACACACCAACCGGCACGGCGACGGCGACACCAACGACCACGCCGACGGACACACCGACAGATACGCCGACGGCGACAGCGACGAACACACCAACCGGCACGGCGACGGCGACACCGACAACTACGCCGACGGACACACCGACGGATACGCCCACGGCGACACCGACGAGCACGCCGACCGGTACACCGACGGCGACCCCGACGACTACACCGACCGGGACGCCGACGGATACGCCGACCGCCTCCCCCTCGAGCACACCGACCGAAACGCCAACAGAGACGCCGACCGCGACGCCGACGTCGACCGCGACTAGTACGCCGACCGATACGGCGACGGCTACGCCGACAACGACGCCGACACAGACGGCAACCGACACGCCAACCGCAACCCCAACTGCCACGCCAACGGAGACGCCGACGGCCACGCCGACCAGCACACCGACCACCACGCCTACTGTGACCGCGACGTCGACCCCGACGCTCACGGCGACGATGACGCCGACATCCACACCAACCGGAACACCGACGTCGACCCCGACTCAGACGCCGACGGTTACCGCGACCTTCACACCCACCTCGACACCAACCATGACGCCCACGCGGACGCCTGGTGGCCCGGTGATCACGGGCGGCAACACCAGCGGCTCCACACACCTTTCCGGTTCGAGCGCACCCGGATGCGTGACGATGAACAACGTGGTCGCGTGCTTCGACTGCGGTACCAATCCCGCGAACTGTGCCGGCTGCGTGCCGACCACTATCAATTGTCCGAACCCGCTGCTGGGAACGGGCGGCAAGGACGCAAACGGGAATTTCTTCGTGCCCGTGAGTTCACTCATCCCCGGGCATTTCGTCTATTGCTCGGATGGGTGTAACGATCCGCCCTTCCAAATTAGTGCGCCCGCGCTCGTCGCTTCCAGCGCCGCGGTACCGCTGCTGTCGATCCGTACGCTCGTGTTGATGATCGGCGCATTGCTCACGATTGCGGTTGTGGCGCTCGGACGCTTGCGACGCGCATCGTGAGCCTTCGTCGCCACCCTCGTGTAAGTCCGCCGCTAAGACGGCGGACTCGCGTGTTCTCCCAAAATCGGATGCGTCGGTGCGCCCCGGTGATGGTTCCCCGACACAGGCGATGACCAACCGCACAGCGACCGCGCGCGTCTTCCGAGGTGGGCGGATTCTTTCGATGGATCGACTCATCGGCGAGCCGGAAGTGGTGGCGGTCGATGCCGGTCGGATCGTCGCCGCAGGCGACCGCGCACTTCTGGAAGCATTCCCGGCAGCGACGCGGCACGATCTGGCAGGGCGCACGCTCGTGCCTGGCTTCATCGACGCGCACAATCATCTCTCGATTGCCGCGCTCCACCCGCTATGGGCGGATCTCTCTCGCGTCCAGTCGGTCGAGGAACTCCAAGCGGCGTTGCGAGCACAAGCGGCGCGCGAACCCGACGCCGGCTGGATCCGCGGGTTCGGCTGGAACGAAACCACCGCCGGCGTGGTGCTCGATCGATCGCACCTCGATGCACTCAACCTCGATCGATCCGTCATCGTCGTGCATTACACTTTGCACCAATGTGTGGTCTGCTCACGCGGACTCGACGAGCTCGGGATCGGGCGGACGTCGGACGACCCGCCCGGCGGCGTGATCGCGCGACGACCGGACGGGGAGCCGTCCGGGTTGCTGATCGAGCGGGCGTGGAGCGACGCGCACGCCCGCTCGGTCGCGGCGTATCGTGATCCGGAGCGATGGGCCGGGCTATTCGCCGCGCGCGCACGACAGTTACTGCAGGCTGGAATCACGTGCGTCCACGACGCCGCCTGTTCCCCGGCGGCCGAGGCGGTATATCGCGCGATGGCGCGTGCCGGCACGCTGCCGATCTCGGTGCTGATGATGCCGCATGCGGAGGGAATCTTGTCCCCGCTCGATGCGATCCGCCTCGATGGTCCGCCGACGGGTGCTGGCAACGAACGCTTGCGGGTTGGGCCGATCAAATTGTTTGCCGACGGCGGCGTCGCACCGGCGCTCGACGTCAGCATAGCCGGACATCGCAGCGCATTCGGAATGCAGTTCCCAAATCTGGCGGCCGAGGTCGAGCAGGTCGTGGATCGCGGTTTTCGCGTTGCGGTGCATGCCATCGGCAACGTCGGCGTGGCGGCCGCACTCGACGCGTTTGCGCGCGCGTCGCGCCGCCGACGGAACCGCGATCACCGCTTTCGGATCGAACATGCATCGGTGGTGTCGCGCCGGCAGATCGCCGACCTGACGGCGCTCGGCGCGATCGGCGTGGTGCAGCCCGGCTTTCTGCTCCATGTCGGACAAGCGGTCGAAAACGTGCCGTTCGACGAGGAGCTGTGGCTGGCGTTTGGAGATCTCGCACGCGCGGGCGTGGTGCTCGCCGCGTCGTCGGACGATCCATGCGCCATCCACGAGCCGGTGCAGACCGCCGCGCTCGGGGCGACGCGCCGCACCGGCTCGGGCAACGTTTTCGCTCTCGATCAAGCGCTGCGCTACGAAGAGTGGTTGCGCGCCTACACCGCCGGAGCGGCCTACGCCGGCGGCCAAGAATCCGAACGCGGTTCGCTCACGCCGGGTAAGCGCGCCGACCTCGTCGTCCTCGACGGCCCGTTGGACGCCGAGCATCCGCCGCAGGTAGTTGAAACCTGGGTGGAAGGGGAACGCGTCTACGGTGGCTAATACAGAAACATCGGCTTGCCTTCGACGTGGCGGACCTTGGGGCGATAGGCCTCGGCATCGTAGAGTTCCTCCACATCGACCCGCTTGACCCCTTGCATAATGGTCGTGATCGGCACGCTGGTGTAGGTGCCGTTGCGTAGCGACACCATGCGGTTGCTGGCGCCGCGCTTGACCAGCTTGACGGCCATGTTGGCGTAGTTGACCGCGACCATGAGGTCGAGGCTGTCGGGTGCGCCCGAGCGCATCAGATACGAGAGTTGCTGGTAGAGAATGTCTTCGCCGGTCAGCTTCTTGAGCGCATCGCCGGTGATCAGGCCGATGCCGCCGAGCTTCTTGTGACCGAACGCGTCGGCTTGCCCGTACTCAACGATCTTGCCGCCGACCATCTGCGCGCCTTCGCTGATCGTCACCATGGCGTAGTTGCTGGGATTGGCCCGCTTATCATCGGTGACGAACTGCGCCAGGCGCTCGGGATCGAAGTGCACTTCGCTGATGATCGCGCGATCGACACCCGAGAGGTACGAAGCCAAGAGGGAGGTCTCGCCGCAATTGCGCCCGAACAGCTCGACGATGGCGATGCGTTCGTGCGAGCCGGCTGATGTCCGAAGCTGATGAATGAACTCGACGCTACGCGTGACTGCGGTCGAGAATCCGATGCAATAGTCCGTGCCGTAGACGTCGTTGTCCATGGTCTTTGGAATGGCGACGGTGCGACAGCCTTCGCGGTACAATCGCTCGGCGTAGGACAGGGTGTCGTCGCCTCCGATGGGAACGAGGACGTCGAGCCCGAGGTGCTCGATGACGCGCAGCACGTGTGGCGTGTGATCGTAGGGGCCGTCAGTGGGAGCGGCCTCACCCGGAGCGCGCAGAAAGTCGGGGACATCGTGAGGACGCACTTTGCCGGGATTGGTGCGGCTGGTGTGCAGGAAGGTCCCGCCCGTGCGATCGATGGTGCGCGTGTTGTGTTTGGTCAGTTCGAGGAGGCATGCAGTGCGCGTGCGCGGATCGTCTGGGTTCAACTCGAGGAGCCCGGCCCAGCCCCGACGAATACCGACGACCTCGAAGCCTTCATCGAGCGCGCTGTAGACGAATGTCTTGATGCACGGGTTGAGGCCCGGAACGTCGCCGCCGCCGGTGAGAATGCCGATGCGCATCGCCTTCCTCCTGTTGCAGCAGTATTGCAGTGTGGCCGGGGAGGTCAATGCGAGCGAGTTGCCCGACTCGACCGGCTCTGACACAACCGTGGTGCCGGGGGATGCTCGTGGAATGCCGGAGAATAGTTGATGCGGAACACGAGATCGATCCTGAGGTCCCTGGCGATGCTGGTTCTCCTGTCGTCGACGCAGACCTCGGCACAGCCGTTGGTCTACGTCGCGAGCCGCGATCCGGGCGTTGACACCGTTACGGTCGTCGATGCCACGACCAATCGCGTGGCAACGACCATCGCCGTGGGCCAACCGAACGCGATCGCGAGCTCGCCCGACGGCACTCGCGTCTACGTGACCAGTTTCAACACGATGCGAGTCGAAACGATCGACGCGGTCGCCAACCGAGTAGTCGGCGCGGCGGTGGTCGGCGACAAACCGGAGGGGATCGGCGTCACCCCGAACGGACAATTTCTGTACGTTGCGAATCGAACTGCCGGCACCGTGTCGGTGGTTGACGCCGGCTCGGATGCCGCGGTCGGCAGCATCGGCGTCGGCGCCTTTCCGCGCGGCGTGGCGGTCAGTCCCGATGGACGTACGGTATATGTCACGAATCTGAATTCCTCGACCGTGTCGGTGATCGACACCGCCACCAACACGGTTCGGAAGACGATCACCGTCGGCACGGGACCCCGTGGCGTCGTCTTCACGCGAGACGGCGCGCGCGCCTACGTCGCGAATCACGGGTCGGGTTTCTTGTCGATCATTGATCCAACTCAGGATACGGTCGTCGGCACGATCAGCGTGAGCAGTCCCGACAGCATCGCGCTCAGTCCAGATGATCAGCAGGCCTACGTGACCAGCAGCGATATCAACGCGGTGTCCGTGGTTGACCTCGAAGCGCGAACGGTCGCTACCACGATCGCGATCGGTTCGGATCCGCAAGGCATTGCGATGACGGCGGACGGTGCAACGGTGTACGCCGCCAGTCTCGAACCGGGCGCGATCTATGCGATCGACACATCAAGTAATCGGGTCGTGAAGGCAATCAGCGTCGCTGCGGGAGCGCGAGGGGTCGGCATCGCGCAGGCGGTCGTCGCGCCCGCGACCTCAACGCCGACGGCGACGCCGAGTCCAACTGCCACGCCGACGCCCGGTCCGTGTGTCGGCGATTGTGACAAGGACGGGCGCGTGAGCGTCGATGAGCTGGTGATCGGTGTAAATATCGCACTCGGCATCGTTGCCATCGATCGGTGTCCGCAGTTCGACGTCGATGGCTCGTCGACGGTATCGGTCGACGAATTGGTACGCTCGGTGAACAGCGCCTTGTTTGGTTGTATTGCGGTAGACTAGCGTTCCTGCCGGCGGGCTCGTCGCGTAAATTGTCGATGTGCAGAAACTACTGGCCAGCATTGAGTTGACATGTCAAAAGTAGACGATGCACCTGCGGCGGGCCACGGGGGAGCCGGCACCCGCGCCGAGTCTAGGCCGAGACTGGCCGGATGCTGGGCAAGACAGCGTCGCCGAGGCCGAGAACCTGCGGAGGGTAGTTGCGGGACGGCTGCGAGGTGCTGGAATCTTCTTCTTCGTGTTCGGCAGCGCGATTGCGACGCTCGAGCTGGTCTATTTTCCGACGCGCGGCGGGGCGCTCTTGGGCGCATGTGCGGCGTACGCACTGGTGTACGCCGCTGCCCTGGTCATTGTGCGTCGACTGCCGCGGTGGACGCTCGCAACGGCGATCGGCGCGAGCCTTGCGTTGTCGCTGTGCATGGCGTGGTACGCCGCGCAGATACACAATCACGCCGAGATGCTGGCGTTGGCCTTTGTGTTGTTGCTGACCGGGCTCGTGGTCATGTTCCCGTGGGGCGCACGCGGACAACTGCTGGCCAGTGGCGGCGCGCTCGGCGGCTATGTGCTCGCGGTCAAGGGCGGCGTAACCGGCGTCTCGCCGATCCCATACAGCTTTTCTGCCTTGATGGCGGGAGTCCTGTTGACCACGTGGGGTGCCGACGCACTCGAACGTGGGCGGACGGCCGCTCGGCGCCGCGCGGCGGAACGGCGCCGGGCCGAAGAGTTTTCGCGCGCGCTCTTGGACGTGGCGCGGGGGTTGAGCACAGCCATCAGCGATCCCGCTCTGCTGGGGCGGCAGATCGTTGAACGCACGCGGGACGCGACCAGTGCCGACTGGAGCTTCCTGTACGGTCGGGGGCTCGACGGTACCTGGCACCTGTCGGCGGTGTCGGCGGAAGTGTCCGACGAAGTGGCGGCCGAAATGCGAGCGATTGCGTCGACCCCCGCGCTCGCACGCACGTTCTTCGCGTTCCTCGAGCAGCCTGCCGTCGATCTGATCGCCTCGGTGCCGGGGGACGAGCGAGCATCCGTGTCGGTCTTCGCGCGCTGGGGAGTCGCGGCGGTCCTGAGTCATGCATTGCGGCGAGACGGAGCGGTGCACGGCATCCTCGGCTGTTGTTACGCCTCTCGCGCCGGTGCGTTCACCATACGCGAGCGCGATTTGCTGAGCGCCATCGCGAATCAAGCGACGGTCGCCCTGGACAACGCACGGCTGATGGAGGAAGCCCGCACCGCGAACCGGCTCAAGTCGGAATTCATCGCCACCGTCTCGCACGAGCTTCGCACGCCGCTGAACGTGATCATGGGCTACACCGACCTGCTGCAGGAAGGACTGGCGCGCAATCCCGGCGAGCAGGCCAACATGCTGGCGCGCATCCGTGTGCAATCGAGCCAGCTTCTCGATTTGATTCAGGCGATGCTCAACGTCAATCGGATCGAGGCGGGCGATGTGCGCTTGAATGTCGAGCGCTTCGACGTCGCCGCGTTGTTTGACGGTCTGCGCGCCAGTGTGCCTTCGCAGTGGTGCCGTGACGGCGTACGGTTGGAATGGCACGCGGACGACGCGGTCCCGCGGTTGCGCACCGACCGCGGCAAGGTCGAGATGATCCTGCGCAATTTGATCCACAACGCGCTCAAGTTCACCGATGCGGGCTCCGTGACCATCACGGCGTCAGCGTTGCCCGGCGTCGAGGCGGTGCAATTCGTGGTGAGCGATACCGGCTCAGGCATCGCCGACGAGGATTTGCCCGGCATCTTCGACATGTTCCGCCAGGGCGCCGCGGTACCGTGGCGCGATGGCGGCGTGGGGCTGGGGTTGTACATCGTCAAGCGCTTGGTCGAGGAACTGTCCGGGGAGATCGGCGTCGAGAGTCGCCGCGGCGGCGGTGCACGCTTCACGGTTGTGTTGCCGGTTCAAGTTCGCATGCACACAGAGGCCGCGTGAGGACACCGGACCCAACGCGGCGAACCCTCGCCAACCGTTCCGCCGCACGTGCGAGTGCAGAACAGGAATTGATCGACCGCGAGGCCGTTCGCGCCGTGATGCTGAACTACGCTGGTGGAGTCGACGGACGAGATCTCGCGCGGGTCGCCGCACTGTTTGTTCCCGGTGCCGTGTACGAGGGCACCGTGGGCCGAGGAACGATCGAAGTGGCGCTGGCGTCGTTGCGCGAGCGTCTGACGAGATATGAGCGGACGATGCACCTTCTGCCCCATCAGCTCGTTGAAATCGATGGGCGCGCTGCGCAGAGCGAAACCTACGGCGTGGCGTACCATCGCGTGCGGGGCGAGGCGGCCAGTCTGGTGGTAGGGGTGCGCTATGTTGATCGGCTGACGCGCGGCGAAGAGGGCTGGCGGATCGCGCACCGGCTGGTATCGCTCGAATGGCGCCGATACGAGGTGGGTCCGTGGCCGGCGTGCGGATGAGTGGGAGCCGGCGCAACGCTTGAATGCCAGGCCACAGGAGCGCTATGGGAAGCGAACAAGCAGTGGTGTTGGGCGCGTTGACGGTGGGGTCAACCCGGAGAAGTGCGATGGCGCGCACTTGTCGAGCAGGAGGGCCTGACGTGATGAAGCGACGGAGGATGGGGCAGGGACCAGCCGCGTGCGTGTGGGCGGCGACGGCGGGACTGGTGATCATGGTGGGATGCCGCTCGTCGTCCACGAACGGCGGCTCGCTCGAAAAAGAACTCGCGAGTACGGGGTACGTCGTGCAGTTGATGCCGTTGGTGCACACCCTGCAAGATCACCGCGGGATCGCGGTGTCGTTCGTCGATGGCGACACGTCGGTCGACTTCGCCGGGCCGGAGGAGCGCATCGGCCAGCAGTACGTGATCATCAATCGGTTCGACAATCAGCACCCGGAACTCAACGGCGCGCGTGAGCGCTGGACGCCCCTCGGCAAAGACATTCTCGCGCTCATGGAATCGTGGCGGGACCAGCCGCGCGAATGTTTTCGCCGCCACAGCGACGTGATCGCGCAAACACTGAGCCTGGTGACGTATCTTTCCGAATCGTCGACCATGGGAGCCGACAGCGCCGACGTCCGTTCGCTCGCCGAGGCGGCCTTGACGATCGTTCCGAGTCTCGGCGAGACCATGTCACAAGCCCGCGATTTGATCGCGAGTATGGCCGGCGTCACGGCGATGGTGCGTGACGAACAGCGGGCCGCATTTCAGCAACAGTTGGGAAGCTTGCGGACCCAACTGGACCGGCTCAAGGGCGCGTTGGAACAAGGGTACGGCGTGGATCCGCAACTTCGCTCGCAGCTCGAGCCACCGCGACAACAGGTCGCCGAAGCCATGACGCCGGTGCTCGAGCGCATGGACCAGCAAGTGGTGAAGGCGGAATACGTCAAGATGACTCCCGACGACTGGACGCCCAAAGCGACCGCCGCGGTCGACGCCATTCGGGTACTGCAGCAACAGTTGCTCTCAACACTCCAGGCTCGTCTGAACGCCCGCAAGCCGCGAGCGTGAGGAACCCGCAGTCAAGACTGCCCGGTCACGCCGGATGAACCGTGCAGTCTCGACCGAATGGAAACGCTCACTTCCCCCAACGCATGAGCTGCCCGGCGTCGAACAGGGCGGTATCGATCGGCACGCGGCGATCGTAGGGTGACTTCGCGTCCAAGCGTGCGCCGGCCATCGTGGCGCGACGCATCTTGAAGTTCTCGGCCACCGCCCAGGCCATCGTCGCGGCCTGAATCGTCTCATCGTCGGGCTTCGGACCGACCGGCTGGTTGACGCGGGCGATCACCTGATAGGTAAGAATGTGATCGCCGTTCCAGTTGAACTTTTGATGGTACGAGCCATCCCACGTTTCCGCATCGATCCACATGACCAGATGGCCGTAGAGGTAGTACTTGTCGCGCGGAACCGCTTCGATGATCCACATCGGTCGGCGGGCCAGACCGGCCGACGGAAGCGCCCACGGAAGCCCGCTCCAGCCCGCGGTTTGGAAGCCGTAAAAGTCGTCGGTGGTGTGCGTCAGGACTTCGAAGCCTCCGGTCGGGACCGGACGCGGCCGAATCTTGTGGTTGACGGTCTGCGGGTCGACGATACGGAGCGCATCACGCTTGCCGACCAACTTCCACTCGAAGTCTTGCGGCTTGCCGTCGAAGAAATAGCCGTCGTCGGGGCTGATGTCGGAAC
Source organism: Binatia bacterium (assembly GCA_035541895.1). Classification (GTDB taxonomy): domain Bacteria; phylum Desulfobacterota; class Binatia; order HRBIN30; family JACQVA1; genus DATKMK01. Next base: position 18,385 of record DATKMK010000058.1, on the reverse strand, counting down.
CGAGATAGCCGTCCGAGCGGTTGGCGGGGCTGATCGAGCGCACGCGACGGAGTGCGGGGACGTACGCCCATTGCGAGTCGTGCTTGTTCGGATCGCGGTAGCGCCACGACAGCGAGGCGGTGCCCTGCATGTCGCTCGGGGTCAGCGCCAAACCGAGAAACTGCGCCTGCAGGTCCATCGGGTTGTCGCCACGATACTTGGGTGCTTCGCCGTCGTAGAACTTAAAGTATCCCTCGGCCCCCAGCTCGCGCTCGACACCCTTGGAGTTCATCATCATCATCTTCGTCTTGGTGTGGGCGCTGCCGTTGTACCAAACGGCGAGATACTGGTTCCAAATGATCTTCACCGCGGCCTGCGGATCGTTGGCATCGACGTTCGGGAATGGGATGCCGTACAAGTACGCCGGCTGCTGGCCGGTCGCCGGATCGATGATGGTTCCCTTGTCGTTGATGGCGAGTGTTCGACTGTTTTGCTTCGTCGCCTCAATAAAGGCGGGATCCCACATGGGACTGCCGAGCGGATAGTCGACGATCGGATTGGTGTACTCGCCGCGCTCGTAGTGCCCGAGGATCTCGTCGGGCAACATACCCTTGGCGAGGTGCGCGGTGGATTTGTCGAGCGTGTCGCCGACCTTGAGGCCGCCGGACATGTCGCCGCGCTCGACGGGTCGCTCCGGTGCTGCTTCCGCCACCGGTGCGGGCGGTATCTCCTTGGGTGCGGCGGCAACAACCGCGGGTTCCTCAGCCTTGGGTGCAACCGGCTTGGGCGCCTCGACAACCGGGGCTTCTTCCGCCTTCGGTGGCAGCGGCTTGGGCTGCTCGACGACCGCCTTGGGTTCCTCGACTTTCGGCGCGGCCTGCTTCGGAGCTTCGGCCACCATCTTCTCGGGCTCGACCTTCGGACCCTCAGCGACCGCGCGAGCTTCCTCGGTTTCTCTCACTGCTGGCTTGGGCGCTTCAACCACCGCCGGAGCTTGCTCGACCTTCGGAGCGACGGGGGCTGGCGGCGCAGCTTTCGCAATCGGCGCTTGCTGCACCATCGGTGCGGCCGGCGCGGCTGCAGCCGTCTGCTCGCTCACGCGGGGTGCCTGCGCAATGATGCCCGCCCGCGCCCACACCCATCCGTCTTCGCCGTCGGCCGTCTTGACATGGTAGTAGCCGGCACGCGGCGCCGCGTCCGCCAATCGCAGCGATTCATCCGCTTGCAGCAGGCGAATCGCTGATTCTCGGGTTGACGGACCACGTCGCAAGTTAGTGGCCGTCGCCAACTGAAACCGCTTCGACGCGAAGTCAGAAATCTCGGTCGCGTTGGTTGAAATGTTTCGCGCCCAGGCCCAGCCAAGTTCATCCTTGCCGGTGCGGACTTGGTAGTATCCATTCTGCAACTTGCCGGTCAGATCGAGCTTCTCTCCCGATTGCAAGAGGCGGATCGGTGCGCGGCCCATCGACGGGTCGACCCGAAGATTCGAGCTGCGCTCGACAGTTGCCGATTGCGCGGACGCGGAGCCCGCTGATAGAATCGCGGCAACTGCTACGGAAAGGATTGCGGATCGGACTGGTATGTTAGCCATGATCGTTCAGACCTCCCTCCCTGCCGGTTGGCGCTTCTTCGTTTCTCCCATGCAGAGTCTAGGTGGCCACAGAGCAAGGCACGCGCCAAAGCCCCGCGGGCGGGTGATGACGAGAGCCGGGTTGCAAAGCGTCCAGAATTGGTCGCGCCGGGTATTGCCGTTGACAATGCTATGCCTCGCGTCAACATTTTTTGCTCCTTTGGTCACCTGGGCGGAGGGTTCTGCAAAGACCGGCCTAGCGGCCTTGGAGGAGGAATACGGGTTCCGCGGTGCCCACTTCGGGGACGCGTTGTCCGATCTAAAGGGGTTGAAGCTCAAGGCCGAACGAGGTGTCTGCGAGAAGGACTACACGCGCCCCGGCGACAAGCTTGAGTTCGGCGGGGTTGCCCTGTCGGGTGTCGAATACTCCCTCCAGAACGGCCGACTGACGGTTGTATCGCTGCTGGCGACCAAAGAGCAGTGCAACAAGCTTTATCAAGCGCTGGTGAAGGCCTACGGTGATGACTCATCGAGTCAGAAGGCGGCGGTGGCGTCGCAACCGTTTTGGAACGCCAACTGGACAAGCGAACGTGTCCGTCTCGAGATCGTTGGCCCGAACGACTGCACGGTGACGATCACCGCACCGGAAGAGGCGATTCTCGAAGAGCGCCAGTGCCGTGAGGACGATCGAACCGACGCGAGCAAGGGCCGCTAAACCCCGCGGCGAGCGCTCGCGGTGACGCGGATGGCGGATCCGAAAGTTGCATTCGTCACCGGCGCGAGCCGTGGCATCGGGCGCGGCTGCGCGCTCGAGTTGGCGAAGCGCGGATTCAACCTCGTGCTCACCGCGCGCACCGTGAGCGGCGCAGAACGCTACGATCATTCATCGACGATCAAGAAGACGGTACTGACGCCGCTCCCCGGCAGCCTCGATGCGACTGCCAACGAAGCTCGTGCGTTCGGTGTCAAGGCGTTGGTGCTGAAGTTGGACTTGTCGGTGTCGTCCGACTGGCCCGCCGCGGTACAGGCGGCGCGTGAACACTTCGGGCGGATCGACGTGCTGGTGAACAACGGCCGCTATGTCGGTCCGGGACACATGGATCCGTTCGAGGACACGCCGCTTGAGCTGATCGAGCGGATGTTCGTGTGCAACGTGTTCGCGCCGCTGCATCTCATCAAGCTCTGCTTGCCGGACATGCAGAGCCAGGGCGGCGGCATCATCATCAACATCACCTCGACCGCGGGCGAGCGCGAGACGCCGGCGATGATCGGGGAAGGCGGCTGGGGCCTCGGCTATTCGATTACCAAGGCCGCGTTCAACCGCATGGTGGCCGGCTTGGCGAAGGAGTTGCGCAAACACAACATCGCGGTGATCGGACTGATGCCGGGTTTCGTCACCACCGAACGCACCGGCGTTGAGTTGAAGGACCTCGGCTTCGATGTGTCCAAAGGGCTCCCCGTCGAAAATCCGGGCCGTGTCTGCGCGATGCTCGCCACCGCCGCGGACCCGATGTACTTTTCCGGGAAGGATGTCTACGGCCCCGCGTTCTACGCGGAGCACGCGTTGACACGCTTCGAGTGACGCCGTGGCCGGGGGTCGGGGTTGCATTGACAAGCCCCGGCGTCGCCGGATACGAACAAGCGTTAGTTTCCAATCGTGGAGGGTCGATGCCGCAGAACGTTCCCGAGTTCCGCTTCTCCGACGACGCGCTGAAGCTGCGTCAGTTCATCTACGAGCATTGGTGCGCGCACGGCCACGGCCCGAACTTGCGCACGGCACATGAAGCCACCGGCCTGTCGCGCCGCGAAATCCTCGAGGCCTACAAGCAACTCGATCTCGGCATCATGTGCATCGTCGATCAGGATACGCAGAACTTCAACCTCCTGAAGGCGCCGCCGTTCTCAAGCTACCCCAGCCAGGCGCAGGTGTTCGTCGACGGACGCTTTCACTGCTACGCCGGCTGCGCGATGGAATCGCTCGCCATGTGCATGATGCCGCCATTCGCCGGCAAAGAGCTGCGCATCGAAGGCTACTGCGCGTGTTGCTTGGCGCCGGTGACCGTCGTGACCAAAGATGGCGAGACCCTCTCGTGCACGCCGAGCGCGACGATGATCCATGTCAGCGTGTCCCCGCGCGACTGGAACAAAACCAACATCGTCTCGATGTGCGACGCGATGAACTTTGTCGTCGACCGCGATCACGCGCTCGCGTACGAGAAAGCCATCGTCCGGCGCGGGGTTTTGTTCACCATGGAACAGGCGCGCAAATTCATCACCGGCACCGGGAAGGCGCGCATGTGGCAGTACGACCGCATCCCCGACTACATGCGGCCGCAGCGCATCATCGACGGCATCCGCGCCCTCGGCGTCGACGTCAGCGGGTGGGGGGAATAGTAAGAGTCCAAGTTCAAGGTCTGAGGTCAAAGGATCCAACGTCAGACATTCGCGGTCCCGTGGCGAAGATGTGCGCGTCACTGAACCGTGGGCGATGGTAGTGAGAAGCGGAGAAACGATGGAATTCGGATTGTTCGTTCAGGCGCACGTTCCCAAGCACGAAGTCGAAGCCGATCCGGTCGGCGCCGAGCACAAGCGGCTGATGCGCGAACTCGAATTGGCCGAACACTGTGATCGCTACGGCTTCAAATACGTCTGGTCGGTCGAGCATCACTTTCTCGAAGAGTACTCGCACATCTCGGCGTCTGAGATCTTCCTGCCGTACGTCGCCGCGCGAACGAAGCGCATCCACGTCGGCTCGGCGATCTACAACATCACCCCGCCGGTGAATCACCCGGCGCGCATCGCCGAGCGCGTCGCCATGCTCGATCACCTGAGCGAGGGCCGATTCGAATTCGGTACCGGGCGCGGCTCGTCGAGTACCGAGTTCAAAGGCTTTGGCATTCCCGACGGCGACACCACGCGTGCGATGTTCGACGAGTCGTTGCGCGAAATTCTGCGCATGTGGCGCGAGACCAAGTACACTTTTCAGGGAAAGTATTTCGCAATGCCCGAGCGCAACGTGTTGCCGAAGCCGTATTCGTTGCCCCATCCCCCGATCTGGGTGGCGTGCGGCAGTCCCTCGACGTTCGAAAAGGCCGGTCGGCTCGGTATGGGTGCGCTGTGCTTCGCACTCGGTGGACCGAAGGACTTCGAACCGCTCATCAACGTGTACAAAGACAACGTTCGGCACGCCGAGCCGGTCGGAGCATTCGTCAACAACAACGTCGCCTGCGTAACTCAACTCGTCTGCTTGCCCGATCGCAAGCGCGCCAGGGAGGTCGCCCTCGGCATGGGCAGCGGCTACCACACCAGCCTGGTGTTCAAGTACCTCGACACCTTTCCGCGGCCCGCGGGTGTTCCGCAGTGGCCCGCATTGATTCCCGATCCCACGCCGGAACAACTCGAAGAGCGCATCGCCAGCGGCCAACGTATCGTCGGCGACCCGGACGAGTGTGCGAAGGCCGTGCAGAAGTACGTCGACGTCGGTTGCGACCAGATCATCTTCGGCATCCTGGCTTCGACGATGTCGCAAGCGGACGCGCTCAAGACGGTCGAGCTGTTCGGCAAGGAAGTCCTGCCGCGCTTCGACAAGGATCCGGTTGCGAGTACGCGCCGCTACCGCGAAGCCGCGCTGCGAAAGTAGTCGCGGCATGTCGCAGGTCGCGGTGCAGATCGTCCCGAGCGGCCGACTCGTCTACGGCTTGCAACTGCCGGTGACGGCGCAGAGCACCGTGTTCGCCGCGCCGTGGGAGGCGAGCGCGGGGCCGGCGGAAATTCTGAAGATCGCGCGCGCCTGTGACCGGAGCGGGTTCTTTTACGTGGCGGTGTGCGATCACGTCGCGGTCCCCCGCGCGGCGGCGAAGGCGATGTCGACAATCTGGTACGACACCATCGCGACGTTGGGTTTCCTCGCGGCGGCTACCCAACACGTGCGCTTGCTGTCGTACGTCTACATCGCGCCCTATCGCCACCCACTAATGACCGCGAAGGCCTTTGCGACACTCGACGCACTCTCAGGCGGTCGTGTCATCCTCGGGGTTGGTGCCGGACATCTCCAGGGCGAGTTCGAGACCCTCGGCGTCGACTTCTCGCGCCGCGGCAAACTGCTCGACGAAGCGATCGACCTGATCGTCGCGGCGTTCACCGCCGAGTATCCCGATCACGACGGGCCGACCTGGCGGGTCCACGATCTCGGGCAGCGACCACGTCCTGTGCAACGGCCTCGGCCGCCGATCTGGGTTGGCGGATCAACCAAAGGCGCGCTCAAACGCGCCGCCGAACGCGGCGACGGCTGGTTGCCGCAAGGCGTGCCCGAGATGGGCATGGAAGCGGCGATTGCCTACGTCCACGAGCATCGCGCCAGAGTCCGTGGCGACGCACCCATCGAAATCGGGATGAACAGCCCGTGGCTGTACGTCGGCACGCCGGCGTTCGACGTCGGACCGAACGCATTGACCGGATCGGCCGACGGGATCGCCGCGGAGCTGCGCAAGCGAAAGACGCTCGGGGTCAATCACATGGGCGTGCGTTTCCGCAGCCGCTCGTGCGACGAACTGGCCGACCAAATCGAGCGATTCGGCCGCGAGGTCGGGCCGCTGCTGAATCAATAGAAGGCGCGGCGATCAGCGCGCCACGCCCGACTTGCGAGCGACGGCGCTGCGCACGAAGCGCATGCGGTCCTGCCCCCAATAGAGTTTGCCGGCGTACACAAAGCTCGGCACGCCGAAGATCCGGTCGCGCTCGACGGCGCGTTCCCATCCGGCCGCGGCTTCCGCGCGCAGCTCATCCGAGTGTGCCGCGGTGAGGATCGGTTCGGGATTCGTGCGGGCTGCACGGGCGGCGTCGGCAATCACTCGATCCTGTCCGAGATCCAGTCCCTCGCAAAAGCGTTTGCGAAATAGTTCCAACATGAACCGCGCCGCGGCGTGATGCGGTGCGCCAAGAAAGGCGGCGTGCGAGAGCGCCCAATCGGGATCGCCGGCCGGTGGCAAGCGGAGGGTCAGCCCCCGCTCGCGCGCCAAGCGGGCGACGTCCTGCACGGTGTAGGCTAGTTTGTTCGGTACCTTCACCGGATCATTGGGGAAACGTTCGGGCGTCGGATAGATCGGCAGGAGCGCGATCGCGACACCGAGATCCCCAAGCTCCGCCTCGAGCTGCTCGGCCGCCAGCCACGCGTAGGGGCTGCGAAAGCTGAAGTAAAAGCGGATGGTGTTATGAATGTCGTCGTCACTCATGGTGCTTCAGTGCGAGCTGGCGACGATGCCGGAGAAGGGCCTGCTTGTCGAGTTGCGGCAGGCCGTCGGTGATCTCGAACCAGTTCGCTTTGCGTTCAACGAAAATGTGCTTGTCGGGGCGGATGCCAGGATCGTCATCCAAAAGACCCGCCGCGATTTCAAGCCACTCGGAATCTCCTTCCGGATCGGGCACACAACAACCGCATTCGCTGCAGAAGCACACTCGGTAGGCCGGAGGAGACTCGAGAATCGGTGCATCGTACTTGGTGACCAGGTTCCGGCCGCTGACGAATCGGAATTCATCTCGCCGTACGCCCACGCCTGCCATGAAGGCAGAGCCGCTCACCTTCCTGCACCGGCTGCAGTGACACAGCTCGAACGGACCGACGACGCGATCCATCTCAAACCGAACGCCGCCGCACAGACAGCTACCTCTGATCATCTCCGTCTCCTGGCTTTTGACCCCCGATGCTAGCTCGCGACGGAGAGATCCGATAGCCTGCAGCCGAGAACGAGGCGCCTCTACGCTTGCCTCCAGGACGATGCTCCACGCGTATGCTCGACTTCGCGCACGATCAACGCCGAGAAGGTTGATTGGGTCCGCACGCCCTTCACGGCGGTGTAACGCCGCACACCAAGGAGGAGCATGAGATTCCAATCTGCATTGACATAGGTTAGATGAGCCGACAGAACACGCAGCACTCCCGCTACAAGTCCTTCAAAAGATCTGCCCGCTTTCGTTCATATTCATCGTGCGTGATAAGACCCTGATCCACCAGCCGGGGCAAGACCCGCACTGCCGAAAGCCAACCGCGTGGCGCTTGCCGTCCGCTTCGCTGCCGCGTAGTGAGGAACGCGATGGAGCACACCACGCTGATCGAAGTGGCGCGCTACCGCGTCATCTTCGCCGACTGCGATCCGATGCGGATCATGTACTATGGCAACTATTTTCGACTCTTCGAGATCGGCCGAGCGGAGTTGTTTCGCAAACTCGGCCATCCGTTTCCGGAATACATCGCGCGCGGTCTCTACCTCGGGGTAATCGAGACGACGTGTCGCTACCTTCGGCCGGCGCGTTACGACGACGACCTGATCATTCGCGCCGGGATCGGTGACGTGATGCGCGCGCGGTTGACCATTCACTACGAAGTGGTGGCACTCGACGGCACCGTGCTCGCGGCGGGGCACACCATGCACGCGGTCCTCAACGACGAGGGGCGTCCGCAACGCATTCCGGCCGAGTTTCGCGAGGCGGCCCTCGCGATGCGCGGTGGGACGACCGAGTCAGTGCGACGTGAAGCTCCGCCAACGAAAGGGTGAGGCGAGCTGCGCCCAGTACGTAGTCGGAAAGTGCGGCAGTGCGTCGATGCCGACGCGCCCATCGAACACACGATCCGCCGGCCGAGAGAAGCTGCGAAACAGCAGGTCCCAAGTGATCAGGATGGCGCCGTAGTTGGCGTTGCCTTCACGCACGTCGGGTGAGTGGTGCCAGCGGTGGAGCGTCGGAGTACTGAAGATCCAGTCGAAGCCGCGGGTGGCGAGCGCGATATTGCCGTGCTGGAGTTGTCCGTAGACCACGGCAAACAGCGTGTACATGAGGAAGGCGCGCGGCGTGATTCCGAGAAGGATCAAGGGGACGCTCTGGCACGTGATCAGGGCGACGAGATCGAGCGGATGAAAGCGCGTGGCATTCAGCCAGTACAGGCGGGGTGCACTGTGATGAGTCGCGTGCAGGCGCCACGCCCAGGGATGCTCGTGCGATACGCGGTGGAACCAGTAGTGTCCGAACTCCGCCACGAAGATGGCGAAATAGAGCTGCGCGATCACCGGCCAGTTCCCGGGCCACAACGTGTAGCCGAGCTGCGACGACAGCCAGCCGGCGGCGCTGGCCGCAATGCCGCGTAATGTGATCTCGAAGACGGCGTTGCTGCCGGGTCCGCTGATGATCAAGTGCAGCAGATCGGTGCGGACATCACCGGCCGGACGATTCCACTCGCGCCGATACGGATGCAGCCGTTCGAGACCCGCAACGACCGAGTAGAAGAACACAATGGTGGTGAAGACGACGAGATTCGGGTTGGCGTTACGAGGAAGGCCAAGCGGTCCCGCGAGGTCGACATTGGAACCGCAAATCGCGGCCGCTGTCATTGCTGCCACCAGCAACGGGAAGCGCATGGTCGAAGCCGCCGCACGGAATCGGCTCTGATCCATCCGGGCGACACTAGCCTCGGACTCGTTCGGTTGGAAGCGCGGGATTGCCGCGTTTCGGCGCGTTGATCTTAGCAAACGCCCATCGGAACGGGTAAGAGTTCAACGTGCCGTCGGTTCCGCAGACTCATGACGCGCGCAACGGTACTTCAACGCTGCAACACCGGCTCCAACCAATCGGCGTGGTCCGAAGTGATTCCATCACCGCCGTCGAGCACGACCAGCGAGAGATACTGCGCGCCATCGACGGGTATCGTGACCTGTCGCAGCGTATCCGGGCCGGAGACATCGCCGCTGTCGTAGAGAACGTACCGATCCACAACGACACGGAAACGCATTGTCTGGCCATGATTGGCCTCATCATCCACGCCGAGAGCGGACTCGAAGGTACGGAAGGCGCCGTTCAGATGGTAGCTGATGCGCGACGGTGCGCGGGTTCCCAAACCATGCGCAAACGTGCGTCCCGCGACCGAGAGTGGCCGGCCTTCGACGCTACGGTCGATTTGCACCGCTCCCCAACCTTGCTCCCAACCGATCGGCGACCAATCGCAGAGACGCTGTGACGACGTGAGCGGAAGAATGGCGATGCCGAGCGTCGCGCTCGCACTCAACAGCAGCACAATCGGCGCCAGGTCTCGGAAGCGGCGGTCCGATGTCCAGAAGAGCAACAGCAGAAACGTTGTGACAAACAGCACGCTCACGACATAAGGTGCCGCGTGCGAACTACGCAGCGCCGGTGTGAATGTGGGGAACGCGATCGTCAGCGAGAGGAGCGTTGTCGCGGACGTCAGGCCGTACACCCACGTCAGTCGCGGCTGCCACAGCGCGGTCGCTGCGAGGAAGATCAACGCCGGCACAATGTACCGCTCGTGCATCTCGGTCGGGAACAGATAGAACGCGAACATTTGCAGCGCGCCGGCTTCGCACAACGCGGGCAGAGGTTCGGTGGCGCGCGCCCGCAGCGCGCGGGACAGGCGCCACAGGATCAACAGCGTCGCGACGCCGAGCATGATCATGCCGAGTGCCCGGTAGCTCAGCAGGGCGTTGCCGAAGCGCATCATGTCGGAGGTGTTTGGTGATGCCCGCCCCCAGATCAGCCACCACACGTTGTGGGCGTTCATCGACACCGCGGAGAAATGGCCGACGATGATGCTGACCGTTGACCACACGGCGGCCATTTGCCCGGCGGCGACGAACGGGAGCAACAACGCCGCTGCCGTGAGCCCACTTGCCAACGGCGCCACGATCAGCACGCGCGCGCCGCTGACGCACAGCGCGCCGAGCGCGAGCATGGGGACCAGCGCGACCGCCTGCGGTTTGATGAGCATCGTCGCCGTCAGCAACGCGAAGCCGATCGCCGACTGCGCACAACTGATCGACCACACCGCGAGCAGCAACAGCAGCGCGAGCAGCGAATCGACCTGTCCCCACACGGCGCTGGTGAACAACATCGCGGGGTTGAGCGCGTAGCTGACGCCGATCGCCGCCGCGAGTGCCGGCTGCCGGCGCGTGCGGCCGATGCGGTAGAGCACCCAGGCGCCGGCGAGGTCGGCCAGAGCAGGAATGACCTTCAACAGCATCCGCTGTGCAACGCTGTGGAACGGCGGCAGCGGCTGGCGCGTGACGATTGTCCAGAGCAGCCCGACGCCCTTCGTCAGATAGAGATAGCCGGGTAGATAGTCGCAGAACACGTGCTCGTAAACGTGGGTGGCGCCAAACGCGATCGCCGCGCGCATCCACGAATCGAATGCCTGCAGGTCGCCGGTAAAACCCTGCGTCGGTAGCAGGGCGAGATGAACGATCAGACCCGCCCCCAGGCCGATCCAAAGCCAGCGGCGATGGCGCTCGTCGGTCGAAGAGATGGCCGGATCGCTCGACTGCGCTGTCACGATGAGCGTGCGGTCACGTCGAGCGGGTAGCCGGCTTCGCGCCAGGCTTTCATCCCGCCGTCAAGCGCGACCGCGCGGGTGAACCCCATGGTTCGCAGCGTTGCCGCGGCCAGCGTCGAGATCTTTCCGAACTCGCAACAGGTCAACACGCGGGTCGTCGGGTCGGGCAACACCTGATCGATGCGAATCTCAAGCTGCCCGCGCGGGACATGTCGGGCATCCTGGATGTGGCCCGCGTCGTAGGCATCACGTTCGCGGACGTCGAGAATGGTCAGGCTCTTGTCGCCCGCCTCGACGCGCGCGCGCACTTCCTCCATCGACATGAAGGCGACTTGCTGTGCCGCTTCGTCGAGCAACTGAGCGACCGTCTTGCCGCCCGTGCGATTGGTTCGCAACGCTTCGGTCAAGTGGTCGGGCATGCCGAGGCTGAGCGCGTGCATTTGTTCGACGAACGCTGAGCGCTCGCGTTTCTGCAACCGCGGGTTCTGGGCGCGCTCTTGCCCGATGGTGGTCACTGGCGCGTCCTTGTAGTTGTGTCCGGGATACACCGCGAGCCCGTCCTCGAGGTGGAGCAGCTTGCCGAACAGACTATCGTAGAGGGCCTCGGGATCGCCCGTGGGCAAGTCGGTGCGTCCGGTCGCGAGTCGCAGCAAGGTATCGCCGGTGATGACGCGATCCGGCAGGACGAGCGAGATCGAATCGTCGGTGTGGCCGGGAGTGTGCAGCACGCGCATCCGCAGATGACCGGCGATCAACGTCTCGCCGTCGTCGACCCGCACGTCGACGTACGGCGCAGCGCTGTTGCGGTGCATGACGCTGGGGACGCGCAGGCGGCGCGCCAACTCGTGCGACGCCGAGAAGTGATCGGCGTGGGTGTGCGTGTCGACGACGTAGTGAACCCGCACCCCCGCCTTGGCGATTAGAGCCAACGTCCGGTCAACTTGCGACAACTCGGGATCCACGAGGAATCCCGAACAGGTGTCGCCGCAGGCGACGAGATACGAACAGCAACCGCCGGAGCGAATTTCCTCGAACAACATTCGATGCCCTCCGCCACGTTGCCTCGTTGCATACCTACCTGAGAGGAGGCAAGCCGACGTCGAACTTGCCAACGCCGGTGGACGCACGCTGCGAGGTTGCCTCCGTCTTGTTATTGGTATTACCGCGATGGCGCTCAAGGCGAAGGCGAGGGGGCTCACGCTCCACGAAGCGATTCGGCAGGCGCTTTGGGAGTGGGTCAGTGCGAGCTGAGCGCGAAAGTTTCACCGGGCTTTCTCTCACCATCATTGGCGCCGGGCGACATGCTGCGCTCGTGCACCACATTGTCGGTAGTGTCTCAGTTTGATTCCGAACGGCGCAACGCGATGATCATCCTTGAGCATTGCCAATTCCCAGAGAACGCACCAGCCGTCGAGCACGCGAGCCACCGAGTAGTGGCCCTTCGTCAACGAGGCACCTGCCGTCGTGCCGCTGGTCGACATCGCCGCGCGCTATAGGAACCGGTAATCCGCCGGATTCGGCGTCTTCGTCTGGGTCCAGAAGTCGAGCAAGGTGAATGGCCAGTTCTGCGTGATGCGGCCCTTCTCGTTCTTGTACCAACTATTCGCGGTGGTGACGCCCCACGCCATCTGTCGATTGCCGGCATCGATCTTCACGTTGTACGCGTCGTGGACGTCTTGGCGGCACTCCATCGCGGCGTGTCCGTTCTCCAGCAAGAGCTTGAGGCAGCCCATGATGTAGCGCATCTCGCACTCGGAGAAGAAGATGATGCTGCCGTTGACGACGATGTTCGTGTTCGGGCCGTACAAGCAGAAGAGATTCGGAAACCCCGGGATCGTAATGCCGAGATAAGCGCGCGCATCGCCGTTCCAGTGCGCGTGCAGATCGACGCCGTTGCGGCCGGTCACCTTCATCGGCGAGAGAAAGCGGCTGGCTTGAAAGCCGGTGCCGTAGATCAGGACGTCGACTTCGTACTCCAGGCCGTTCTTGGTTTTCACTCCATGGGGTGTGATCTCGGCAATCGGATCGGTCACGACTTGGACGTTGTCGCGCTTGAGCGCTTGCAACCAATTGCCGCTGTCGATCAACATCCGCTTGCCGCCGGGCGGATACGGCGGGATGGCTTTGGCGAGCAGATCGGGCCGGTCGCCGATCGTGGCCTTGATGTTCTCCGTCAAGACGATTCGGAGCATCTCGTTGGCGGCGCTCACCGAGCGTTCCTGTTCGCTCCACTCGGGATCGACTTTGACGATCGCGAGCAAGCCTTCGGCGGTGCGCCAGAACATCCAAAACCGGAACCACTTCGCGTAATATGGCACGTGGTTCAGCAGCCAGTGCTTCCCGGCCGGAATATTCGAGTGATACTCCGCGTTGGGAACCACCCACGGTGCAGTGCGCTGGAACACGACCAGCTTGCTCGCTTGCTCGGCGATCACGGGTACGAACTGGAACGCGCTCGCGCCGGTGCCGATGACGGCGATGCGCTTGCCGCGCAAATCGTGCTGATGCTCCCAATGCGCCGAATGGAAGGCGGTCCCCTTGAAGGTATCGCGGCCCGGAATGTCGGGCAGCCGGGGACGATTGAGTTGGCCCACCGCACTGATGACGGCGTTGGCGGTCAACGTCTCCCGGTGTCCAGCCTTGGTCCGCACGTGCACGGTCCAGTGTCGCTGTGACTCGTCGTAGGCCAGTTCCTCAACCGCGGTCTCGAATCGAATGCGCTCGCGCAGTTGGTACTTGTCGGCGCAACGGCTGAAGTAGTCGCGCAGTACCCGTTGCGGCGAGAAGTGCTGCGGCCAATCGTTGGGCTCGAACGAATACGAATAGGTGTGGTTGGGACTGTCGACGCGGCAGCCGGGGTAGACGTTCTCGAACCAGGTGCCGCCGACGTCGGCATTTTTCTCGATGACGGTGTAAAGAATGCCGGCTTCCTGCAAGCGAATAGCGGCCAACAAGCCGGACATGCCGGCGCCGACGATGACGACGTGGAACGCGCGCTTCACCTCGTCCGGGACGGTGTCGGCTGGCTGCAGGTACGCGTCCTCGCCGTTGAGCGCGAGTTCCGCCATGAGGAACTGAACGTAGTCGGGAGCGACCGGCTGTCCGATGATGAAGTTGATCATCTCCTGCACGGTCTCTTGCGACGGCGACGGCGGCATCCGCAATCGGCCGTCGCGATAGGCAGTGAGCACCTCGACGGCACGGTCGCGGACGTGCGCTTGGTGCTCGGCGGTGATCCCGCACTGCGGATCACCCATCGTGCTGAAGAAATCCCCGGACGGGCGAATATCGCCGCGTATGATGCCGAGGTCTCCGGTCAGATGCACCAACGCCAGCATCAACGATGGGACATGTGCGTCCTGCAGCGCGGCGCGGATGGCGTGATCGTCGTCGGTGACCGGTTCGCAGTGATCGAAAGTGGTTTGTCGCATGCAGTCCTCTCGGGCGATCTCAGAGTCTGTGAAATCGCCGCGGCCAAGACTCAACCGATATCCCGGTGCGAGTCAAGAGGATCGTTGGCGAGTCTCGCGAGTGCGGCTTGGTAGAGCGGCCAATGGTTCAACACCAGCGCGCGATCGAACAGATGCAACGCCGCTAGCGTCTGTTCGGCCTTTTGCCGGAGCATAAACGCGAAGGTCGGGAGCGCGATCAGCATCAAGAGTGCGACCAGTGCGGATGCGCCGCTGACCAACGCCAGCGTCGCGAAGCCGGCGCCGATGGCGCCCGCGACGGCGATGGTGCGGAACCAAAACACGTAGTGCCAGCAGCGATGGAGGTGGTCCCGAATCGGGCCCCAGTCGTGCTGGTCGTAAAAGACGAATTCGTAGACTTGATACGCGAGGTCGCCCGCATCGCGGTGATCGGCGAGCCGGCCGCGGTCGATGATCGCGGCCAAGGAGCCCCGCCGCGGGTTGCGAAAGCCGTTGCCGTCGGCTTCGAAGCGCCAACGCACGCACTGATGCAGGAGCAATCCGGCGATCGGCCCGAACAGCAGCCACACACCCCACGGCAGCTCGATGTGCCATGCGCACAGGAAGAGCGCGAGCGGCGCGGCGACGATGAACCCGGGCAGCGCCCACCAGGTGAGGTCGCGCATCACTTTGCGCGCGGCAGTCCGAGCACGCGCTCGGCGATGATGTTGCGCTGAATCTCCGAGCTGCCCGCGGCGATCGTGCGACCGCGGGAGTAGAGCATCAGAAGCGGCCACTGTCCGTCGTCTGGGACGTGCGCCGATCCCTTCACCAATTGCGCGTACGGCCCCTCGATCGCCAACGCGATGTCGAGCTGGCGTTGATACATCTCGCTCCAGAAGAGCTTTTCGATCGAGCCTTCGGGACCCGGTACGCCGCCGCGCAACGTCTTCGTGAGGCTGCGATAGGCGGTGTAGCGAATCGCCGCGCTGTCGATGATCGCCTGCGCGACCTGTTGGCGGATCAACGGAGCGCGCAACACCGGCCGCCCGTTCTGCTGCCACCCGCGCGCGAAGCGGAGCATGTCGTCGAGCGCGGTGCGCGACTGCAACTGCCGGCTGAAGGTGAGCGTCGCGCGCTCATGCATGAGCGTCGTGATCGCGATGTCCCAGCCGCCGTTGATCTGGCCGATCACGTTGGCGCGCGGCACCCGCACGTCTTCGAAGAAGACCTCGTTGAAATCTTCCGCCCCGTTGATCTGCTTCAGCGGCCGGACGGTGACGCCCGGGCTGTGCATGTCGACCAGCAGGAACGTGATGCCGCGATGCTTGGGCGCGTCGGGATCGGTGCGCACCAGCAGCATGCACCAGTCGGCGTAACGCGCGAAGCTGGTCCAGACCTTCTGGCCGTTGACGACGAAGGCATCGCCAACGAGCACCGCGCGAGTCTTGAGCGCGGCGAGGTCCGAACCCGCGTTGGGCTCGGAGAATCCTTGGCACCAGATTTCTTCGGCCGACAGAATCTTGTGCAGGTAGCGCCGTTTCTGCTCGTCGGTGCCGTGAGCGATCAGCACCGGCCCGCCCATGGTGAGGCCAGCGAGATTAATCGGCAGCGGCGTGCGTGCCCGCGCGGTCTCTTCCTGAAAGATCACCTGCTCGATCAGCGTGGCCCCACGGCCACCGTACTCCTTCGGCCACGCGATGCCGCACCAACCGGCTTCATACAGCTTGCATTGCCAGGCTTTGCCGTAGCGCACGAATTCGTCCATTGCTTCCGGTTCGGGACCCGGGTGATTGCGCTCCAGCCAGGTGCGCAACTCGGCGCGAAAGGCTTCTTCCGCCGGCGAGTAGGACAGATCCATGTGCGACTGACGAGAAGGACAGCGCGCGCGGAGGGCGGGCGGCTGAGCGCCCACCCTCCGCGACGGATTTACTTCTTGACGTTGACGACTTGCAGCTCGGTGAACTCTTCGTAGCCCCACTTGCCGTTCTCGTACCCGAGGCCGCTCCACTTGCAGCCGCCGAACGGGGTCGAGGGCGTCAGGTCGAGGTGCTGGTTGACCCAACCGGTTCCCGACTCGATCTCGCGGATGAGCGCTTCGCCGCGCTTGGAGTCGCCGCTCCACACCGAGGCCCCCAGGCCGTAGTGCGTGCTGTTCGCTTGGTCGAGCGCGTCGTCGACCTTGCTGTACTTGATGATCGGCAGCGCAGTGCCGAACTGCTCTTCGTCGACCAGCTTCATCCCGGCGTGCGCGTTGGTGACGATCGTCGGCGGATAGAAGTAGCCCGGGCTGTCGAGCCGCTGCCCGCCGGTCTCGATCTTGGCGCCTTGTTTGCGGGCGTCGTCGACCATGCTCATGACCTTGTCGAGCTGCATCTGGTTGTTGATCGGCCCGAGCTGCGTGTCGGGATCCATTCCGTTGCCGACCTTGGTGCTGCGCGCGCGTTCGATCAGTCCCGCGACGATCGGATCGTAGACCTTCTCGTGCACGTAGATGCGCTTGATCGCGCTGCAGATCTGTCCGGAGTTTTGGAAGGCGCCCCAGAACAAGCCGTCGACGACCGTGTTGGGATCGACGTCGTCGAGCACGATCGCCGGATCGTTGCCGCCCAGCTCCAAGGTCACGCGCTTGAGGTCGTCGACCGCGTAGCCCATGACCTTCTTGCCGGTCGCGACGCTGCCGGTGAAGGAAATCTTGCGCACCCCCGCATGTGAGGCCAGCTCTGCGCCGAGCGGACCGTTGCCGGCGACGACGCTCAAAACGCCCGCCGGCAGAATGTCCTTGAGAATGTCGCCGAGCAGCAGGGAGCTGAGCGGGGTGAACGGCGACGGCTTGACCACCACGGTGTTGCCGGCGAGGAACGCCGGCGCCAACTTCCACGCCATCAGAATGACCGGAAAGTTCCACGGCGTGATCGCGGCGACGACGCCGAGCGGCTTGTGGACGATCTCGATGCGCTTCTCGCTGTCGTCTTGGAGAATCTCCGGCTCGATCTGGAGGTTCGCGAAGTAACTGAACCACATCGAGGCGCCGAATACTTCGCCCATCGCCGCGGTCATCGGCTTGCCTTGTTCCTGCACCAGCACGCTCGCGATGTCCTGTACGCGTCCTTGGATCGCAGCCGCGCATTCGTTCAGCTTCTGGCGCCGCAGGGCTTCGTCTTTGCGCCAGGCCTTGAACGCTTCTGCCGCCGCACCGACGGCTTGATTAACCTGTTCGGTGGTGCCGCGCGCGCACGTGGCGAACGGCTTGCCGAGGGCGGGATTGATGACGTCGTCCTGCTGCGGCGTGTTAACCAGCCGGCCGCCGATCACGTTCGGGTATGATTGCATATGCGTTCTCCTTTTCGAGCAGGTTGTGGCGCCGTTGTGCGCGGCGGCCGAACGGACTGATGTATAGCAGCGTGTACGTGCGGGTCGCAACAGAATAGTCGGTGAGTCGTCCCCTCGGTCACGCCGGGTAGGTCGAAATCTCGGTCGCTTTGACGCTGACCCAGACGACGCCGCCGGCGTCGAGCTGCAGTGCCGCCACGGCTGCCGGCGTGACTTCGGCGACGATCGAAGGCGTGCCGCCGACGCGCACGCGAACCCGGTCGCCTTCGGGATCAAGTCGATCCACGTTGCCGTGCCAGACATTGCGCGGCGTGCCCTCGGGCGCGCGCCGATGCAGCGCGACCGCGCGCGGGTGGATGACCGCAAAGACATCGCCGTTTCCCGTGTCCGGAACGGTCAAGCTGCCGCCGCCGCGCAGGTCGATGCGGCCGGCGCGCGCTTCGCCGCGGAACAGATTGACACCGACGAGATCGGCGACGTACTGCGAGCGCGGCTGCTCGGTGACCGCCGCGGGCGACCCGTCCTGCACCACCTTTCCGTGTTCGAGGATTACCAATCGATCCGCCAATGCAATCGCCTCGATCGGGTCGTGCGTGACCAGCAGGCGAACGCCGCGGAACGAATCGAGATGCCGGCGGAGATCGCGCCGGAGATCGGCGCGCGTGCGGATGTCGAGCGCGGAGAGCGGCTCGTCGAGCAGCAGCAGCCGCGGCCCAACCGCCAAGGCGCGCGCCAGCGCGACGCGCTGCGCTTGCCCGCCCGACA
>DATKMK010000057.1:0-92213 GCA_035541895.1 Binatia bacterium | reverse complement strand
CTTCTACAAGAGCGCCGCGAATACCGGGACGCATACCGGGTCGCTGTGGACCAGTGGCGGCAGCCTGTTGGCCACCGGAACGTTCACCGGGGAGGCCTCCTCGGGGTGGCAACAGTTGACCTTCCCGACGCCGGTGGCGATCACTGCCAACACCGCGTATGTGGCCTCATATCACACCAACACGGGACACTACGCGGGCGACGCGGACTACTTTGCCACCGCCGGGGTGGACAACCCCCCGTTGCACGCGTTGCGTAACGGAGTGAGTGGGGGCGACGGCGTCTACGCCTACGGCGGGAGTGCGTTCCCGACCAATACCTTCCGCTCGGCGAACTACTGGGTCGACGTGGTCTTCGCTCAGCAGTGACGCTTCACTCGGCCATTGAAGACTACAACAGCGTCGGGGCGCCCGATGCTCATCTGACTAAGGCTGGAACATCATCCGTGCTGACTCGCTATTTCGCGGGGTTCATTCAGACGTCCTCTGGCCAACCGTTCCAACCTCGAAGATGCTTGAGTTGTGGTCCTCGTGGCGAAGGATGGTCTGCAAGAAGTGCTTAGTGTGGCCGGCCCATCACGCATCGTAACCACTCAACGGACTCGCTGGCAGTGGCGGCATCGTCTGGGTGGCAGAAAACTCCGCACGTTGCGCAGAAACGCGGTGGCAGCGACAGCAACACGGACTGCCATTTTGGCGGTACTCGCGTCTATCGTTGGGGCGCCGCCGCTGTGGGCGGCGCACGAACGCCAGGCGTGCTTTGAGGGGACCGAGTTCGTTCCGCTCGCCACCGCGAGCGGAACGCCGGCCGGAACGGCCATCGTCGGAGAGCTGACCACTGCGCCTCCCGCCGCCTGCAGCTTCAGCACGAGCAACTGCTTCTCCGGTGTGCGGTGCATGCGGTGCAATCCGAGTAGCGCTGCCTACGACGGGTACATGACCCTGACCGGGAACGTCGAATACTACGCGAGCTTCCGGCTGTATTGCGCAACGTTGCCGAGCGCCGAATCACCAGTTCTGAGCATTCAAAACGGATCGACCGGCGCGAAGATCATGCTGGGCGCCGACGGTCTGCTGCACATCCGGCGCCTCGGACAGAGCGCTGACGATTTGGACGGTTCGGTTGCGATGCAGGCCGGCACACACTACCGTATCGAGTTGCACCTCAAATCCGCAACAACCTCGACGGGTGTAGAGGGGGTTCGGTTGTTCACTGGCGGTGGAACACAACTTGACTCCTTCGGCGCGTCGAACGTCAATCTCGGGACGACCGTCTCATTCAATCAACTGACAACCGGAGCGGTTTCCGGCGGGACCGCGACACTCGATTGCACTTGGGATGATCTCGTTGTGAATAGCGGCAACGACCCAACTGAGAACTACCGGTGCATTCCCGCCGCTCCCTCATCGAATACTGCGACGATGAATTGGAGCAGCAGTGGCTCAGGGAATGGATGCGCGTCGGGTACCTCACGGTACTTGTGCGTCTCGGAGAATCCCCCTGCTGATTCCTCGAAATTGACAACGTCGGCAGGGCTGACATCCTACTTCGTGAACCACAACACCTGCTCAACGCTCGGTATCGCTGACAACATTCGCGCGGTTGAATCGCTCGTCCGACTGGACACTACTAGCGGCTCGCCGGGGATGAATGTTTCACTAGGCGGGGTAAGCTTGGGGACGGTGTCTATCACCACCACGACACGCGACTACGTCTTTACCTCCACCAGCGATCCAGTGACGTCGGGTGGTGCGTGGACATGTGCCAACTTCAACGCGCGGTACTTCGGCGCCTCGACTGGGTTCTCTGTTACTGGTGCGGCAGCAAGCTATTGGCATCGTTTGGTGGCAGTCTATGCTGAACCAACCGAGACGCCGACTCAGACGCCAACCTACACCCTGAGTAGTACACCGACTACGTCGCCTACAAGTACCCTAACTCCGTCATCAACAGCAACATCCACCAACCTACCGACAGCAACTTCGACGAGCACGCTGACAGCGACTTCGACTGACACCTCGACGACCACGGCCACTCAAACTCCGACGCTCACCCCAACAGCCACATTGACGAACACACCAACCGCTACGCCGACTGACACGGCCACGGCAAGCCCGACTGCGACAGCAACCGCGACGCCAAACGAGACTTTCACCGCCAGCCCGACCGACACGCCGACCCCGACGCCAACGGTAACGCCCACTGCGACGCCGACGGACACCTCAACGAACACGCCGACTGAAACGCCGACGGTCACCGCAACAGCTACTCCAACCTATACGCCAACCACAACCCCGACTGACACAGCCACGGCGACCACGGCCGTGACTCGGACGGAAACGCCGAGCGCGACGCCGACGGCAACACTGACTGACACGCCTACGTTCACGCCGGTCGTCACTTCGATCCTCGACGGGCTGACCATCTGGCCATCGAACGCTGTGCCCGCCAACGCCGACCAAGACGATCCGTCGGCAGTCGAACTCGGAGTGAAGTTCACTGCTGACGTGACCGGCGTGCTCGACGGCATTCGTTACTACAAGAGCACAGCCAACACGGGGACTCATACCGGCTCGCTGTGGACGAGTGACGGCACCTTGCTTGCCGCCGCCACATTTACCGATGAGAGCTCATCGGGGTGGCAGCAAGTTGCCTTCGCTACGCCCGTGCCGATCAGCGCTAACGTTGTGTACGTGGCGTCGTACCATACCAACGCGGGGCACTACGCTGGCGATGCGGGCTACTTTGCGACCAGCGACTTCAACAACCCGCCGCTGCATGCCCTGCAGAACGGGGTGAGTGGTGGGAACGGGGTGTACGCGTACGGTTTGAGCAGTCTGTTTCCGACATCGAGCTTTGGTGCGGCGAATTACTGGGTCGATGTGGTGTTCGTGCCGGATGCGCCGCTGGCGACCGCGACATCGACACCCACGCAGCCGACGCCGACCGACACGGTGACGGTGTCACCCACCAGCACACCGACACTCACGAATACTCCTACGCAAACTGCGACCCAGACGGCAACATTGACTCCGACCGATACGCCGACGTTGACGCGCACGCCGACCGAAACCGGCACGCCAACGCCAACGCCGACACCGATTGCCGGCGCAGTGAGCATCTGGCCGACCAACGTCACGCCCGCCGCGGCCGACCAGAATGACTCGTCGGAAGCCGAACTGGGCGTGAAATTCACCGCCGACGTGAATGGTGCGATTGCCGGCGTTCGTTACTACAAGAGCGCCGCGAACACTGGGACACACACCGGGTCACTGTGGACGAGCACCGGCACGTTGCTGGCGTCGGGAACGTTCGTCGACGAAACCGCTTCCGGTTGGCAGCAACTGATCTTCGATACGTGGGTGCCGATTTCCGCGAACACCCTGTACGTTGCGTCGTACCACACAGAAGTCGGCCACTATGCGGGTGACGTTGGTTATTTTTCTGCGGCGGGAGTGGATAGCCCACCGCTGCACGCCTTGGCCAATGGGATCAGCGGCGGCAACGGCGTCTACGCATACGGCCCGAGCACGTTCCCAACCAATAGCTACAACTCGACCAACTACTGGGTTGATGCGGTCTTCATTCCCGCTCCGACTCCCACCGCGACGCCGACCACCCCGCTCCCAACTGAGACGGCGACGAATACGCCGGCACCGCCAACACCTACTCCGATGGTGACGGCTACGAGCACGGTACCTACTGCCACTGCGACGATACCGACCGCGACGCCAACGCCGGCGAACACGCCCACGTCCACGGCAACGCCAACACCAACCCCGATCGCTGGTACGATCAGCATTTGGTCGCCGGACACCGTGCCCGGCACCGCCGATCAAGGCGATCCATCGGCGATCGAGTTGGGCATCAAATTCACCGCGGAGGTCGACGGCGAGATCGCCGGCATTCGCTATTACAAGAGCGCGGCGAACTCAGGCACCCACACGGGCTCGCTGTGGACGAGCGCCGGCACCTTGCTGGCCACGGGAACGTTCACCAACGAAACCACATCGGGGTGGCAGCAACTGATCTTCGCCACGCCGGTGACAATCACCGCCAACACTGTCTACGTGGCCTCATATCACACCAATACCGGTCACTACGCCGGCGATGTCGACTACTTCGCTACCGTCGGTTTTGACACCCCGCCGCTACATGCTTTGGCCAACGGGATCAGCGGCGGCAACGGGGTGTACAGCTACGGATCGATGGCGTTCCCAACCAACACCTATCGCTCGGCCAACTATTGGGTCGATGTCTTGTTTGCGTCGGCAGGGTCGCCGACACCGACTCCGACTCCGTTGGCGACACCACCAGCCGGCCGGCTGAGCATCTGGTCGACTGATGCAGTGCCTGGTATCGCCGACCAGAGCGACGCGTCAGCGATCGAGTTGGGCGTGAAGTTCACCGCCGAGGTCGACGGCGTGCTGGCTGGCATCCGCTACTACAAGAGCGCCGCGAACGTTGGAACGCACACTGGTTCGCTGTGGACCAGCGACGGCACCTTGTTGGCCTCCGGAACGTTCGTCAACGAAACCTTGGCGGGCTGGCAGCAACTCATGTTTGCCGAACCGGTTCCGATTAGTGCGAACACCGTGTACGTGGCCTCGTATCATACGAATGCGGGGCACTACGCGGGCGACGCCGACTACTTTGCAGGTGCTGGCATCGACAACCCGCCGCTTCACGCACTCGCCAACGGCATCAGCGGTGGAAACGGAGTGTATGTCTACGGGGCGAGCGCGTTTCCGACGAACGCGTTCCGGTCCACCAACTACTGGGTCGATGTGGTATTCACGTCGACGGCCACTCCCGGCACTCCCACGCCGACGCCCACACCAATTGCCGCTGCCGTGAGCATTTGGTCGGCCGACACCATCCCCGGTGTGAGCAATCAAGACGATTCTTCGGCGATCGAACTGGGAGTGAAATTCATCGCCGACGTCGATGGCGTGATCGCTGGTGTTCGCTACTACAAGAGCGCGGCGAACAACGGCGTGCACACGGGCTCCCTGTGGACGAGCGGCGGCAGCCTATTGGCCACCGGCACGTTTACCGGCGAGACCGCTTCGGGGTGGCAGCAACTAAACTTCACCACGCCGGTGGCGATCAGCGCCAGCACGGTGTACGTGGCCTCGTATCATACGAACGTCGGCCACTACTCGGGCGATGCCGACTATTTCGCGGCGGCAGGGGTGGACAATCCGCCGTTGCACGCGGTGCAAAACGGAGTCAGCGGCGGGAACGGTGTGTACGTCTACGGGGCGAGTGCGTTCCCGACCAATACCTTCCGCTCGGCGAACTACTGGGTTGACGTGGTGTTCGTTCAGCAGTGACGCGGCCTTCGCGCAACTATAATGATCGCACCTGATGTCACTCTCGGCGAGGGCGTCCTCATTTTCCAGCCGGATCTTGTCAATCTCTACGGCTGCGCCATTGGTCGCGGCACCAAGATCGGCGCCTTCGTCGAAATTCAAAAGGGAGCGGCGGTGGGCTCCAACGTCAAGATATCGAGTCACAGCTTCATCTGCGAGGGCGTGCACATTGAGGACGGCGTGTTCATCGGACACGGTGTGATGTTCATCAATGACGTCTATCCTCGCGCCGTGACGACGTCGGGGGCGTTGCAGACGGACGCGGATTGGAAAGTCGTGCCGACCCGCGTTTGCTCCCGCGCCTCGATCGGGAGCAATGCCACGATCATGGGCGGCGTCACCATCGGCGAAGGTGCGATGATTGGCGCCGGCGCGGTGGTGACCCGCGACGTGCCGGCACATGCCATTGTTGCGGGCGTGCCGGCGAAGGTCATCGGCGACGCGCGAGAGCGGGAGGGAGCCCGCTGACATGACGCCGCGAGCGAGGTTTGCCGCGGACTACTCGTAGCACTGGGGGAAGCGATGCGAATCGGAATCATCGGTTACGGTTACTGGGGTCCGAACCTGGTGAGAAATTTTGCCGAGTTGCCTGGTGTCGAGGTTGCGGCCGTCGCCGACTTGGATCAGACCAAGTTGGCTACCGTGCAACGGCGGTTTCCAACACTCAAGGCGACGATGGACTTTCACGACCTCCTCAACGATCCGTCGATCGACGCGATTGCGGTAGCGACGCCCGTGCGCACCCACTTTCAACTCGGCATCGCCGCGCTCAAAGCCGGCAAACATTTGTGGCTCGAGAAGCCGATGGCGGAAACCTCGCTGCAGGCGTGCCAGCTCGTTCACGAGGCCGAGCGGCGCCAGCGGGTGCTCTTCGTCGACCATACGTTCATCTACACGGGCGCGGTTCGGAAGATGGGCGAACTGATCAAGAGCGGCGAGCTGGGGCAGGTGTATTACTACGACTCGATCCGCGTAAACCTGGGTTTGTTCCAACGTGACGTGAATGTAATCTCGGATCTCGCGGTTCACGATTTCTCGATCCTCGACTACCTGCTGGGCGAGCATCCGGTCGCGGTGTCCGCGAGCGGGATCAATCACTTCCCCGGCACACCGGAAAACCTTGCCTACATTACGCTCTTCTACGACTCCGGCATGATCGCACACGTCAACGTGAGTTGGCTCGCGCCGGTGAAGGTGCGCCAGATTCTCATCGGCGGCAGCAAACGCATGATCACTTACGATGACTTGCAGCCGAGCGAGAAGGTCAAGATCTACGACAAGGGCATCAGCTTCACCGATGATCCCGAGCAGATCTATCGGATGCGCGTCGGCTACCGCACCGGCGACATGTGGGCGCCCAATCTCGATGGCAGCGAAGCGTTGCGCGTCGCGGTCGAGCACTTCGTCGACTGCATCGAGCGCGGCACGGTTCCGCAAACCACCGGCCACCTCGGTTTCCGCGTGGTGGAGTTGATCGAGGCGGCGACCAGCTCGATGCGCGGCCGCGGCGAGACTGTCGACATCCGCCGATTGGAGCGAGCCTCATGATTTCTTCGGCGGCCTTCATGCGCAACACTTGGCGAGGGCTGGCGAACACGAACTGGAGTGTCTATGGAAATTGACGGCGCACGCATTCTCGTCACCGGCGGCTGCGGATTGGTCGGGTCGACGACCATCGATCTGCTGCTGGAGCATCACCGGCCAAGCCGTATCGTCATTCTCGACAACCTCAGTCGCGGCACGCTCGCGAACGTCGAGCACGCCTTGGGCGACCCGCGGGTGACGCTCATGCGCGGCGACATCCGTGATGTCCCCACGGTACACAAGGCGACCGCAGGCATGGACGCGGTGATCCACATGGCGACGCTGCGCATCACCGCGTGTGCGGCCGAACCGCGCGAAGCGCTCGGCGTTATGTGCGACGGCACGTTCAACGTCGCGGAGGCTGCCCGCGCCGCCGGGGTGAAAAAGCTCGTCGCCGCGTCCTCCGCGTCGATCTACGGGCTGGCCGACGCCTTCCCCACTCGAGAAGATCATCATCCGTACAACAACCGCACCTGGTACGGGGCCAGCAAGATCATGCTCGAGGGTCTGCTGCGTTCATTCAACGACATGTACGGGCTGCCCTACGTGGCGCTGCGATACTTCAACGTGTACGGCCCGCGCATGGATATCCACGGCAAATACACCGAAGTACTGATTCGCTGGATGGAGCGCATTGCCGCCGGCCAGCCGCCGCTCATTCTCGGCGACGGCAGCCAAACGATGGATTTCGTGTACATCGACGATGTGGCGCGCGCCAACATCCTGGCGCTGCAGTCCGACGTCGCCGATGATGTCTTCAACGTCGGCAGCGGAAGCGAGACCAGCCTCAACGAACTCGCTGCGGCGTTGCTCAAGGTGATGGGTTCTAATCTGCGACCGGAATACGGACCCGAACGCCAGGTGAACCCGGTGCCGCGCCGTTTGGCGGACACCACCAAGGCCGAGCGCATGCTCGGGTTCCGCGCACAGTTCGGGCTCGTCGACGGACTCTCGCGCTTGGTCGAGTGGTGGCAAGCGAACCGGGTTGCGGCGGCATGATCCCGATCACCAAACCGGTGATGGATGAACGCGAGGCCGCGGCGGCCCGACGTGTCATCCTGAGCGGTTGGATCACGCAAGGGCCGGAAGTCGCGGCCTTCGAGCGCGAGTTCGCCGACTTCGTCGGCGCCCCGCACGCGTGCGCGGTCTCCAGTTGCACGACCGCGTTACACCTGGCGTTGCTCGCCATCGGCGTCCAACCCGGCGATGAAGTCATCACCGTCAGCCATTCATACATCGCCACCGCGAATGCGATTCGTTACTGCGGCGCGACGCCGGTCTTCGTCGACATCGAGCCGGAGACGTTTAATCTCGATCCGACAAAGCTCGACGCGGCGGTGACGGATCGCACACGCGCCGTCTTGTGCGTCCATCAGATGGGGATGCCGTGTGATCTCACGCAAATCCTCTCCGTCGCGCGCGCGCATTCGCTACCGGTGATTGAGGACGCGGCCTGCGCGATCGGCAGCGAAGCGCATTGGAGCGGGCGGTGGGAACGAATCGGCCGGCCGCACGCCGACATCGCGTGTTTTTCCTTTCATCCGCGCAAGGTGGTCAGCACCGGCGACGGCGGTATGATCACCACCGCCAACTCCCAATGGGATGCACGCTGTCGCCTGCTCCGCCAGCACGGGATGAGTGTTCCCGACACGGTCCGGCACGGCGCCAACCAGATCATCTTCGAGTCGCACGTGGCGTTGGGATACAACTACCGTATGACCGACATTCAAGCGGCGGTGGGTCGGGAGCAGCTCCAACGACTCCCCGAGATCATTCGCACCCGCCGTCAGTTGGCGGAGTGCTACCGGGCGTTGTTGTCCGACATTGCGGGATTGGGATTGCCGGTCGAGCCGTCGTGGGCTCGAAGTAACTGGCAGAGCTACTGTGTGCGCCTGCCCGAGCACTGCGATCAACGCACGGTCATGCAGCGAATACTCGACGATGGAGTCGCAACCCGTCGCGGCGTGATGTGCAGCCATCGCGAGCCCGTCTACCACGGCAGGCATCACTTGCCGCATTCGGAAGCCGCACAGGATCGCTGCATCATTCTGCCTCTCTATCCGCAAATGACGCCGCAGGAACAGGAACAAGTTGCCGACGCGCTGAGGCGGGCGTGTTCCGCGGCGTAAGGTCATTGCCAACGTTCGAGGAGGTGTCGATGTCCAGCCCCGAGCACTCCCGCGCCAGCGACGCGGGCCGCGTCACGATCCACTCGGAGGACGCGTATCACCGCTACCGGACGATGACGGAGCAGGAAAAGCAGGACTTCGTCCGCCGCGAATATGAGCAACGCAACGCCGCCGACCCCTACGCCACCTCGCGCGACTACAACGCACGCGAACTCGAGATCGCCGCGATTCGAGCCGGCCTCGGGACGCCGGGCAAACTCCTCGATCTCGGCTGCGGCAACGGGTACACGCTGATTTCACTGGGTGAAGCGCTCGCAGGTTGGGACTTCCAGGGCATCGATTTCGCCCCGAACCTCATTGCCGGCGCTAATCAATTGCTGGCGGAACGGCGCGCGAGGCTGAAGAGTGTCCCGCAGTTTCTCGAGCGCGACGCCCTTGTTTACCTTGCTGACATGCCCGACGCGTCCCTGGACTATGTGTTGACCGAGCGCTTCATCCAGAACATGCCGACCGAGGCGGTACAGGTCGACGTGCTGCGCCAGATCCGTCGCATCCTGCGACCCGGCGGCCTGCTGCTCATGTGCGAGGGATCCAACGACGGGTTCGAAGCCCTCAATGACATTCGCGAGCAGATGGGACTCAAACGCATCCCGTCGACGAGTCCGGAGAACGTTTCGGCCATTCGCTTCGACGATCAGGCCATCGAGCGAATTGCGACGACCGAGTTGGGGTACGTGTTACGCTCGAAGATGGGGTTCTCCACATTCTTCTTGATTGCGAGAGTTCTACATCCGTTGCTAGTCGCCCCGGAGTCGCCGCGGTTCGATGCACCGATCAACAACTTGGCCCGCGACCTGCAAATGCACGCGCCGATGTTGCCCGGTTTCGGTTCGAACGTGCTGTGGATCCTCGAAAAGCCGGTTCCCTGAAGTCCGTTCGTGTCATGGCCGAGGCCTTGCCAGGCTTCAATCAGACGCGGCTCCTGACGCTCATGCACGCGGCGGTGAAACGCTGTGATCTGGATTTGTCCGATGCGGTTGTGTTCACCGAGGCGGCCACCGGCGCCTATGTGGTGACCCCGGTATTGGCTGCGCTCGCTGGAGCGAACGTCACGGCGATCGCTCGCCCGACCCGTCATGGCACTGTCGAACAGGTTGCGGACACCACCAACTCCCTGGCTCGCGCCGCCGGCGTGTCCGAGCGGATTCGGATCACCACGGAAAGGACCCAGACAGATATCGGCCAAGCTGACATCGTCACCAACAGCGGCCACGTCCGTCCCGTCGATGCCGAAATGGTTGGATGGATGAAGCCATCCGCAGTGATTCCGCTCATGTACGAAGCGTGGGAGTTCCGCGACGGCGATGTTGATCTGGAGGCCTGTAAACGCCGCGGCATTCGAGTCGCCGGTACCAACGAGCGCCATCCATCGGTGGACGTCTTCTCCTATCTGGGCATCATGGCGGTCAAGCTGCTGCTCGACGCTGGGATCGCCGTCTATGGGTGCAAAATCCTCGTGTGCTGTGACAACCCGTTCGAACCGTACCTCCGTCGGGGACTGCGGCAAGCCGGCGCGGAGGTTGAATGCGTCGGTGCGCTGGTCGCGGCGTCGCTGTCGGATGAGTTCGATGCTTTGCTGGTCGCACTGCGACCGCAGGCGCACGTGGTCATCGGACCCACGGAGGCAGCGCTCATCCGCGAGCGATCGCCGGGCGCCGTCGTGGCGCAATATTGGGGAGACATCGACCGCTCCGCATTGGATACCGCCGGCGTGCGTTATTGGCCGCCAGCAGCGCCCGCTCTCGGCCATATGGCGATACTGCCCGCCGCAGTTGGGCCGGAGCCGACGGTCCGGTTACAGGCTGGCGGCCTGAAGGTCGCAGAGATTCTGTGGCGTTCGCGGAATCCGCGAGCTCGCGTCGATCGATCCTATCTGACTGAACTCGGCGTCTCGGATGAGGTCTGAGGTGCAGAACTGTCCTCCACTTACCCACGACGAAGCCTTGAACGTTCGCCCCGCGGCCGGATGGTTGGCGTCGATCGGAGCGAACGTCGTCTTCCTCGGTCTCACCAGTTTGTTGACCGACGTCTCGTCGGAGATGGTGACCGCGGTGCTGCCGCTGTACCTCACCAGTGTCTTGCGGTTCAGTCCGTTTGCATTCGGGGTGTTCGACGGTCTGTACCAGGGCGTTTCCGGCCTCGTGCGAATTTGGGGTGGTCTGATTGCGGATCGGCGGCGACGACACAAAGAGGTTGCCGCCGCTGGCTACGCAACTTCCGCGTTGTGCAAGCTCGGCCTCGTAGTGTCCGGCGCGCTCTGGGTTCCTACCAGCATTTGCTTGATGGTGGATCGGCTCGGCAAGGGTGTGCGCACGCCGCCGCGGGATGCGCTGATTGCGTTGAGCAGCTCGCGCGAACACGTGGCCGAAGCGTTCGGCGTGCACCGCGCCATGGATACGGCTGGAGCGCTGATTGGACCGCTACTGGCCTTCGCGCTTCTCGCGCGGGCGCCCGCGGCATTCGATGCGATCTTCGTCGTCAGCTTCGCGTTTGCCGTGGCCGGAGTGGGCGTGCTGGTGCTTTTTGTCGAGAACCGGCGCGCCGGCGTGGACACGGCAGCCGTCGGCGTAGCGAGCTGGCGTACAACCATCGGGCTGCTCAAGGTTCCCGCATTCCGGAGTGTGGTGCTCGCCGGTTGCGTGCTCGGCGTGGCCACGATCAGTGATGCGTTCGTCTATTTGGTGGTTCAACGGCGCGCGAATCTGGCCCCGCATCTGTTTCCACTCCTGCCGGTTGCGATGTCGTTGACCTACCTCGTGCTTGCGGTGCCGGTGGGTCGACTGGCAGATCGTTTCGGGCGCGCGCGGGTCCTGCTCGCGGGCTACGGTGCGCTCGCTGCGGCCTACGTGCCGCTCGCGTGGGCGAATGCCGGCCCCGCTCCGTTACTGGCGAGCCTCGTCCTTCTCGGTGCATACTACGCCGCAACCGATGGCGTGCTGATGGCGATGGCGAGCCGCACGTTGCCCTCCGAGTTGCTGACCGGCGGATTGGCGCTGCTGACAACCGGCACCGTTCTGACTCGACTATTTGGCTCAACGCTGTTCGGTGCGGCGTGGAGTTGGTACGGTCCGGAGGGTGCCGTCCGGTTGTTCCTCTGCGGTTTGGCGGTGGCTCTCGGGATTGCCGCGACGGCGCTGCGCGCACCGGCATGAGACGCGGGCGTGCGCTGGCGTTCGCCGTGCTCTGCGTGGCGTGCGCCGTTGGTGCCGGAACCTACGTGTACCACGCGATGCAACGCTCGCGACCGACATCGGTCAGCCAACCGCCCGAAGCCGACGGTGGCGCGGTGGGGGATACGTCGGGCACGATGCTCCTGTTTCGCAGCACCGCGCTCGACAATTCCTACGGCAAGCTGGTGCTCGCGCCCCTCAACCATGTCCGCGATCGCCGTGTGATTGCATCGCTGTCGTGCGAGCGCGTTGACTACGCGCACGGTCGCGGCGTGTGTCTGGCCGCGGCGCGTGGGGTATTCACGAAGTATTCGGCGATCGTCTTCGACCAGGAGTTCCGGACGCTGTTCACCCTGGCGCTGGCCGGTGCTCCTAGTCGGGTTCGGGTCTCTGCCGACGGCGCGTACGCCGGCGTCACGGTCTTCGTCAGCGGGCACGACTATGTTGCCGACTTCTCCACGGTCACATCGATCATCGACCTGCAGCGCGGTGAGTACGTGGTGCCGGACTTTGAGCGCTTGACCGTGTGGAAGGGCACGGAACGCTTCGAGGCGGCCGATCGTAACTTCTGGGGTGTAACCTTTCGCAATCAGCCCGACACGTTCTACGCAACCGTCGGCAGCGGCGGCCAGACGTATCTCGTCGAAGGCAGCGTCGGCGCTCACAGCGCCAAACTCCTTCGCGATGGTGTCGAATGTCCTTCGCTGTCGCCCGACAACACGCGAGTCGCGTTCAAGCAGCGCACTACGCAGGGCATCGGACCGGTTCGCTGGCGGCTTTCCGTTCTTGATGTCCCAACGCTTGAAGACCGACCGCTGAGCGAGACCCGGAGCGTTGATGATCAAGCGGCCTGGCTCGATGACGCGCGAATCATGTACGCCCTGCCGAATGCAGAGAGCGGTTCCGCGGAGATGACGACCTGGGTGATCGATGCGGACGGCGCGGGCTCGCCGCGCATGCTGGTGCCGCAGTCTTACTCGACGGTAGTGTGGCGACCGTGACACAGTTCCTGCGGTCCTCGAAGATCGCGTTTGCGCCGGCGAGGGACGTAGGCCAGAGGCTTGAAACGATGCCTGCGCTGCATGACCACGACGATCCGGATTTGGAAGATCGGTCTCCGGCACGAGTCCGCCTGTCGGTCGTGACGCCTGCGTATCGCGAGGCGGAGAATCTTCCGACACTGTATCAACGTCTCCGTGATGCCCTCGATGGGTTGGAAATCGATTGGGAATGGGTTGTGATCGACGATCATTCTCCCGACGCCACATTCGACGTAATCCACGCCACCGCTGCGGCCGACGCGCGTGTGCGAGGCATCAGGCTCGCCAGAAACAGCGGCGCCCACATCGCCCTGAGTTGTGGACTCCACGCTGCCCGGGGAGACTGTGCAATCGCCTTGGCAGCGGACCTCCAGGATCCTCCGGAGGTTGTGCCGCAACTCCTCGACGCCTGGCGGAACGGTGCGCATGTGGTGTGGGCGGCGCGCGCCGAACGCGAAGGCGAAACCGCCGCCACCAAGGGGTTCGCGCGCGTCTACTACTGGTTGATGCGAAAGGTGGTCGGTTTGGACAGCATGTCGGCGATGGGAGCCGACTTCTTTTTGCTCGATCGACGGGTGCTCGACGCACTACGCGAGTTCAGTGAAAGCAACGTGAGTCTGATGGCGCTTATCACGTGGATGGGTTTCCGCCAGACCAGCATCACCTACGTCAAGCGCGCGCGTCTCCATGGGCAATCGGGATGGACGCTGAAGAAGAAACTAAAGTTGCTGGTCGATTCGGTCACCGCCTTCAGCTACACGCCGATTCGATTCATGTCGTATCTGGGCGGCGTTGTGGCCCTGGTCGGCTTCGTTTATTCCATCGTCGTGCTGCTCAACGCGCTCGTTGGGCATCCGGTTGCCGGATGGACGTCGCTGATCGTCATCGTGCTCATCCTCGGCGGGATGCAAATGCTCATGATGGGCGTACTGGGGGAGTATCTCTGGCGCGCGCTCGATGAGACCAGGCGGCGACCGCTATTCATCGTCGAGCAAACCACGACGCAAAACGATGCGGTGTGGGCGAAGTCCTCGAGCGCTCCGCGGTCGGTGGTCGCTGATTGATCGCTCCAAAGGTTGTCCCTATTTCGCTGCCTCGCATGTTCACGCGGGTCCCACAAGTGGTTTGCGTGCCGCGCCATACCCGAGTCGGGCGGACCGTGTTCGCGGCGGGGCTGTTGATCTTCGCGCTTGGACTCGTGACGCTGCGCGTGACGGAGCTGGCCGGCCTCGACGTGTTGCGCGGAGCTCAGCGATTTCACGGGTTCAGGCAGTCGATCTACTATCCGGCGGCCGCCTTTCTTGACGGCGTCAATCCATATGACATCGGCACCTACACGCACGTCTATCCCACTGACTTCTTTCCCATGTATTCGCCGCTGACGTTGTTGGTGCACATGCCTCTCGGCTTGTTGCCGGTTGAGACGTCGAGCCTGGTGTATTTCGGTTTGAACGTGAGCTTGATGTTCCTGCTGGCCCTGCTGCTCTTGCACATGAATGGTCGCGACGCCGGTGCGGCAGAGTTGTTCGGTATCGGCGCGCTCCTGCTGCTGAGCCGACCCGGCCACATGACGCTTGTACTTGGGCAGTCGGCGATCGAGACTGTTGTCGCCGCCTGCGTCGCGCTTCATTGTGCGCGCACGCGACCATGGTTGGCCGGCATGGCCTTGGCGCTGACGACGTTCAAGCCAACGTTGGGGGTCCCTTTGGCGCTCCTGCTGGCCTGCCGCCGTGACTGGCGCGCGGTGATCATCGGCGTTGCAGTTGCCGGGGTGCTCACGGGCGTCGCCACGGCGCGCCTCGCATTTGAAGCCGGAGGGCTGCAGCCGCTGCTCGCATCAATGTCCGCAACCAACGCGGCGACTGAGGCGAATGCGGCGGTGAATTTGAACTCGGCGTGGGCGCGGGTGGACGCCATCGCTCTCCTGGCTCGCCTCGCCGGACACGTGCCCGGAACTACCGCTACCATCGCCATTTGCGTGCTCGTGCTCGGTCTCGGCGGACTAGCTGTGCATAAGCTGTCGATCGTTCGTGACGTCAGGACGCAGTGGTTGTCGGACAGCGTGATCTGTCTGACGGTTCTGATTTGTTCGTATCATCAGGTGTACGATGTCTTGCTGTTGGCGGTGCCGTTGACGGGACTCGTCCTGAGCCCCAGAAACCTCGATGCGTGGCCGATCCGCTGGACGTTGTTGGCGCTGTTCGCGCTGCCGGCGGTCAACTATGTCGCGTCGGCCGGCGTGATCAACGCGCTCGGTATCACCGGCTTGTCATGGCGGGTGGTGACGTCTGCAAACGGCGCCGCATTGTTGGCCGCATGGTTGATCGTTGTCGATGGCGCGTTGCGCGGGCCCGCTCCGGCGCGCGTACCGGTGTATCATCGTACTGCCCGAGTGACTGGAGTCGGGTGATGTCACCGCACGCATCTACGTTGACAGACACGACTGGCGCGACCGACGTCTCGCTGGTCATCCCGATGCTGAACGAGGCGGAGAACGTGCGGGAGGTGCATCGGCGCGCCTCCGCAGCGCTCTCGAACCTTCGGCAGTGGTTCGAGATCGTCTTTGTCGACGACGGCAGTACCGACGCCACGCCGCAGGCGTTGCGGCAACTCGCAGACGGCGACCCGCGCGTCCGCGTCGTGCGGCTGAAGGAGAACTGCGGCCAGCACGCCGCGTTGATGGCGGGTTTGCGGCATGCCCGAGGAGCGATCGTGGTGACACTGGATGCCGACATGCAAACGCCGCCCAGCGAAATTCCCGCGCTGCTCGCCAAGCTTGGCGACGGGTTTGATGTGGTGTTCGGCGTCTTTGCCGCGCGCCATCATCCGTGGCATCAGCGGATGACCTCCGCGCTCGGACACACGCTGATAGAACGCGCGCTCGGCGTGCCGCGCGGTGTGCACTTCAGCCCATTTCGAGCACTGCGCCGATCGCTCGTCGATCGCATCGTTCAATTCCGCGGGAGCCCCATCCAACTCGAAGTGCTGTTGGCGCAACACGCCCGAAGCATGGGGGTCGTGACCGTCCCTCACGGGCCGCGTTACGCCGGCGCCACCAAGTACGGCCCACGCCGGCGCCTGCGGTTCGTGCTCAACGTCATCCAAGCGCTGCATGCCGTCCGTCGCGAAGCGCAAGCGAGCGCGTCGCAGTACGATGTGGCCGAACGCATCGGGTTCGACCGCGACGCACTGGTGACCGAGTTCCGCATCGCCGGCTGAGCACGCAATGCGCGTGGTCATCTTGCAGCCCGGCTATCTGCCGTGGCTCGGGTTCTTCGACCAGTTTTACCAGTGCGACTTGTTTGTCTTCTTCGACGACGTCCAATTCGATCGGCGTGGGTGGCGACATCGCAACCGAATCAAATGCCGGACCGGCGCCCAGTGGCTCACCGTACCGGTGCAGTCGAAGGGACGGTTCACGCAGACGATTCGCGAAACCCGAATCGACACCGCGCGTCCGTGGCAGCGCAAACATCTCGGCAGCGTCCGGGCGTGCTACGCCCGCGCCGCGTACTTCGACTGCTACTATCCGGAGTTTGAGCGCATCGTTCAGCGCCCGTGGCAGTTCCTAATCGATCTCGACCTCGCCGTAATCGACGTGCTGCTCGCGTGGCTCGGGCTGGACCGGCCAAGGCGACTCGCCTCGGAGATTGGCGGGGCCGGGTCGGCAACCCAGCGTCTGGTCGAAATCTGTCGTGCCGTTGGCGCTACCGAATATCTGAGCGGTGAAAGCGGGGCGGCGTATCTCGATGAGTCCCTCCTGCGCACGTACGGAATGGCTCTCTGCTATCAACATTATGCGCATCCGACCTATCGGCAACTGTTCGGACCGTTCGTCTCGCATCTCTCGGTGATCGATCTGCTCTTCAATCACGGTCCGGAGAGCCTTGCGATTCTCACGGGACAGCCCGTCGACGGCGCGAACCAAGGCGCACGAGCGGATCATGGCGCACGGGAACGGGGAAGCGTGCCCCCCGTTGTCGGTCGCCGGCCCTGAGCCTGTCGGACGCGGCTTCGCCTGCCAATGGCTTGGCAACCGACCGCAGGCTACACTGGGCTGGGGGCTGGTGCGGCATGCGAGTCACTTACATTGGTCACGCCACCGCGCTGATCGAAGCCGGCGGCGTCCGCCTGATCACTGACCCCGTCTTTTCCGAACCGCTGTACTGCAACACCCTCTGGCACTACCCGCCGCTCGCGGTCGGCATCGCCGACCTCCCGCCGCTCGATTTCATCTACATCTCGCATCACCACGCCGATCACTTTGATCCGGCCTCGTTGGCGCAGTTCGACAAGTCGGCGGCGTTGATCGTTCCCGCGCTCGACGAGGGATGGGCGCCGTTGAATGCCCCAATGCAGCGGGAACGCTTTCATCGCAGCGTGCGCCGTCTCGGGTTCAAGACGGTTCACATGCTGCGCGCGTGGGAAACGCTCGAGCTTGCGCCGGAGGTGTGGGCGGTGATGGTCCCGGCCGCCACCCTCGATCCGGACAGCTCACTGGTAGTCCAGACCGGTGGCCGAACGGTCTTCGTGCAGAACGACAACTATTTGGGCGATCGCGTCTGCGCCGACCTCGCCTCTAGATTCCCTACCATTGACCTCGGCCTCATGTTTTGCGGCGCCAGCATCGGCTACCCGGCGGTTGCCGACCTCCCCGACGATGTGCGCGTGCGCGAGGCGCGGCGGCGGAAGTATGAGCACTTTTTTCCCAAGGCCCGCTATTACGTCGAAGCGCTGCGACCGCGGCTGTTCGTGCCGTTTGCGAATGATCTGTCGTGGTTGGCGCCCGAAGACGTGTGGATCAATCGCCTCTGTCGTGTTCACCCGGCTGAGTTTCTCGCCTACTTGGAGGCGCACCCGTTGGAAGGTGTGACGCCGGTCTTGATGCAAAGCCGAGACTACTGGACGCCGGAAGACGGCGTTGTGCGATGCGCTCCGCCGCCGGATGGGAGTCGCTTCTTCGAGGAGTTGGAAGCGTACGCACGGGCGAAGAGACCGGCGGTTGCGCAGTTGCGAGCCGGCGAGCGTTCCCTCGACACCACCGGGCTCGCCGAGCTGTTCATTCGGCGTATGCGTCGGGCAGCAGAAGCCAGCGATGGCGCGGTGCGAGACGTTGGCCGGCTGACCGTTCATATGTCGGTACAGGGTCGCGTGCCCGATGAGTTCACGCTGACATTTCGTGACGGAATGTGTAGCGTGGAACGCGGGACCCCGAGGGGAACGTGGGACTTACGCATCACGATCGACGACTTTCTCTTGATGGGTGCGCTGCGCGGGAAACTGGAGTTTCAGGAGATCCGCAATTCGCGTTGGCGGATCTCTCATCCGGGGGGGTACACAGAGGCGATGCGGCGATTTTGGCTGTGGCTGTGCGTGCATGTCGATCCCTACCTCGCGGCGATCGCGGAGAAGGAGGACGTGCCGGACGGAGGCGTTGGAGGTGTGGGTGATGACTGAGGTGGCGCATGCGCACGACGATCTTGCGAGCGAAGGGGGCCGTCCGGTTCGCGCGAAGTTTCTTCCCTTCTGTCAGCCGTGCCTCGGCACGGAGGAAGAGCAGGCGGTCGTCGAGACGCTGCGATCGGGCTGGCTGACCAAGGGTCCGCGGACGATCGAACTCGAACAAGCCTTCGCCCGCGTGTGCGGCGCGTCCCACGCGGTGTGTTTGAATTCCGGCACCGCGGCGCTGCACTTGGCGTTGATTGCCGCGCGCGTTGGCGCCGGAGACGAGGTCATTACGACGCCGATCACGTTTGCCGCCACTGCCAACGTGATTGTCCACGTCGGTGCGACTCCCGTGTTCGTCGACGTCGAGCCGGACACGCTCAACATCGATCCTCAGGCCGTCGCTCGCGCGATCACGCCGCGAACCAAGGCGATCATCCCGGTGCACTTCGCCGGGCATCCGTGCAACATGACCGAGATGCTCGCACTCGCGGCACGGCATCGACTGACGATCATCGAAGACGCGGCGCACGCGTTGGGTGCCGAATATCGCGGCCGCCCGATTGGCAGTCTCGGGCCGTACACCTGTTTCAGCTTGTACGCGACCAAGAATCTGACCACCGGCGAGGGTGGGTTCGTCACGACCAACGATGCGGCCGCGGCCGAGGAGATCGGCGGGTTGGCGTTGCATGGGCTGAGCACCAATGCGTGGCAACGCTACGGTACCGCCGGCTACAAGCACGCGAGCGTGTTCACGCCCGGGTTCAACTATGTGATGTTCGATCTTCAGGCGGCGCTCGGTCTGTGCCAGCTTCGGAAGATGGAGGAGTTCTGGCAGCGGCGTCGCGCGTTGTTCGAAGCCTACGATGCCGCGCTCGGCACGATCGACGAGCTGTGGCCGTTGCACCGGCACCCATATGTGAAGCACGCCTATCACCTGTACGTGATTCGCTTGCGCAGCGACTGCCTGTCGGTCGATCGCGATCAGATTCTCAACGCCATCCAAGCGGAAGGTATTGGCCTCGGGGTGCACTTCCGTGCGCTGCACCTGCATCCGTACTATCAGCACACGTTCCCGCAATACGCGGGGCGACTACCGAACGCGGAGACCGCGTCGGAGCAGGTGCTGTCGTTGCCGCTGTACCCACAATTGAGTGCCGCCGACGTTGGCACCGTCGTTAGCGCGGTCAAGAAGGTCATCGGCCGTTACCGCCGCCGGTAATTGGACGGCATGCTGCGCTGCGACGATGTGGAGAGGCGCGACAGGCGACGGTGGCCGCATATCATCGCGCTGTTTGTGCTCGCGGTCAGCGTGCGGTTCTACCGCTTGGGAGAACAAAACCTGTGGCTCGACGAGGTCGTGCAGGTTCACATCGCGTCGCAATCACCGGTCGAGATCGTCAGAAACTACCGCCCCAACAGCGAGCGTGGCCGTCGCGATCAAGCCCCACTGTCGTTTCTCGTACTTCACCCGATGGTGCAGTTGGGGCCGATCGAATGGAGCGCGCGTGTGCCCTCGGCGATCTTTGGGTCACTGGATGTGCTGACGGTGTACGCCGTTGGGTGCGAGATCGTCTCGATTCCGCTGGCATTGACCGCGGCGCTGCTGGTCGGGGTCGCGCCGATGCACGTGTGGTACAGCCAGGATGCTCGTTGGTATGCGCAGTGGGGCTGGTTCACCACGTTGTCGTACCTCGCGTTCGTCCGGATGTGGCGACGCGACAACGTCTCGTCCTGGTTCGGCTACGCCCTGGCGGTACTGTGCGGAATCTACACGTTCATCTTCTCGTTCTTCGTCCTCGCTTGTCAGTTAGTTTCAGCGTGCTGGTTGAGCCGCATGCGACCCGAGCGAGCGGGATTTCTCCGCAAGCTGATTGTCGTTCATGTGATCGTCGTCATTGCGTGTGCTCCCGTGCTGTGGGTGATTCTGAAGCAGTTGAACCTCTCCACCGGAACGCCTCGGTCGACGACGTGGTGGGCGTTGCCGTACACCGCGTTCGCGTTTGTCGCCGGGTTCAGTCTTGGACCGACGTTGGAGTACCTCCATCAACTCCCGTCCGTCACGCGCTTGGCCGTCGACCATCCGATCACTATCGTGGTGCTGGCGACCAGTTCGGTGTTGCTCGCGCGCGCGGTCACCGAGGTCGCGCGCCGATCGGAGATGGCGGCCGTGATCGTGCCGTGGTGCGTGGGGATACCACTCTGTGTCTTCGCGTTGACCAAGTTGACCCACGTGACCTACCAGGCGCGATACGGCTTTCCGGCCGTCGCCGCGCTCATGCTATTGCTCAGCCTGAGCATTCATGCCCCGCGCCGACATTGGTGGGAGCGTGCGGCAAGCGTGGTGATGGTCGCGTGCATGGTCGGGTCATTGGCCAATCTCTACTGGAATGCTCGCTACGGCAAAGAAGACGTTCGCGGCGCGCTTGCGTATGTGCGCGCGGCGGCGGTTCCGGGTGCGCGTGTGATTCCGCTCGGGCAGATCGATATCGCGGTGGATTTCTATGGCCGCGACCTGCCGCTTGGGCGCGCGGGCAATTGCTCGGCGGCAGCACGAGATGATCAACCGAGCGGGTGGCTTTGGATCATGATTGGGCGGGATTGGAATGGTGACGCAGTTCGATGTTTCGAACAGCTCGGCGAGTCCTATGTGACGGTGGAGCAGCGGCGGTTCGTCGGCATCGATCTCCGACTCGTCCGCCGCGCCGAATCGGATGGACGAACACCTCTTGACACCTAGCGTGTGTTGCCATGTCGGGCTTGAAACTGAGATGGAGAGCGCTTAAGAATTTGCGTTCGACGCGCTGATGGGATCGTCGTTGGCAAACAAAAGGAGCGCACAGTGCCGGCGCATAGCGGTGTGCGCCGTGCTGCTATGGGCGATCGCTGTCCCGGCGCAAGCGCACATCGGCGACCTGGTGTTTTGCGATTGCAACGGCAACGGTCTGTTCGAGCCCCCCGACGACTACGGCATTCCGAACGTCACGGTTACCATGACCTGCCCCCAGGATACCTTCTTCAATGCGACGACAACGACCAACTCCCAAGGACGGTACCTGTTCCCGATCAACCCGTTTACGCCATGCGACGTCACGGTTGATCAGAATACGCTGCCGTTCGGGTCGCCGCAGATTACAATACCACTCGCCGCGTCGCCGCCGTTGCCCACCGCGGAACACTCCCCGTGGCCGGGATATCAGAACGGAGATCCCGGCGTCGTGTGTGGGGTGCCCAACGGTACCTCCATGATGACGACATCGGTACCGTCGGACGGCGTGTACGAGACGACGATCAACAACCTGGATGCATGCCAAGACCCCGCGTGCATTACGACATCCGGCCCGGGCCCCGACCCGTGTTTCACCGATGGTGGGGTGACCTCGCCCCCTTTCTTCGGTTACTACGGTGACGACTTCGGCTTTCAGTGCGCGTGCGGGACTCCGACCTTCACCCCAACCGAAACACCCACCGAGACGCCGACCAACACGCCAACCGAGACCCCGACGGAAACTCCGACGGCCACGCCCACGGCAAGCCCGACGGACACTCCGACTGTGACGCCCACGAGTACCGCGACGGCAACGCCGACGACCACGCCCACTTCGACGCCGACGGTGACACCCACCGACACACCCACGGCGACGCCGACCGACACGCCGACAATGACCGCAACGTCCTCTCCAACCGGTTCGCCGACGAGCACGCCCACGGACACCCCGACCGCGACGCCGACGGACACGCCCACGGTGACGCCGACCGCCACCCCAACCTCGACCCCGACGATGACACCGACTCACACCCCGACGGCGACCCCCACGGACACGCCGACAATCACCCCGACCGCCACGCCGACGAGTTCGGCGACAAGTACACCGACCGCCACCCCGACCGCGACCCCCACGGACACGCCCACGGTGACGCCGACCGCCACCCCAACCTCGACCCCGACGACGACACCGACTCACACGCCGACGGCGACGCCTACGGACACACCAACGATCACCCCGACGGCCACGCCAACGAGTTCGCCGACGAACACACCCACGACCACCCCGACCGCGACGCCGACGAGCACGCCCACGGTGACGCCGACCGCCACCCCAACCTCGACCCCGACGACGACACCGACTCACACGCCGACGGCGACCCCCACGGACACGCCGACGATCACCCCGACCGCCACACCGACGAGTTCGGCGACAAATACACCGACTACAACGCCGACGGCGACGCCGACTGACACGCCCACGACGACTCCGACGAACACAGCGACCGCAACGCCGTCGAGTACGCCAACGGCGACCCAAACGAACACCCCGACCACCACCCCGACCGCGACGCCAACTCAAACGCCGACCAGCACGCCGACGTTCACCCCAACAAGCTCCCCGACATCCAGTGCAACGACGACCGCGACAAGTACGCCTACGGCGACGCCGACGAGTACATCCACCTCGACCGCGACGAACACGCCGACGGCGACGCCGACAGCCACTCCGACCGCGACACCGACGCAGACGCCCACATACACACCGACTCAGACACCGACGCGCACCTTCGACGTGAACCAACCAACCGGCTCGCCAACCCAGCCCCCAACCTTGACCCCGACCGGAACCGCCACGGGGACTACCACGCGCACCCGGCCGCCGATTCCGGTGGTGCAGTCGCCGGTCGAGCCTCCGGGCATCCTGCTGATTGCGGGTCTCGCTGCCGCGTTGTGGATTTCAGTGCAGCGGTTGCGACGGTCGGCGTGAGCCGGCGCTATTTCGAGCGTAGAAGCTCCGGACGCGACCGCAGGAAATCCGCGAGCACCTGGCTCGCGTGACGGTAAGCAGCGGCGTTCGGGTGGGGATTCTTCTCGCTGACGCAGAACCGTTGAGAATCGCTCCCCGCAAACGAAGGGTAGAGGTCCAACACCGGTACGCCCAGCGCCGTTGCCTGGGCACGGACGAACTGGTGCAGAGGCAGGTAGTCATAGTCGTTCAACCGTTCCAGTACCGGCCAGATCACCAACCCCAAGGAGATCCCCCCGTCGCGGCAATCGGCGGCAATCGCACGCAGAGCGCGTGCGCATTCGACCCATCCTGGACTCGGCTCGCCGCGGGCGGCGAGCATCAGCGGATACATCTCGGGCCACACTGCGGTCGCGGGATCGTTGCGGAACGACCATTCATGGCCGGCGCGAATCTGCAGCCGAATGAAGTCGTAGAGGCCCACGTGGGCCTTGATGAACTCCTTGAGGCGCATCAGGGTCGGATGCGCGCCGCTGTGGCTGCCGAGGGCTCCCATATCTGCATCGCTGAGCGTGAATGCGATGATCACCAGATCGGGCGCCAAGCGTTGGCCGAGCTCACGAAAGTAGGCAACTTCTTGCGCGGTGTTGTATCCTGGAACACCGAGGTTGAGCACTTGGAATTTTCCCACCAAGGTTTGGTTGAGTTGACGTTCGAGTTCCGCCGGCAACGTGTTGCGAGCAGCGACGCCGTCGCCGTATGTGAACGAATCCCCCAGCACGACGATGCGGGTCAATCCCGACGGATGCTCCAACGTGACTTCCGGGCCCCGAATGCCGAGCGAGTTGACGTCGTCGACGCCCGGGATCAGTTCGTAGCCGCGGGCGGGATTGTAGCGAAAGGCATGATTCGGACGCCACAAACCACAGGCACGCCCGATCAACTCGAGCGCGATGAGACTGGCAAGCAACGCGCTCGCCGCCAGTGTCACTCGCGGCAAGAGCCGTCGCCACAGCATGACAGGTTCTCCGTTAGCGGCATTCGACGGACATGCCCTTTCGAGTAGGTTTCTGCGTATCGGGCGCGGGTCGCCTGTTTCGCGCAGCGGTACGTCGCCAAGACGAGTTGGCCATCCAGCCCGCGCTCCTGGTGGCGGGACCACACGCGGATGCAGATTTGGAACTGTTTTGCGCCGACCACGGCATGCCGATGGTTCGCGTCGTGGCCGGGCCGCGCGAGCGGTTCGCACACCAAATCACGCGCGCCTGCATCGACGCCGAACTTGAGCTGTTGTGCCTCACCTTCGATCGCATCCTGCCTGCCGAATTAGTCAAGCACTATCGCGGACGCATCATCAACACTCATTTGAGCCTGCTCCCTGCCTTCAAAGGGCTGCGTCCGCTGAGTAAGGCTCTCACCGCCGGCGCGCAGGTGGTGGGTGCCACCATCCACGAAGTAGTTGAAGCGGTCGATTCGGGCCCGATCATCGCGCAATGCGCGCGTGCGGTCGAGCGGGTGGATACCGAGTCGACACTCGGGAGCCGGCTGTTCGAACTGGTCAGGCCGATGTTTCTGCAGGTCATCGCCTGGTACGCGGCGGATCGAATCGTGCGCGACGACCATGGACGCCTGTGGGTGCGCGGCGCGCGATATGGGCAACTCCCCATCGTGCCGGCGGTCGAGCAAGCGTTTGCGGAGTGATGCCGATCGTGCCGATGGGCGTCGACTCCCGATGAACTGATTCAGTTCGACTTCCCGAAGGCCCCACGCTAGCGCCGGCGGACACTTCGTAAACGAGTGACCAATTACATCTCGCCCACCAGGCCGCCGATGGCACAGAATGGCGTCGGAGGTATGGATCAATGGGGAGATTGGGATCGACGACATCACCGCGAGCACGGCAGATGCGCCGCGTATTGGCGCGCTGGGAGCGTAGCGGACTGAAGTTGCGCGAGTTTGGATCGGCTGGAGCATATCTTCCAGCGCCATGGGGTGGAGGTGACCCGGCGCACCCTCTCAGAGTGGAACGGGGCGGTCGCGGACATGCTGGAACCCATCGTGCGCGCCATGCACCGCGAACAGGTGTACCAGTCGCCGTGGATTCAATGCGACGACACAACGCCGGATGTGCAGGTCCGCCTCGATGGCCACCAGCTGGTTTCGGAGCTCGTCCATCGACGCCATCTTGGCTATCCAACCAAGGGACGCTTGCGCGCGACCGTGATCTCGGAAGGAATCCCGCTGGTGACCACGACGTTCCGATACTCAACCTTCCACGCGCGCTGCAAAACGAAGTCCTGGAGTTCGATCGGCCGGCAGCCGCCGACCAGGCTCGGTCGCCAGCTGTGCACATGAGCCCACAGCCGCGATACGAAGCGAGAAAGCAGTGTGGTTCCATGGGTCAGGCTGACAAGGCAGAGACGCCCGTCAGCTGTGAGCATGCGATGCGCCTCTTGGAGCAGCAGCGTAATGTCCTCTCCCGGCAAAAGATCGAGCACGTAATTTGATACGAACCGATCGAAGGCCGCGCCCGGCTTGTCGAGCCGCACTGCCCCCTCCGTAAGCTCGATATGAACGCGATCACCAAAAGGCTTCAGCCGTCCGCGTGCGAGATCGATCATCGTCGAGCTGAGGTCGCAGCCCGTATAGACAGCGCCTTCCGGGAG
The DNA here is from genome assembly GCA_035541895.1 of Binatia bacterium. Taxonomy (GTDB): domain Bacteria; phylum Desulfobacterota; class Binatia; order HRBIN30; family JACQVA1; genus DATKMK01. The sequence continues at coordinate 66,009 of DATKMK010000057.1, read as the reverse complement.
CCGGTGTGCGAGAAGCCCCTCGGCAAATCGCCCCGTCCCACACCCGAACTCGAAAACTGCTCTCGCTTCTTCGAATCCTGCATGCGCGACAAGATCGCGTGTGGCCGCATCCTCGTAAAAGCCTTGTCGGTCCTGCCGCGTACCAAACCGGTCGTAGAAGGCCCGAATCTTTTCCCGTGCCATCATCGGCTCCGGGACCTCTGTTGAGTCTGTCTGTCTTTCCATCCCAAGCGCTGAACCGCCTTTGGCCTTTGGCAACCAACTCCAGCACCTTGATCGCCGCAGTGACGGATTCAACCCATCCACGCGAGGGCTCGCTCCAGCACCGCGCGCCCGTCCTCGCGTACCCACTCGCCGTGCGCGATGATGACACGCTCCGGGTTCCAATCGAGGATCTTACGCTTGGCGCTGCGGGCAGCTGCCCGGTTCCAGAATGATAGACGCCATTCGCGCGGGGTGCTCCCGTTGACTCCGACCACCCCGTCCAGCGCCATGATCATACGACGCCAGCCGTGCAGGGTGGCAGGATCAAATCGCTGGATGAGATCAGCCACGATTGCGGTGCGCGAGCCGACGTGGAAGAACACGACCTCGTCCATGATCAGGCTGCCGCGCACGATCACCTGGTCGATGTCGGCGCGCCAGGCCGGATCGGAAGCGTCCCCGAGTTCCGCGTCGAACGACAGATCGCGGCGACGCCGTGCCAGACCGGGCGAAGCGTAGAGCTTGGCGTCGGGCCATGCTTGCACCCACTCACCGAGATAGAGATGGTGGATCTTGTTGGGCGACACCAGATGACGCACCGGTCCCCGCCGGTTCAGCGCGGCCTTGAGCTGTTCGAGTAACTGGATCGGCGACCAGACCCACAGGCTTCCATCGCGCAGGCGTACGACTGTCATGCGCGTCGGGTACGGAAAGCCGAAAAACGGCACGCACGGTCCGTTGGTAATCCAAATGTCGCGGGCGATCTCCGTCAGCACGGGCGGAAGTGTACCCCTGAGGCGTTTACGATCTCAATTCCTGGGTGCTGCCGCAGTGCGCTCTGGCGAATGACGCTACATATAGCCCCGTCAATCCCGGAACAGCCGTTCGGTCAATCGGCGCGTCGCGCCTCGTACCAGCTCAGCAAGCTGGGGTGCTGGGTTTCGTCACCCGGTTACGACACTTCTGACGGGTACGCCGGAGGTATATCTGCAACCAGCGGTCACGATGCACTCCGCACCAGTGGCGTACTGGTGGGGGTCGGTGTGGGGCTCGCGCTCGCGTGCACACTCTCGTTCCGCAATTGGACCGCACGGCGCTGGGAAGCGATTGCGCGGGAACCTCGTTGCGCGTCTGGTTGCATGACCGAGACGAAGAGCGGCACCGCGCCGACCGCACTGCCCGCGGCGACGGAACCGCTCACGCCGGCGGCGGTTTGAATTTCCGCTACCGATAGCGGCCGCTGAAAGACATTCACCTCATCGAGTGTGCCGGCAAACCGCAATCCGAGGCAATTGTACGCCGCCAGACACACCACATTCGACGTTGTCGTCAGACTGCCCCCGCGGGCCCTGCTGCCGACTTGCACCCCGTTGACGTAGAAGCGCAACATGCTGCCGTCGAAGGTCACCGCAACATGACTCCACACTCCGGCGGGGACACTCCCATATGAACCGATCGATGCGTAACTCCACGTTGCGCTGTCCGCGTAGGTGATTGCGCCGTCCGAAATTGCGAGCGAATACTGTTGTTCCTTGTGGATGATGACGCGGTAGCCATCGGTGGCGGTTGGCCTTACCCAAGCCGCAAGGCTCAACCCGGTTCCCGCAATATTCAAGCTCACGCTATTGCTGACGCGTACCTGAGCGAGATTTCCGTCGAACACACCGCCAGCGCCGATACGGCCGCTGCCCCAACCCATGCCGTTCTCGGCCACGCCGTTGTTGCCGAGGGTGCTGCTGTCCCTCACGAGCGTGCCGCTTCCATCGTCAAACCGCCACAATCCGATTGCCGGCACCGGGGTCGGGGTGGGGGTCGGCGGGATGACCGCGAGAGCTTGAACCTCGGCGGGCGTCAGCGGCCGCGGATACACGAGCGCCTCGTCGAGTGTTCCCCCGAAGCGGAACCCGACGCAATTGTAGGCGGCGAGGCAGACGGGATTGGCTGTGTCCGTCAAGACGCCCGAACGGGCTTTGCTCCCGACTTGCACGCCGTTCACATAGAAGAACAACGTGCTGCCGTCGAAGGTGACCGCGACATGGCTCCAGACTCCGACCGGAACGCTGCCGTACGATCCGATCGCCGCGTAGCTCCACGTGATGCTGTCGGCGTAGGTCAACGCGCCGTTGGAGATGGCGAGCGAGTACTGCTGCTCCTTGTGAAGCAAGACGCGATAGCTGTCGACCGCGGTCGGCCTGATCCAAGCCGCCAAAGTCAATCCAGTACCGGTGACGTTCATGCTCGCGCTGTTCGCGATGCGCACTTGTGTCGCGACCCCGTCGAAGATGCCTCCTCCGCCGATAAGGCCGCCGCCCCAGGCCATGCCGTTCTCGGCAACCCCGTTGTTGCCAAAGCCGCTGCCATCCTTTACCGCCGTCCCGCTTCCCTCTTCGAAGCGCCAATACCCAGCCGCGGGCGCGAGCGTTGGGGTTGCGCTCGGGGTGAGGGTCGGTGTGGGTGTCGGTGTCACGCTATTCGTCACAGTCGCGGTGGCAGACGGGGAAGGCGTGGCGGTGTCAGTCGGAGTCTCGGTTGACGCTTGCGTCGACGTTGCGGTTGAGGTCGGGCTCGCCGTCGAGGTCGAGCTCGCGGTCGCCGAAGGCGTCGTTGAAGGCGTATTGGTAGCGGTTGAGGTTTGAGTTGGCGTCTCGCTCGGGGTTGTCGTCGCAGTCAACGTCGCCGTACTGCTCCAAGTGGGCGTGGCGGTCGCCGTGGGTGTTGGGGTTTGAGTGGTGGTTGACGTAGTCGTCGCCGTTGGAGTTCGCGGGGGGCTGTTAGTGGCCGATGCGCTAAGCGTCGACGTTGGGGTGCGAATTGCGGTTGGCGTCCGCGTGGCGGAGTTGGTGAACGTGACGGTAGCGCTCGGTGATTGAGTCGGAGTGTTTGTTGCCGTCGCAGTCGCTGTCGGCGTCTGCGTTGCGGTGGCGCTGCGGGTTGAGGTGTTCGTTGGTGCACGCGTCGCGCTCGCAGTCGGCGTTTGCGTTGCGGAGGCGCTGGAGGTCGAAGTGGGGGGTCTCGTTGCCGTGGTGGTGGGCGTGGCGGTCGCGGTGTTGGTTGGCGTGCGCGTAGCGGTCGCCGTCGGAGTGGGGGTCGCGGTGCTGGTGGCGGTCGCACTCGCCGTGGGCGTCTGAGTCGGAGTTAGGGTCGCGGTTGAAGTAGCGGTGCTGGTGGTTGTGGCGGTAGCCGTCGGTGTTCGGGTCGGCGGGTTGGTTGGCGTTCGTGTAGGGCTAGCGGTCGCGCTTGGCGCAACGGAACTCGTTGCGGTACTGCTAACTGTGGGAGCTTGAGTTGCGGTGTTCGTGGGCGCGGCGGTCGCGGTGCTAACGACGGCCAGCGACACTTCGTTGGATTTTGCGCTCTCGGCACCCGCGGACGAGTAGCTCGCGACCGCAAAAAAATTGGTGACGTCGGCGCTAATCCCGCTGATAACGACCCGAATCAATCCATCGGTACCTGGTGTCGGCGCGCCGACATCGGTGCCGGTGCCGTATGCCGAGCCGCTCTGTCGTACGTAGACCTTGTATCCAGCCGCTTGTTGAACCGCCGTCCATGTAAGTTGTGCGTTGTAGGCCTGGACCGCCGAGGCTGGCCACACGACCGCGATCGCAACAGCCGTTGCCAACGTGCAGGCGCTTACCTCGGCAAGCCGACGTGTTGCCCACGTGTGCAGCCGCAGCACATAACTCAGCCGTGAAGGAGCAATTCCGCCCAACACAACGCCCCCACCGCCTTCTTGATCCAGTGCAACGTTACCGCAGCTTTCGAAACCGAGCCGCTAGTAGCGGTTTTCCGTGCGATTGTCTATGCAATTTGCTGTGCGACCTTGTGCACTCGCTTGCTTCTAGTGCGAGTCAATTGTGATGCACTGACTTGATCAAGAACCCGGTGCGATCACCACGGAGCCGACGGATCCCTCACTCGCCGCTGCGCCGAGTTCAGGCGCGATGGGCAGATCGTCCATCTTCGTGGCGCCGCCTTCGTCGAGGTGGAAGATCTCGACCGGCATAGTCGGATCGAGCTGCGCCACCACCAGCTCGTTCCCCGGTAGCTCCGGCATCAGCACGCCCGCGGCGAGGTGACGCGACAGGCCGGTCTTGCGGTGTCGCGGATCAGGCACGTCGAGGATGGGCTGCGGCGTGTTGTGTGCGATGCTGTAGACGCGCAACAGGCCCCCGGCTTCACCCTGTCCGACAATGATCTCCGCGCCTGGGAGCGAGTCGATCACATCGGCGACCGACACCGCGATGCCGGCGGGTGCCTGAGCTGGATCGATCGCGACAAACTCGAGTGCCAGCGCACCGGTGCGTCCGTTGAAGACGCGCACGCTCCCGTCGCGACGGCTACCGTCGTCGGCGACCACCACCTCGTCACCGAGCTGATCCGGCAAGACGTCACCGACCGCCAGCTCCCGCACGGGACTCACCGGCCCGTTGAAAGCGATGAACCAGCGTAGCAACTTCGCGTGCCCGTGATCGATTCCCCAGATATAGATAAAACCGTGTGTGTCGCCGACGACGATTTGCTGCGCGGCAAATTGCGCTCCCGAAAAAACGCGACCGAGCGCAAATGTTACTGGCTGTCTGGCGGCGCTGTGCGATCGCAACCCACGGAACTGACACAGGAGACGTGGCGCTCCGTCTCTCAAGCCGCCGAATACACGAATCTGTGATGCCCGTCGTCGGCTGCCATCGTCGGCGACGATCAACTCGCTGCCGACCGCTGACGCATCGACGTCGCCTACCGCGAGGTTGCCTGCGCTCGACCAACCGGTGTCGTCAAACGCATTGAGGTGGGTGGTGAGTTCGGGCGGTCGCTCTGGATCGATGTGGTAAATGTCGACCCGGTCGCGCGAGGGCACTCCGGGCGCATCCGCCCGTGCGACGAGGAGTTCCTCGCTGCCATCGCCGAGGTCCGCAATCGCAGCCGCCGGCGGAGCCCCGCCGGCCGCAGCCGCTTCAAACACGACGGTGGACTGGCTGCCGCCGCCGGAATCGACCGCTTCCTGGGCGGTCCCGCTTGCGGACGACTGCAAGTAGAAGACGCTGGCGCCGGACATCGTCGAGGTTTGAAGCGTGATCGCGAGCGGCCGACGCAGTCTGGCTCGAATTGTCGGCGACGTCTGTTGCGTCCGTGTCGGAGTGGGCGTCGGCGTCGCGGTTGGGGTTAGGGTCTGAGTCACCGTCGCTGTCGGTGGCACGGTTGGCGTTGCGCTGGCGAGAGGTACCAAGGCCGGCGTCGGTGTCGGGCTCGGGACCGGCTGCGTTCGCGTGACGGTTGCACTACTCGTGGCCGTAGGCGGTGCAGTATCCGAAGGACTCGGACTCGGGGTTTGGGTTGGCGGTGCGGTCACGGTCTGAGTGGGCGTCAAGGTTTGGGTATCGCTTTGCGTGGGGCTCGGGGATGCCGTTGCCAAGCTCGTCGGCGTATCAGTTGGCGTGGGGCTCGGGCTCGGTGAATTTGTCGGCGCAGCCGTCACCGTCGGTGTACTCATCGACGTTTCGGTTGCGGTCTGAGTTGGCACGAGCGTGGAGCTGGTTGTGGCGGTCGCCGTCGCGGTGGACGTGAAAACCGGTGCGGTGCTGGTCGCAATCGCGGTTGTTGAAGGCATCGAGGTCGCGGTTTCGGTCGCAGGTGGAATGGAGGTGTGAGTAGGCGAGGGCGTGGGTGTTGGTGACGACGTCGATGTCGCAGTCGGAATCACGGTGAACGAGGGCAGTGCACTGGCAGTGGATGTCCGTGTAGCCGTCGGGCTCGATGAAGGCGTCGGTGTCTGGGTCGAGGTTGGCGTCGGCGTCCGGCTCATGGTCGGGGACCCCGAGGCTGTGTTCGTCGACGTCGCGGTCGCGGTGAGGGTCTGAGGCGGTGTCGTCGTGGTCGTCGTGGTGTTGGTGACCGTCGCAGTCTGGGTTGCCGTTGTCGTCGCCGTGTCGGTCGCAATCGCCGACGGTGTGGTGGTGTTGGTCCACGTTGCGGTGGCCGTTGCCGTCGAGGTTTGAGTCAAGGTTGCAGTTGACGTGCGCGTCGGTGGTGCAGTCGCGGTGACTGTCGGAATCGACGTAGATGTCGGAGTCGGTGTCGTGCTCGCGGTCGGGGGCAGGGTTGCGGTGTTTGTCCACGTCGCGGTCGCAGTGAAAGTGTGAGTTGGTGTCACCGTTGCCGTCAAGGTGTTGGTGACCGTCGCAGTCTGGGTTGCCGTTGTCGTCGCCGTGTCGGTCGCAATCGCCGACGGCGTGGTGGTGTTGGTCGGCGTTGCGGTCGCCGTTGCCGTCGAGGTGTAAGTCGAGGTCGCAGTCGAGGTGCGCGTCGGCGTCAGAGTCGGCGTCGCAGTGGCGGTGAAGGGTTGAGTCGAGGTCGACGTGGCCGTGACAGTCCTGGTGCTGGTGACCGTCGACGTTTGGGCCGCCGTCGCTGTCGTGGTGTTGGTCACGGTTGCTGACGGCGTGGCGGTGTTGGTCCGCGTTGCGGTGGTCGTTGCCGTCGAGGTGTAAGTCGAGGTCGCAGTGCGTGTCGGCGTGTTGGTCGCCGTTGTCGTCGGTGTCCGAGTTGGCGTTGTTGTCGATGTAGGGGTTGGGGTGTCAGTCACGGTTACGGTCGAGGTGGCGGTAGCGGTGACAGAGTTCGCCGGCGTCTGAGTTGCCGTCGCGGTCGAAGTAGTGGTCGCTGATGGCGTCACGATGTCAGTGACGGTCGATGTTGTGGTGGCCGAGGCGGTGGGTGTCGCGCTAGCGGTGGTCGTGGGCGTCTGAGTCGGCGTGACAGTGGGAGTGGCCGTCGAGGTCAGCGTCGCGGTGGTGGTCGGTGTCTGAGTGGGCGTTGCAGAGCTCGTGGCCGAGGCGGTTTGCGTTGGCGTCGTCGTTGATGTGCGAGTTGGTGTCAACGTCGCGGTGGCGGTCGAGGTTGCGGTAGCCGTCGCGGTCGGCGTGGTTGTAGGTGTTCGCGTCGGTGTCGCGGTGGGCGTCGTTGTTGGTGTCTGAGTAAAAGTCGCCGTCGGCGTGACCGTGGCGGTCACCGTCGCGGTTGGCGTTGCGGTAGTGGTCGAGGTTGCCGTAGTGGTCGGTGTTTGAGTGGGTGCTGCAGTGCCCGTGGCGGACGAGGTTTGCGTTGGAGTCGTCGTGGGCGTGCGAGTCGGTGTCAACGTTGCGGTGGCGGTCGCCGTCGCGGTCGGTGTCAGGGTCGGGGTGGTTGTGGGTGTTCGCGTTGGCGTCGCGGTCGCAGTGGTGGTCGGTGTCTGAGTGGGAGTCGCGGTGCTCGTAGCCGACGCGGTTTGCGTTGGCGTCGTCGTGGGCGTGCGCGTCGGTGTCAACGTCGCGGTGGCGGTCGCCGTCGCCGTCGGTGTTAGGGTCGGAGTGGTTGTAGGTGTCCGCGTCGGCGTCGCGGTGGCCGACGGGGTCTGAGTTGGGGTTGTCGTCGGTGTACGAGTCGGGGTCAGCGTCGCGGTATTGCTCGCCGGCGTCGTTGTCCCGGGAGTAGTCGAGGTGAATGCCACGTCCACCCAGTAATTGGCGGAACGGTATGTGTTGCTCGGAAATGCGCTGACGCCGTAGGCGTACACGCCGTTCCCCCCTGCGATCCCGTCGGCGACCGCGTGCAACGGCGGATTGTCGACACCGGCGGTCGCGAAGTAGTCGACATCACCAGAATAGTGTCCGACATTTGTGTGATACGAAGCGACGTAGACGGCGTTGGCGGCGATGGCGACGGGTGCGCCGAAGGTTAGCTGCTGCCAGCCGGAGGCCGTCTCGTTTGTGAACGTTCCCGTAGCCAACAAGCTGCCGGTGTTCGTCCAGAGCGACCCGGTATGCGTGCCGGTGTTGGCTGCGCTCTTGTAGAAGCGGATGCCGGCGATGGCCCCGTTCATGTCCGCGGTGAATTGCACGCCCAGCTCGACTGCCAACGGATCGTTGCCGTCAATGGTGCTGGGGACGGCGCTGGTCGGCCAGATTGTCACGGCACCAACGATCGGTGTGGACGTCGGCTGGATCATCGTGGCGGTCGGAGTCGTGGTCGGCACCGCAGTCGGAAGCTGAATCGTTTGCGTCGGTGTCGCACTCGGCTGCGAAATCTGGGTAGTGGTCGGGGTGTTCGTCGGCGCCGGGCTTCCGGGCGTTGGCGTGTCGCCGATGACCAACGCGAGTTCGTTGGAGAGAGCGCTTTCGACACCCGAACTGCTGTAGCTGGAGACGGCGAAGTAGTTGGTGCCGTTGGGCAGCCCGCCGGTAGTGGCGTAGTGCACCATGCCGTCTCCGCCCGGGGCGATCAATCCCACGTCGGTCCCGGTGCCATACGACTGCCCGGACTGACGCATGTACACTTTGTATCCTGCTGCACCACTTGATACGGACCAACTGAGCTGCGCGTTGGCCGCGAGCGCCGGCGCGTCGGTCAGGAGCACGACCACCGCTAAACTCAGAACGCCGAGCTGTGCACGAAGAAGAGCAGATACCTTGGTCACGACGCCTGGCCAGACCAAGGAGCATGCCGCGCCGCTTGCGAACCAACGCAGGCGACTCCCAAGGAATGGTGCGGCGGGCGAGTTTAGGGATCAATGCCGAACTGTTGGAAATTTGACGAGCCCTCGTAGAGCAAGTCTTCTACTCTTTAGGCATCACAAGAGCGTGCTATTTCATATGATAGATCAAGTGAACTAGCGCACCGTTGAGCACATGCGCTATGCCATGCTGAATGCGGGCGGCATCGATCGAGGCCGCCTCGGGTCTCCGATTGCATCAGGTGTGGGCGCAGGTTAAACCGCGCGACAGAGATTTCTTTGCGCCCGATTTGGGAGGGGTGGGTGAGCGGTTGAAACCACCGGTCTTGAAAACCGGCGACCCGAAAGGGTCCGCGAGTTCGAATCTCGCCCCCTCCGCTCCTTTCCGCGCGCGGAGCGCGCGGTGTCCGGAGCGCAGCGAAGGAACAATTCCTTGATCGAGGTCCGCGCGCGGCGTCCGAAACGATCGAAGGGCAGCTCGTAGCGCTGCGGAGGTCTCAGAACTCGACGCCAAACGGCTTGCGCAGAAACCATGCGACCGCCGCTGATACGATGAGGCAGACGACCAGCCAGTTGAGATGCCAGCCGTAGAAAACGACCGGGCAGGTTGGATATGTGATCTCGATACGATCGACTTTCGCAGCGGTTTCGATCAAAGGTTCGGTCGGTGCCGAGAATAGGGCAGCCACGCCCGCAGCGGCGCGCTGGGACGAGGCGCCGATAGCCCCGTTGGCGACACACGCGAGCTTCTCGACGCGCTGCGGCCCCGCGACTAAGGCAACCCGGTGGCAGCCGGGCTTGTCAGCGCGAATGCGCCAGACAGTTTCACCGCGACTTGGAATCCGTACGGGCGGCGACTCGATCGTCAGGCCGTCGGGTGCCTCCAATTGCCATCCGCTGGTGGCGCCCGTCGGCGTGAAGGCCTTGACCAGTGCGCGCTCCCCCGGGCGGAGGGCGCACGAGCCGTAGCGAGCATCAATATGCGCAAACAGCAGCGCGAACGGGACCAACAGTGCCGCGAACGGGATCAACATGAGACCGACATATGCGGCGAGTGCACCCACCAGCGACCACTGCGATCGCGCGACCACCACCAAATCATCGCGGTACAAACGCACCGCGAGCAAGTGCGCTTGCGCACGCTGGCGTGCGCGCCGCACGGCAGCAGGGTTCGAGGTGCACCGAAACGCCAGCAGAATCAGCAGCCCACTCACCGTCGAGATCACCGTGAGGCCCAGCAGCGGCGGCAATCCCGCCAGCGGGTCCAGCAGCAGCGCGAACCCGGCGGAAAGCATGTGATGGAGCAGGCTCATCAGTCGATGTAGCCGAGTCCTTCGAGTCGCTTGCGGATCATCTCTTCGTCTTTGGCGTCTTCGAGGTGACGGACCTGCTGCTCCAACAAGTGCACGATGAATTCCTCGGCCGACGCGTAACCGGCCGTGATCGCCACTTTGGCGATCCGGTCGTACAAGGTCTTATCGAGCGCGATCTTCTTACTACCGAACATGTCTATGGCCCTCCATCGAGTAGCGGCTTGCCCACCATCTCTACCGGAGCGGGAATACCGAACTCGTTCAAAATCGTGGGCGCAAGGTCTTGCAAGCTCACCGGACGATTGACCACTCGGCGGTTGCTGAGCAGCACGCCGGGAACTTGATCCGCCGCCATGCAATGATCCCCGCTCCACCTCTTCCGATTGTCTTCGATGACCGCCGCCGGCACTTCGCCGAGCCCAGATTCGTTCGACACGCGATAGCCCCGGCGGTAGCCAACGATGAGGTCGGGCGCCAGATCGCGGTAGGTCGAACTGTACACTTCTTCACGCCGATAAACTCGCGAGATGATGGACGCACCGGTCTGTGGATCGGTCCAGCCGAGCAGCTTCTGCGTCAGCTCGGCGAGCACGCGCTCCCGATCTACGGGTCCCACGATGCCGAACCGTTCGCGCCCCACCAGGTTGAGGTAGAGGCCGTTCAGTCCCAGCCCGTAGGCGTGCGTGTGATTCCAGTCAATGTCCTGAAACAATTCGCCTCCAACCTGCAGTCCCGACCGCAGCGCAAGAAATCCCTGCTCCCGAAGCCAGCTGTTTAGGTGCACAGCCCGATTGAACGGGGCGAAGCCGTGATCCGACATAACGATCAACGTGACATTCGAGTCGCCGGCGATCGCCGCGAGCGCACGGCCGAGGACGTCGTCGACCTGCCGATACGTTCGTAGGATCGCGTCCCCGTGCACGCTGCCGTGCTCCATCTCTCGCCAAAACATGTGCGCCACCTGATCCGTTCCGCCGAAGTAGGCGAACAGCAGTCCGCTGTGGAACCGAGCCAGCTCGAAATCGAACATGCGCGAGCGCTCTGCGAAGATGTCGTCGGCATGTACGAGCCACATGTCGTCGTCCAGCACGCCGGCGGTCAACGCCGCGGTATTTTCGGGGAGGCCCTGCGTATAGAAGGCGCCGACATGCGTCGCCAGATCGCGCGCGTACTCGGGAGGAGTCGAAATCGGGAGTGCTGGTTGGTCGGGCGCAATGTTGATGGGGCTGGTGTAGAGACGCAGATTCGGATGAGCTTGCACGAGATGAAATCGGACGATTCCATGCACGCTGACGATACTCGGCACGAGGTCGAATGTCACCGGCACCCAGCCGCTCCACTCGCCGGTCTGCAACACGAGTTCCTGATCGCCGATATCGATCTTCACGGCATTCGATTCTGCGTCGACGTACACCTCGAACGGACGCACGGCACGCTCGGATCGGCTGAGAAACGGGTCGATGGGTCCCGGAATCGTCGCGCGCGCGTGGCCACCGTCGACCTGCACGGCATGAAAAAGACCACCGGAGACGCTGTGATCCCCGCCGTCGGCCGGATCGGAACTGTAGAACGAGAAAGTTCCGTAGGTTCCCCGAACATCGGGAGTGCCCATATCCGAGATCGTTCGCGACGTGCTCGGCTCCGGCGGAAAGTTTGCCGGAATCTTCACCACCGTGGCCGGTATGTCGTGATCTGCGAGCACATTCCAAAACGCCTTGCCGTGCCGGAGCAACTCGCTGGTCCCCGACGAGAGGGGCAACGCGTACTTGCCCAACGTGAGCCGCCGCTCGTCTTCTTCCACTCGCGACGTCGACAGAAACGGCGCGATCGCACCACCGCTCGGCGGGGCCGGATCACGATGGACAAAATCAAAAATCCCGTGCCCACCTGGATCCATCCCGGTAATGAACGTTGACCAGGCGACCGGACTCTGGGGCGGAACCGTCGTCCCCAAATGAACGTAGTGTCCGGTCTTTGCGAGCTGGGCGAAGTGCGGAAGCTCTCCTGCCGCCATGAAGCGATCGAGCAAACCCGGATCGATGCCGTCGAAACCGAGCACCAGCACACGATGGCTGACTCGCTGGGGCGATTTGGAACAGCTCACCCCCAGCGTCGCGATCGCCAGGAGTGCCAGCGCGAGCCAACCCCTCATGCGGCGCGTGCGATTCCGAGCAAGCGCCCTTCCATGTGACGCGGAACCTCGATGCCGTAGAGTTCAAGCATCGTCGGTGCAATGTCGACGATCGACGGTGCGTCAGCCGCAACCGAACGATTGCAAAACAGCACCCCGGGTACCAGGCCGGGATCGACGCAGTGGTCGCCGCTCCAGCTCTTGGGATTGTCCGCAATCACCTCTCCCGCAACCTTGCCCACCGCGGCCTCCCACGAGACGCGATACCCGTCGGCATAGCCGACAATCAGATCGGGCGACTGGTCCAAATACGGCCCGTTAAATCGCGCGCTGACATCGACGGCCTCGCGCACGACAACGCGATTGCCGTCCGGATCCCGGAGCGCCTCCAGCTTCGCGGCAATCTCCTGCTTGAGCTGCTGCGACTCCTCTCCACGTTTGACGATTCCCTGTGCTTCGCGCCCGCGCTGATTGATGTACAGGCCCGCCAACCCAACCGCATAGGCCCGAGTGTTCGTCCAATCGACATCGCGCAGATACTCGCTGGCGCCGCTGGCGCCGGGCTTGAGCGCCAAATAGCCTTCACGCTCCAGCCACGCATTCAGGTTGACCCCGCGCCGGAACGACGCGAAACCGTGATCTGACACGACCATCAGTACCGTTCGCTCGTCGACGTGTGCTCGTACCCGCCCGAGCATCTCATCCATTTTTCGATACAGCTCTTCGACGACGTGCGCGTAGCGGTCACGATCGCCCGGCCGATCGGCGCGCGGATCCGGATCGGTGTAGCGATAAAACATATGCTGCACCCGGTCAGTGGCGTCGAACACGCACACCACCACTCCCGAGCGCGTCTTTGCGAGCGCATCGAAGAGTTGGCGCTCACGCTCCGCGTGGATCAGGTAAGCCTGCTCGAGAAATCCCTCCTCATCGAGCACCCGCTCGTTGAGTGCCCACGTATCTTCGGCCAAACCCAACGTCGAGAAGCGGCCGAGCAACTTGGCGAGGTAGGTCCCGTAGTACCGTGGATGCGAGATCGGCAACGCGGGATGTTCGGGATCGATGTTGATCGGGGTCATGTACAGGCGGAATGGTGCGACGCTCGCGAGACGAAAACGCACGATCCCGCGTAGCTTGATGCCCAGGACAGCCTTGAACACCAGCGAAACCCAGTCTGAATACACACCCGGCCGCAAGATCAGTCGCTCGTCACCAACGTCGAGACCAACCCGCGCCCCACCGTCCAAGATCTCGATGTCGATGGGAAGCTGCATCGCCCCGCCGCCGCGTCGCAGCGGGTGATCCGGACCGGGAATCAATCCGCGCAAGCGATTACCGTCACGGCGGAGCGATACGTGCAATCCGCCGGTGCGCTCGGTGGCGTCGGTCTGTTCGCAAAAGAAAGTGAAGCTCCCCTGGGTGCCGCGTAGATCCGGGACGCTCATGCCGGACAGACACGCGCCATGAAAGCTTTCGGGCGGAAACGTTACCGGCACGCGAATGACCGATGAGAACACCCCGTGATCTCCGAGGATTCGCCAGAACGGCACCGCTTTGCGAAACAAGCGGATGCGTGGCCGTCCCAGCGGCAATTGAAACTTGCCGATGGCGAGTGTACGCCCTGACGACTCGATGGCAGACGACGACAAGAACGGCAAGTAGCTGCGCGCGTCGCGCGCCAAGAAATCGAAGATGCCGTGCCGCGCCGGATGTACGCCGGTCATGAACGACGACCACGCCACCGGTGACAGCGGCGGGTGAGTCGTGGCGAGTCGCCGAAAGCTTCCCTGCGCGGCGATCGCGCTCAAATTCGGTAGCTTGCCCTCGCTCATCCAGCGTTCGGCGAGTTGCGGGTCCAAGCCGTCAAGACCGATGATGATCACCCGCCCCGGCGCGCCGGGCGGTAGTCTGCGGCGCCGCACCGCCCGCCACAACAACCGGAACGGATACGAAGCGAGCGTGAACAATGCGAGCACCAACGACCACAACAGGATGAAGAACGAACCAATGAAGGCAAAGCCGGCGCCGGGCCCGATGTAGGCTGAGGCCGCCCGCGGGCTGAGCGCGAGAGCGACGGCAAAGGCTACAGCGACCGTGAGGCGACGAGATCGCAATGGCGAACGAATCACGCGGACGCCTGCAGGTTCACGCCGCGATCACTGCCGGCCGAATGGTGCCGGGCCGGCGGCGCCGTGGGGTGGCGGACCTGCCGCCCCGTGCGGTGCAGGCCCCGCCGCACCGAGAGGGGGTGGGCCGGCCGCGCCATGTGGCGCAGGCCCTTGTGGCGAATAGAACGACGGCTTCTGTGCGCCGCGACACTCTTCAATCTGTCGCGCGTTGAGGCCGGTCAGTTGGATGATCTGTTGCACGCTGTTGCCTTGGCTGAGAAGCGCTCTCACATCGTCGCAACTCTGAGCCATCGCCGGCCCCGCAAGCCGCATCGTGGTGCCGCCGACAACCACGCAGAAGATCGCAATCCGTCGCCACCGTTTCATGGGGCCTCCCGTCTCACTTCGCGCCCGGGTGTTTGAACACGTTCACGCCGGGATGGTTGCGCGGAATTATAGGGGCGCGGCCGCACGGACTCAACGGGCGAGGCGAGGTGAGGTGAGATTACTCGGGCTATGGTGTATACGCAGCCGCAGATACGCAAACAGGAGGACTCGATGGGAGATTACTATCAATCTGACGGTCTCAAGAAATTGCGCAAGCTGCGCGAGCTCACGCCCGATCTCTTCAAGGCATTCGTCGACTTCGACAGCAAGGTCTTCGAAGCCGGCGCGTTGCCGGTGAAGACCAAGGAGTTGATCGCGGTCGCCACCGCGCACATCACGCAGTGCCCGTATTGCATCGACGTCCACGTCCAGCGCGCGAAGAAGGCGGGCGCGAGCGACGTGGAGATCGCCGAGAGCATCTTTGTCGCGATGGCGTTGCGCGCCGGCGGCTCGTGGGCGCATAGCTGCATCGCGATGGAGAGTTTGGAGAAGGCCTCGGCGTGATGCGCAAACCGCCCGCATTGCGGCGCGGAGATGTGATCGGCGTGGTGGCGCCGGCGGCGGCGGTCGATGCGGCTGCCGTCGCCAGCGGCGTGCACAGCTTGGAGGCGCTGGGGTTTTCCGTCCGGCTCGGTGCCGCGGTCTTTCGTCGCGACGGCTACCTCGCCGGCGGCGATCAGGAGCGTCGCGACGACTTCGTGACCATGCTGCGTGATCCCGAAATCGCGGCGATCATCTGCGCACGCGGTGGCTATGGCTCCGGTCGTTTGCTGCCGTTGCTCGATCCGGCGCTGGCGCGACAGCATCCCAAGATTATCGTCGGCTTCAGCGACCTGACCTTCGTGCTCAACGATCTCGTCCAACGGTCGGGCGTGATCACGTTTCATGGTCCGATGGTGGTTCACCTCGGCGAACATCCGTCGGCCGCGGCTCGATTGACCGGCTTGCTGATGGGCGATCGGCACGACTGGAACCTGCGGGCGCGCCACATCATTCAACCGGGCACGGCTGAAGGCGTAACTGCGGGCGGCTGCCTCTCGGCGGTGGTGGCGATGCTCGGCACGCCGTACGAGATTCAAACCGAGGAGCGCCTGCTGTTGCTCGAAGATGCGAACGAAAAACCGTTCCGCATCGATCGGATGTTGACCCAACTGCGCCAAGCCGGCGCGTTCGAACATGTTGCCGGCGTAATCTTCGGCGAGATGCCGGGGTGTAGCGCGCATCCCGACGAAGCCGTGACTGTGCGCGATGTGATTGCCGAGTGCTTCCGCGGCGCGAACTATCCCGTCGTGACCGGCTTTCCCAGCGGTCACGGCGACGGCCACGCGACCCTGCCGCTCGGCGTCCGCGCGCGGTTGGCCGGCGAGCGGTTGACGTTGTTGGAATCCCCCGTCGCCGGTTGAGTGATCACCCTGGATGAGCTTCGACGCAGTTGAGCGCGAGCTGGAAGCAGCCGCTGCACGCCACGTGTTCCCCGGCGCGGTGCTGCTCGTCCGCGACGGCGAGCGCGTGCATCTGTGCGCCGCGGGCGCGCGCAGTGTGGAGCCGACGGTGACGCCGATGCGTCCGGAGACCATCTTCGATCTCGCGTCGCTCACCAAACCGTTGGCCACCACCATCGCCGTCATGTTGCTGGTGCGCGAAGGCAAGATCCGCCTCGACGATCGGGTCTCGCGCTTCTTTCACAATTTTGGTGTGCACGGCAAAACCCACGTGACCTTCCGCCATCTGCTGAATCACAGCTCCGGTTTGCCGGCGTGGCAGCCGTACTACAAGGAGATCATTCATACCGAGCGTAAGGGCGGACGAATCAACTTCGTCGCCAGCCCGTCGGCTAAGAATTTTGTGTACCAAGCCATCCATCGCGAACGTCTCGAAACCCCACCGGCGACGCACGCGCGGTACAGCGATCTCGGTTTCATGCTGCTCGGCGAAGCTGTCGAGGAGATCGGCGGTATGGCCCTCGATCGCTTCTGTCAGCAGCGAATCTATCGCCCGCTGGGTTTGCGGACCACGGCCTTCGTCGACTTGTGGCGCCTGCGCGCCCGCAAGCTCGAACCGATCCCCGATCTGGTCGCACCGACCGAGCGCTGCCCGTGGCGCAAGAAAATCCTCTGCGGCGAGGTGCACGACGACAACGCCTACGCCATGGGCGGCGTGGCCGGTCACTCGGGCCTGTTCGCGTCGGCAGCCGACCTCGACGTGCTGCTGTGCCGCCTGCGCGCCTGCTATACGGGCGCCGATGGCTGGATTCCGCAGTCGATCATGCGCGAGTTCTGGACCCGCGACCGTGTCGTCGAGAGTTCTACGTGGGCGCTCGGGTGGGACACGCCATCGCCGCACGATTCGAGTGCCGGGACCTTGTTCAACCGCCGCGCCGTCGGCCATCTGGGGTTTACCGGCACCTCGGTGTGGTTGGATCTCGACCGGCCGCTTCACATCATCCTGTTGTCGAATCGCGTCCACCCCAATCGCGACAACGAAGCCATCCGCGAGTTTCGGCCACTGATCCACGACGCGGTCATGCGGGCGCTGGAATAAGAGAACGATGACGTCGCAAGGCGACAATGTGGATCTCTCTACGGTCCAACGTGTACACCTGATCGCGATCTGTGGTGTGGCCATGGCGGCAATGGCCGGGATGCTCAAACAGCGCGGCTATCAAGTGTCGGGCTCCGACGAGAACGTGTATCCGCCGATGAGCATGCTGCTCGAACGCTGGGGCATTCCGATTCGAACCGGCTTTCGCGCCGAGAATCTGAGCGACCGGCCGGACGTTGTGGTCGTCGGCAACAAGGTGTCGCGCGACAATCCCGAGGTGCAGGCGCTGTTGGCGAGCGACACTCCATACCTGTCGTTGCCGCAAGCGCTGCACGATTTCTTTCTCGCCGGCAAACGTTCGATCGTGGTCGCCGGCACGCACGGCAAGACCACGTCGACGGCAATGCTGGCGTGGGTGCTCGAACGAGCCGGCCGCGACCCCAGCATGATGGTCGGCGGCGACGCCAAGGACTTCGGCGGCAACTTCAAGCTCGGCGCCGGCGAACACTTCGTCCTCGAAGGCGACGAGTACGACACCGCGTTCTTCGACAAGGGACCGAAGTTTCTCCACTACGCGCCGCAGGCCTTGATCCTGACGGCCGTCGAGTTCGATCACGCCGACATCTACCGCGATCTCGACCACGTGAAGTCGGCGTTTCGCAAGTTGATCGCGATCCTTCCGGCAGGTGCGCCGCTGGCGGTAGCGGCGGATTTTCCGCACGCGCTGGAGGTTGCGCACCGCGAGGGGCTCACGCCTGAGACGTTCGGACTCAGCGACGCGGCACGTTGGCGCATTGCGAACTTGCGCGCGGCGAACGGCGAGTCGTCGTTCGAGATCGTGCGCGGGGGCGGAGTCGAATGCACGGCGACGCTGCGGGTGCCGGGTGCGATCAACGCGCGCAACGCGCTCGGTGTCTACGTACTGGCCCGACGGCTCGGCTTGCGCAGCGACGAGATTCTCCCCGGCTTGCGCAGCTTCACCGGCGTCGCACGCCGGCAAGAGTTGGTGGGCGAGTTCAACGGCATCGCGCTCATCGACGACTTCGCGCATCACCCGACCGCGGTTGCCGGCAGCATTGCGGCGATCCGCCAGCACTATCCCGGCCGCCGGTTGTGGGCGGTGTTCGAGCCGCGCTCGAATACCAGCCGCCGCAAAGTCTTCCAACGCGAATACGTCGATGCCTTCGCCGCCGCCGACCGGGTCATCATCGGCGGCGTGTTCCAGAAGCAGACCGACGCCGTCAGCGCCGACGAACTGTTCTCACCCGATCAACTGGCGAGCAATCTCAACGCGCGCGGCATCAAAGCCCGCGCCTATCCGGAGATCGAAACGATCGTCGTCGGACTGACCCGCAACGCCAAGCCCGGCGACGTGATCCTGTTGATGTCCAACGGCAGCTTCGGCGGCTTGCGCGAGAAGCTGGCCGCGGCGTTGGGGGGATCTGCTTCTTCTCCCTCTCCCTCTGGGCCCTCTGGAAAAGCACCGAGGTGAGGGCTGCATCGTGCACTCCGCGCCAATCCGCTTCAGCAAACACCGAAGCCCGCGTTGCGTTTCCCTCGGGATCAGCCTCGACGCACAAGCCTACACAACAACGTAACGATAGAGTGGGTTGTCGCGGCCGAGTTCTTCGACCAGCTCGAACATCTTCTGGCCGAAGCGCGCTCCTTCGCGGGAGCGCGCGCGACGGTGCGCTAGGCGGCCAAAACGGCGGAGCAGTTCGTCCTCTGAAGCGTTGGTTTCCTGCAGAAACGCGGAGTAGAGTTCGAGCAACTCATCGATGCGCTGCCCGACCAGCGGGCGCCGCTTGAGCCACCGCGCGATGAGCACCATGCGATCCAAGGGCCTCGTGCGAACCATCCTAACCACGCTTTCTCGACTAACATTGCCGTCCGCCAGCGTCGTCGCTGCGAGGAGATATGCGACCGCCGAGAAGCAGGTCATGCACCGGCTGAACCGCAGTTTGTAGCTCCGTAGCCGGCGATCTGGGTCGCCTGCAGCCCCGACATCCGCAAAATTTTTCGCCTCGTAGTTAAGGAGCACGATGCGCCAGTACCGCACGATGTCGTTGAGCAAAATGATTGGGAGGTAGTCGGTCTCGTGACCGCGGTAGTTCCGCCAGTAGATGTCGATCACACGATCTACGGCATGACCATACGCCGTTTCGCCAAGGATCGGTGTGCTTTCGAGCATGAGAAGCATGCGCGCCGTGAAGGTGTTCTCGGTGTCGTCAGCCGGCTTGCCGAAGTTCTTGGTGAGGTCCTCGACCGTGTGCATCTTAAGGAACTCGCCTTCGCGTGACGGGTTCGGAAACCCGCACGCGCGTCCGGCTCGCAATATAGAAGCTTGGATGATTGTGGCATCCAAATTCGAACGCGTGTTGTCGACTCGCAGAACGAAGGCGTCGAGGTCGCTGAACCTCGAAAGCTCGCCACGCCCCCCTGACCCGGTTGCGTAGATGCAGGTATGTGTCCCGAGTACCGCCCTGCGATCGCTGGTGAGTTGCCGTTCAAGGTCCTTGCGGAACCTCGCCAGTCGTCTGGTTGTCCGCGCCTGACGGAGCTGGAAGACCCTTCGATGGCCGATCACTTGGGTTGCCACGTGAAGAGCTTGGCGAAAATCTCGGCTTGCTCGATCGCGTCATCGAGCGCGTTGTGAGTGTGGGGTCGCTGAGGGTGCAATTCGGGCGGCAACTGGCTCCGCCCCGAGACGGAAATCGGTATGCCGGCCTTCACCGCATAAGCGGTCTTTAGATCGAAGCAGCGAGAATGATTGAACGGCGAGCCGGTTTCCGAGAACTGTATGAAGTACCAGTAGAGCCACGCCCAATCGAAACTCAGCGGGTACGCAACGAGAACCGGCACGCCGCTGCCCGCTTGATCGCGAAGCCACGCAGCGGCGCTTGTCATTGCCGCGCGGGGGTCCTGTCCTTCGCGCCTCAGGCGTTCACGATCGATGCCGTTGACGCGGAGGGCTTCTTCCTGGAACTTCTCGGAGATGGGTCGAACCTCAGCACAGAATGCATTTACAAAGTTGCGGGGAGGCTCGAACACGCGTCCGTCAAAGCGGCCAGCCGGAACGATCGCAAACGACAACATCGAGTATGGTCCTGGAATCGGGCCATCGGTCTCAACGTCGGCCGAGAAATAGACATCAACGGGCGTCTCATAGGTAGGGGTCTTCTTGCGAGGCTTGGGCGCCACATCGCTGCTGGCCGACTGGCTCGTCCCCTTTGCCCACAGCGAAGCCATTGCTTTCCTCGATACCTCACCAGCGACGCGAAGTCGAATCCGTCATCGCGCTTGCAGCATGCCCCTGCCGACATCACGCTTCCGGAAGACGAGTGTGAGTTCACGAGCGTCGCGCATCCCTCTTGCCCAAAGAAGCAGAGCGTTTCTTCACACCAGTGCGGAGTGTTTCGCATCTGGGTCGACGGTCGAGCCGCGCGATGAAATGCTCGATGGTGCTCGGGATGTCCTTCGCCAATGGGTGTCCGGCAGCGAGCGATGCGCCCGCTCCGAAGATATATCCACGCTTGACCACCCCGGGGCATCCTCGGCTCGCTCTTGGTTTCGCCGACCTACCGTGGTGCCCCGTTGGACTAGTTTCCCCCGTACTTGTCCTCGGCGTGGCTGACGAGGTGTTCGAGTAGGCGCTGCTCGGCGGCGCGGTAGGCAATGGCGCGGAGCATCTCTTGGGCTTGCTGGGCGAGCGGGATGGACGCGAGATAACCCACCACCTGGGCGGGCGAGAGTTGATCGATGGCTTGCTCCATCGCGGAGATGACCTCGCGCGGGATTTCCGGCACCGTGACCTGACCGGCGATCTCGAGCGCGGCGGAGAAGCGCTCGGAGAAGTTGCGTTTGGCTTCAGCTTTCTCTTCCGCGCTGCACTCGACGTGGAGCTTGGCGGCGGCGCGCTCGAACAACTGATCGAACGCGTTGAGCAGGGCGTCTTTGCCGGTCATTGAACCTCCGTGCGTTCTCCGCGCGACAGCGTTTTTGATCACGCGCCGGGCCGCCGTCAAGCGTTGTGGCGGGGTGGTGCCGTCACGCGCCTGCGCGCCAGACTTGCGCCTCTGAGGTGGGCGTGCAAATTCGGCGTGGGCGACGGGTGTGGTGGCGACCAACGACAGCGCGAGACCAAACAGCAACCGCTTCGCCGGCGCTCGGGTGTGTGCCCTCGCGTTGGCGGTGGCGTTGGGTGTTGTTGCCTACCGCAACCATTTCGTGATCCCGCAACTGCCGTGGTGGGGATGGATCGCGCCGCTGCTGGCGGGAGCGGTCATGCTGACGCTGGCGTTCGGCGGCGCGCCGACGCCGGCGGAGTCGCGTGCCCGTCGCGCGATTCGTTGGGCGGCGGGCACTGCGACGGTGCTGGCAATCGGGGTCGTCATTGACTGGCTGCCACACCTCGGGTGGGAAGTGCCGATCGCGATCGCCGCGTTCATTGCGTTGGCGACGTTCTTCGTCGCGCGCTGGACGCCGTTCGCGCCGGACGACGTAGAGAACCTGCTGCCTGCGCTGGCCGATCCTCCACCGACTACCGTGACGCGGGTTCGCATGGTGGTGCTGACTTTGGCCAGCCTCTGTGCCGGGGTGGCCGCCGTGCGGCTCAACCCGACCAATCATTTGGCGGCATTCCTCGTGTGGCTGCTCAGCCTCGCATTGTTCGCCGCGGCGATGTGGCGTCGGGTTCCGGCACCGGCGCGCGCCGATCGATGGATCGCCAGCGGTGGCCCGGAACTCTCGCCGCGCAGCGCCGCGTTGGCGCTGCTCCTAGTGCTACTGCTCGCGTTGGCGCTGCGGGTCACCTTTCTGCGCGACGTGCCGGGCTTGATCGATCCCGACGAAGGTCGCCAAGGGCGTTGGGCCGAGCGCATCTGGGCGGACGGATTCCCCGATGCCTTCGGCCTCGGCTGGAACGTGTTCCCGCACCTGTCGTACATGGTCGAGTACGTGTGGGTACAAGCGCTCGGCACCAGCAACCCGCACTTGCGATTGTCGGCCGCGACCATCGGGACGTTGAGTCTGGTGCCGGTGTTCTTCTGGGTGAGGCGCTGGTGGGGCAACGTGATCGCGGTGCTCGCGGTTTTGATCTTGGCAACCAACCGCGAACACATCATCTGGAGCCGGCTGGCGCTCAACAACATTCAGCAAGTGCTGGTCGCAGGCCTGATACTCGCTGCGTTCGCGCGGGTGTTGCGGACGCGGCGCGCGATCGATTGGGTGTGGTTCGGCTATTCCGTCGGACTGGCGTTTCACACCTATCACTCCGCGAAGTTGTTTCCGGCGCTGCTCGCGTTGGTCGCGGTGGTGCTGGCGATCGGCATCGCCGGTCTCTGGCGCCGGTACGCGGCCGGCGCGCTGATCGGCGCGCTTGCAGCTCTGCTGTGCTTCGGTCCGCTGGCGGCAACGATCTACCAGAGCTGGGGATACTTCTATAACGGTACATCGAATCGCGTCGATCTCGCGCAACTGACCGACGCCTATCATCGCGGCGACGTCGGCCAAGTGCGCGACTACATCGGACGGCACGTGGTCGGGTGCCTGCTGTCGTTTATCAGCATTCCGCCGGAGCGGTACGGCCCGACCTTCGATCCGTTCGTCGCCGTGCCGTTCCTGCTCGGTGTCGGGTGGATGCTGTGGCGGTGGCGCGATCCGCGCCATCTCGTGGTGATCGTGTGGACCGCCGGCATTCTCGCAATCGGCGGCATGATCACCGACTATCCGCCCTGGAAGCCGCGCCTGCTCGGTTTGTTGCCGACCGTGTGTTTGATCCCCGCCGTGGTGGCGGGACGGGCGCGCGCGCTCCTGCTGCGCTGGTGGGCGCGCAGCGATTTGATCGCGGTGCCGTTGCTGGTCGCATGGTTGGCGGCGTCGTTGCAGTACAACTGGTACTCGACGTTCGTCGCGCTGCCGCAAGCACAGCGCGGCGACGTCATGACCGAGATCTGTCGCGTGGTTGAAGATGCGCCGACACCGACGACGATTTACATGGTGGGGGGCGCGATCATGGCGGAGCCGAAAGTGGCGAGCAACGACTGCATGATCGCCGCGAATCCCAATCGCGTGCTGGTCGATCTCGCCGCCGACAGTACCGTCGTGCCGATCCCGCCGACCAACCGTGGTGCCGCGATCGTGTTGGTCTCGGCGCTGCAACAAGAACTCGTGCCGCTCGTGCAGCACTACTACCCCGAGGCCCGCTACGACATCATGCACGAGCCGCACTACGGCAGCGCGGCGCTCCACATCTTTCGCCTCGATGCCGAGGTCATCGAGCGGGCGAGGGGGTTGCGCGGAACCTTCACGTCGCCGCGCCGAACCTGGACCGCAATGATCGGTGCCGACAACTTCGTCGCACCGCCCGACGCAACGGCAGCGGACTTTCCGCTGTCCGCCAGTTGGCGCGGCGTGTGGTGGGCCGAGGTCCCCGGCGCTTACGCGTTCAATACGCCCGGGACGTTGCGCGTCGACGGCCGCGTGATCGCCAACGATGCCGCGGTGACGTTGGCGGCCGGCTGGCACGCCATCGATCTCAGTGCGGCGCTGCATGCGTCCGGCGAGACGATTGCGCTGCGGTGGCGCGATCCGACGCACGATCAATTCGTTCCGGTTCCGCGCGCGGTGCTGCACACGCACCCGCACGCCCATGGACTGCTCGGGCGTTACTACAGCCGTGCCGTCGACGAGCCGCCGCCGACCGTCATCGCCGCGCAACCAGACTACACCCGCATCGATGGCGCGATCAGCTTCGACTTCTACCGGCAATTCGATGAAACGCCGACGCCGTCGTTTGCGGCGGTTCCATCGACGATGGAATGGGTCGGAACTGTCGGCATCGACGACGACATTGCTCCAGCGCTGCGGTTGGAAGCCACAACTCCGAGCCAAGTGTTCCTGAACGAAACACTCGTGGTCGAATCCTCGCGTGACGCACAGCCGGTGACGGTCGAGCTTTCCGGCGTGCACGGCCGGATTCCGATCCGTATTCGCACGTTGCGCCCGGCGGACGATCGCAACGAGTTTTGGAAGCTGCGGGTGTTGTGGCGCACCGCCGGCGGCGATTGGACCGCATTCGCGGATTACCGCCGGCGCGAGGACGGTTGACGTGCAGCGCCATCGCTGGGCGGCGTTAGCGGTGCTGCTGTGCGTGACAAGCGGTGCACGCGGCGCGTCGGTCGGCTCCGTCATGCGACGGCACTTGTCCCGTCTGGCTAGCGGACACACGTGGCAGGAGTTCACCGATCCATTTCCCGCGCCGATTCCGACCACCGAACAGCAGCGGGACGGATTCATCGTCTTTCAACGCAGCGTGCTCGCCCGGGTCTATCCGCAATCCCACCCGCATCCGGGCGAAGTCGTTTCTGTGGTCGCCATCGACGCGGTGCGCGACGAATACGAACCGGCACAGCTCGCGGTCTACCCCTTGCGCGATCTGCAGCAGATGGCGGTGACGGTGTCGGATCTGGTTGACGACGCCCGCGAGGTCCTCCCGGCGTCACAGGTGACCGTGCGCATGGTCCGGTACTACGGGGCCGAAGTCGCCACAGGCCGCTCCAGCCGCTTCGCGGTGGTGCCGAAGACTTTGGAAATCGCGGTGCCACTCAATCTCAAGGCGGGCGCGGTACGCGCGTACTGGATCTCGGTCCATGTTCCCGCTCAGCAAACGGGTGGCCGCTATCGTGGGACGATTACGTTCCGACACCTTGCGGGCACGGTGCGGGTGCCGCTGACCCTCGCAGTGACGCCGGTGACGTTGCAAGAGCCGGACGTGTTGTACGGCACGCTGTGCGTCAACGCGCTGGCGAATCTGTCGAAGTGGATTCGCGGCGACTCCGATTCCGCGCTGACAGGGAGGGCGTTGCAGCGCGCCGAGACGCTGGCGCGCCAAGCCGATCGCATCTTCGACGATGAGCGTGCACACGGCATGACCAGCATGAGTTTGCGATCTGTTGATGCGTATCAAGAGCGTGACGGCCAGCCGTTTCTTCCCGATCTGGAGTTGACCATCGATCTCTACAAGAAGTACCGATTCACGCAGCCCTTGGTGTATTGCCTCGGGCATCTGCTCAAGACCAATAAGATCAACCGGTCGAACAGCTACCGCGAATTCGATGCGAGCGTGCACGTACCGATGGCGCGCAAGATCGTCGCGTACTACACGCAACGTTTCCGCGACGCCGGTCTCCCCGGCATCATCTTCATGCCCGTCGAGGAGCCCAATCTCAGAGACGGCATCGCCGTCGGCGATCCACCCAACGCGCGGCAAACGCTGGCGCGGGAGTTGATGCACGTCATCCGCGAAGCCGGCGGCGCCACCGCTTTGACGTGCACGCCCGATTCGGTCACCAGCTCGATCGACTTTCTCGACTATTGGATCGTCGCCTATCGACGATTCTCGCCTGATTTATACGAACGCGTGCCGCGCCCGAACGGACGCCTGTGCGTCTATGCGAACGCAACGGTCATGGGCGAGGGAACTTACTTCACGCGGTTCTTGTTCGGCTACTTCACGTGGGCCAATCGCCTGCAAGGCATGGTGCCGTGGACCTATCCGTTGCTGCCGAAGCGTTTTCCCCGCAACGTCGATGGCCGCGGCGAGGGTGCGCTCAATATCTCGGAGGGCTTTCTCGGGCTCGATGACCGCCCCGTTCCCACCATCCAGTGGGAGTTGGCGCGCGAAGGGGTCGACGACGCCAAGTATCTCCACACCATCGAGGTGCTTGCGCAACGCGCGCGGGCGAGCGCAGCGCCGACGGCGTTGCATGCGGCGGACGAGGCGGAAAGCTTTCTCGCCGACATCCGCCGATCCGTCGATCGCGACATCCGCCACTACACGTTCACCGACACGAAGACCTTCGAGCCGATTTCGCAAGACGGCTGGACGGCCCAACGGTTCCACGAGCTGCGCGAACACGCGCTTGCGCTGCTCGCGAAGTTGTCCGACTCGGTCCCTTGACCGTTGCAGCGCATCGAAAAAAACGCGCTTGCTCGCGCGACTATCGGGCACTACCCTGGGCGAGGTGAAGTAACATCGCTTGATGGCAGACCTGAGCCAACAGAACGCATTCGTCGAAAAGTTCGTCACCTTTCGCAAGCTCGCGACCGCCAACCAGATGCTGCAGGCCAAGGCGTTGGCCAGCGGAGACAAGTCGCTGCTGCAGGCCTTGCAGGAACTGCGACTGGTCAGCGACGCGGATGCAGCGGCCGTGCTGCAACTGTACGAGAAGACCGCCGGCAAGCCGGCGGCGCGTGCGCCGGAGCGCCCGGCACCGGCTGCGCCGCCGGCGGCGAGCGCGCCCGCGAACGAGCCGCCACCGCCCGCAGCACCGGAGAGCGATGCCCCGCGCATCGCCGGGTTCACCAGCCTGCACGACTATCTATCCTATGCGCGTGAGATCGGGGCGTCCGACTTGCACTTCGCGGTCGGCTGCGCGCCGGTAGTTCGAAAGCACGGACGATTGTCGCCGTTGCCACGAGCGCCGCTCGCTGATGCCGACACCGAAAGCCTGCTGTTTGCGATTGTGACCGACGCGCAGAAGCAGCAGTTGCGCGAGCACAAGGCACTGGACTTTTGCTACGCCGATGCGGATGGGAACCGCTATCGGGCTTGCATGCTCCGGCAGCGAATCGGATGGGACGGCGCCTTTCGCCTCATCCAATCGCAGGTTCCGTCGTTCGCCGACCTCGGATTGCCGGAGGCCTTGCAGCGCTTGACCGAATTCAACCAAGGCCTGGTGCTGGTCACCGGACCGAACGGCTGCGGTAAGTCGACCACGATGGCGGCGATGGTCGAACTGATCAACCACACCCGCGACGATCACATCATCACGATCGAGGATCCGGTCGAGTACAACTTCGTTCCGGTGCGCGCCCAGGTCAATCAACGTCAAGTCGGCGCGCACACCAAGAGCTTCGCAGCGGCGCTGCGCGCCGCGTTGCGCGAAGATCCCGACGTGATCGTCATCGGCGAGCTGCGCGATCGCGAAACCGTGTCGCTGGCGATCAGCGCGGCGGAGACCGGCCATTTGGTCTTCGGCACCATGCACACCACGTCGGCGGCCCGCACCATCGATCGCATTCTCGACGTGTTTCCGCCCGACGAGCAGTCGCAGGTGCGCAACATGATCTCCGAGTCGATCCGCGGCATCGTCTGTCAACAATTGATTCCGCGCAAAGATGGAAGCGGGCGCGCGCTGGCGTTGGAGGTCCTGTTGAACACCCCCGCGGTCGCCAACCTGATGCGCGAGCGCAAGCTGTTCCAGATCCCGTCGATCCTGCAGACCTCGAAGCAGCAAGGGATGCTGCTGCTCGACAATTCCTTGCTCGAACTCGTCAATGGCGGCGTCATCGATGGCGTCGAAGCGTTCTACGCCGCCGACAACAAGGGCACGTTCGCGCAGTGGACGCCCCAGATCGACGGCATCAGCGCCGAGGGCTAATGCGATGGCCGCGATCGATCGATTGTTCGACGCCATGCTCGCCGAAGACGGCTCGGATCTGCACTTGGCCGAAGGCCAGCCGCCCAAGATCCGGCGCCACGGTCGATTGGTCACGCTGGATGAGCCGGCGCTGACCAACGAAACGATGCGCGGCTACTTGCAGGAGATTTGCGCGCCCGA
This sequence comes from Binatia bacterium, assembly GCA_035541895.1. Taxonomy (GTDB): domain Bacteria; phylum Desulfobacterota; class Binatia; order HRBIN30; family JACQVA1; genus DATKMK01. The sequence continues at coordinate 38,218 of DATKMK010000057.1, read as the reverse complement.
GCGCTGGCAGCATTTCCTCGAGGCGGGCGACGCCGACTTCGCGTACGCATACGCGAGCAAGGCGCGCTTCCGTTCGAACTATTTCAATCAAGCCCACGGCATGGGCGCGGTATTCCGCACCATCCCGAGTCGCATCAAGACACTCGAAGAGTTGCGGCTGCCGCCGGTGCTGAAGACGTTCAGTCTGCTGCGCTCCGGCATGGTGTTGGTGACCGGCCCGACCGGCTCCGGAAAGTCGACCACGCTGGCGGCGATCATCGACTTGATCAACCAGACCAGTGCCCGGCACATCTTGACCATCGAAGAGCCAATCGAGTTCGTGCATCCGCACAAGCGCTCGATTCTGTGTCAGCGCGAAGTCGGCACCGACGTGCCGACCTTCGCCGACGGTTTGCGCACCGCCGGTCGCCAAGATTGCGATGTCATCCTCGTCGGCGAGATGCGCGACTACGAGACCATCTCGCTCGCGGTCAGCGCGGCGACCACCGGCTCGCTGGTGTTCGGCACCCTGCACACCAACTCGGCGGTGAAGACGGTGGATCGGATCATCGAGGCGTTCCCCGCCGCGCAGCAAGCGCAGATTCGCACCATGCTTGCCGATTCGCTCAAGGCCGTGTGCGCGCAGATCCTGCTGCGCACGGCCGACGGCACCGGCCGCATCGCGTGCAACGAGATTTTGTTGTCGAATTCGGCCCTCGCGAACAGCATCCGCGAAGGCAAGACGACGAACATTCGCAACGTCATCCAAGCCGGCCGCAGCCAAGGCATGCAACTGATGGACGACGCGATCCAAAAGTACCTCGCCGATCAGAAGATCACTGGCGAAGAAGCCTACATGAAGGCGACCGACAAGACCCGCTTCGCGCAGCACGCACCGCGGTGAGGGGCGCGCGGCCCCCTTGCACACCGCATCGGTGCTTCATATGGTGCCGGCGTTCGACACGCGCCGATGGCCAACGAGCGGCGAGGCAAACGACTTCGCGTCGACAGCGACGGAGTGAAAATCGAGACCTCGGGCGTACGCCCGGGGGTGTGGCTGCTGCTCGCTGCGGTCGCGGTCATCGTTGTTGCGCTGATGGTTCGACGCGGTCATCGCTCCGAAGAGGCAACCGTCGCAGCGGGTTCGCGCGAGACGATGCGGCGCGAGCCGGTGATGTCGGCGCCGGCCAAATCGGCGCAAGCGCCGGCGGTGATGCGCGTCGCGCCGAAGGCCGTGCCGATGCGCATCGCGGCCGCAACGCCGGCGAGCGATGAAGCAATCGCCGCCAGCGACACAGCTCCAGCCGGCGACTCCGAGCCAACTCCGTCGGCTGAGGAAGCCCAATCCGACGCGCCGATGTTTGGCCCTGTGACTCCCGGCGAACCCAGCGGCATCGCACTCTTCCCGCCGCCGGGTACCAAGCCGATCAAGCGGGGCATCGTCGTGCCCGACGGCTTCGAGTTGCCGCCCGGCTACGTGCGCCACTATCAGACCACCGACGAAGGCCAGCAATTGGCGCCCATCCTGATGTTTCATCCCGACTACCAGCCGCTTGATGAACACGGCGTACCGATCCCGGTGCCCGCCGATCGGGTGGTGCCTCCCGAGCTGGCGCCGGCGGGGATGCCGATTCACATGTTGGAGCCGCCCGGAACTCCCTCCGGGATGGACCACACGCCGTGACCGCTGCGACGTGGCGGACGCGCCTCGGCGCGTTGGCCGCGGTGATTGCGACGGCGGCGGCGATCGCATTGTTGGCGCGCCTCGATCGTCGTCTGCTGGCCGTCGGATGGTTCGCGCTGGTTCCCTGGCTGGCACTGCTCGATCGCGTGACGTCGGTGCGCGCCGCTTTGGCGGCGGGCTGGCTGATGTGCGAGGCGTTCGTACTGATTGTCTTCGCATGGTTTCCGTCTGCGATTCAGAATTACACGACATGGCCGTGGTGGCTCGCGGTGGCGGCGGTGATTGCCGTAGCGCCGCTGCTGCAGCCACAGTTTCTTACCGTCGCCCTCGCGCGTCATCTCGTTCGCCGGCGCGCCGGTTGGCTGCCGGTCGCGTTCACTGGGGCATGCATCTACGTGGGCACCGAGTGGCTGTGTCCAAAACTCTTCGCCGACACGCTGGGACAGACACTGTATCCGTCCAAGCTGATGCGGCAGGCGGCCGATCTCGCGGGTGCGCATGGGCTCACGTTCGCGCTGTTCGTTGTGAACGAATGCGCGCTGGCGACCCTTCGCGGATTCGCCGGCGACGCGTCGTCACGCCGCGCTGCGTGGGAGCCCGCGGCGTGCGCGGTGACGCTGACGCTCGGCTTGCTCGCGTACGGCGCAGTCCGCGTCGAGCAGTTCGATGACGCCACTCAGCCCGCGGGCTCGCTGACGGTCGGCGCGGTGCAAGCCAACATCAGCAAATACGGTCAGCTCGCCGAGCGTATGGGTACGTACGACGCGACGCGGATGATTCTCGACACCCACTTCGCGTTGTCCGATCGGCTCCGGTCGCAAGCAGAGGTGGATTTGCTGGTCTGGCCGGAGACCGTCTATCCGACCACGTTCGGCACGCCGAAGAGTGAGGAGGGCGCCGCATTCGATCGTGAGATCGTCGGCTACATCGCGCGCACCAACATCCCGTTGATCTTCGGTGCGTATGACCTCGACGACGGGGCTGAGTTCAACGCCGCCATGATCCTGCAGCCGGCGCGTGACGGCAAGCTTTTCGTCGAGGCGTACCGCAAACACTGGCTCTTTCCGCTGATCGAGCGGGCACCGGCGCTGCTCGATTCCGACGCGATCCGCCGTTGGTTGCCGTGGCTCGGAACATGGAATGCGGGGGCCGGCCCACAAGTGATTGCGGTGACGGTGCGGAGCGGGCGTACGATCCGCGTGGCGCCGCTCATCTGCTACGACGCCATCGATCCCGCGCTGCCGCTCACGGCGGTGCAACAGGGTGCGGACCTGCTCGTCACGTTGTCGAACGATTCCTGGTTCAACTTCGGACGCGTGCCGCGACTGATTCTGGTCCTGTCGGCGTTTCGAAGCATCGAGACGCGCCGCCCGCAGGTGCGCGTCACCAACACCGGCATCTCGGCCATCATCAGCCCCACCGGCGCAATTGTGAAGCGCGTGGGAATCGACCGACGCGGAACTCTTCTCGCGCCGGTGACGCCGGCGGCGCCGGCGATGACGCTGATGTTGCGGTGGGGTGATTGGTTTGGTCCAACTGCCCTCGCGTCCGGGGCGCTCTCACTTGTCTGGCTTTTCATGAGACGCCGCGCAGTTTGTTCTTGACGCGATTTTTCCGAGTGTGGTAGTGCCGCCGCAAATCATCGTCAGAAATGCGACAGCAAATGTGACGCATTGATCAACTCGGCAGGCCGGCACGGGGCGTGCCCACAGCCACGGCGCGCGAAGCGCCGTGATGAAAGGAGGGGGAGCAGCATGAAGCGAGGGCTGATTCATCGACTGCGGCAGGTGTGTGCGCTCGGCTCATTGGCGGCGCTGGCGACAATCAGCACGCCGGCGAGCGCGTCGACGATCAACCAGAACACCTCGTGGACGATCACCAAGTCGGGCGCCACCTCGACGTATCGAGTCGTGGCGTACGGCGACTCCATCTTCGCCGGGTACAACGGCGCGCTCTTCAGCGTTGCGAAGCGGGCGGCGCCGCTGGTCGACGGCGAGTACGCCGTGTATCCGTGGAACGCGAATGTGCTCGTCGTCCGCCGCACCAAGTCGGGGGCGGTGGCGTCGGACATCTACAACAACAAGATCGTTGGCGAGAAGTCGTACATGCAAGACGCCAGCACGCGCGTCGTCGAGTTCGAGATGTGCGGCAACGATTTCCTTCAGGCGCGCAGCAACTTCGCCGGACAAAGCGGCACCTGCAACTACGGTGTGCTCGACACCGCGCTGTCCAACTGCACGACGTATCAGCAAGCCGCGATGCAGTACATCAACGCCAACGCGAGCGCGAACGTCAAGGTGAAGATGATCTCCAACCTGTATTATCCCGGTTACAACGCCGACAACGCCAACAGCTCGTGCAGCGATCCGACCACCGGGCAGAAGATCAACAAGCAGACCAAGTTCCTGCCATACCTCGCTCACAGCAACTGGCGGGCGTGCAACTTTGCCAACACCTACGGCTTCAAGTGCGTCGACGCATTCGCGCAGTACATGGGCGCGGATTACGACTCGAACGGGGACGGAAAAGTCGACTCCGACGCGCTCAAGTACGTGCAGGGCGAAGCGGAGAACGACTACGTCAACCGCATCAGCGTCACGCTCCGTTCAACGCTCCGCGACGCCAACACCCATTTCGTCAATTCGAGCACCAGCTACGACTACATCCAGTCGGACGACACCCATCCGACCTACTACGGCTCCGCGACCATCGGTCTCAACATCTTCACCGGCAGCGGATCGGGATCTGGCGCGCCCGACTTCAGCAGCAGCCAGATCGTGGGTGGCAAGAATCCGGCGTGGAACCAGTACGGCCACGAGCGCATGGGTTGGGGCCTCTCTGCCTTCAATCCGACAACGCCCTGATCGCTCGTTTCACCAACATGTGATCTAGGGGGACTCGCCGAGGGAAACCGTCCTCGGCGAGTCCCGCCGCCGTGCTCGCCGGACAGGCGTTCAACTGAGGAACGGCACAGTCACCAGCACGGGAATGCCCAGGTAGTACGCAATCGCGCCGACCGTCTCAGCGCTTCGTCGTGCGACCATCGAACGCGTCGGCATCAACCAGGTTGCGAGGAGAGTTGCGGCTTCCACCACCACTCGCCACACGCTTGCGTACAGCAGCAGATACACCGCCGAGAGCCCCCACGTTACCGTCAGAGTCTTGAGAAAGGGACCCAGGCCTTCGAGATAATATTGCCCGAGCAAGGCGCCGTAGGCGATGTGTTGGTGTGCGTAGAACCACACCGCGGTCGGAACGAATGGAAACAATCCGAATTTCCCGAGCGCGTAGAACCAGCGGCGTCGAGCGCCGAGGCGCTTGGCGCGCGCATAGACGATCAGCGGATGCGGCGCGGCGCGTCGCGCGCTCTCGACGCCGGCATCGGCCAGCATGGTCAGGAGCGGTGTTAGGTCCTCCGCCTCGAAAGCATACGGCAACACCCGGCCAGATTGCATACGGAAGCAAACCCCAACTCCGGGGAGGGGAATGATCCACGGTGCGACGCGCTCGATCGACCCACTGGGGATCTCGATCCGCAGTCCCGCGCGCGCGAGCACGAGCTGGTCGTCGCGACGCTCCAGCTCGACCGTCCACGTGCGTGCCACCAGCCAGCTCGCGATCGCCGGAACCGCCGCGAAAATTGTGAGCGCCTGTAGCAGCACCGAAAGCGAAACCGGTGCGGCAGCCGTCATCAACCCAACGGCAATCACGATCAAGCTCACTCGACTCGTCGCGACGAGGAGACCCGCGATACACCGCCACAACTGCGGATACGCGCGGACGCGGATCGGTCGCGAGCCGGTCATCGCGCTTCCCGTATCGCGGCATCGGCCGATTCGGCAAGCTGCGGGTGCCCTCTTGCATCGCCCTCGGGTTTGCACGACTCTCCTGACCCATGCGGACAACGACTCAGGTGATCATCTCCGTGGCCGTGGCGGCTGTAGTCAGCGCGGGGTGCGCGATCAATCCGGTCAGCGGCCGGCCGGAATTCGTCTTGGTCTCGGCGGCGAAGGAGAAGGAGATCGGCGCGGAGGCGGCCAAAGACATCGAGCAAACGATGGGACTCGTGGACGATGCCGCGTTGGTTGCCTACGTCGAATCGGTTGGGCAACGTCTCGCGGCCCAATCGCCGCGGCGCGACGTTGTGTATCATTTCTTCGTCGCCGACGCGCCCGAGCCGAACGCGTTCGCCCTGCCGGGTGGCTACGTCTACGTGACGCGTGGGTTGCTCGCGCTGGTGAACACCGAAGACGAATTGGCGTGCGTCATCGGACACGAGATCGGCCACGTCGCTGCACGACACTCGGTGCAACAGGTGTCGCGCTCCGCCCCGTTTGCAATCATCACCGGCATTACCGCCGGTGTCACCAGTCTCGCCAGTCCGCTGCTCGGCCAGGTCGTCGGTGGGGTCGGCGGCTTGGCTTCGGGCCTGATTCTGTCGCCGTTCAATCGCGACCAGGAACGCGAGGCGGATCGCATCGGACAACAGCTCAGCGCGAAGACCGGTTGGGATCCGATCGCGATGTCGACCTTCTTGCAGACCCTCTCGCGCGAGGAAAACCTACGAGGCGAGACCTCCCGGCGCTTCAGTTTTCTCGCGTCGCACCCGTCAACGCCCGAACGCGTGAGCAACACCCAGGCGTACGCGCGCGAGCTGACCCGCGTCGCCGAAGCGCCGATCACGCCGACGCACGATGCCTTCCTGCGACGGCTGGACGGAATCGTCGTTGGACCGCTGGCGGCCGACGGTGTGTTCGACGGCCGCGCGTTCTTGCATCCCGACCTCGACTTCACGGTGCGCTTCCCCGAGAACTGGAAGACGCAAAACAGTCGCTCGCAAGTCGCCGCGGCCGCGCCGGACGGCAATGCGCTCATCATCTTGAACGGCATCGCCAAAGGCGACGACCCGCTCGACGGCGCCCGCGCGCTGGAAAAGGCCGCGCAAGCTCCGGTGGTCGACAAGACCAGCCGCACAACGATCGGTGGGCTCAAGGCCGCGCGCACTCGACTGACGGCACGGAGCGACAGCGGACCGCTGAGCGTCGAGTTCGCGTGGATCGCCTATCGTGGCCACATCTACCAGCTCGCCGGCATGACGCCGATAGGCAACGCCGGTCAGTTGACTCCCGTCTTCGACGCCGTCGCGGAGAGCTTCCGCGCGCTGCGACCCGCCGAGCGCGCCGGAATTCGAGAAGATCGGCTGCGTATCATCGAAGCGCGCAGCGGCGAGTCGCTCGGCAATCTGGTGAGCCGCGCCAAGGGCACTTGGAGTCCCGAGATGACCGCGGTGGCGAACGCGCTAACGGTCCAGGACCAGCTCGACAAGGGACAACCCGTGAAGGTCGCGGTCTCCGAGCCGTACGCGAAATAGATCAGCGCGTGAGTCGCACCGAGCGCAACGCATGAGCGGGCACGTCGAAGCGTACGCGCTGCCCATCGAGCGTGACCGCGTGCGCGATCGACGATTCATCGAGACGAACGGCGCGCGCGCTCCCGACGGCAAACCCGAGCTCGACATCTGCGGTGAGCGGGTGATCGGTCGGGTTGAGGACACGCACGACCATGCCGTCGCCGTCTTCGGCCGGCTTCAGTGCGGACAGGACCAACTCGCGCGGGGTGATCGTCAGCAGTGAAGCGGCTTCGGCGAGCAACGTCGCGTCGCCTGCGATGACGCCGCGCAGCCCCAACTCGGCGTCTCGCGCATCTACCGGGTCATCTCCGGCCAGCAACGATAGGTGGGCTTCGATCGCTTCCTGCATTTGCGCGCCGTCTGCGCGCATCGGCGGGCCGGCAGGGATCGGTCGACTGCGGAGATCAAAGCGGGCGAGCCAGCCGACGGCTCGCAACAACGTGATCGCGATGACACCGTCGGGCGTCACCTCTGCCTCGGGAAGCCCCGGAGCCGCCACCATCAGCCCGTTGGCGCTGACCCATCCCTGGTGCGCGAAGGTGCTCGGCGCCGGGTGCACCCAACGTGAATCATCGTGTCGCGCGGTCGATCGCGCGACCGCGTCGAAAGTCGATGATGCACTGAACCATTCGACTGCGCGGCCGGTCGGAAACAACAATCGCACACGGTGGTCGACGGCGGTGTTGTCGAGGCGGATCGTCAGATCGAGACGCCGAACGCCGGGCGCGATCCGTACCTCGGTCGCGAGCGTCATCTGAATCCGCTCCGGCGTTCGCTGCGCGCGATCGTCGGTAAGTGCGCGCGGAACGCTGAATACGCGTTCCACGCACAACCGCTGAATCCCCGAGGGATGGCGCACCCGCCGGCAGATCAGGGAATCGAGCCGCGCGCCGGGATCGTTGTCGATCGGGTCGAAATCATAAGTGTCGCCGCGGTCTCCGCGGTCTTCGATCGCGAGCAGGCCGCGATACTCGTGGCTGCCGAATCGCACTGACAGCGTCCCCGCGTCGGTCAGCGCAACGTGCAGGTCATCGCTCTCAATCTCGCGGCCGTCATCGACGCGATCTTGAACGTGATCGCCGCGCTTGAGCCGATAACGACGATAGCCGAAACCCGGAACATCCCGTGCGACGAAGGCGACGTCGAGCGGCTGTTGAATGTCGAGCCATCGAACACGGACCGGATCGCCGGACGCCAGCACATCGACCGGGCGGCCGTCGATCGTGTATCCGAGCCGCTCGCACGAACTCAGGACCAACGGCGCGAACTCGGGGACACCGACGCTCAGACGCATCGCGGGGTAGGGGTCGAGCGGCACGCGCACAACATCGCTTCGTGGATGCGGCGACGGGTTGAAGACGGCAATCGCCGGTTCGTCGGTCCACGGCACGCGCCGTTCGGTGCCGAGTCCGGCGATCCGTTCAAGCACCCGGGTAACGGTGGAGTCTGTGAGGCCCTCGACCTCGGCGAAACGCGCGAGCACTCGATCGGCAACGGCGTCAATCGAGCAACCGCAGATCGAATCGTGTGCGTGATTCTGCAGCAACGTTTGCCACGCCGAGCGCAGCGCGGGTTGTTCATCGGGCGTTCCCAGAATTGCGCCGAACGCGGCCCACGGCTCGGCCCAGCCGTCGAGCAGCGTTTCGCAGCGGCGATTGCGCAGCTTGATCGGCATGCGCGTCGACCACACGCCGGCGAGCAAGTTGGCGTAGCGCGCGCCGACCAATTCGCCGCGAAACGTCGGCGCGCTCTCTGGAAGGTCGGGAACGGCGTCTGACAATAGACCACGCTCGACCGTCGAGCCGGTGATTCGAGCGAGCGCGTCGGCCACCGCGCCGGTGTGCGAGTCCGGCAGCATGTGATCGAACCCGTTCATCAACAAGACCGGGCCGTCGGCGTCGCCGAGTCGCGCCGCGACCTCGGCCAAGCGACGGGCCGCCTCCTCGACATCCGCGGGCAGGCAGGCGGCGTTGAAGTACCCCTCCGTCAACCGCGTCGCGTACACGCGGCTGCCGTCGGTAGCGATCCAGCGATAGCGTGAGCCGAGCTCGTCACCCTCGTTTCCGTTGCCGCGCCAGTAGATGAAGCTCGTCATGCCGAAGCCGTTGAGCAGTTGCGGAAACTGCGCGGGATGCCCGAACGAGTCGGGTACGTAGCCGACGTTCGACGCCGGGCCGAAAGCGCTGACGATGCGCCGGCCGAGTAGCAAGTTGCGGATGTGCGATTCCCCGGACGGCAGCAGCGAGTCGGGCTGCACATACCACGGTCCGGCCGCGAGGCGCCCGTCGCGCAGGCTGCGCGCGATCTCCTCGCGCCGGTGCGGGCGGACAGCCAGATAGTCGTCGAGCAGCACCGCCTGACCATCGAGCACGAAGCGGTAGCCCAGGTCCGTCGCGAGCAGATCCAACACGCGGTCGATCGCGTCGACCAAGCGTGCGCGGTAGGCTTCGAAGGTGCGATACCACTCGCGATCCCAGTGAAAGTGCGAGACCAGCACGCAGCGCATGCGATCCTCTACCAAGACCCGGCGGGCAGAGCCATGAGGATTTGCCGAGCCCGCGTCCGGCGTGTACGGTGCCGCCGCGACTGTTCCCATGGTCCTTTCAGACACCTGGCGTTCACTGGCGCGCGCGCTGCTCGGCGAGCCCGAGTTTACTTCGTTGGAAGTGGCGCGGGAGACCGGCGTCGATCCGGAGGTTGCCCGTCGACTGTGGCGCGCACTCGGCTTTCCCCCGGTGCCGGACGACGAGCGCGTCTTCACCCGCTCAGACGTCGCGATGCTGCGCGCGGCACGCGCGCTGGTAGAGCAGGGGGCCGCGGAGCCTCACGTTCTCATGCAACTGACGCGCGTGACCGGCCAATCGTTGGCGCGAGTGGCGGAGGCGCAGGTCGCCACGACGGCCGATCGGCTTGCCCGCACCGGCGAGGAATCGGAGCTGGCGTCGGTCGAGGCGATCGCGAACGCGTTGCCGTCCTTCCTGACCGATCTCGAACCCTTTCTCAGCTACGTGTGGCGCCGCCACTTGCTGGCGGCGGTCTTTCGATTCGCCGCGGCCACCGGCAGTCCCTCGCCGACGCGCCCGATGGCGGTCGGCTTCGTCGACCTCGTCGGTTTCACCGCGGTCAGTCAGCAGCTCGATGCCGAGGCGCTGGCGGCGCTGGTCGAGCGTTTCGAAGCGCTCGCGTACGAACATATTCCGGAGCGCGGCGGTCGCGTGATCAAGACGATCGGCGACTCCGTCATGTTCGCCGCCGACGAAGCCACCGTGGCCGCGGAGATCGCGTTGGCGTTGGTCGAGGCCTATGCGCGTGACGCCGCGCTGCCGGATGTTCGCGTCGGCTTGGCGTACGGCGAGACCTTGTCCTGGGAAGGCGACTTGTTCGGACGCACGGTGAATCTGGCCAATCGCTTGGTCAACCTTGCGCGCCCGGGGACGGTGCTGGCCTCGGAAGAACTCGGGCAACAATTGAAGACCAACGGTGGTTTCGTGCTGCGCCATCGGCGACGGATCGGATTGAAAGGAATCGGCCGCGTGCGAGTGTGGGTGGTGAGGCGGGCTCCGGCACCGGCGTGAGTTACTTCGTACCGCTCGCGGGCCACACTGGAGCAATCATTTTCAACGGTAGGGTGAGCGTCTTCTTCATCGCGCCGACGAGTTCGTTGCCGATGGTTGCCGGGTCGAGCGGTATCACCGTGAGGTTGTCCGGTGTGCCGGTCACGCGCACGGGAATCGCGATCAGTCCGGCCTCGCCGACCAACGACTTGTATCCGGGGATGTAGCCCATCACGGATTCGACGGACTTCAGCGGCGCGACCAGCAGGGTGAGGTCGAGCGTTTCATCGGTGAGGTTGACGGAGCCTTGCACGACCGCCCGCAACGTCGGGCCATCGAATACGCCTTCCTTCAATACCAGCAGGCCGTCTTTGATCTCGCCCTTCGCGACCGCGGTTCGGTACGCGATGCCTTCCTTCTGCAGGTCGCCGATGTCGCGCAGCGCACCGGTCGCGATGTTCACGGCGGACAACACCTTGGCGGCCGTGCTCATCTCGTAGATGCGGCCATCGCTCGCGGTAAGGCTCACCTGTCCGCGCGCCGCGCGCACCATCTCGTCGACGCGCCCGCGCGCCGCGAGTTCGCCGCTGAGATTGAATCGGCCGGTCACCGTGCGAGCCGCTGCCCCGAGGCAGGTGGTCGTGGTCTCCAACGGTCGGTTTCGCGCCGACAGTTTGATCGTCGCGTGCAGTCCCGAGGGGAGCAGGGTGATCGTGCCCGGCGTCGCAATGCCGCAGAGATTCGCTTCCGCGATTCGGATCGTGCTTCCGTCGGGCGCAATCGCCAGCGCACCGCGCAGCGGCTTCCAACTGAAGCGGCCATAGTTGAATGCGCCCGCGACGAATCGGACCGTCCCGCGCAGCGGCAATGATCGCGGCGGATGGACATCGGTTGAAGGGGTGGTCGCGGCTTCGGGACGCCCCAGGAGCGGCTGGATTTCGGACCAATCAATATGGTCGGCTCCGAGATCAAGATCGAGGACGAAATTTTCGGGGGCGGCGCGCACACTCCCCGACACATGCAGATGGCTATCGAGTCGATCGTCGATGCTCGCGTCGATGCCGATCACGCCCCCCCGACTCTCTAGGCTGAGCGCCTCGATGCGCAGAGGGCTACCCTCGAAAGCCGGGAGCGTCACGTCGCTCGCGGTCAGATGGCCCTCCATCTTCGACTCCGTCGGTCGATCGGGCACGACGTGTGCGCGAAAGTCGCCGGCGACGCTATCGTTGAGCAACCGATTTCCGGGGACGAGTGCATCCACGGTGCTCTTCGTCAGCTTCCCCTTGAGAGCGAAGTCATATTCGCTCGGTGCGACGTGCAGCGACAGCGTGGCGTCGGACTGCGCGTCGCGGATCGCCAGTCGCTTGATGTCGAGATCGTCGTTGAACCACACGAGATCGATGGAGCCGTCGAGACCATCCGGGGCGGCGAACGCGCCGGCGAAGGAAAGCCCGGCGTTTGGCTCGACGGCCACGCGCATCTTGCGGAGCGAGACCGGGTATTTGATCGCGATCCGCTGGCGCAGTTGCGGCGCTTCGATATCGAGATCATCGGCGGCGCCGACCAACTCGAAGTCCCACGCGCTGGGAGTTGTCAGCGGCCCGCGTACGCGCAGCGAGTCGGCTTTGACCGTCCCGCTCACAGCTCTGATGGGCGACGATGATTCTGACAACAAACCCGTCGTGATCAGCCACGCGCGCAGCTCACCCAGTGCGAGCCGCGACGCGCCGGCAGTAACGGCAACCGTCGCGGCACCGTCTTTCCAGTCGACGTGTCCGGCAAGCTGCGACACAGCGGACGCGCCGACATCGACATCGAGATTGCCAATGGTGAGGCGATCGGCGGCGTAGTCCATAGGGCCGCCGCGTAGGCGGATAGGGGGCTGTGCGCCAGAAATCCGGCCGGACACGTCGCAGTGCGAGACTTTGACGGCGGTCGCGAGCCGCTGCGTCGTCCCGCTGAGGTGAAGGGTCCCGGCAACCTGCCCCTGGATATCGCCGAGTTGATCCAGCGACTCGGTCCACCCGCCGCCGCCGCCGACTCGCCTCAACAGCGGGGGAACTTCGGCGGCCGCAGCCTCGATCTCGGCATCGACCTGCAGCGTCTTGGAGCCGTCGACCAGGCCAAGTTGGAGCTGACCGTCGTGCGCCTTGATGCCCCCCAACTCCGCTGCCAGGTGATCGCCGCGCAGGGCGCCGTCGGCGACCGCGACATTGCCCGACGCATTGACGAGTTCCAGATCGACGCCCGGCACGTACACCGTGCCGTCCGCCAAGCGACCTCGGATCGCCAAACCGGTCGCGTCACCGATTTCACTCCACGACGGCGCGGACACACTCACTCTGAGTTGCTCAGCACGCCCGGCGCGCAGCACGTCGAAGACCGACGCAACGGGGTAGACATCCTTCGCGAGCTGCATCGCAACCTGCCGGACCGAGGGCACATCGACGTCGCGCCCGTCGATGGTGAGTTGTATCTGCGGCGCGTCGGCGCTCCACCGCAGCTCGCCGGCGAGGCGGGCGCGCGGCGTGGTGAGTCGCCAGTCGGAAGCGGCGATCGTGGTGGTTGTGGCGCTGACGTCGGCGACAATGCCGAGATGCTCGGCTTGCAGCAGCACGTCGGTCCCGTGATGTCGCACGCGCAATGAAGGTAGTGACGCGTCGGCGTCCGCGTGCAGTTCGCCGTCACGCATCGTCGCGTGCGCCGTCAGGTCGATTTCAGAATCTCCCAGGTGCGGGATGCTGAGAGGGAGCCACGCACCGGGGATTTTCTGCGGGCGCAGTGTGGTGATGCGGATCGTGGCGTCAACCGTTGGCGTGTCGGGGTCGATCAACGCGTCGAGGGCGACGTGCTCCCACGCATCCGCGGCGCACGCGAGGGCGACACTGATCCGCCCCGGCGGCAGGTGCGCGCGCGCGCTGAAATCGCTCACGGTGAGCGCCAGTTTGCCGCGCTCCGTCAATTCAATGCGCCCCGCATCCACGACGACACGCAAATCCGGCGCGTACGCAGCGGCCGCGGATTTGAGTGCGGCGAGCGCCGTGGTCAGGCGCTGCCGAATGTCGGTCGTCGGCGAGGCGCCTCCGGCTTCAACTCCTGCGAGAGGGAGCTGCGCGTGCACCTCGGGCCGCGTGATCTCAAGCCCCGACAGCTCAAGCCGTCCGACCAGCAGACTGGACAGTCGCAGTTGCGCCGCAATCGACCCGATCGAGGCGTGCGCGATCGCCGGCAGCGACACGCTGACATCGTCACACAGCACGCGTGGGACCGGTAGGATGGCGGCATGCACCGCGGCGATCCGCACCTCGCCGTGAAGTCGTTCGGAGAGCTGCCGTTCGATCCGGACGCGAAGCGCCTCGAGACGAAGAAAGCGTGGCGCGATCAGGGCGGCGACGAGCAGTCCCAGTACGAGTGCGAAACCCAGCGCCACCGCTACAGAAGTGCGGCGGCTCATAGGTCACTTCGTCGGCTTGACGTCGACGGTGATCTTGCGCACGGGGATCCAGCGATCGAGCACGCTCTCGGTCTCGCCGGTGGATTGCCAGTGCACCAGGATCTGGTTGAGCCGGTCGCGCAGCCCAGTCTCATCTTTGCGCACGCCCCACGCGAGGTATTCCTCGGTGAGCGGGCGATAGAGTCCGCGCAGATCCGGGTCGCGCCGTTCGAGGCCGCCGCTGATTCGCCAAATCGTCGGCGCGTCGTGAACAAAGTAGTCGATGGTGCCGGCGCGCAGCGCCGCGACGCCGTCGTCCGGCGAATCGAAGCCGACCAGCTTGGCGTGCGGGAGCTTTTGGTGCACGAACGTGTCGCCGGTGGTGTTGTTGTGAAAGCCGACCCGCGAGGTCGGCAGTCCCATGGTCTTGGGATGGCGTAGCCGCGCGAAATCCGCTCGGCGAATCAAGGCCATCTGCCCAACTTGCAAATACGGTTGGGTGAAGCTGATCCATTTGCTGCGCTCCTCGGTGATGGACATGCCGGACATTATCACGTCGATGCGATGGTCGAGCAGCGCCGGAATCAGTTCGTCCCACGGCAGTTCGACGAGGGTCACCCGCGCGGGAAGATCCTGCGCCAGTTGGTGGGCGAAGTCGGCTTCGACGCCAGCGAGCTGCCCATCGGCCTTGAACGCGAGTGGTTGGTAAACCGGGGCCAGACCGACGCGCAGCTCGGTCGGCGCACCGCTGAGCTTCGCGGCGTGCTGACACCCGGTCCCGCATGCGACGCCGATCGCGCCAAGCAGCGCCAGGATACCGCGAAGCTGGCGGCCGATTCGTCTCGGAGCTGGTTTCCGATCGCTCATGAAATCCCTCCTCGTCCCGAGCCGTGGAGATGGACTCACGGCCCGACGTTCTTACACGCCATGGCCGGACGAATCCATACTTACCCTACGCATCTGGAGTCGCGATGTGCTAACTGCACCCGCTGTGGCGACGCTCGTTCGATGCTTGAGCCCGTGCCCGACCGATCGGGGTGAACGGTGACGCGACTCTTCACCGCCATTGTTGCGCGTGGTTGGCTGATCCTGGCGTGCTACGCCGTCGTGCTGCCGGTGGGGGCTTACTTCGCGGCCCAGGTGCACCAGGACAACTCGATCGACCGCCTGATCGTTGCCAGCGATCCCGACTTCATCGCGACGCGCGAATTCGAAAAGGTCTTTGGCGCCGGCGAGTTCGCGCTGCTGATGGCTGAGGCCGACGACCCGCTCGCGCCGGCCGTGATCAAGCGTGTCGACGAGATCGAGCGCGCGTTGCAGGTCGTGCCGCGCGTGCACGCCAACTCGGCGCTCTCTGTCTATCGGCGGGCGAAAGCCGGCTTCGAGGCGACGCCCGAGCAGATCGATGCGTTCCGGCAGTTCGTCAGCGGGACGAATCTGTTTCGGCAACAGGGGCTGGCGGGCGATCACTATTTGGCCATCGGACTGGTGTTCGAGGTGACCAGCAGCGAAGACCGACTCGAGCTGCTTGGCGCCATCGACCGCGCGCTGGCTGCCTTCGAAGCCAACCCCGCGCCGTTGCGGGCGCTGCACAAACTCGGGCAGCCCTACGTCAACGCGTATCTCGACGAGACTCAACGCGGCGCGTGGCGCTATTTCGTGCTCTTCACCGCGTTCGTAATCGTGCTCAACGTCTCACTCTATCGCTCGCTGCGTACATTGGTCGCGTTTCTCATCACGCTCGGCGTCTGTCTGGCGACGTCGCTGGGGTACATCGGCGCCACCGGCGGCACGTTGACGATCGTTTCGCCGATGGTGCCGATGACGGTCCTGGTCACGGCCACCGCGACGCTGGTGTACATTCATTCGCGCTTCGTCGACTGCCCGCCCGGCCGCGCCGTCGACGATCAGCTGGTGTTCGCGCTGACCAACAAATTCGTCGCGTGCACCGCCTCGATCTTTGCCACCGCGGTGGGCTTTGCCGCGTTGATGGTGTCGGACATTCGCCCGATCCGCGAAATGGGACTGTGGGTCGCAGTCGGGTTGGGATTCGTGTGGGTCATTGTCTTCACGTTGTTCCCCGCGTTGCAAAAAGTGCTGCGGGCCCCGACGCAACAGCAGCGCAAGACCGCGGGTGCGTGGTTCGTCCGGGTTGCGATCTGGTTGCCGCGATTCAGTTACCGCTGGCGTTGGCCGCTGGTGATCTCGGCGCTGACGCTCAGCGCGCTCGGTCTCGGGGCGGTCTTCGGCGCTCCTGGCGTCATCGCGCCGATGCGCGTGTTGACCGATCCGGTCGAGTACATGAACCATTCCTCCTCGCTCTACCGCGACATCCGGAAACTCACTCCCATCATTCCCGGCCTGTCGCTGACCCAGGTGTGGCTGAAGGGCCCGGTCGGCAGCGTCTCGGAACCCGAGGTGCTCAGTGGACTGAACGACTTCGAGCAACGGCTTGAGCAGGACCCGAACGTCGGCGCGGCCATCGGACCGACGCTGATCTTGCGTATGATGCGATACATCGCCGGCGGAGGCGATCGATGGCCGGCGGATGCCGCCGGCGTCGAGGAGATGGCCGGACAACTCGAGGGACTCCTCGTCGCCGAGCCGACGCTCCAGCGGTTCGTGCAGCCGCACTCGTTGGCGCAGACGCAAGTCACCGTGATCACGCGAACCGCCGAGCACGAGGGCTTCCAGGAGCTCGATGCGGCGCTGCGCCGCCATTGGGACGGCGCCGTCGCGGATCATCCGGCACTCAAAGACTTTGAAATGCGACCGGTGGGACTCACCCCGTTACACGCGAAGATGGCGCAGGGATTGGTGCCCACTCTGGTCGAAAGCTTCGCCTTGACGGTCGCGATTATCTTCGCGGCGTTTCTCGTCGTGTTCCGCAACGGCGCGGCGCGCTTGATGGCGATGATTCCATCGATCTTCGCCATCCTCGTGATGTTCCTGATCATGCGCCTCACCGGCATGATGCTGAACATCGCGACGATCCTGATCGCGTCAACGGTCTTGGGCACGTCCGAGAACGACCAGATCCACTTTTTCTATCACTTCCTCGAAAAGCGGAAGGACGGGACGGTCGAAGAATCGCTTCAGCATACGTTGCTGGTTGCCGGACGAGCCATCTTCTTCGCGACGATGATCAACGCCGGCGGATTCCTCGCCTTCGCGACCGCCGAGTTGCCGCCGATCCATCAATTCGGCGCGCTCGCCGCGGTCGCGTTTGCGCTGTCGATGATCGCGGATTTCACCGCCTTGCCGGCGGCGTTGTGGATCCTGTTCCGTGAGAAGCCGGACACGGCTGCGACTCCCTTTCCCCCTGCGCGAGGGCGGGGGTGAGGGCGTCATTCCGCAAACGCTCGCGCGAAAATCGCCTTCGCCTCGGCGTGCCCGAGCAGTCGGGTCGTGCGGCGCGCGATCAACCACGCGCCGTCGCGCTTCTCCAGCTCCCAGCGGTTGAAGCTTACGCGATAGATGTGTGTGCCGGCGCGGGTGTCGAGATAGACGCGCGAGTAGCCGGTCGCGACCGCACGGTCGCCGTCGACTTCGACCACCGCCGGCCCGATCTGATGCGCGCAATGTCCGACCATCTCTTGATGCCGTGGCCCGTTGATCATGTCGCGCACCGCGCCGCGCCCGCGCATGACGCCGATGTCGACATCGTAGACGCTGTCCTCGGCAAACACCGCGGCGCTGTGCGCCGCGTCGCCGATGTCGACCGCGAGGCCGTAGCGGACGATCAGTCGATGGATCGCCAGTTCGTCTTCGAGCGCTTGCACGCGACGCGTCAGCTCGTCGAGACGCTTCGCCGTGTCGTCCATGGCAGCGCGGCAGATGCGTGCTAGAGCGAGAACACTTCGTCGGCGTTCGGATCGAGCTGCGGCAGCATGCGCGAACGAAGCGGGCCGGTCTTGAAGGTTCGGCCTGGACCGTAGCGGTGGCGAGTCAAGTTGAAGACCGTCACGACCTTGCGTGTCGGATCGACGATCCAGTGCTCGTCGACGCCGTTGCGGGCGTAGATGTCTTTCTTCTCAGTCTGATCGCGACCGGCGGTCGAAGGAGACAGGATTTCAACCACGAAGTTGGGGGCGACGCGCAGGAACTGATTCGGCGTTCGCGGCGGCCGGGTCGCGAATCGTGCGGTCGAGACGAACGAGACGTCCGGTTCGAGTGTGTCGCGCGACGGGAGCTCGTAGCCCGCGCTCGACTCGAATACGACGCCTAGTCTGTGCGCTCGGACGTGGTGAATGAGCGCATGGACGAGCATTGAAGCGACGCTACTATGGGTCCAACCGACTGGAGGCGTCATCACGATCCTCCCGTCGAGCAGCTCGTAGTGGTTGCTGTCCGACGACGGGCGCTCGTCGAGCCGGCGGCGGAACTCGCGCTGAGTGAATGTCTCCTCGGAGCGGAAAGCGGTCTGCGCGGCCTTCATGGCGTGAATAGTATAGTGTGGCGGTTGTCGGATCAGCAAGGCGGTTGCCCGCCGCGCAGAATCGGAAATTGCCGCTCGGGATCGTTCTGCGGTTCGAACTCCGGCGCGTCGTCGGGATGACCGCGGGTGGCGCGCGCACCGTCGGGGGCGAATTGGACGATGTACGTCTTGCGCACCTCGTCGGTGAGATTCGGGCCGGTGCAGTGCGGCGTCAGCGAGGAGAACACGACGATGCTGCCGGCGCGCGCCGGTACGGGCACGGCGTTGGGGGGATCATCGAGACATTGAAAGCCGAGGTCGGTCCACCAGTGCTTCAGCGTACCCAAGCGATGTCGGCCCGGCGCGACCCACGGACAACCGTGCCGCTCGCTGGCGTCCGTGAGCGCCACCCAGCAGGTGAGATACTGCTGCGGTTCGATGTACGTGTAGCCGTTGTCTTGGTGCCACGGGAACGGCTTGGGTTGTTCCGGCCGCTTGTAGACGGATTGGTCCCAGTACAGGCGTACATCGTCACCGATGAGGTCGTGCACGAGGTCTTGAAACAGCGGACCGGCACAAAACTCCCGCAACACTTGCGAGCGCAGGACGAGATGCGGCGTGAACGTAATCGTCTTGGCGTCGGAGATCAGAAACCGCTCGCGGTCCTGCGTGCGCAGGAAGTCGAGCGTTTGTTGATCGAGCGGATCGATCGCATCGAGTACGCGCTGCACGGTGGCAGGATCGAAGGCGTCCTCCAAAACGAAGAAGCCGTCGTCATCATACGCACGCGCCTGCGCCGCGGTGATCCGTCGCAAATCCGCGCGTCGCGACTGCCAGGCGAAGGAACGATTCCAGGGATGAAGTTCAGGCTGCATAGTGAGACCGTCTTCTCACCGTGTAGTGAAATGCTTCAGACAGAGGCGCCCCCGCATCCCTCAAGCTCATCGATCCGGTTCCCACACGGGCAACGTCACCCGATCGTTGAGCCGCTTGAAGACCACGCGGACGCGCATCCCGAAGGCCATCTCCTCGGGTGTGCATCCCACCATGTAGCCGACGATGCGTGGCCCTTCGTCGAGTTGGACGACCACCATGATGTGCGGCAGCAGATGTTTGAAGGCCGGCAGAAACGGTTCGTAGCCGACGACATAGGTGTACACCTCACCGGCACCGGCGGCTTCGAAGTATTCGAGGCGATCGCCGCCCTTCCAATATGCCGGTTTGAGCGGCCAATGCACGGCGCCGGTTACGCGATCGCGTTGCAGGATCAGCTTTCCCTCGCGCGCTCCGTCCCAAAACGGGCGGATGATCGGGTCGTCGAGATCGGGCAGCGGATAAGCCGGATGCAGCGGCTGCGGATCGGCAATGAACTTTGGGGCCGACATGAGTCATTCTCCTCGCAGCACCACGGCACTGGTCGCAACGCCCGAGGCGCCGGTCACCAGCGTCGCCTTGCAATTGGGGACTTGATTGTACGAGGTGCCGCGAATCTGGCGAACGCCTTCAATCACCAGATTGAAGCCATGCACGTACGCTTCCGAGAGTCCGCCGCCGGATGTGAGCACGGGCAGCTCGCCGCCGATCTCGATGCGCCCGCCTTCGGTGAACGGCCCGCCTTCACCCCGTTTGCAGAAGCCGTACTCTTCCAATCCCAGAATGACCTGCGGCGTGAAGGCGTCGTAAATCTGCGCGCAGTCCATATCCTCCGGTTTCAGCTCGGAGCGCTGCCACAGCACGTCGCCGCAGTATTTCGCCGTGGTCTCCATCGTCGGCGTGTTGTTGTAGTTGGCGAGGTGCACGGGATTAGGGCCCGATGCTTGCGCGACCGAGTGCACGAGGACGGGTTTCCGTTTGAGATTGCGCGCGCGCTCGGTCGAGGTCACGACGCATGCCAGTGCGCCGTCGGTTTCGAGGCAGCAGTCGTAGAGATGGAGCGGATAGCCGATGACGCGGGCGTTGAGGTACGTCTCCATATCGAGCGCACGTCCGCGCATCATTGCATACGGGTTGTTGTGCGCGTGTTTGCGCGCTGCGATCGCGACGTTTCCCAAATGCTCGCGCGTGGTGCCGAACTCGTGCATGTGGCGATGCGCCCACATGCCGATGACGTCGACCGGGCGAATCAACCCCCACGGCGTGTGCAGCGCCTTGTCGTCCTTCACCAGCTCGCGCTCGTTGGCCCACGGCCGCGACGACTTCGCGCCGCGATTACGCGCGCGATGACAGACGACGGTGGTGGCGAGCCCGGCGGCGATCGCGGCGGCCGCATGCATCACGGTCGCGCTCGACGCGCCGCCGCCGTAGGAGATTTTCGACCACCACCGCAGCCCGTTCGATCCCAGCCGACGGGCGATCGAGACCTCGTGCGTCGCTTCCATTTCGAGCATGCACATGCCGTCGACGTCTTCCGCCTCGAGCCCCGCATCGTTCAACGCCAGTTGAATGGCTTCGACCGCGGTGTCGCCGATCGGCCGGCCGATATCCTTGGCGAACGGCAGATGGCCGATGCCGACGATGGCGACCTTGTCCTGGATGCGGCGAAAGAGATCGCGGTCGATGGAATCGCTCATGCGAAGTCTTATAGCCAGGTGTGCGGCGGCGCGTCGAGAGTAGCGAAGACGTGGTGCCCGCGCCGGCCCCGGTTTGCTCCACGTTCTCTCGCCCTGCGCGTCGGAACGAGAGCAAACCGACGGCGCGGTTCTCCTCTCGCAGGGGCGCAGGGGCGAAGCCCCGCAAGCGGCGGTCGCTGACGACCCGCCGTGAAGTGGCAAGCCTACAGCCCCGACCGACTGCGCGCGTCGTCGACCGTGGCGTCATCAAGATGCGTCGTGCTGTTGAGCAAACGCACGAACCACGGTGGCTGCGCGTCGATGATCGTCAGCGACGTGTTGCCCCAACGCTGCGGCAGCGGGGCGCCATCTGGTAAGCGCAGGTGACGCGCCGCCAGTGAGCCGCAGACAAGCCCGTGCGTAACCACGGCGAGATTGCCGGCGGCACGCGCGGCCGCGCGGGTGATCTCGATCCACGCGCGATCGACGCGCGCGTGGAAGTCGGCCCACCGCTCGCCACCCGGCGGCTCGTAATCGGCCCCGAGGATATCCACGCCGATCTCCGCATAGGCGCGGCCTCGGATGTCGCCGTAGTTGCGCTCTTGCAGCAACGGTTCGAGTCGCAGCCTCGCGTCGATTGCGGCGTGCAGTCGCTCGGCCGTCATCGACGCGCGCGGCAGATCGCTCGAAAGAATGTTGGAGATGTCGGCATCGACCAGCCGTTGCGCGAGCCGTTCGGCTTGCGCGAGGCCACGCTCGCTCAGCGGCGTCTCGGGCGTTTGCACGATCCGTGCGGCATTCGATGCCGTTTCGCCGTGACGAATGAGGTAAATCGCCATCGGCCCGGTTCAGACACGTTCCACGCTCACCTGTCAACGCTTTGCGCGACCCTGCCGATCGCCGATGGCGGATCGCGTAGCGTCCGGAGCCCTATGCCATCGGCCATCAGCCAGAGGCCGTACACCACCTGTCTTCTATCAACGCGAGCCGCTGTGCTATCAGCGGGGCATGAACAACCCCGTCCTGCATCACGCATCGATCTGCGTCGCCGACGTTGCCCGTGCGCGCGAGTTCTACGAACAAGTTCTCGGCTTCATGCCGATCGAGCGTCCCAACTTCGGCTTTCCCGGTATGTGGTATGGGCTCGGTGAAGGGCAGCTCCACTTGATCCAACGCGACGGCTTGGCGCGCGCCGAGCACCGCATCAATCCGAGCGATCCGCACTTCGCCGTTAGCGTCGACGTACCGGCGATGCGCGCGAAACTGCAACGGCTCGGGCTCGACGTGCTCGACGCCGGCGATCAGATGTGGGTGCTCGATCCCGACGGCAACACGGTCGAGCTGCGGCAAGATCCGGTCGCGTGAGCCGCGGTTGTTGCCCCGGTGCGCCACGGCTATAAGTCGAGGCACGGAGTAACGCGGCACTGTCGAACTGGCAGCAGGAAGAACGGGCACGCGCCCGCTACGCGCGCGAGCGGATCTTGTTTACAAAGAAGGCCGACGCGGCCGTGCGCGTGTGTCTCGCCTACCCCAATCGCTACGCGGTGGCGATGGGCAATCTCGGCTTTCACGCGGTGTACGAACTCTGCGACCAGTTTCCCGGCGTGGTCTGCGAGCGCGCGTTTCTGCCCGATGACGACAATGCACCGACCCCTGTGCTGCGATCGCTCGAGTCGAATCGACCGTTGACCGACTTCGACATCATCGCCTTTTCGATCTCGTTCGAGGTCGACTATTGGCACGTTGCACGTCTGCTGTCGCTCGCGCGGATTCCCGTGCGCAGCGCGCAGCGCAGCGGCCATCCATTGATCGTCGCCGGCGGACCGGCGACGTTTCTCAATCCCGAGCCGATTGCGGATTTCATCGACCTCTTCCTGATCGGTGAGGCGGAAGAGATGTTGCCGGAGTTCTTGGCCCTGTACTGCGAGGCGCATGCGGCCGGAGTCGAGCGTGATCACGGGTTGCGGCAAGCCGCCGAACGCGTCGCCGGCGCGTATGTCCCCGCCTTCTACGCGCCGCGCTTCGATGGTCCGGTCACCGTCGGTCTCGATTACGCCGGCCCCGGCTCGCCCATGGTCGAGCGGCGACTTGTCTGGGATCTGAACCGGTTCGCCACCACCAGCCGCGTCCTCACCGACGAAGCGGTCTTCGGCGACATGGTGATGGTCGAAGCCAGCCGCGGGTGTCAGTGGGGCTGCCGCTTCTGCGCGGCCGGCTACATGTACCGTCCGATCCGCACCCGCGGCGTCGAACAACTCGCCGCCAGCGTGCGCGCCGGACTCGCCGAGCGCCAGACCATTGGATTGGTCGGCGCCGAAATGGCGAGCGTGTCCGGGGTCGATGTACTGACTGAGATCGCCGCCGACGCCGGCGGGAGATTGTCGCCCTCGTCGTTGAAAGCGGACTGTGTCACCCCGCGGCTTGCGGCGGCACTCGTGCGGAATCAGAACCGGAGCGTCACCATCGCTCCCGAAGCCGGTTCCGAACGCATGCGGCGGGTGATCAACAAGAATCTCACCGAAGCCGACATCCTGCGCGCCACCGAGCTGCTGGTCGGCGAGGGTGTCCGCGACTTGAAGATCTACTCGATGTTCGGTCTGCCGACGGAAGAAATCGACGATGTGCTGGCGATTGCCGATCTCACGTTGAAGCTGCGCACGCAACTGTGCGAAGCCGGCCGCGCCCGCGGCCGGGTCGGCAAGATCATCGTGTCGCTGAATCCGTTCGTCCCCAAACCGTGGACGCCGTTTCAGTGGGAGCCGATGGACACGCTGCCGTGCCTCAAGTTCAAGATCCAACAACTCCGCAAGGCGCTCGGCAAAGTCCCCAACGTCAAACTCGACATCGAGTCGCCGCGCGAGGCGTACTTTCAGACGTTACTCTCGCGCGGCGACCGCCGTCTCGGCGTCGTGCTCGAAGCCATCGACGCGGCCGACGGCGACTGGTGGCACGTGCTGCGACGCTGGCAACGCGGCGAGTTCGCCGCTCTGCCGCATCCCGACGGCTTCGTGCATCGCCGCTACGGCGACGCCGAGCGGATGCCGTGGGACTTCATCGATCACCGCATCGCCAAGAGCTACCTGTGGGTCGAGCGGCGCAAAGCGCTGGCAGCTCGTCAGACGCCGCCGTGCGATACGACCACGTGCACGTCGTGCGCAGCGTGTTGAGGGGTGAGGGGTGAGTCGTGAGTAGTAGGAAAGGAATTTCCGGCCACTCACTACTCACGACTCACCCCTCTGCAATCACATACGCGATCGCGAATGCCGAAGTATGCGTCAGCGATAAGTGGAAGCGGGTGACCCCGAGTGAATCGGCGTGTTCCTTGGCACGCCCGGTGAGGGCGAGACGCGGGCGGCCGCGGCCGCGGACGACTTCGATCTGCAGCCAGCCGATGCCGCCGCCGAGGTAGCCGCGGCCCAGTGCCTTCATCGTTGCCTCCTTGGCGGCGAAGCGGGCGGCAAAACTCTCCAAGGAACCTCGTCGTTTGCGACAGTACGCGATCTCTGCCGGCGTGAACACCCGCGTCTCGAACCGCGCCCCCGTCCGCCGATTTCCCAACGCCTCCGCAATCCGCGGCACTTCAATCAGATCAACCCCGATTCCAACGATCATAACCTCAGCACTCCCCCGTTTGCGGATCACCCGTCGCGACTCACACTTCGGCTGGGTCTGGTTCATACAGTGTGATGATTCTGGTCGTCTCCGAGTCAGCCATCGAGACCTGAATATGCAGCGGACGGCCAGCGGCTGTAAAGCCCACAAGCAAAACGCTGGGCGAATACTTGTCCTCCGGATGTTCCTCGATCACCTCGGCGTGGCCGCCGGCGGTGCGAATTTCGTCGTCGCTGATGTTACGCTCGACCGCCCGCCGGAAAGGCGTCCCGGCTGAAGTCGAACTGGCCGGCGGCAAGTTGATGCCGAAGCTCGGTGAGTGATTTCATCCGCTTTCAGTCGGAGAATGCCTCGAATTGCGAAACGGGTGGCTTTGCAGCTTCGGCACGGCGTCCAGGTACTGTCCTACTTCGGACAGTACCGGCGTCCAGTGGCGCCTTGACTTCGCTGGATACCAGCGTCGGCGTTCCGGAGTGACTCAGGCGGTTGAGAACTGTTGATTGCACGCACTCGATCTTGCTCATCAACACGGGATCGATGAAGTCACCATCGCCATTGGCTTGCCTGATCTTCTGGCGTTTCCGAGGCGGTCGACACGCTCGTCGATCTCGCATTCCTGGATGGTTGTGTCGGCTCGTGGGAACGCGCATGAGTGCGCTTCAGGGAGGACCTGCCTGAGCGCGTCCGCAAGCCGGACAGTCATGTTGTCGATGATGGCCGGCACTTCGGGCAGGTCTTAGCCCGACTGAGTCCGCTTCGGCAACACGATCAGGACCGCCACCGCCCAGATGCCGAAGACGAAGCCCAGCACCGTCCACCACTTCTTGTCGTAGCCGTTGTTGTGCGCGAACAGGCGACACATGACGGCGTTGCAGGTGTTGATCACCAGCAGGGTTCGTACGACCGTGGCAGCGTCGAGATTGCCGCTGACCCAGCGCAAGCCGTACAGCGAGCTGAGGACCTCGGACCAATGCATGGTTGACGTTCTGCGCGGCAGCTCACTATAAAGCAAGTCGATGCCGGCAAAAACCTCCCATCGTGAACCGGTCGGGGTGCTGCAATGGTTGATCGAGCGCGGCGAACAGACCGCCGGGCAAGTGCTGGAAGAATTGTTCCGCAATCGCACTGTGACCGACGGTGTGAGCAAGACCATCCGCCGCGCGGCGCAAACCAAAGGTCAGATTGATCGGAATATGCAAACGCTGCTCTCGCTCCTCAACCTGCCGTCGCGCGCCGATTATCATAAGCTGCTGACCAAGATCGAAGCGCTGCAAGGCAGCATCCTCAACCTCAATATGAAACTCGACCGCCTGCTGGCGGCCAGCGCGACAAAACCGAAACCGCGACAGAAGGTCCAACGTTCAACATCTGAGATCCAACGTGTGATCTCTGACGCCGAAGGTCCGTCGAGCGTTTGAGACCAGGCCTCATTCCAAATAGCTCGCAAACCGCTGCAGTGCCGCCAGCGATTGCGGCGGCTCGCGCAGCATCGGTACGGCTGCGAGCAAAGGCAGACCAGTGGCGTCGTGGAGAGCGCTGAGCGTGCGCCGATCGCGGCGCGACAGGGTCTCCAGGTCCGCGTAGTTGGCGAGCAGCTTGCGCTGCAGCCGTGCCGGCCACAGCGCGGCTTCGGCGTCGACGTTGCGTCGATGTGGGAACGCGACCACGCGATTGGCGACCACGCCGCTGACGCGGAAGCCCGACTCGCGTAACTCGCGATGTAGCTCGATGACGGTTGCCACGGCGTCGGGCTCGGGCGTGGTGACCAATACGAATCCCGTGCTGGGCGCACGCAGGAGTTTGGCGACTTCGTCGGCGCGAGTCTGAAAGCCGGCGATCATCGATTCGAAGCCCTCGACGAAACCCGCGAGGTCCTGCAGCAGACTCAACCCGGTCCAGCGTTCGAGCACCTTGAGCACCGCCGCGAGCGTCAGGCGCGCAACCCCGCCGCTTCCACTCAACAGCGATGCCGGACTCTTCAAGAAGTTCACCGCCCGCGACGCCAGCAGCTCGCCCAATCTGGTCGGCGCCGCGAGCAGCTCGCGCGCGTGCGAGCTGGGCGGCGTATCCACCACCACGAGCTGATAGTGTGCGTGGTGCAACAGTTCGTGCAGCTTCTCCATCGCCATGTATTCGGCCGAGCCGCCCAACTCGTTGGAGAGTTGCTGATAGAGGCGGTTCGCCAGAATCTGTTCGGCGACCGCCGGCGTGGGTGCGAAGCGCCGCACCACGGCATCGAAGACGCGCTTGGTGTCCAGCGCCATCGCATCGAGCGACTCCATCCCCGGGCTGCTCGATCCCAGCGGCACCGGGTGCGGCTCGGTGGTGAGGCGAGTGAGCCCGAGCGCATCCTTGAGCCGTCGGGCCGGATCGAATGTGATCACTGCAGTGCGCCGGCGTTGCAGCGCGGCGGCGACGCCGAGCGCCGCAGCCACCGTGGTCTTGCCGACCCCGCCGGTACCGACGCACACCAGCAAGCGCTTGCGCAGGAACGAGTGACTGGGGTGGGTGACTCGCGCTTCCTTCATGTCCGATGCTTCAACGTACCGGCTACGCGAGCAACGCGGTGCACACCCGGCGCGCCGCGCTGTCGAGCTGCGTCGTTGTCAGTCCTTCGGTGAAAATGTTGGGAAGGACCAGCGGCGTCGTTCCCAGCGAGCGCCGCAGTCGGCCGAGGTGCCGCTCGGCGCCGCGGCGCGCCGCAATTTGGAATTGCGCCGCAGCCAACAGTGGGCCCGGTTCGCCGTCGGCACCGGCGAGTGCGGCGATGTCGATGCGGGAAAAACGTCGCGGAAAAACCCGGTTCAAAATCGTTCGCTCGACGCGCATGGCGAGATCGTCAACCAGAGCCGCGTGCGCCTCGAGCGTCTCGTTCACGGCGAGGTCCTCGGGGATGGTGACCAACACGGCGCGCGTGCGTGTCGCATCGCCGAACAGCGCGAGCAGCCGGCGCGCGGTGCTGCCGATCGGCCCGCCCGGTACCATGCTCGCCAAGTTTCGCGGGGTGCGGAGCAGCGTGAGCGCGTGGCCGGTGGCGGGTCCATCGACGATCACCAAGTCGTATGTCTGCCGCGCCAGCAATCCCGCCGGCGCGACCCAATCGAGCACGCGCTCGAGGAGCAGAAACTCGGTCACACCCGGCGCAGCGGTGGTCAGCGCGTTGAACGACGTGCTGGCGAGCAGCCGCCGCACCAGCATCGGCACTCGCAACAAGCGCGTGAAATACGCTTCCACGAGTTGCCGCGGCTCGACGCGCACGGCGGCGATGCGCGCCGCCAACCGTCGCGGCTCGACACCGAGGTCACGGGTGCCGAACAATTGCGCCAGCCGTCCGTCGGCAGCGGTTTCCACCAGCAGCGCGCGCCGCCCGCGCTCCGCGGCCCCGCGGGCAATCGCGGCGGCGACGGTGGTTTTGCCGACACCGCCTTTTCCGATGACAAAGAAGAGCTGGGAGGCCGGCATACTGAAACTCTGAGGCTGGAGGTCTCGGTCGCGCGCATTGTTCAGTGTCGAGGCGCCGCAGTCAAATGGCGAACGACTTGACCACGCTGGTAGCCGTGGCTACACACGAGGCCGTGAGTGGTGAGCCGTGACTCGTGAGTGGGGGTCGAGATTCGTCGACCCCCCTCACCGGCTCGTTACGCCGTTCGAATGCTCGGCCAATCTCGTCGTCAAAACAGCGCGCGGGAGCTTGCGCTCCGGACGGTTTGCCACAGCCAATCATTCGCATGAGGAGAGCATGGACGCTGGGATTTCCACCATCAACGATCAAGTGAAAGAAGCCTCGGCCTTCGCGTATCGTTTGCGCGAGGAAGTCGGTACCGTCATCGTCGGGCAACGATATCTGATCGACCGCCTCTTGATCGGCCTGCTCGCCAACGGCCACGTGCTGCTCGAAGGCGTGCCGGGACTGGCCAAGACGCTCTCGGTCAAGACGCTGGCGCAAGCGATCGCCGCCGACTTCCGCCGCATCCAATTCACGCCGGACCTGCTGCCCGCCGATCTGATCGGCACCATGATTTACAGCCCGCGCGACGGATCGTTCACCACCAAGAAGGGCCCCATCTTCGCGCAGATCATCCTCGCCGACGAAATCAACCGCGCGCCGGCCAAAGTGCAGAGCGCGCTGCTCGAAGCCATGCAGGAACATCAGGTCACCATCGGCGACGAGACCCATGCGCTGCCCGAGCCATTTCTGGTGCTGGCGACGCAAAATCCGATCGAGCAGGAGGGCACCTACCCACTGCCGGAAGCGCAGATCGATCGGTTCATGCTCAAGCTGCGCATCGACTATCCGTCGCGCGAAGAAGAACGGCAGATCCTCGATCGGATGGCCGCAACCGGCAATCATCGCGGTGCCGCCGCGGTGGTGAACACCGCCGACATCATGCGCTCGCGCTCGCTGGTCGATCAGATTTACATCGACGACAAGATCAAGGAGTACATCATCAACATCGTGTTCGCGACGCGTGATCCGGCGGCCTACAAGCTCGACCTCGCGCCGCTGATCGAGTACGGCGCCTCCCCACGCGCCACGTTGTACCTCACGCTGGCCGCGAAGGCCCACGCGTTCCTGCAAGGGCGCGGGTACGTCACGCCGCAGGACGTCAAGTCGATCGGCCCCGATGTCCTGCGCCATCGCGTGATCGTCACCTACGAAGCCGAGGCCGAAGAGATCGACGCCGATGAAGTCGTGAAGCGCGTCTTCGACGGGGTCCCCGTACCGTAAGCCATCGGGTTCTCTCTCCCTCTGGGAGAGGGTTAGGGTGAGGGGATGAGCGCAGCAGCCTCCGTACACGATTCACCAGCACGACTCACGACCGATCAACTGAAGGCGGTTCGGAAGATTCAGATTCGCACCAGTCATCTGGTGACCGATCTGTTCGCCGGGCAGTACCACAGTGTCTTCAAGGGACGCGGCATGGAGTTCGCCGAAGTCCGGCTGTATCAGCCCGGCGACGAAATTCGCACGATCGATTGGAACGTCACCGCGCGCACCGGCATACCGCACGTCAAGCGGTACGCGGAGGAGCGCGAGCTGACGGTGATGTTGCTGATCGACGCGAGCGCATCGACGCATTTCGGTTCGGTGAAGCAACTCAAGAGCACGCTGGCGGCCGAGTTGGGGGCGTTGGTCGCCTTCTCCGCCATTACTAACAACGACAAAGTCGGGCTGCTGATCTTCAGCGACCGCATCGAGCTGGCGCTGCCACCACGCAAGGGCACGCATCACGTGCTGCGCGTGATTCGCGAGATCCTGTCGCTCCGTCCCGCGGGCCGCGGGACGGACATTCCCGCCGCGCTCGAACATCTCGGCCGCGTCACCAAGCGGCGCTGCGTGGTGTTCATCGTGTCCGACTTCCTCGATCCCAAATGCCGCCAGGCCCTCAAAATCGCTGCCCGCCGGCACGACCTGATTGCCGTCGTGCTCAACGATCCGCGCGAAGCGACTCTGCCGCCGGTCGGCTTGGTCGAGCTGGAAGACGCCGAGACCGGCGAACGCTACGTCGTCGACACCGGCGACGCTCGCGTTCGGGACAGGTTCGCCAAGCACGCCGCGACGGCGCGGGCGGAGCGCGATCGCATGCTGCGCAGTTGCGACGTCGACGCGATTCTCGTCGACACCGACAAGCCGTACACCCAATCGTTGCTGCGCTTCTTCCGCATGCGCGAACGGAGGCAGTGAAATCGCGTGGCGCTGATGGCGTATGGCTGATCGAATTTGGAACGTCGGGAGGCGTAGGGTGCCGCGCAACGCCTGGGGGATCGCTGTTGCTGCAGTGCTGACGGCGGCCACGGTCGCGTACTCGGACGACGAGCCGACGCCTGCACCCGAAACGTCGCCGATCGAAATCCACGCCACGACCGAGCCGGACGTCATCACCATCGGCACGCGCTTTCGCTACACCGTCGAAGTGGCGGCGCCGAAAGATGTCGAAGTCGTCATCACCCAACCGACCGAGAAACTCGGTGATTTCGACATTGTCGATTTCGGCGATGTTCCGCCGAGTCAACGCGACGGCAAGACCATCGTCACACGTTGGTACACGCTGGTTGGCTACAGTCCCGGCGAGCACTTGGTGAAGTCGCCGCCCGTGTTCTATCGCCAGCCGGGCGAAGAACTGAAGGAGGCGCCGGCGTACGAAATGGGCGTCGCGATCGAGAGTCTGCTGGCGAAAGCCGGAAACGTAACCGATGTGCGCGACGTCGGCGGGCCTGAAGACTTCCCCGTCGATTGGCGTCCGTACTATCTCGTCGGCGGTGCGGTCGCCGGGCTGGTTGGGTTGGGCTTCGTTCTGTATCGCGTCCTGAATCGCTCACGCCGCGCACGCCCCGCCCCGCCGCCGAAGCCGCCGCACGAAGTCGCATTCGACGAACTCAAGCGCCTGCAGCGCCGCGGCTTGGTCGAGCAAGGCGCATTCAAGGAATACTACTCGGGGCTTTCGGACATCGTGCGCACGTATATCGAGCATCGCTTCGGCGTCCGGGCGCCGGAGATGACCACCGAAGAGTTCCTGCTCGGCAGCGCGCGCAGCGGTCACCTGCAGGGCAGCCATCGCGGATTGCTGAGCGAGTTTCTCAGCGAATCGGATCTGGTCAAATTCGCGAAGCATGTGCCGACCATCGCCGACAGCGAGCGCGCCTTCGCGGCGGCGCGGCGTTTCATCGACGAGACCGCCGCCGGCGCGCTGCCGGCGCGCGAGGAGGAGAAGCTGCGTGCGGTTGGCTAGCCCGTGGTTCCTGCTCCTGCTCGGTCTCGTCCCGCTGGTGGTGCCGTGGAACCGGCGAGCTGAGCGCCAAGCCGCGTTGCGCTACCCGACGCTCGCGGTGTTGCGCGCGGTTGCGCCGGCCGGGGCTGCGCGCCGGCGTGCCGTGCTCGGGTTGCTGCGCGCGATCGCGCTCGTGTTGCTGGTGATCGCGCTGGCGCGCCCGCAACTCGGTACCGCGGCGACCAAGGTGCATCGCGAAGGCGTCGACATCGTGCTCGCCGTCGATCTTTCCGGCAGCATGTTGGCCGAAGATTTCACCCTCGGTAGCTCACGTGCCAATCGCGTCGACGTGGTCAAGTCGGTGGTCAAGGATTTCATCGCCGCTCGCCCGGAGGACCGCATCGGGCTCGTGTTGTTTGCGGCGCGGCCCTACACGCAATGCCCGTTGACGCTCGACCATGGCTGGCTGCTCCAAAACCTCGAACGCGCGAAGGTCGGCATGATCGAAGACGGAACTGCGATCGGCTCGGCCCTGGCGACGGCAGTGAATCGATTGCGGCCGTCAACCGCCAAGACCAAGTTCGTCGTGTTGCTCACCGACGGCCAGAACAATGCCGGCCGCATCACGCCGCAAACCGCGGCTGAAGCCGCCGCCGCGCTCAAGATCAAAGTCTACACCGTCGGCGCCGGCACCCGCGGCGTCGCGCCGTATCCGGCGCAGGATCTCTTCGGCAACAAAGTCTACCGGCCGATGGAAGTGGATATCGACGAAGACACGTTGAAGAAGATCGCGACCACCACCAACGGCCGATACTTCCGCGCCACCGACACCAAGAGCTTGCGCGAGATCTACGAGGAGATCGATCGCACCGAGAAGACGCCGTTCGAGGCGCCGCAGTTCTTGGATTTCCGCGAGTTGTATGCCTGGCTTGCGTGGCCGGCGCTCGGGTTGTTGCTGCTTGAAATCGGACTGAGTGAAACCGTGCTGAGGAAATTGCCGTGATTCTCTGGCGCGACACGTTGAGCTTGATCGGTCTGGTGTTGGCCCCAGCTTTGGTTGCGTTCTTCGTATGGGCACGCCGGCGACGACGCCGCGCACTCGACGCCTTTGTCGTCGCGGCGTTGCTTCCGGCCGTCGCTCCCGATGTCGATGCGCGTCGGCGAACGTTGCGGGCGGCGATGCTCACGTTGGCGGCGCTGCTCCTGGTCGTCGGCATCGGCGGCCCGATGTGGGGATTCCGCTGGCAGGAGGTGAAGCGCGAGGGCATCGACCTGATCGTCGCCATCGACACCTCGCGCAGCATGCTGGCGATCGACGTCAAACCGAACCGGCTCGCGCGCGCGAAGCTCGCGGTGCAGGATCTGCTCGCCGAACTCAACGGCGATCGGGTCGGTTTGGTCGCGTTCGCGGGCAGCGCGTTCGTGCAGAGTCCGCTGACCCTCGACTACGGCGCGTTTGCGCAGAGCCTCGACGCGATCGAAGTCGGCATCATTCCGAAGGGTGGCACGGCGCTGGCCGAGGCGATCGACGTCAGTCTCGAGGCCTTCGAGGGGCGGCAAGGGAGCCACCAGGCGTTGGTCTTGATCACCGACGGCGAGGATCACGAAGGCAATGTGAAAGACGCCGCCAAGCGCGCCGCCGATCGCGGCGTGAAGATCTACACCGTCGGCATCGGTACATCCGACGGCGAGCTGATCCCGAGCGAGTCGGGCGGCTTCCTCAAGGACCGCAAGGGCCAGGTGGTAAAGTCGCGGCTCGACGAGGAGACGCTCAAGCAAATCGCGGTCGACACCGGCGGTGTCTACTTGCACGCGGCCGGCGCGTCGTTGGGACTCACGGAGCTGTATCGCGACTACATCGCGAAAATGGAGAAGCGCGAGCTTGCGAGTACGCTCGAACGCCGCTTTGAGCACCGTTTTCAGATTCCGCTCGCGCTGGCGCTCGTTCTGCTGTTGATCGAACCGCTCATCGGCGAGCGTCGCGTTGTCGCGCGTCGTCGCTGGTGGCGCCGCGGCGTGAAGGAGGCGACGTGAGGGGGATCCCCATCCTGCAATTCGCTCGCGTACGGACCATCAGTATGCTGGTGTTCACCGTTGGCTGCATCGCCTGGCTCGATCCGTATGCCGGCGGAAGGCAGGCAAATCAGCTCTATGCCGCGGGCAAATACGACGACGCGGTGAGCAAGTACAATGAAGCGCTCGTCGATCAACCCGACTCGCCACAGTTACACTACAACCTCGGCGTCGTGACGTACAAGCAAGGCAAGTACGACGACGCGATCAAGGCGTTTTCGCAAGTGCCGACGAGTGACGATGATCCGAAGCGAACCGCGCGCGTCGCGCTCGGGATCGGCAACGCCAAGTTCAAACTCGGCGAGGCCGCCGAGACCGCCGACCCGAAAACGGCGCTGACCAACTACGCTGAGGCGCTGGCGATGTATCGCCGCGGCATGGGCGCTGATCCGGCCGACCTCGACCTCAAGTTCAATCACGAGTTCGTCGAAAAGAAACTGACCGACCTCAAGAAGAAGCTGGAAGAGCAACAGCAGCAGAAGGACCAGCAGCAAAACCAGGATCAGCGGAACCAAGATCAGCAAAAGGGGGAGGAGCAGAAGCAGCAAGATCAGCAGCAACACGCGCAAGACCAGCAGGGCGATCAGCAGCAACAACAGCAACCCGATCAGAAGCAACAGGGTGAGCAGCCGGACCAGCAGCAGCAACAACAGCAGCCAGCCGGCGGCGCGGTGGAGCAGGCGGAAAAGAAGGACGGCGAGATGTCGCAGCAGGAAGCGGCTGCGCTGCTTGACTCACAGCGGGATCAAGAAGTGCAGCCGGCCGACGTGATCAAGAAGCTGCAAGGTGCAGCGGTGGCCGAACCGGCACAGGATTGGTGAGACGCTCGCGTGCGCGGCTCGGTCACACGGTTCCTGGTTCGGGCGCTCCTGGTCGGCCTGTGTCTTGTTCATACCGCGTTCGCCGACATCAGCGTTCGCGCGCGACTCGACCGTACGCAAGCGCGCGTCGGTGATCCGGTGGATTTAGCGGTGGAGATCAACGGCGCGCAGAACACGCCCGCACCGTCGCTCAGCAGTCCGGACGGCTTGAGCGTCCGATACGTCGGCCCGTCGACGCAGGTGTCGATCGTCAACGGGCAGATGTCGGCATCGGTGACGCATCACTTCTCGGTGGCCGCGCTCAAGGAAGGCACGTTCACGCTCGGCCCGATTCGCGTCGAGTACAATGGCAAGACGTACGACGCGGGGACCGTCAGTCTCCAAGGACTCGCCGCCGGCGCGCGGGCCCCCGCTCAAGGTGGCGCGCCGTCGGGCGAGCAGTTGCGCTTGGTGATGTCGACGCCGAAGACCGAGGTCTATTTGCACGAGCGCATTCCATTGACCGTCAAGCTGCTGGTCGGCAATGTGCGCGTCGCCGACCTACAGTACCCGACGATCGCCGGCGACGGCTTCGGGTTGGACAAGTTCCCCGAGCCGCAGCAACGCCAGGAGCAAACGGCGCAGGGGGCGTTTCAAGTCGTCGACTTCGCCACCGCGCTGACGCCGCTGCGCAGCGGGTCGCTCACGGTCGGTCCGGTGAAGATGCCGCTCAGCGTGCTCACCCGCCGCCGCGGCGGCGATATGTTCTTCGATCAGTTCTTCGGCGCCGAGCGCCGGCCGCTCGAGTTGCAATCGGAAGCGCTCACCCTGACCGTCCTGCCGCTGCCGGACACTGGCAAGCCGGCGGATTTTTCCGGAGCCGTCGGTCATTTCGATTTCGAGGTGAAGGCGGCGCCGCTCGAACTCAACGTCGGAGATCCGGTGACGGTGACGATGACGATTCGCGGCGTCGGCAATCTCGAAAATGTCGCGACACCGGCGATCGCAGCGAGCGACGCGCTCAAAGTGTATCCGGCGCAAGCGCAAGCCGGTCACAGCGCGCAAGAAAAGGTGTTCGAGCAGGTGGTGATCCCGCAGCAGATGGGGGCGACGCTGCCGGAGTTGCGGTTCAGCTTCTTCGATCCCGAGACGCGCGCCTATCAGACTATCACGCGCCCGGCGATCGCCCTCACCGTGCGGGCTTCCGCGCAAGCGCAAGCCGCACCGCAAATCGTGGGGGCGGCGCCGGTCGTCGCACCGACGCCGCGCTCCGAGACCCTCGGCCGCGACATCGTGTTCATCAAAGATGCCCCGGGCGAGTTCACGCCGATCGGTGCGCGCTCGTACCGCAGCGTGTGGTTCTGGCTGTATCAACCGCTGCCGTTGCTCGGCTGGATTGCTGCGGTGCTTTACGATCGACGGCGCAGCCGACTGCGCGGCGATGTCCGCTACGCACGCTTCACCCGCGCTGGGCGCGAGGCCAGGCAAGCGATCGCCGCCGCACGGTCGGTCCTGCAAGCCGGCAACCAGGCGGCGTTCTACGATGCGGTGGCGCGGGCGGTGAGCGAGTATTTGTCGGCGAAACTCGATCTGCCGCCGGGCAGCGTGACCGCCGACACGGCCGCCGAACGCCTGCGCGCGCGCGGGCTGTCGCCGCAGGTTGCCGGCGAGCTGCAGGAATTCTTCGCGACCTGCGAGCGGGTTCGCTTCGCCCCGTCCGCGTCGAGCGACGGCGATATGCAGCGGACCATCGAGCGCGCCGACGCGATCGTGCAGGCGCTCGAACGCGAGCGCGGATTGGCGCGATCGATGGCGGCGCTGGCAGCGCTCGCGCTGCTCGCCGGAATCGCCGTCGCCGCTACGAGTGAGAGTCCCAACACCGTCTTCTTCCATGCGAACGGGCTGTATTCCGAAGAACACTACGCGGACGCAGCGAAAGAGTACGAGAGAATTCTCAGCGGCGGACGCGACAGCGCCAATCTTTACTTCAATCTGGGCAACGCACACTTCAAGGCTGGAGACGTCGGCCGCGCGATTCTCAACTACGAGCGCGCCCGGCGCCTGATCCCCCGCGATCCCGATGTCCACGCCAACCTCGAGTACGCCCGTTCGCTCAGCGATCCGGCCGAGGAGACGCCGATCTATGCCCGGTTGCTGTTTCCGCTCGCCGAGCGCATGAGCAGTGACGAGTTGCTGATTGCTGCAAGCGTCGCCTACACGCTGCTGATGCTGCTGCTGACGGTGGGACGGCTCATGGCGCCGGCGCAGCGCACTGCGTTCGTTGCTTCGGCTGGTGTCGCTGTCGTGCTTGTTCTGGCGCTGTCGTCGGGCGTCTATCGACTCCTGACGCTCGATCTACCGACCTACGCGATCGTCGTTGCACCGACGGAACAAACCGTGCGCTTCGAACCCTCCGCGAATGGCACCGCGCACTACGCGGCGAAGCCCGGCGCCCTTTTGCGCGTGGTCGCCGAGCGTGAAGGCTGGCTGCAGGTGGCACGCTTCGACAATCAGCGCGGTTGGATCGAGGCCGCCGCGGTGGCGAAGCTATAGGGCCGCGGTCGGTTGTGGCAGGCAAAATCCCCATCGCATCGAGCACGCCCGACGTTCACCTTCCGCTCACCCTGAGCGGCTCAGGGTGAGCGGAGACGAGATGTTCAAACGGGATGCGATTTCTCATGCCGAGCCCGTCGAAGCATGGGTGAAGTCTTCACCGATTCTTGACCGCTATCCCACGATGCGGACGGGTGTTCCTTGACTTTCGTCCCTCGACCCTTGACTGTCGGCGCCTTGGGAGGATACCGATGGCGCGCTTCGTTCTCGCAATCGATCAGGGCACGACCGGCACCACAGTGATGGTGTTCGACGATGCCGGACGCGTGCGCGGGCGGGGCTACTCGGAGTTTCGCCAGTACTATCCGAAGCCCGGATGGGTGGAGCATGATCCCGAGGAGATCTGGTCGGTTACGCAGCGCGTGATCAAGGCGGCGCTCCGCGGTGCGCGCCTCATGCCGCCGCAGATCGCGGCGATCGGCATCACCAATCAACGCGAGACCACGGTGCTGTGGGATCGACGGACCGGCCGCGCGATTCATCGCGCGATCGTGTGGCAAGATCGCCGCACCGCACCGACGTGCGAGGCGCTCAAGGCCGACGGTCTCGAAGATCCCGTCCGCAGCAAGACCGGCCTGGTCATCGACGCATACTTCTCGGGCACCAAGGTGAAGTGGCTGCTCGATCACGTGAAGGGCGCCCGTGCCCGGGCCGACAACCTGGCGTTCGGCACCATCGACTCGTGGCTGATCTGGAAACTCACCGGTGGCCGCGCGCATGTGACCGACTACACCAATGCCTCGCGCACCTTGCTGTACAACATTCGCGAGCGCCGCTGGGACGACGACTTGTTACGCACGCTCGACGTGCCGGCCAGTGTGTTGCCGAGCGTGGTGCGATCGAGCGGTGTCGTGGCGACCACCGACGCCAAGGTCTTCGGCGCAGAAGTGCCGATCGCCGGGATCGCCGGCGATCAACAAAGCGCGCTGTTCGGACAAGCGTGCTTCGAGCCCGGGCTGGTGAAGAACACGTACGGCACCGGATGCTTCATGCTGTTGTTCACCGGCGCCGACGCGATTGAGTCCCGCCGCGGGTTACTCACGACGATGGCGTGCGCAGCCGACGGCAGTCCGGCGTACGCGCTCGAAGGGTCGATTTTCATCGCCGGCGCCGCCGTGCAGTGGCTGCGCGACGGTCTCGGAATCATCAAGACAGCCGCGGAAACCGAACGCTTGGCGCGACAAGTCAACTCGACCCTCGGCGTCTACGTCGTGCCCGCTTTCGTTGGCCTCGGCGCGCCGTACTGGGATTCCCAAGCCCGCGGCGCCGTGCTCGGCCTCACGCGCGGGGTCACGCGCGCCCATGTGGTGCGCGCAACGCTGGAGTCGCTGGCGTATCAAACGCGTGACGTGGTCGACACGATGTTGACCGAATCCGGTCGCCA